>AVDB01000006.1 GCA_000472185.1 Rhodobacteraceae bacterium HIMB11 | reverse complement strand
CGTAAATGATGAGGGTATGATATAGATTGGCACTTTCAATATAGCTGTGCCACGGTTTCAAATACCAACATGTGTCGATTAATCAATTCAGAACGATCAACACTGTAACCCCCACCTATGACTGTTGCGACAGGGATATTACGCTTTTGAAAAAACGCTAGGATAAGTTGATCCCGAGCAATGATACCATCGGATGTAATGTTCAACCTGCCTAGTTTATCGTTCAGATGAACATCAACACCGGCGTCATAAATTACAATATCAGGTAGGAAGTTGTTGGATGTAAAATTGAGCGCGTCCTTCAACTTTGATAAATACTGTGCATCGTCCGTACCGTCAGGCAATGCAACGTCAAGCGAGCCTACCATTCGTTCAGGGCCTATGTATTGCCCCCCATGGATCGAGCAGGTGAAAATGTCTGGATTGTTTTTACAGATGTCGATCGTGCCATCACCCTGATGTACGTCACAATCAAGAATTAGAACACGACGGGCTAATTTTTCTTTTCGTAACCTTAGTGCAGCATACGCCAAATCATTGAAAACACAAAAACCATAACCGAAATTTCGATACGCGTGATGCGACCCTCCTGCGGTGTGGCATGCAACGCCAGTTGTTAGTGCCAATTTTGCGGCCTCAAACGTACCAGCAGGTGTTAAAAGGCTACGCTTTAAAAGTCGCGCAGACCACGGCAAATTAATCAGTTTCATTTCAGAACGACTTAGATGATTATTTACAAAGCGATCTATATATTTCACATCATGCGCTAAGGTTAGATCCTTTGGCGAGACGCCACTGCAGGTCACAGTCTCAAATTTTTTCGACCAATGCATCGCGCTAATCGCGTTATATAACGCGGTTGATTTTTGTCCCATAACTTTGTGCGTGTCATGTAGCTCAAGTTCGTATGACGCGCTGTGGATTAGGGGTATTTTTACCATCTTCGTCCTAACACCGAGAGTGAAACATTGTTTTAAATAAACATGATCTTACACAGACTTCTACTGCGCCATTGTGGAACGGATGTTCATAAATTTCACTCCAAATTGCGAATGACGGTCGCTGTGTTTCTTGATTAAGCAGAAACGCTGTTTACTGATCAATTATCTCATGGCGCGTATTCGGCTTTACATATGCAAGCTAGATTAAAAAAATCGATGTTTAGGAATGCAGGATTAAAGAGACCGCCTCAATCTACGTATCGATTCAAAATCAGAGCATGACGCGAAATTCATTCTCGGTCTGAATAGCGATGCGGATCTCTAGGCTGCATCACAAATTTCGAAATATAAGAAACTCTTTTGAAAATGAAATGGCCTTAAAGCCTTAGTGATAGCTCAAACCTTTTCCTTGCTAAATTGAAAAGAAACATCACATTTCAAGTACTGTAAATTTTTCAGCTATTCGTACCTTTGAAGGGGGCTTATTCATGGTTGCGCAAATTAAAGATATTATTTTTCATAGTTATTTTCAGTCCCCTGTTGCCGAGAAAGTAAGAGTTGGTTTTGGAATAAAGCAATTAAAATGGTATTCGGTAGAAATACCCAGATTACCACCCAAACCAATGCTCACAAAGTTAACAGGGGGGTATCGTCGAACCCCAGTTATGCAAATCGGTGCAGACATTTACTGTGACAGCCTGTGCATTTTGAATGAATTGGAGAAGCGTTTTCCATCGCCCAGTTTTCATCCAACATCAGATCCAGAATTAATGTGGTGTCTAAGCCGATGGACTGATGGCGCATTGTTTGATCTTGGCGTAAAAATTGTGCTGGGATCGGCGGCGGATGAACTGCCTGCGGATTTCGCAAAGGACAGAGGGCGCTTGTACATGGGCGTTGATTGGGCCAATGGTTTGAAAGAAGCGAACGCAACAATGTCACATCTCGCGTCACAACTTCGTGGACCATTACATAAAATAAATCACCAATTATCTGACGGGAGGCCATTTGTTTTAGGCCATGAACCAGCTGCTATTGATGCCCAATTATACCACCTTATTTGGTTTGTTCGTGGTAGATGGTCTAATGGCCCTAATTTCATGTCAGAGTTCATTTTTATTGAAGAATGGGCGAAAAGAATTTCACAACTTGGGCATGGTGATATGCACACTTTGTCAGCTGAAGAGGCAATACAAATTGCGAAAAACAGTCAGTCTACATGTGCATCATTTGTTGATCCAAGAGATCCGCAAGGCTTCAAACAAGGTATGCGTATACAAGTATCGCCCGATGTAGATGGTGGTGAACAACCTGTAGAGGGAATGATCCAGTATGCTGATCATGATACCATCTCGCTGACACGAAGCGATCCTGACCTTGGAGAAGTTTGCGTCCACTTTCCACGATTTGGATACAAAGTAGAAACCCTTTAGTTGTTCATAAAAGTGCGAATGCCGCTTTGATTGTGTTTGTTATGGTTGAGATAAATACGATCTTCATCTTGAGATTACGCAGCTATTTCACAGTTTGCGATGCCATCTAATCTTATCCAAGAGTATCTTTCATATGCTTGAAATTATCAAAAATGATATTTTTCCGATCTTTTCGGTTCTTCTTTTGGGTTTTTGCCTTGGCAAATACAAAATCATTTCGCGAGAAGAAGCATCAACTTTGAATAAAATTGGGTTTTTGGTTTTTCAACCTGCTCTCATTTTCACCTTAATCATGAATACGAATATCGCTGGAATATTGTTTCAAGCGCTCGGTCTGTACGCTCTAGCGCAAATAGTGTTATTTTTGCTCACTTTATTGATTTGCCTTAAGTTTTTGAAACTCCAGTTGCTAGAAGCCTGGTTGGTTTCAATGTGTGTCGTTTTCGTCAATACGTTGATGTATATCTGGCCAATCTCGCAATTGTTGTATGGCAGCGTTGCGAACCTTCCGATCAATGCTGTAGTTCTTTGGGATGCGACCGTTGTTTTTGCGTTCTTCATTATCACAACAGATTTTATTGCAAATACGCGCGCGTCATTTTCATTCAAAACTACCGCAAAGCGTTTGATCCAAAACCCAGTATTACTATCGATTTTTTTGGCTTCTATCTTGAAGATGATGAACTTTGAACTTGATATATCTTTCATCACTGCTCTGGAGTTTATAGGCCCAGCTGCGCCGCCTATGATGCTTTTAGCATTAGGAATAATCTTATCTCAAAGTAGTTTGGTTCCAAACATCCCAATTGCTGTGATCTCCGGGATTAAACTAGTTGGCCTGCCATTTTTGTTATTAATGTTAATCGCGTTATTCAGGACCGACGCACACTGGGAAAAGCTATTGCTGTTTAATTCCGCTGGTCCTTCCGGTGCCATGGCTTTTGCGCTTGCTATGCTATACGGTGCAAACACCAAAATCATAGCGCCGGTTATAATCTGGACTTCTCTCTTGTCTTTGCCGTTGTTGGCGTTGCTATCTTAGCCAGCATGTTTTATTAAGGTGATTTTGCGGTCTTGCAGAACAAACTCATAGATCAGCAGAGTTCCGGAAGTAAGCAGTTTAGCTCAATGTCAGAATAAACAGTCATGCCTGACATCTAAAGGTGGCATTGCTAATAGCCACGCCTAATTTCACAATCTATTCAACTCGCGAAGGTTACTTCCAAAACTTAGTACGTTTAGGCATAAACGTGATGCCGCGCCAACCGAGTGGCGTTATTTGGTCACCTCATAGAAATACTCGCCAGATAAATACCGATGCTTCGGATTGTTGGTATGATAGGGCCGAAACGACATTAAATCTCGTAATTGTCTAAATCTTCTACAATGCCGCTGTTGCCTTGGAAGTATTTTTGTAGGTCTGCATGGGCTTTTTGGTGAACGTCTTCGCTATCCATGTGAACGCGGAAGTGGCTGAGGTAGAGGCGTTTGACGCCCGCACCTTGCGCCATTTGGGCGATCTCTGCGGGGTCGGGGCTACAGGCTTGGAGAGCGGGGTGGAGTTGTTCTCCGCTGCCGCGATAGCACCAGTGGAGCAAAAAGTCTGCATCTTGGCAAAGTGCGGTGATGTCGGGGTTGATGCTCGTGTCGCCCGAATAGACAAACTTTTTCCCCTCCGCCTCTACTGAAAATCCAAGGCATTCGAGAATGGGCTGGGCATGGGTGGCGCGGGCCGCTCCAAGGGTCCAACCGTTCCCTTGGTATGTGAACCCTACTTCAATCTCGGTAATCTCGGGTGCAGGCCACGGGCGGGGCAGGGTGCCGCCGCGGGCGACCCAGACGTGTTGGCTTTGTGTTAATTCTGTGCGCGCGCGCAGGTCATGGCTCAAGACGCCGTTACGTCCAAAATACCCTTCGGTGATGTCTTTGAGAGGTTTGGGACCAAACACTTTGATCGGCGCGCCCCCTTCGTCCCATGCGGCGTGCACAAGACGGGCGTAGTCCATCATGTGATCCGAGTGGTAATGGGTGAAAAAGAGATGGGTGATGTCTTTGGGCAGACGGCCGGAACGGATAAGGTTGTCGACGACGCCCCCCCCACAATCAAAGAGGATGCGATCCTCGCCTATCTCGAGCAGATACCCAGTAGAAGCGCGTCTGGTGTAGGCTTCGGGCGATCCTGATCCAAGAATTGTGAGTTTCATTTTTCCCTCATGATTTGGGCGGAGCGCAACGTGCGCTGAGTTTTAACGTGGCCTTATGGCCGACGTGGAACGCGATCAATGCGACCTGCTCTTCAAACATCATTGCATAAGCTACACCAGGGTCAACTATCTTGCGCAGCTCCTGCTCCATCATGCCACGAAAATCAGCGGAAGCTGGGTTTCCTCCGAGATTAGCGATGGCGCGCAGTCGATCATGAAAGTGAGGTGCTAGAAAGCTACGTCACAAAAAACAGACACAAAAAAGCAGCTTTAAAGTTTATGAAGAAAGCCATGCGGCCCTATGGATTTCCCAATTAGATCGTTACTGATAAGTTTGGGTCCTCTGGTGCAGCAGCCATACAACTGGGCTATTCGAAAAAGCAGGTTACTGAGTGATGGGCAAACAACAGAGTTGCGAATGCACATTTACCATTTCAACGATGAGAGAGGGCTATGCCTCTATCCAGGGGAGCGTACAGTCTACGAATGCTCGCTTCAATCCATGCCTCATTTGACAATCTATTCAATTCACAAAGATCACTCTCAAAATGCAGAAAGTTCAAGCTTAATAGTGACGCTGCTCTTTCCGAGTGGCGTTCTTTGATGAGCGTATGAAAATAGCCTTCAAATCAATACTGATGATTGGGCACGTTTGTCTGACAGCACCGCGACTTGGCAGCTTATCAGTTCTCTAGGTCGCATATGACGCGTCGATGTGTTTGCGGCAAATGCAAGATGTGCATAATAAATTGAATAATATCAGTGCATTTTCGCGCCAGCACACGCCGAGTTTCTGGGTTTTGTACGTGGAAATATGTGGTAGAGGTGTCGCATGACAGGCAGTTTTACCAAAGCGGTTTCATCAAATTGTATGTGACATTGTTCCTTAGCGCGTTCTTGGCGGCCACGATATTACCTGCGCAATCAGAAACGCTGCTTGCCTATCAGATTTCGCAAAACCCGAATGCGGTTGTCGCTTTGGTAGGTGTCGCCACGCTTGGCAATGTACTGGGCTCTGTTGTTAATTGGGTTTTAGGGCGGTTTGCATCCAAAGCGGGCAGATGGTTTCAGGTGAAAGAAGAAGGGCTTTCAAGCGCCAAAGATTTCTATTTTAAATATGGCCGATATACCTTGCTGTTTAGCTGGGTGCCGATTATCGGGGATCCGATTACTATTGTCGCAGGCATCATGCGCGAACGGCTTTTGACGTTTTTGGTTTTGGTAACGATTGGCAAGCTTGCGCGATATTTATTTGTTGCGGGGCTGATCAGCGTCTTTGTTTAGTTTTATGGTCCATGTCACTATAACGCGCACCGATCCATGGCATTTCACGCATTTCTTTGAGTGGCCAACATGCGTCGCCCCCCGTTACGGCAGCGGTTGGTGCGCGTACGCTTGCGGTCTTGGATGCGGCACGTCAAAGTGCGCTGGAAGGGCGGAGTGTGACACTGATAGGATTCTAAGATGACGTTTCAACTTGCGGCATGCGCAGAAATGCTGTGGCAGGACAAACCAATTCATTGGCGTGCAGCACGCCTGAATGAAATGGGGTTTGGCGTTGGGCTTTGGAATTGGCCCGCGTGGGATTTGGATGCCTTGGAAAAGACGGGTGCAAATTTCACGATCATGAACGGGTATCTGGTTGGTCGATTGGCGGATGATGAGGGTGCGGATATGCTTTTGCAATCGGCACGCGAAACCGTACAGATTGGCAAACGGTTGGGGGTGGATCGACTGAACCTACATGGCACGGGATTGGGTGATTTTGGTCTGCCAGTTCAACAACTGAACCACGTGGCGCCGGGAATGTGGTTAAAGGCGCGCGATACGCTGCATCGCATCTGTGATTTGGCAGAAGAAGAGGGTGTTCAATTTACCTTGGAAAACCTTAACCTGCGGGAACATCCGGGGTGTCCATTCAATTCGACAACGGATGTTTTGAACCTTGTCAGCACAGTGGATCGACCCGAGTTAAAGATAAACCTTGACCTTTATCACACTCAGATCGGCGAAGGGGATGTTATTCGTCATGCAGAGGCCTGTTTACCATGGATTGGTGAGGTTCAGGTGGCCGATAACCCGGGGCGCTGTGAACCAGGAACAGGTGAAATGAATTGGCCGATGATTGCGCGCGCGCTGCACGAAATGGGCTATGACGGCCAAGTTGGAATGGAATCTTTTGCGCGTGATAAAGAAGAAGACGCGCTTGAGGCGTTTCGCGCGGCATTCACCCTTTAACACGGATATAATTCAGACAATCGGGACTTGCAGTTTTTAAATCAGCGATCCAATGTGACGCGTAAGTTTACCGCTAACATTTTAACTGGGGAAGCGCCCCATGGAACGGAGAAAACACTATGTTGAAAATTGGTTTGCTGGGCGCTGGCCGCATTGCGGGGGTACATGCAACGGCGATTTCTGCACATGCAGGCAGCACGTTGGTGGCGGTCTCAGACTATTTTCCAGAAAATGCTCAAAAACTGGCTGCCGAATATGGTGCGGAGGCGCGCACAACAGATGAAATTATTGCGGATCCTTCGATTGATGCGGTTTTGATTGCAACCTCAACCGATACACATTCCGATTTGATCGAGGCCGCGACGGCAGCGGGCAAGGCCGTTTTGTGCGAAAAACCTGTGGACCTAAGTCTGGAACGCGCACGCACCTGTTTGGCCAATTCCGCACCAACAGGGCAGCCCGTGATGATTGGATTTAACCGTCGATTTGATCCAAACTTTGGCGCGATGAAAGCGGCCCTTGATGCGGGGGAAATTGGCAAGGCAGAGCTGTTGTCGATTACATCCTTTGACCCTGCACCGCCCCCGATTGCATATGTGAAAGTATCGGGCGGATTGTTCCGCGATATGATGATCCATGATTTTGACATGGCAAACTTTATGATGGATGAAGCGCCAGTTTCCGTTATGGCAACCGCCAGCTGTATTGTTGATCCCGAAATCGGCGCGGCGGGTGATGTAGATACGGCTGTTGTCACGCTGACATATGCCGATGGCCGCATTGCCGTTATCAGTAACTCGCGCCGTGCAGTTTATGGATATGATCAGCGGGTCGAACTGCTTGGGTCCGAAGGATTGTTGCAGGCGCAAAACATGTTGGAAAACACTGTCGTCAAATCAACCACCAATGGGGTGACTGGCGCAAAACCAACCTATTTCTTCCTTGAACGGTACATGCCTGCCTATGCGGCGGAGTGGGGTGCATTTGTGGATGCGTTGACCAATGGTGCCGATATACCTGTCACACTGTCAGATGGCATTGACGCCTTGGCGATGGCCGAGGCTGCAACGCAATCTGCCCAAACAGGGATGCCCGTGAAATTGGGTGACGTGTAATGGCATCTTTGGACTTAATTACTATCGGTCGATCATCGGTTGATTTATATGGCGCGCAAATTGGCGGGCGTCTTGAGGATATGGGATCGTTCGACAAATACATTGGTGGATCGCCGACGAATATCGCCTGTGGGACATCCCGCCTTGGGTTGCGCAGCGCTGTGATTACAGGTGTTGGTAATGAGCACATGGGACGCTTTATCATTGAACAGCTTCAGCGAGAGGGCGTTGAAACATCTGGGGTCAAAATTGATCCTGATCGTCTGACGGCCTTGGTTTTGCTGGGCATTCGGGATGAAGAGCAGTTTCCATTGATCTTCTATCGTGAAAATTGCGCGGATATGGGGCTTTGTGAAGATGACATTGATCCTGATTTTATCCGCACGGCCCGCGCGGTTGTGGCCACAGGCACGCATCTGAGCAATCCGCAGGTTGAGGCCGCGACGATTAAGGCGCTAAACATCGCGCGTGACGCAGGCATGCAAACGGCGTTGGATATTGATTATCGTCCCAACCTTTGGGGTGTTGCGGGACACGGGGATGGCGAAAGCCGCTTTGTCAAAAGTGCTGCGGTAACGAAAAAGATGCAAAGCACGCTGCATCTGTTCGAGCTGATTGTTGGTACGGAAGAAGAGTTCCACATTGCTGGGGGCAGTACAGACACGATTGAGGCCCTGCGCGCCGTGCGTGGCGTATCTGCAGCGACGCTTGTCTGTAAACGCGGGGCAGCGGGGGCCGTTGCTTTTACGGGTGATATCCCTGACAGCTTGGATGAGGGCGAAGCGGGCCCTGGCTTTCCGATTGAGGTGTTTAATGTTCTTGGGGCAGGGGATGGATTTATGTCTGGCCTGCTAAAAGGATGGCTTGACGGAGAAACATGGCCAGTTGCGTTGAAATACGCCAATGCCTGCGGCGCCTTTGCCGTCAGTCGGCATGGATGTACGCCTGCCTATCCCAGTTGGGAGGAACTTCAGTTCTTCTTCAAACGTGGGATCACGCGGCCCGATCTGCGTAATGACGTAGAATTGGAACAGGTACATTGGGCCACAAATCGGGCTGGGGATTGGTCCAGCGTTAAAACCTTTGCCTTTGATCACCGCATGCAATTGGAAGAGATGGCGGGATTTTCCCAAGACAAAGGCGGCGCGTTCAAAGAACTGTGTTTGCAAGCGGCCCTTGATGTCCAAGGAGGGCAACCAGGTTACGGCATTTTGTGTGACAATCGCATTGGGCGTTCTGCGCTTCATGCGGCCTCTGGCACTGGGCTGTGGATTGGGCGGCCAACCGAATTACCGGGATCGCGTCCCATTAAATTGGAACCTGAACTGGGCGAGGATTTGGGACAATTGCGCGAATGGGCGCGCGAGAACGTTGTGAAATTGTTGGTGTTTTGTCACCCCGATGATGACGCAGCAACGCGGACGCAGCAAGAAGAGGTGGTCAAACGCCTGTGGCATGCGAGCCGTCGGAATGGTTTGGAATTTTTGTTGGAAATTATCCCGTCCAAGGTTGGGGCGGTGGATGATATGACAACGGCCACATTGATCCAGCAGTTTTATGATTTGGGTGTCTATCCAGATTGGTGGAAGCTAGAGCCGTTTAAAACCGCAGCCGCATGGCAAAATGCTGTCGATGCAATTGAACGCAATGATCCCTATACCCGCGGGATTGTTGTATTAGGTTTGGACGCACCCGAGGCCGAACTGGCGGCAAGCTTTGCCATGGCGGCGCAGCAACCCTTGGTCAAAGGGTTCGCTGTGGGGCGCACGATCTTTGGGGATGCGGCACGGGCCTGGATGGCGGGCGACATCAGTGATGCCGAGGCTATTGACATGATGCGTAGACGCTATCAGCGTCTATGCGAAATTTGGGATCAGGCGCGCGCTGCGGCGCAGGCCGCAAGTTAAAAAGAATGGATGCATGATATGAGCAAAACACTTCGACTAACCGCTGCACAAGCCATGGTGAAATACATCGCCGCGCAACGCAATGTACAGGGTGAAACACTGATTGCGGGATGTTGGGCAATCTTTGGCCACGGCAATGTCGCAGGATTGGGTGAGGCACTTTATCAAGTGCAAGAGGAATTGCCGACCTATCGCGGGCACAACGAACAAACCATGGCGCACACCGCCATTGCCTATGCCAAACAGTTGGGTCGTAAACGATCGATGATGGTCACTTCCTCAATCGGGCCAGGGGCGACCAATATGGTCACTGCAGCCGCATTGGCGCATGCCAATAGATTGCCTGTGTTATTGGTGCCAGGTGATGTTTTTGCCAATCGCGGACCTGACCCCGTGTTGCAACAGATTGAGGATTTTGGTGATGGCACCGTTTCAGCCAATGATGCGTTCAAATCCGTCAGCCGTTATTTTGATCGCATCACTCGGGCGGAACAATTACTGACGGCATTGCCGCGTGCGTTCCGTGTTTTGACCGATCCTGCGGAATGCGGCCCCGTAACCTTGGCCTTTTGTCAGGATGTGCAGGCCGAAGCCTATGATTATCCCGAGGCGTTTTTTGAACCCAAAGTGTGGCGTCAACGCCGTATCCGCCCCGATGTAAATGAACTTGCCGATATGGCAGATGCCATTCGCGTCGCAAAACGCCCTGTGATCGTTGCAGGGGGTGGTGTGCATTATTCGGATGCAACCGCGGAATTGGCCGCATTTGCCGAGGCGCATAACATTCCTGTCGCAGAAACGCAGGCAGGGAAATCCGCGCTGCCGTGGGATCATCCGCTGAACCTTGGGCCAATCGGGGTGACAGGGGGCGAAGCGGCCAATTCAGTCTGTGCCGAGGCGGATTTGGTGATTGGTGTTGGAACCCGTTTCCAAGACTTTACAACAGGCTCTTGGAGCCTCTTTGCAAATCCAAATCGCAAGATCGGCTGCCTGAATGTTGCGGCCTATGATGCCATGAAACATGGCGCGATGCCCTTATTGGCAGATGCACGTGTAGGACTGGGTGAACTGTCATCCGCATTGGGCGATCACACATCATCCGCCTCAATCGTCGGACTGAAAGAGGATTGGTTTGCCAAGGTGGATCCGCTGACTGATGCGCCCTCTGACAGCAATGCATTGGCCACTGATATGCAGGTGATTGGCGCGGTGCAACGCAGCGCAGGCGACAACAGCGTGGTTATGTGTGCCGCAGGCACGATGCCGGGTGAGTTGCACAAACTGTGGAAGGCGAACCGCCCCATGTCCTATCATATGGAATATGGCTTTAGCTGTATGGGATATGAAATCGCGGGCGCCATGGGCATTAAAATGGCTGAGCCTGAACGCGATGTTTTATGCTTTACGGGCGATGGCACCTATATGATGGCCAATTCCGAAATGGCCACTGCGGCCATGATGGGTGTATCCTTCACTGTGATTGTCACGGACAACCGTGGATTTGGCTGTATCAACCGTTTGCAAATGGGCACAGGCGGGGCAGAGTTTAATAACCTGCTGAAAGACGCCGTGCATGAAACACCATCGGCGATTGATTTTGCGGCACATGCGGCATCTATGGGGGCCACATCGATCAAGGTCTCCTCGATCAGTGAACTGGAAGAGGCGCTGGCCAAACGTGGTGATATCAAGGGGCCTTATGTGATCGTGATTGACACAGACCCATATCCCAGCACACCACATGGCGGTTCCTGGTGGGAGGTTGGCGTACCAGAGGTCTCTGTGCGTTCAGAAGTCAATGATGCATGGGAAAGCTATCGCCAAGGCAAAGCCACCCAAAAAACGGTATAACGGAGCTTACGCATGTCTGATCTGCTAAAAAGACCCTTTGGCAAACGTGGAAAGGTCCACCAAATCACACCTGAAAGTGCGGGCTGGCGCTATGTCGGATTTTCCCTCTATCACCTAAAGGCGGGGGATAAGGCGGCCGAGGCGACAGGGGATCGTGAAGTGATCCTTGTTCTGGTTGAGGGCAAGGCCGCGATCACGGGCGCAGGTCAGGATTGGGGTGTTTTGGGGGATCGAATGAACGTGTTTGAAAAAACACCCCCCCATTGTTTGTACCTGCCCAACGGCACGGACTGGAGCGCGGTTGCAGAAACCGATTGCGTTTTGGCGGTCTGTTCCGCCCCGGGCATGGGCGGGCATCAGGCCCGCCGTATTGGGCCCGACGGCATCACCCTGACAGAACGGGGCAAGGGAACAAATACGCGTCACATAAACAATATCGCCATGGAAAATGAGGATTACGCCGACAGCATATTGGTGACAGAGGTGTTTACGCCTGCAGGCCATTGGTCATCCTTCCCCAGTCATCGTCATGACGAAGATGACTATCCTCGCATCACCTATCTTGAAGAAACCTATTATCACCGCCTGAACCCTGAAAATGGATTTGGCATTCAACGGGTTTATACCGATGACGGTCAGTTAGATGAAACCATGGCGGTTTCTGATGGGGATGTGGTTTTGGTTCCGCGCGGGCACCACCCTTGTGGTGCGCCCTATGGGTTTGAAATGTACTACCTAAACGTCATGGCAGGCCCCTTGCGCAAATGGCGCTTTATCCCAGCACCCGAAGTCGAATGGATCATGCAGCGGGATGTAGATTAACACGCGCTCTGACTGCGTTTTTCATAATTTTTGAAGACAAAATCACGGGTGGTTCTAGCCCGCATCCACGAGCTGATGAAAAGTTGTTTATTTTGAACGTTTCGTTCTTCATACTTAACTAACACCTGTGCATTTTGCATGACTGCCGATGACATCCTACGCTGAGGTTACGATGCTGACGGACAAACAAATCAAAGACTATTTTGAACAGGGGTATTTGCTGGTCGAAAATGTCATTACCGAAGCGCAATTGAAAACGCTTCAGAACATCACCTACGATTTCATTAAAGCCTCAAGGAATGTCACCGAGAGCAATGATGTCTTTGATCTTGATGTGGGGCACACGGCAGAAAATCCGAAACTGACGCGCATAAAGTTGCCCCATAAACAGCACGCGTATTTCGATGAAATATTGCGAAACTCTGGCGTGACCGAAGTTTTGCGGGATTTACTTGGGGATGATGCAACCTTGCTTACATCCAAGCTGAACACCAAAGCGCCAGGGGGTGGTGCAGCGGTGGAGTGGCACCAAGATTGGGCATTTTATCCACATACAAATGACAGTCTATTAGCGTTTGGATTGCTGCTCGAGGATGTGGACATGGAAAACGGTCCGTTGCAAGTGGTGCCCGGTTCACACAAAGGACCAATCCTAAGCCACCACAATCAGGGAATTTTCTGTGGCGCCATTGATCCCGACGATCCAGATTTTGAGAAAGACAAAATCGTCTCTTTGACTGGAAAAGCGGGGAGCATGACCGTACATCATGTGCGCACTCTGCATGGATCAGCTCCAAATAGAAGTGATCGGGCAAGGCTTATTCTGTTTTATGAAATCGCAAAAGCAGATGCATGGCCAATCCTTGGTTCCAATTCCTACATTCACTCTTTGGGGCAACTGAAGTTTTGGGATGATTTGAAAGAAAGAACGATCATCGGCACACCTTGCCTAGAGCCGCGTGTGGAAAATGTTCCTGTGCGGATGCCGTTGCCGCCTGCCAAGGATGTGACTTCGATTTTCAAAACACAACAAATGGGTGGTATGAAAAGCCTGTATGAGGATTAATTCCTGTACTGAATAGCGTTTTTTCAAACCCTGTTTTCGTCGCGCGGGCGATCCACATGGATGGGGCCAAGATCGCGCTGAAACATCAATTTTGACAACACCCAACTTTGAACTAAAATGGTAAAAATTTAGAACTGAGTTGGGTGTGTTTCGATGCGTTATCTTTTTTGTGTCCTAGCGATGCTGACGGTGTCGGCCTGTAACTTTAACGTCACGCCGACGTTTTATGTCCGCGATATCCAAGATGTGGTGGCGGATAAACAGCCCATCGAAATTCCGATTTTCTTGAAACTACCTGCGTCCGATGTGGACAGCTGTAATTCTGAAATTGGACAGGTCTTGGGAATCTTGCGGAATTATGGAATGAACGGAACGCTTCAGTCGTGTTCCCTTGATGAAGATAATTTCTTTGCCCTCGCGAATGTCGAATTCTCGGCGACTGTTTTCTATTCACAAACATCACAGGCGCAGGCATTTGATGGAATTATTGGCCTAATCGTGGAAGAGGGCGATGACGGCGTTTTCTATTTGAACCTACAGGCCAACCCTAAATTGCCGAATGCGCTGAATGATATTGAAAACGCCCTATTCTTTGCGACCGTTGATGCGTCACAGGTTGGGTTTGTGGTAACACTGAACAACGATACACGGCGCGCAATCACGTTGAATATTTACGATAGTTTCGTAAATGGCATCGCAACCGATTATGACGCGTTTGAATTGGGACCACGTTCGGAACTGGAAATTCGCGCGTCTGATGTGGGTGCAAATCTATTCTTTAATCGTGGTTGGTTCGGCGTGGCCGATTTAAAATTATAGCATTGCTGCATCACATGGGTCACGGGTTCAGGGACCAAAACGCGAAATTCAATATGCTCGCAAAACTAACCCACGCCAGATAGGGCAGCAAAAGAAGCGCTGAGAACTTATCAACCTGCCGTGTTACCCAAATCAAAACACAAATCGTAACCCAGAGAAGTCCGATATAGATTAGTGCACCCTCAAGGTTTTTTGCACCAAAAAACACGGGCGTCCACAATGTGTTCAACGCAATCTGCAGCGCCCAAAGCGCGAGGGCAGGCATTTTCCAAGAAGTTTCCGCAGCATAGGCGATGCGATAGGCGACAATCGCGATCATAAGGTACAGGATCGTCCAGACAGGCCCAAACACCCATGAGGGCGGCGTAAAGCTGGGTTGGTTTAATGATTGATACCACGCACCGCCAACGTCCCAAACGGCCGCACTGCTGGCGGCGACAAATGTGGATGCGTAGAATGCCAGAAAGGTGAATAATTTGTGTGTGTTCATTGCGCGCCTTTGGTTTGAGCAAAGATAGCTCGGGATCAATGCAGGTCTACTCATCGCAATAATCAGCATGGGAAAATAACACCCTTGCGCAGCATGAAACACCCAAACAATCGGGTTTCGCTGGTTTGAACAATGGCATAACTTTGACGTGCAAATTCATAAAACGCCTGTCTTTCGATTGAAATCATGTCACGCGATTTATCGTCATTTGCACGGACGATTTTTGCGACGTCCTCTTGCACAGGGGGCAGGTAATCAGGTTCACCATCGACTTCCATGCGGCCTGCGAAATCGTCCACAAAGGTGTCCAAGGGAAAGAGGGATAAGATCGCCTCAATCGCTTCGGGTGCATTCAGGTTTTCCATGTTCAAAACATTTTGCGAGACTGTCGATTTTGATATTGTTGTGGAAGGGAAGTTGGCATCGGCAATGATCAACACGTCACCATGTCCCATCTTCTGGAGGGTATACAAAACGTCTGCGGTCAGTCGATTATCAATCAGTTTCAGCATCGCAAAACTCCTTTGGCGGCGGTGACGTCCTATGTCCCAATGTTCACCAACAGACTGGTCGGATATGGATGAAAAGTCTAATGTTTTATCAGTACCTATTTCTTGCCACAGACAAAAAGTTTTGGAATGCTAATTCTCAATGATACGCCATCTGGAGGATAATCATGAACCTAGCAACCCTTGCCGCCGAAGCCGCATCCCGCAATCGTCCCGTACGGGTTGGATTGATTGGAGCGGGTAAGTTTGGGTCGATGTTTTTGTCCCAAGTGCCCACAATCGCAGGGATTGAGGTGACGGCAATCGCCGAATTGGATCACGCGCGTATGTTTGCGGCCTGCACAGCCGTGGGATGGGACGCGGCGCGTATTGAGGCCCTGTCTTATGAGGAAAGCGGCGCAGAATTGGCCAAGCGGGATGATGTGGATGTGGTAATCGAGGCCACGGGAAACCCGCGCGCGGGCACAGAACATGCGCTTGCCGCGATTGAGGCGGGTAAACATGTGGTCATGGTCAATGTAGAAGCGGACGTGATGGTGGGCCCACTCCTTGCGCAAAAGGCGCGTACAGCGGGTGTTTGTTATTCGATGGCCTATGGCGATCAACCCGCTTTGGTGTCGGAAATGGTGGATTGGGCGCGGGCCACGGGGTTTGACATAACGGCGGCGGGTAAGGGCACCAAATATTTGCCGCTCTATCATACTGTGACCCCTGATAACGTTTGGGATTACTATGGTTTGTCCGCGGATCAGGCGCGGGCGGCGGGTATGAACCCGCAAATGTTCAATTCCTTTTTGGATGGTACAAAAAGCGCGATTGAAATGGTGGCCATTGCAAATGCCTGTGGTTTGGATGTGCCTGCAGCGGGGCTTTCATTTCCGCCCTGTGGGGTCGATGATTTGGCGCATGTGTTGCGCCCCAAGGAATATGGTGGCCAACTTGAAAAACGCGGGATGGTGGAAACAATCTCATCACTCGAGCGGGACGGGTGTGATGTGTTTCGGGATTTGCGGTGGGGTGTTTACGTGGTGTTTGAAGCCCCCAATGATTACGCCGCATCCTGTTTCAAACAATACGGTTTGCCAACCGATAGCACAGGTCAATTTGCGGCGATGTACAAACCCTTTCACCTGATTGGACTTGAGTTGTCTATATCGGTTCTGAGTGCGGCGTTGCGAAACGAACCAACCGGGCAGTCCCGTGAAATGCGTGGCACAGTCGGCTCTATCGCAAAACGCGATTTATTCGCAGGTGAAGTAATGGACGGGGAAGGGGGCTATACCGTTTGGGGGCAGGCGTTATCGATTGATGTCGCGCAGAATGCCTTACCAATCGGATTGGCGCATGGAGTTCGCTTGAAACGAAATATATCGGCTGGATCGCAGATAACCATCGATGATATCGAACTGGGCACTGACATGGCGACGCAATTCTACCAAGAGTTGATCGGCCGCGCTTTTTGAGGTATCCTTAAAGCCTGATTTATCTAATGTTGAACTAAGAAATTTGCGCGACCAATTTTGTATTGGTAATATTATTTCACCAATAGCCTGAAATCTTATTGACGAATGCCGAACGCGGAATATGTCATGCATGCGTTATGCGCAGATTATTGGGAGGAAATAATGACTAATTCACTAAACCGTCGTAACTTCTTGCGCGGCTCAGCCGTTGTCGGTGCAAGCACGCTTGCAGCACCAGCGATTGCAGGCGGCCACGGCACCACGCTTAAAATGCAGGCTGCATGGGGCGGCGGTATCTTTCTTGAGAACGCGAATTCATACGTAAAGCGCGTGAACGAGATGTCAGGTGGTTCTCTGACCATCGAACTACTACCTGTTAACTCAGTCGTAAAAACAAGCCAGATGCAAGACGCGGTACACCGCGGCGTTTTGGATGCGGCACACTATGTTCCTGCATATTGGTATTCAAAATCAAAAGCGGCGTCATTGTTTGGTACTGGTCCATGCTTTGGCTGGTCATCACAAGAAGTTTTGGGTTGGATCTACTACGGTGGCGGTCAAGAGCTGTTTGACGAACTGATGGCGTCATTGGGCCTGAACGTTGTGTCATTCTTTAACTCTGCAATGCCAGCACAGCCAATGGGTTGGTTCAAAGAAGAGATTAAAGACTCATCACAAATGAAGGGTCTAAAGTACCGTACAGTTGGTCTGGCAGCAGACGTTCTGTTGGAAATGGGCATGTCAGTTGTGCAGCTGCCTGGCGGCGAAATTCAGCCAGCGATGAAATCAGGGTTGATTGACGCGGCAGAATTCAACAACCCAACATCAGACCGTGACTTTGGTATGCAGGACGTATCCAAGCATTATCACTTGGGTTCATTCCACCAGTCACAAGAATTCTTCGAAGTGACATTCAACAAGAAGAAATTCGACGCCCTAGCGGATGAGCAAAAAGCAATTCTGAAATATGCTTCAGAAGCTGAAAACTCAAACTTCTACTGGCACAACACAAACCGCTATGCGAACGACTTGGACACATTGCGCAATGAGCAGGGCGTAAACGTTTACCGTACACCTGACAGCGTGATGGCCGAACAGTTGAAAGCATGGGACATCGTTGTGGATCGTATCTCAGCAGAGGATGAATTCTTTGCGAAAGTGGTCGACAGTCAGAAAGCCTACGCAAAACGTGTTATGGGTTACCTGAACCTGAACCAGCCAGATTATAAAATGGCATACGGACACTACTTCGGTTAATCCTAACATAAATGAACAAAGCGGCGGTCGAAAATTTCGATCGCCGTTTCGTCTACCCGCATGCCAAAGGAGAGGGCATTGTTAAACTGGATTCATTCTATTGAAAGTCTCAGCCAATGGGTTGGTAAGGCTTTTGGTTGGTGCATTCTCATTCTGACGCTTTCGGTGTCATATGAGGTGTTTGTTCGCTATGTATTAAATAGCCCCACAGTTTGGGCATTTGATATGATGGTACAGATGTATGGCGCGCTGTTTTTGATGGCGGGTGCATATACCTTGGCTCAGGATGCGCATGTGCGCGGTGACGTACTGTATCGTCTGTTTTCGGTACGTTGGCAGGCGCGTGTCGACTTTTTGCTATACATCCTCTTCTTCTTTCCTGGCATGATCGCCCTGTTTTGGTACGGTTGGGAAATCGCCTCTGACAGCTGGCGATACAAAGAAGTCAGCTGGAACAGCCCAGCACGTATTCAGATCTATTTCTTCAAAACGCTGATCCCCGTTGCGGGTGCGTTGTTGATGATCCAAGGGGTGGCCGAAATGGCACGCTGCTGGATCGCGATGAAAACAGGCAAATGGCCTGAACGCATTGCAGATGTGAAAGAAACAGAAGACCTTCTCATCGACGGAGATACGAACTGATGACTGATCCTCAAGTAGCGATTTTAATGCTATGCCTCTTCATTTTGTTGGTTCTTCTCGGGTTTCCGATTGCCTTCACATTGATCGCCATGGGCGTGGCATTTGGATATTATGCATATTACGCAGGTGCGCCTGAATCGATTGCAGATATCTTTAACAACAATATTTTCTATCTTTTGAACCAAAACACCTATTCGGTGATGGAGAATGATACGCTGGTTGCAATCCCTCTGTTCTTGTTCATGGGGTATGTGGTGGAACGCGCGAACATCGTGAACCGCTTGTTCTTCTCTCTCTATCAGGCGGCGCATAACCTGCCCGGATCATTGGGGATTGCCGCACTTCTAACCTGTGCGGTGTTTTCAACGGCTTCTGGTATCGTGGGCGCGGTTGTGACGCTAATGGGGCTTTTGGCCTATCCTGCGATGAACAAGGCAGGCTATGATAAAAGTTTCGCCGCGGGTATAATCTGTGCAGGTGGAACACTGGGTATTTTGATCCCACCCTCAATCATGCTGATCGTTTATGCGGCGATTGCTGAATTGTCACCCCTGCGCCTATATGCAGCGGCGGTGTTCCCGGGATTGCTGCTCGCAGGTCTATACATCGTTTACGTGATCGTTCGGGTGAAAATTAACCCAAGCCTGGCACCGATGCCCGCGAAAGACGACATTCCGCCAAGGGGTGTGGTGTATTACAATCTCTTGATCTCATTCGTGCCATTGACTGTTTTGATCCTATTGGTTTTGGGATCAATCTTGGGCGGTTTGGCAACACCTGCCGAAGCGGCGGCAATGGGCGCACTTGGCGGTTTGGTACTGGCCGCGATCTATCGCGAATTAACATGGACCAAGGTCAAAGAAAGCGTGTTCCTAACGGCCAAAGCGACCGCGATGGTCTGTTGGTTGTTTGTGGGGTCATGGACCTTTGCCTCGATCTTCTCATACCTTGGTGGACACGACATCATCGAACATTGGGTTCTTGCGCTAAATCTTGAGCCTTGGCAGTTCTTGGTGCTTGCGCAGTTGATCATCTTCCTTCTTGGATGGCCGCTAGAATGGTCAGAGATTTTGATCATCTTTGTCCCGATCTTCTTGCCCATGCTGGAAACATTTGGGATCAACCCATACTTCTTTGCAATGTTGGTTGCGTTGAACCTGCAAACGTCCTTCCTAACACCGCCCATGGCGATGTCGGCCTATTATCTAAAGGGCGTCTTGAAGAACCAAATCGAATTGATGCAGATCTTTAAGGGGATCATGCCATACTTGGGAATTGTGATTTTCTGTATGGTGATGATGTATCAATTCCCGGGTCTTGCGCTATGGTTCCCAGATTACTTGTTCGGAAAATGGGTACCGTAAGTGAATGACGATCTAACACTTCTATCGGCGGTCGCGGCCGCCGAAGGCATAAGGGCAGGGCGGTTTAGCTCTGAACAACTTGTGTCGCAATATTTGGCCCGGATCGACGCGACCAATGACGCAATCAATGCATGGGCCCACTTAGACCATGACGGTGCCCTTGGACGGGCGCGTCAGGCCGATTGGTTCCGTAAGTTAGGCCGTTCGTTGGGGCCGCTGCATGGTGTCCCCGTCGGGGTCAAGGACATCATTGATGTCCGCGGTATGCCCACAGGCCTAGGAAGCGCAGCACTGGGTGGTAATGTGCCTGCAAGCAGCGCACGGGTTGTTGAAAACTTGTTAGAGGCGGGCGCCGTCATCATGGGGAAAACCACGACCTGCGAATTAGCCTATATGACCCCAACCACCACGACCAACCCACATAATGCCGAATATACCCCTGGCGGGTCCTCGGCAGGATCGGCGGCAGCGGTAGCCGCGCGTCATGTTCCCATTGCCATTGGGTCGCAAACTGGCGGGTCGGTTATTCGCCCTGCATCTTATTGCGGTACATACGGGTTTAAACCCTCTCGTGGGATTACCTCCCGTGTTGGTTTTTTTCAAACTTCTGCGACGTTGGATCAGGTGGGTGTATTCACCAATGATCTAAGGGACGCGGCAATGCTCTCTGATGTAATAGGTGGTTTAGATCAGCGGGATGAAGCCAGCTATGATTGGCCGCGCCCTGATATGTATGCGGGCGTCACATCTGATGCGCCTGTAAAGCCATCGTTTTGTTGGTTTGATTTGCCCTATCATGACCAATGCGATCAGGACGTTCTACAGGCGATGGAACAAATCGTTGATATGCTGGGCGATCAGGTTGATCGCCTGCCTGTCGCACCCGAATTGGCAACACTGCCTGCGGTTCATAAAATCATTTACGATTATGAAATCGCGCGCAACCTGGAACCGCTGATTGCAAAAGGTGCAGATAAATTGTCTGTGGAATTGACGGCCGCGCATGAACGCGGCATGCAAATTACCAAAGTGCAATACCACGACGCACTTGATGTCAAACTGTCAAGCGAACGTTTCTTTACCCAGCATTTCATGGACTACGATGCGATCATCGCGCCATCTGCCACGGGCATCGCCCCGCTGCGGTCCATGGGGACAACGGGAAATGCGATCAACTGTTTGATTTGGACGCTGGCGGGGCTACCCTGTCTTACCTTGCCCCTATTCTTGGGCGAAAACGATATGCCATTTGGATTGCAATTGATCGGCGGAAAGCAAGAGGATGATCGCCTGTTCCGCACATCTGCATGGCTACAACACTATCTTCAAAACGGTATCAATGAAGAGGAGAAGACGCATGTCTAAACTTGTCAACTTGATCACGGGCCTTATCGGCTTTGGCCTATTTGCCGTGTTTATCATTGGTTTGTCGCATTCCATTTCAACGGGTTTCGCGGGGTTTATGGGCGGTTTGCCGTTCATGATCATTGCCATTTTTGTTTTGGCTTTGGCGCTCTATAACCTGTGGGAAGATACACTTGGCCGCAAAGATTGAGGGGCGCGCCGCCGTCCTTTGTGCGACACTGCTGTTGGGAATGGGAACTGCGCCAACCACAGCACATGCGGCCTCCTTTACCTGTAGCGAGGCGCAGCGACATTCGTTTGCGGTTGCATCCAGTATGACACCTGCCTACCCAGGGCGTACAATTAATTTCACGATCAATGGGAATGAAATCATCGCGGATGGTGTGTTCTTTCATACCTCGTATGATGTCACACATCTGTCCGATCAGGCAGATGACCTGTCATTTCGTGCGCATGCATCCGATGCGGATCGTGAAGACATCTTTTTGTTTGCTGAACAAACGCTTTATCATACGGCCATCGTTAAATATGGGCGCGAACCCTCGATCCAGTTGAACATTCTAACATGTCAGCCCAAGGTTGGGTGATCAATTTGCCCAAAGGAGCCGTGTAGAACCATGTTGTCCAAACTTGTTGATTTTGACCGTTTCTTCACCCGCCGCATGGTGCCTGTAGCGGTTGCAATAATCATAACCGCGATTGTCAGTTTGTGGGTCGATCCACAGCCGAACGAAGACAGCGCAAACCAAGAAACATCTGAGGATCAATAAATCCTAAACGGCTGTCGCATGTTTGCGCTCTGAAAGTAAAAAATAGAAAATCGCCAGTATGACAATTGCGCCCCCTGCGATTGTCAAATGAGAGGGTTGTTCATCAATAACCATCCATACCCATAGTGGTCCTAAAACAGTTTCCAATAACATCAGCATACTGACATTTGACGCAGTTGTGTATCGCGATGCACGGGACAGCATCACAAACGAAACTGGTAATATAATCAGCCCAGTAAGTGATATAATGAACGCACTGCTTAACGTGACATCTGTCGCGGTTGGCGACAGGGCAAAGGCCGATATACCCGCAATCAATGCCCCAATCCCAAGGGCGATTTCAAAATCAACGGTTCGATCCTGTCGCACCACGATGAAATTGATAGCAAGGCTAAAGGCCACCGCTAATCCCAGCAATGCGCCCAGCACAGTCTGCATATTGAAATCAATATCGCCGCGTAAATCACCGTAAACGGAAATCACGATCCCCAACATTACGGTCAAGATTATGCCCCAAGATCGCAGGCTGGCGCGTTCCCCCAAAAACAGCGCGCTTAGGATTACGGAAATAATCGGAACGGTGGCCACAGCCACCAAAACGATCGCAACAGGGGCGAGGGATATCGCGAATGCGAAAAAGCTAGTGTTTGCGATTTGACACAGGACCAGAGCAACAAAGCTTTTGGAAAAAATTCGTTTCTTTGTGTCGATGCTGCGATTTCTTTTGTTCAGGCCGATCAAAAGGAAAACCATGCCTGCCAATGTTGCGCGCCAGGCCAACATCGCACCCCCGTCCATCTGCGATAGGCGCATCAACAGGCAGTCAGGCGTTAAAATCAATGCACCAATCAGGGCCAAAAGTATGCCGAATTGCGACTGTTGCATGGGGTGTTTTTCCATCGTGGGATTAATCCATCACACTTGGATGATGTTGGGCGAAATATCGTCGTTGCGGATTATGCCATCACAATGCAATCTTGTGCCGCATCTGACCATTGTTGACCAACAGGGCAGAATTTGGATGGATCCGCATTGCCCCCTGGGCAACTGGGCAAGTCTTGTGCAGATAGGTGCAGGGTTGAGAATGCGAAAGCGGTGATGCCCATCAGAATAAATTTCATTCCAAATCAACTCCCAAAAATTTTGTTTTAAAGGCGATTGCCAAATACTCCTTGGACGCACGTAGGTATTCTTTGCGCGCGGCTTCGATCTGATCTACGTGCTTCTCTTCGGGCATGCTGTTTGCTGCTGTGACCTGTTCCAAATGTGTTCGCGCCATGATGTATTTACGTTCCATATCATCCAACAATGCGGCGCAGACTTCGTCAATATATCTCATGCTTTCGGTCATGCTGTTTTCGGGACCATGCGATAGGTGTTGTCACCACGTGTGTTGCATTGGCGACAGACCGCGCGGGACCTGACCGCGTGTAACGTTGCCTCTTTCCCAACAACCAATATCAAATTTGAAACTTCATGGGAAAATTCATGCTGGCACCGTGCGCAGGTTAATACCATCTTATCCCCTTTATGATCCCCGAGTAGTTTGGATTTCAACATGGTAGCCGATACCAATTAAAACCAATCCAGCACGACCCGCATGAACAAATAGTTCGGCGTCAAAAGTGCGAATGCGATCAAAAATTTACGGATGCGTAGGTCCCATTTGCCCAAATCGTCTGTGTGTGTTGCGTCGCTCATTATACTC
This sequence comes from Rhodobacteraceae bacterium HIMB11, assembly GCA_000472185.1. GTDB lineage: Bacteria > Pseudomonadota > Alphaproteobacteria > Rhodobacterales > Rhodobacteraceae > HIMB11. Next base: position 243,100 of record AVDB01000006.1, on the reverse strand, counting down.
TCCGTTGATAGAAGAGTGAGGTAGCTTTGTGGTAAGTGGCGTCAACAGCGTAAAGGTCGAAATGAAAAATGCGACGGTGGGGGTTCCGTCGCATTTATGTGTGTTTATGGCTTGACCGTGTCTATGTGCGTTTGCGCATTGGTTTGCTGTCGGCGCCTTTGCCGGCCATTGCGGCGGCCTCGCGGCGGGCTTTGTTCTTTTTGCTGTTGTATTTGCCAACCTTGGGTGCACGCATGGGTTTGCTTGGGTCGCTTGCCCCTTTGCGCACCTTGGACTTTGGTCTGGCTGCAGGTTTTGGTGCGCTGTTGCTTGGGGCAGGTTTGGCATCCTTCTTCTTAAAGGGTGCAACTACACCTTCGGGCAAATCCTTGGCACGTTTTGGTTTTGCCTTGAAATCCCGCTTTTCCGAATGCTTGGGGCGATCCTCGGATTTGCGCCGATCTGAGCGTTGTTCTTTGGGCGCATCCCCAAGGGGGTGAAAATTTGATTTCCGTCGCGGGGCATCGCCGTGTGAGCGTCCGCGTGGGCGTTCAGGTATGCGGTTGCGATCCGCGGGTGGGATGTTTGGCGCCTCGCTCAGTTGTTTGACCAATGCGCCTTCGACACGGGCGTCTCGGCCAACGGATTTGAAAAACCCATCCACACTGGGGGCGCGCAGTTCGATGAAACTGTGATTGCCCTGAATGCGGATCGCCCCGATATCGGTTTTTGTGATACCGCCTGCCTTGCACAGCATTGGTACAACCTGACCAGGGGACAGACCATCGTCACGGCCTTGTTCAAGACGCAGCCAAACGCTTTCGCCGAAATCCTCATAGGTTTTCTTGGGTTGACGGGGTGGGGCCTCATAAACCTCTGAAATATCCTCTGGTGCGGACATTTTTTGGGTGTAGGTTTCCAAAAACGCGGCGGCAACACGTTCGGCGCCGTATAGGTCCAGCAGTTTGGACACCATATGTTCATGCGCGGGGTTTGTGTCGCGTGTCCAAACATCATCTTCCAAAATGCGTTCATGATCCTTTGCCAACACTTGATCCGCTGTTGGCGCTGATCCCCATTCGGCGTTCAGTTTCGCAGATTTCAAAACACGTTCTGCTTTGCGCAGGTTGTTTTGCGAAACGATCAACACGGATGTCCCTTTACGTCCCGCGCGGCCCGTACGACCCGAGCGATGCAAAAGCGTTTCGTAGTTTGAGGGCAATTCCGCATGGATCACCAAATCCAATTTTGGCAAATCAATGCCACGCGCGGCAACATCGGTGGCCACACAAATGCGCGCACGACCATCGCGCATCGCCTGAAGCGCGTGTGAACGTTCGGATTGTGAGAGTTCACCTGATAGACAGACAACAGAAAACCCGCGGTTTGACAGGCGTGTGGTCAAGCGTCCAACGGTGGCACGTGTATTTGCAAAGACAATCGCACTGGGCGCTTCGTGATAGCGCAAAACATTGATGATTGCATTTTCACCATCATGTTTGCCCACCTTGATCGCCTGATATTCGATATCCGTGTGTTGGGATTTTTCCGCCAATGTCATAATGCGAATGGCGTCACGTTGATATTTCTTGGCCAGGTGTGTGATCCCCTTGGGGACAGTTGCAGAAAACAACAGGGTGCGCCGTGTGTCAGGCGTTTCATCCAGGATCATTTCCAAATCTTCGGCAAAGCCCAGATCCAGCATTTCATCCGCCTCATCCAAAACGACGGCGCGGATTTGTGATAAATCAATGCTGCCGCGCATGATGTGATCGCGCAGACGTCCGGGTGTTGCCACAACAATATGCGCGCCGCGTTCTAATGCGCGCCGTTCATCGCGCATGTCCATGCCCCCAACACAGGACGCCATGACAACGCCCGCCTCGGCGTATAGCCAATGAAGTTCGCGTTTGACCTGCATCGCCAATTCGCGTGTGGGTGCAATGACCAAACCCAATGGCGCATCCGCGCGTCCAAATCCCGCATCATCGGGCAATAAGTTCGGCGCAATTGCAATGCCAAAGCCAACAGTTTTACCAGATCCAGTTTGTGCAGAAACCAATAGGTCAGAGTTATCAAGTTCAGGTTGTGACACTTCTTGTTGTACGGGTGTCAAAACCGCGTATCCGCGCTTATCCAGCGCAATCTTTAGGGAGGTTTTCAATCTTATCTCAATTTTTGTTCCGGGGCATTTGTTCCCCCATGGAACCTTACCCTTTGGAGCGCTGCCTCCTATCAAAACGGCACGCTCTGGGGCGCAGTAACGGAATTCATCTGCCTTGTACATAGCAGGACGCAAAGATTATCGAACCCGCCAAATTCCATCATTGAAATTCGCGCCACATGGCGTATCGTCAAATTCAGTGGTGCAACACTATAAATTGTGACCCTGAGCAGTGGTTGAAAAAGGCTCACCCAACACAGCGACGTGGAGTGTTATGATGGATATTCGCCCCCTAACAGGTAGCCTTGGTGCAGAAATCATCGGAGCCGACATCAAAAATGATCAGCAATTTGAGGCGATCTATCAGGCCTTTGTTGATCATTCTGTTATCACAATACGGGGGCAGGATATTACGCCCGAAGATCACTTGGCCTTTGCGCGCCGCTTTGGCAGCATCAATGTGAACCGCTTTTTCAAAAAGTTGGATACGCACCCTGAAATTGCAATTGTGCTAAAGGAAAAAGATCAAAAAAAGGCGATTGGTGAACGTTGGCACACAGATCATTCCTATGATCAGGTGCCTGCAATGGGATCAATTTTACATGCGATTGAGGTGCCCCCCTTTGGCGGGGATACGGTTTTTGTGTCTATGGCGCGTGTGTTTGAAAATATGTCCGACCCTGTGAAATCATTTTTGCGGGGCCTTAAGGCGTGGCATTCATCACGTCATGCCTTTGGCGCATCGCAAATGCAGTCTGAGTCATCAAAAACAGGACGCATTGAAAACGCGCACCTTGCAACCCAAGATGCCCTACACCCCGTTGTGATCCGTCATCCCCTGTCAGGACGAGAGGGGATTTATGTAAACCCCGATTTCACGACGCATATTGATGGGGTCAGCGAAACTGAATCCCAGCATATTTTGGCAATGATTTACGATGAATGTCAAAAACCCGAGTATCAGGCGAGGGTCAGTTGGTCACAAGGTGACATGACAATGTGGGACAACCGCGCAACATGGCATAAGGCGATCAACGATTATGATGGACATCGCCGATACATGCACCGCATTACGGTTGAAGGGTGCGCATTATCAGGCGCGCAATAGGTAGGAATGTCAAAGTTGATATGATTTATGATCAACTTGGTTTTTCAAAATATACGCCCAATCATAGTCAACGCCCAAACCCACCCCATCTGGGACGGTGATTGTGCCATCTGGATTGATACAATCCAATTGATCTGAATAACCGCATTGATATACGGGTGCTACGGCGTTTGGACAATCTGGTCCAACAAGTGCAACTTCATAAAAATTTGAATTCCGCGACATGCCAATCAAGTGTCGATGTGCTGGCCCACAAGCATGCACTTCGACATCAAGGCCCAGGCTCTCTGCCATATGATGGATTTTCATGCATCCTGTGATGCCCATGTCATATTCTGGATCCGAACGGAGGAAATCCGTTCCGCCCGCAATCGCGAAATCGGCCTTGGGCTCCACACCGCGGATGTGTTCAGTTTGCAAGATGGGTGTTTTCAGCATTTCTCGTAGTTTTCGATGCCCAAATGCTGATACGCCAGAGTCGCGATATGGATCTTCTAACCAGAAAAAATTAGCATCATCACAGGCACGACCAACGTAAAGGGCATCGGCAAATGTGCGCAATTCGCAGGCAGGATCCAGCATGAGGGTCATATCATCCCCGACAACTTTGCGCACATGGGTGACAAGTGCCGCTTCTTCTTTTGGATTGCCCTCGTGCCAGCCGTGGATTTTAAACGCGCGATATCCCATATCACGGCACTTTAGGGCAAAGTCGCCAAAGGCCTCTTTGCTATCTAGTCCGCCGTTTCGGTCCCCATGATACGTGCTTGCATAGGCTGGTATAGCTTTGCGATACCCCCCAAGCAATGTTGAAATAGAACAGTTCAACGCGTGTCCCTGCCAATCCCAAAGCGCAATATCCAGAGGTCCGTGTCCCATGTGGTCAAATTGGCGCGCTTCGCGCTTTAGATCTTCGTAGATGCCTATACGTTGCTCTGCATCGCGCCCGATCAGCATTGGTGCTAACATCTGCATTTGACCATACACAGAGGGTGAGGCCCCCCAATTCAAAACATAACGGCCCGCACATCCGTCAGTAGTTGTTATTTCGACGGCATATTTTGTGATTTTTGTTTGCGCACCTTTTTCATATGAAACCCCACCAATAGAATTGGTGTTTGCAGAAAAGCCTAAATTCCTCGCTGTAAACTGAAATGCGCGCAGGTCGATACGTTCGATCTTGGTCATTAGAATGTGCCATGTGCTGTTATCGGCATAAAGGTATCAATACTTTGACATAGATCAATTGAAATTTCGGGGTGGTGTATTGTCGTTTACGTTCAGCTTGCTGAAAGCAGAAGAGAGATGCAAAATACAACCAAGAGGGCGATGACCCCATAAACGCGTGCGTCTGTGGACAAATGTTCAAATTGCGCACCACAGGATGGACATTCGTCCATCAGTTGATTGACGCTGATTTCACAGGTGTTGCAATCTTTTCTGTTCATGTGAGGGATATAGGCTGCGTATCCAAAAAAGTCCAATAAATACAATTGTATACAATTCCTTAGCATTGATAAACCGGTGACATAAATGAGCACAAATAAGTGGGTTTAGATCGCTTTGCGCTGTGCAAGCGTGATGATGACGCCAGAAGTGATAATGAATAGGATCCCAACAACACCCAGCGCATTTGGGGTGATGTCCCAAAATAGCCAGCTGAAATAACTGACCGACAGCAAATAGGCATATTCAAAGATTGCGGCATAGCTGGTTTGGGCCAATTGATAGGCCCGCGTCATCAGAGACAACGCCAGGGTCGCGCCCAATGCGATTATGAATAGATAAAGCCAATATTGCGCATCAACCGTTTGCCATCCGTTGAACAAAAACGGAGCCGTCGCGATCATGTGATCCGAGGCTGGGAACACAGTGAACACCGATGTAATCAATGCGCCGCTGATCCCAATGGCGACCAAAAAGCTGAACAAAATCGCAAACGCGCTTTCATCCTGCAAATAGCGAAAGGTGATAATCGACCCGATTGCGTAACAGGCTCCCGCCAAAATAGGCATAATTTGATAGACAGTCACGCCCTCGGCACCGGGTTGCAGGACGCACCAAACCCCCACACTGCCCACCAAAACGGCCAATATGCGGCGAAATCCAATGCGTTCGCCAAACAGGATTGCGGAAAACAACAACACAAAGATGGGTGAAGTGAATAGCCCAGCACCAGCCTCAGCAATGGGCATCATGGGCATTGTGCCGAAATACAACAGCATGGATGTGACCATGAAAACCGTGCGCGCGGCTATTGGTTTCCACAATTTCGCAAGCACAGGCATGCCGAATAGGCGGGCGGCAACGATGACCATAAATATCGCGATTAGGGAACGAGAAAAATGGAATTGCCCCACGCTGACAGTATCGGACACCAGAAGGGTCAAATTATCGGAAAACCCAAAGATCGAAATGCCACTAACCAAAAATACGGCACCTTTTGACGCGTCAGAAAGTCGATCAAACATGGATGTCACCTGTGCTTGTTGCGCAAGCCGTTGAAATACTGTTCGCAAAGCCAAGTCAAATCTTATTTCAGGGGCTTGCGCATGTACGATTTAATTTATTGAACTCTGCACATTCCTGCGTATGACTGTCATGCAGAACGGCATGTAGATTGGCAGACGACGCAACATGACAATTTTCAAAAAAATCGTGACGGATATTTATATCGTGTCTTGGGCCTTGTTTAAGGTTTTGATCCCAACCTTGATCGTTGTGAAAATTGCCGAAATGGCGGGGGCGATTTATTGGTTGAACGTTGCCATGGCGCCCATTGTGACCATGATTGGATTACCTGCCGACATGGCGATTGTTTTAACAACAACCATGCTGACGAACCCCTACGCGGGTTTGATGTTGCTAAGCGCGATGCCATCTGCCGCATCCCTAAGCGTTGCGCAAACGACCATAATCGCATCCTTTATGTTGTTTGCGCATTCCCTACCTGTTGAGGCGGCCATTACACGCAACGCTGGTTTGCGAGTGGGGGTGACATTGGCCGTGCGTGTTGGGGCAGCCATTTTGTTTTGCGCGCTTTTGAACCTCTTTTTTAATCAATTCAATGTGTTGGGGGAAACGGCGCGCCTGCACCTGCCGCAGTTTGATGAGACACCCAGTTTGCTGCACTGGGGCATTGATCAGATCAAAGGGTTGGTGTTTATCCAAGTGGTCATTGTTGTTTTAATTATCGGGCTTGAACTGTTGCGCTGGATCGGTGTGGAACGGTTGATCCAAAAAATGATGCATCCCATTCTCGTTCTTGTCGGCATTGGTAGCCGTGCATCCACCATCGTGATTGTCGGACTAACCTTGGGTCTGGGATTTGGTGGAGGATTGATGATCAAGGACGTGCGCCAGGGTATGATCCCCGCACAGGCCGCTATTGGGTCATTGATCTTAATCAACCTTTACCATTCAGTGTTTGAGGATACGGCCGTTTTAATGCTGGTTGGCCCATCGCTGTTTTATATCTTGGTGGTGCGGGGGATATTTTCGCTGATCCTGACCTATGTGATTATTCGCCTGCTGGCCCTGTTATCTGAACCCAACTATGACCGTTTTGTTGCCAATACCAAGGCCTTTGGCGCAAACTAAAAATCAACCTCAATCGCGATACCGCGTTTTTGCGCCAAATCGACAACTTTGGCCGCCACGGCCAAATCCTGTAATCCGACACCTGTGCCATCGAAAATGGTGATTTCCGTGTTGCTGCTGCGCCCTGCGTGGGTGCCATTTATAACGGCACCCAGTTCGGTGATGTCATCGGGTGTGATTAGGCCATCTGCGATGGCGTGCTGTGCTTCGCCAATGGAAATGGATTGTGCCACTTCGTCTGTGAACACGGTGCCTTTGGCGATCAGGGCGGCTTCCACCTCTTGTTTGCCTTTAGTATCGGTTCCCATACAGGCAATGTGACATCCGGGCGAAACATGCTCCGCCATGAGAGAGGGCGCAAAGGCAGAGGTGATGGAAATAATCACATCCGCCTGCTGCATCCGATCAAGTGTCACTGCCTCAAACGGCAGGCTCGCGTCATTGGCAACCTTTTCAATATTGGGCAGCATTTCGGGGTGGTAATTCCATCCGATCACCTTTTCAAAACGCCGCTGTTCAAGGGCCGCACGCAACTGAAACGTGGATTGATGTCCCGCACCAATCATGCCGATCACCCGCGCATCAGGACGCGCCAGATGTTTAATCGAAACCGATGATGCCGCCGCGGTGCGCAGTGCGGTCAACAGGTTCCCACCCACCATGGCACTGGGCATGCCCGTATCAGGATCAAACAGGAACACCGTGGATTGGTGATTGATATGTCCAAACTTTTCCAAATTGTTGGGCCAATATCCGCCCGCCTTTAGGCCAAGCGTTAATCCCGCCCGATCAAAGCCACCCTTAAATCCATAAAGCGCATCTTCATGCCCAATCGCTTCACGAATGACGGGGAAATTATAGGCGTCGTTTGCGGCCATCGCGGCAAAGACTTTTTCAACAGCATCAAAGGCCGCCTCGCGTGTCATCAGATTTGCGATTTCGCGTTCGGGTACAAGTAGCATGGGTCGTCCAATTCGGGTGTGTTAGAAAGGGCGCCAATGTGATCGGCACCCCTTAGGTGTTTTTCAATTGTTACAAATTAATAGGCGTGTCCCCGCGCCGAAATCGGCCAAACGCATTCCACCTTGCCATTACGCACGCCCACATACCAATCATGAACATTTGCGGTCGGGTCACAGTGACCTGGAACCAATTTCAGTTTGTCGTTGATTTTCAAAACACCCGCAGTGTCCATCACAACGCCATGTTCGTCGGAGCATTTGACGTATTCCACATCATCGCGTCCATAAATCACGGGCAGGCCACTATCCACGGATTGCACCTTTAGACCCGCATCAACAATGGCTTTGTCCGCTTTGGCATGGCTCATGACGCTGGTTAGGATAAACATCGCGTTTTCCCATTCGCCTTGGTCTATGCGTTTGCCGTCCTTATCCAAAATACGTCCATAATCGGCGTCCATAAACGCATAGGATCCACATTGTAATTCGTTATAAACTCCAGAGGTGGATTCAAAATAATAGGACCCAGTGCCGCCACCGCCAACGATGTCGCATTCCAACCCCTTCGTGCGCAGCATGTCCACAGCATCCTTGACCATAGCGACGGCAATGCCAATTTTTTCCTTGCGCTCTTCATAGCTGTCTAAGTGCTGCATTGCACCTTGATAGGCTTGGATGCCTGCGAATTTAAGCCCCTCTGCCGCATCAATGGCCGTTGCAATTTCAACGACCGCAGGTGTTGTTGTCACCCCGCAGCGCCCCGCGCCACAATCGATTTCAACCAAACACTCGATTTGCGTACCGTGGCGCACGGCGGCCTCGGACAGGTCAGCAACATTGGTCACATCATCCACACAACATATCGCACGCGCCCCATATGTGGGGATACGGGCAAGGCGATCTATTTTAGCGGGATGGCGCACCTGGTTTGACACCAACACATCGCGAATACCGCCACGTGCGAACACCTCGGCCTCGGACACTTTTTGACAACAGACACCACAGGCCCCGCCAAGCGTTTCTTGCAATTTGGCGACATCAACGGATTTGTGCATTTTCCCATGCACGCGGTGGCGCATTCCGTTTGCGGCCGCGTAATCGCCCATCTTTTTGATATTGCGTTCCAGTGCGTCTAAATCCAGCACCAAACAGGGGGTTTGAATGTCATCCTCTGACATTCCGGGTTTGGCAGGGATGTTATAGCCCACCTCATAATCATTAAATGTGTTTAGGTCTTTCATCGGTGAAATCCTTTGGTCTTAAAAGTGTTATTTTACGTTGCTGCAATCCAGGGCAGCTTGTCCAGATCAACATTGCCCCCTGTGATAATGATCCCAACCCGTTTGCCACGAAACACATCGGGATTTTTCAAAACCACTGCTAATGGCACAGCAGAAGAGGGTTCCATCACGATCCGCAGATGTTTCCATGTCAGTTTCATCGCATCAATGATTTCCGCATCCGTTGCCGTGAAAATGTCGCTGACGTGATTGGATACGAAATGCCATGTCCGTTCTTTCAGCGGCACCAGTAACCCATCGGCAATCGTTTTGGGCGCATCATCTGCGATGATGTAGCCTGCCTTAAAACTGCGATATGCGTCATCGGCCTGTTTAGGTTCTGCTGCGATGATTTGCGTTTCGGGGGCCAGTGTTGACAGGGTCAAACAGGTGCCCGACACCATTCCACCTCCGCCAATTGGGGCGATCACCATATCCATACCATCGGTTTGTTCCATGAATTCCTTGGAACAGGTGCCTTGGCCCGCGATCACACGCGGATCGTTGTAGGGGTGCACGAAATCCCCGCTTGTTTTGGCTTGAACCTCAGCAAAGGTCGCCTCACGCGATGTGGTAGAGGGTTCGCATTCAGTGATGATGCCGTTATAGCGGCGCACTGTATCCTTTTTGGCTTGGGGCGCGGTATGGGGCATTACAACGTTACAGGGGATGCCACGGCGCATCGCCGCATAGGACAGGCACGAGGCATGATTGCCCGATGAATGCGTCGCAACGCCAAGGCGGGCCTGATCGTCGTTTAGGCCGAAAACCGCATTTGTTGCACCACGCACCTTAAACGCGCCAGGTTCCTGAAAGTTTTCACATTTAAAGAACAGCGAGGCGCCCGTTAGGTCATTTAGATAATCAGAGGTGCGCACGGGCGTGCGCCGAATGATGGGTTTGATCCTCTCATGGGCCTCCAACATATCCTGGTAGGTTGGGATGTTATCAACGATATCCTTCATTCAGCGGCTACCTTTTGTTCGATCATTGAATGGTTGCGATAATATTGTTGGGCGGCGGCAACGCCTGATCCCAATTCAATCGGCAATCCCAAATCCTTCATGCACATTTCGGCAGTGGCGATCCCCGATAGGGCCATGACATCTGTCAGGCTGCCCAAATGGCCGACGCGGAACACTTTGCCCGAAACTTCGCCCAGACCAACGCCAAAGGCCACGCCATATTTTTCCGCAGCCAGTGTGACAATGTCGGTCGCATTGAAATTTGCGGGTGTTTTGATGGCGCTGACCGTATCCGAATAAACGCTCGGATCACTTGCGCATAGCTCCATCCCCCATGCCTCAACTGCGTTGCGCACACCCTGTGCGATGCGGTGGTGGCGGGCAAATACATTGTCCAATCCTTCGGCCAAGAGCATATCACAGGCTTGGTTCAAGCCGTTCATCAGACCCACGGCAGGGGTGTAGGGATAGGCGTTGTTTGCATATCCCTTGGCCATGTCATGCACGTCGAAAAAGGTGCGGGGCAATGTAGCGGTTTTGGTGACATCCATCGCTTTATCGCTAATTCCAACAATGGCGAGACCCGCGGGCAGCATGAACCCCTTTTGTGATCCTGTTACAGCAACATCGACACCCCATTCATCAAATCGAAAGTCGATGGATGCGATGGATGATACACCATCAACAAACAGCAGAGCAGGGTGTTCAACCGCGTCCATTGCGTGACGGATTGCGGCGATATCACTGGTGACGCCTGTGGCGGTTTCGTTGTGCGTGACTAACACGGCCTTAATGGAATGCGATTTGTCTTGCGCCAGAATTTCTGCGTATTTCTGTGCCGATATGCCTTCACCCCATGGCGTCTCGACAACCTTGACGTTCAAACTGTGGCGCCCACACATATCAATCCAACGATGGCTAAACATCCCATTGCGGGCGGCCAAAACGGTATCACCCGGGGACAATGTGTTTGTCAGGGCTGTTTCCCATCCACCTGTGCCTGACGCGGGGAAAATAAACACGTGCGCGGACCCGCTTTTCAAAATTTTACGGACACTGTTGCGTGCAGGGTGCAAGATTTGTCCAAAAAGTGGAGAGCGATGGTCCAGCGTAGGCATGTCGCATGCTTTGCGCAAATGCTCGGGAATATTGGTTGGACCGGGAATGAATACAGGATTTTGAAAACTCATCTTACTACCTTTGTCACATTGTTGCTTAAGGGTAGGCAGTGTCATTTTCGAATGAAACATTTTTAAATTCGACAACTTGATGGTCTGAAGATCTGAAAAATACATTATTTACAATCGATTAGATTTTTTCATAATATGAAATATATTTTCAGAATAATTTTGCATTATCGGGGTGAACCATGGCTGACACACAAAATACCCGCAGATCACGGGGGCGTCCGCGTGATTGGCACGACAAAACAGAACAAAATACGATTAAGTCACTGGATCGTGCGCTTTATGTGTTCAAACACCTAAGTCTGGGGGAAAGCAAACCCTTAACCGAATTGGCGGAAGAGACAGAGCAATCGCCTGCCACGGTTTATCGTATTCTGATCACGTTACAGGGGCAGGGGTTGGTGGAGTTCGATCCACAAGATCAGGTGTGGCACATCGGTCCACAGGCCTTTGTCATTGGGTCACGGTTTCTGCGCCGCACCAGTTTGGTGGAACGTGCGCGACCCATTATGCGCAAATTGATGGAGAGTACAGGTGAAACCGCAAACCTTGGGATTGAAAAAGAAGGCAAGGTTTTATTCCTAAGTCAGGTTGAAACTCATGAAAGCATTCGTGCCTTTTTCCCACCTGGTACGCTGTCGGATATGCATTCCTCGGGGATTGGCAAGGCGCTTTTGGCACATATGGATGACGATCGTAGGCAGCGCATCATAAAAACGAAGTCACTGGAGAGTTATACAAAGTTCACGATTACAGATGTCGATGCCCTAAATAATGATTTGGACGACATCAAAAATCGCGGCTACAGCATTGATAATGAAGAACGGAATTTAGGAATGCGGTGCATCGCAGCACCTGTGTTTGATTTCAATCGAGAGGTGATTGCAGGCATCTCTGTTTCTGGACCCACCAGTCGTGTTGGAACCGAAAATTTGCCCGCAATTAGTGTCGCTGTAATGCACTCAGCAGAGGCATTGACCGAGGCGATTGCAGGTACATCACCCGTTGACTAGCAGCCCGATTTTCAACCGCCTGCGGCGCACGTTGACAATCAAGGTGACACAAAAAATGTAGACAGAACGCGATTACAGGCTAGTCTGATCACTGTGCAGTGGCCGTGAAAGTGCCTGTCGTCGATGCATTCTGCGATGCAAACTACATGATCCTGTGCGTAAATTTGGGTGCTTTGCTTGAAGTTGCGGCATCCATACGGGAGGTAAAAAATGAAGAAAATAATTGGAACAGCGGCACTATGTGCTGCGGTATTGGCTGGTGGTTCGGCGTTTGCATTTGAGTGTAAACGTGGAGAAGCATCCTTTGACAAACCCGGCGGGTTTCCAGAGCGTGCGTTGACAATGATCGTGCCATATGGTCCTGCGGGTGGATCGGGGCAGGTTGCTGCTGCGATGGCCGAGGCAGTGACAGAACTTACTGGCATTCCAATCAACCGCGATCACAAACCAGGTGGTTCTGGGACTGTTGGTATGACGGCCTATATGGCGGCACCTGCAGATGGATATAACGTTTTGGAGCACATTGATGATGCATCCTCTGCGCATGCGCTGGACTCATCGCTTCCAAACCCAGCTGAGGATTTGATCCCACTGGTGGTAAGCCAGGTGACATTCAGTCAGGTCTATATCCGCACAAATGAAACACGCTTTAGCGATTGGCCATCTTTTGTAGAATGGGTCAAGGCGCAAAACGGCAAAGCAACCATTGCGAACGTGTCCAAAGAAGGATCAATGGAGCGTGTTACGATGGGCTTTATCACAGATGCAAGTGGCATGCAGATTCAGCAGATTTCATTCGACAAGGGCGCCCCACGTTATGGCGCGTTGTTGGGTGGGCAGGTTGATGCGCTGTTTGAACAACCAGGTGATGTGCGCAACTTCTTGGATGCGGGTCAATTCAAACCCATCCTGACTATCTTTGATGAACGTCCAGGCGCGTTTGCAGATACCCCAACCCACCGTGAAATGGGGATGGATTTTGATCCACTGCTTCGTTTCCGTGGATTCTACGTGCATGCGGACGCACCAGCGGATCGTGTTGAATGGCTAAAATGGGCCTTCCAGCGCGGATATTGTGAAGACAGCTATCAGGCATTTAACGATTCAAAATTCATGACAGTGATCGACAGCTATCGTGATACGGATGGTGCCAAAGATTTGATTGCCCGTTCAATCGACCAATATCGCGAAGTTTACAAGGCCATGGGCCTAGACGTGAAATAAACGAACTATAATCAACATTACATGGCGCCCTTTGGCGCCATGTTTTCGGTTGCGAGCATGGGAATATACTGTGGGACGACTAACACTCAGTAATCTGATCGAGGCCGCGATCTTTTTCTTGATCGTCGGCATTTTTTACGCCTTTTCGTTTGAATTTAACCAACCTATCGAAATCTATATCTTTGGGGCCACTGCATGGCCGCGGGTTGTGATTTTTTTGTTGCTCTTGGCAACACTTGGCAACCTTTGGTTCCATTATCGCCACGGGAACGCGACACAGGCGACATTGGGACAAACAGACGACAAAGCCGACTTTAGTGAGGCTGGAACCGTACGTCGAATGGTTGCCGTTCTGCTGACACCTTTCGTGTTCGCTTATCTTCTGAAACCCGTCGGGATATATTTCAGCGCACCGTTTTTTATTGCCGCAATAATTTGGTTGTTTGGCGAACGCAGATGGAAGGCGATCTTGATCATGACGCTGTTCATTTACTGCGTGTTCATCGGTTTGTTCCTGATGATTTTGAACGCCCCATTGCCCCAAGGGAATGTATCACCCTTCTATGATTTCAGCGCGTGGGTGCTGAAACTAAATGCCAAACTACAAGGGATTTAACGCAAGATGATCGAGAATTTCTTAGCGGGTTCCGCAGCTCTTTTTGGTGACCCTTTTACGATAGGTATCTTTGTGTTTGGTGTCGTGGGTGGCATGTTGTTCGGGGCAATCCCCGGGGTCAGCATGCTGACATTGGCCGCAATTTTGTTGCCCTTTACCGCGGGTTTGGAACCTGCGCAGGGTGTTATGTTATTCGCGGTCATCTACTGTACTGGCACCTATGGCGGTGCGATCACCGCCATTTTGTTCAATATCCCAGGATCGGCCGAAAATGCCCCGACTGCGTTCGACGGCTACCCCATGACGCAAAAGGGTCAATCAGGGAAGGCCGTTGGCGCTGCCGTTTTATGTTCGGCCATTGGCGGGATTGCATCGGCCCTTGTCATGATGGCCGCAACCGAGCCATTGGCAAATTGGGCGATCCGCAATATTGGCCCGCCCGAAATCTTTGCGCTTGTGTTCTTTGGTCTTGTGGTTGCCTCCTCTGTTGGCGCGCGCACCATTTGGAAAGGCTGGATGTCGGTCCTGATCGGTTTGTTGATCGCAACGATTGGCCAAGATCCCGTGGGTGGCATCAATCGTTACAATTTCGGCATGACAGACTTGGCCGCGGGCATTGCGTTTATCCCCGCAATTTTGGGGTTCTTTGCCGTTTCTGAAATTTTTGTTCAGGCAGAAAAGAAAGCCAGCGGCAAATATCAGGCCCCCAAGGTCAGCATGACATTTCCGTCCTTTATTGAATTGTGGATGCATAAAATTGCTGTCCTGCGTTCCATATTGGTTGGATTTTTCTGCGGCATCCTGCCGGGTATTGGCGCCACATTGGCTGCGTTCATGAGTTATGGCGAAGCTGTGCGGTGGTCCAAAAACCGTGAAGAATTCGGCAAAGGCAAGCTTGAGGGTGTGATTTCCGCAGAGACCGCAAACAATGCGGCAACGGGGGCAGCGATGATCCCACTCTTGGCATTGGGTCTGCCTGGGGGCGCATTGACCGCGATGATGGTTGCCGTGTTCCAGATGCACGATCTGCAACCGGGTCCCTTGGTATTCATGCTATCGCCTGATCTGATTTGGATTGTGTTCGCGGCAATGTTCTATGCCAATTTGTCGATCCTGATCATCGGCGTTTTGGAAACGAAAACCATTTTGAACCTACTGAAAATCCCATTCCAATTCTTGGCGCCACTGATTTTGATGTTGGCCACAACAGGGGCCTATATTGGTCGCGGATTGGTTTTGGATGTGATGGTGATGTTTTTGGCGGGAATCATTGGGTATCTGCTGCGCCGTTCAGGATTTTCGATCCCTGCGATTGTGTTGGGTTTGATCCTTGGCAAAATTGGCGAACAAAATTTCGCCCAAGGTATGCAGATGGTGCACTATGATTTGGGCACGTACTTTTCACGCCCGATTTGTGCAATTTTGATCGCGGCAGGTGTGATTACGCTTGCATCAAACATGTACCGCGCGTTTACCTCAACCAAGACAAGCGCATAAGGCTGGGGCAACCCGAAACGGAGTTTATGGAATGACAGACACTGGCGTTCAGGAAATCGTCGCGCGTGCACGCACCGCGCAGGCAGAGTACGAAAAAAATGGTTCGCAAGAACGGTATGATCGCGCAGCACAAGCGGCCGCATGGGCGATTATGGAGCCTGCCCGAAATCAACGATTGGCAGAATTGGCAGTGGAAACAACGGGATTGGGGAACGTCCCTGATAAGATCATCAAAAACCACCGTAAAACACTGGGCCTGATGCAGGATATTCAACACGCCGTGACCTTTGGCGTGATGTCGGATGATCCGAAAACGGGGATCACGGAAATTGCCCGTCCCAAGGGGGTTGTGGGCGCAATCGTGCCCTCAACAAATCCTGCGGCGACACCTGCAAACAACATCATCAACGCCCTAAAATGCGGCAATTCGATTGTTGTGGCCCCATCGCCCAAGGGCGTTGCCTGTTGCGAAGTGTTGTTGGACTACATCCATGCAGAATTTGCCAAAATTGGCGAGGATACTGCGTTGGTGCAAATGATCCCTGCACCGGGGTCTAAGGACAAGACGCAAACATTGATGGATCAATGTGACATGATCGTCTGCACGGGCAGCCAAAATAACGTGCATCGCGCACAAACCACGGGCACCCCTGCGGTTGCCGTGGGCGCGGGAAACGTGACGGTGATTGTGGATGAAACCGCGGATTTGGACGCCGCTGCAGAAAAAATCCGTGCCTCTAAATGCTTTGACAATGCCACATCCTGCAGCTCGGAAAATTCCGCTGTCGTGGTGGATGCGGTTTATGATGATTTCATCGCTGCACTCGCACGGGCAGGGGGCGCATTTTATGCGGATGAGGCGGCCTTGATTTCCAAACTTTGGCCCGATGGACATTTGAACCGTTCGGTTATTGCGCAAGATGCAGATAAAATGATTGCAGCCCTTGATGTGGATGTGGACGCGGGAACCGAATTTTTGGTTGTGCCGACGTCGGGCATTGGCCCCGATCATCCCCTGTCAGGAGAAAAGCTGAGCCGTGTTTTAGCGCTTTATCGTGCCTCTGATTTTGATGCGGCTGTGGATGTTGCACGCAGGATTCAAATGTATCAGGGCGCGGGGCATTCGGTGGGTATGCATTCGGCATTAGATGCTCGTGCGCACGCGCTGGCAACGGCAATTCCAACCAGTCGGATTATTGTTAATCAGGCGCATACCTTTGCCACAGGTGGATCGTTTACCAATGGCATGCCGTTTTCCCTATCGATGGGCTGTGGCACATGGGGGGGCAATTCAGTGAATGAAAATGTGAATTACCGCCATTTCCTGCAATCCACGAAAATCATTCGTGAAATTCCATCTCGAGAACCCAAAGTAGAAGACATTTTTGACGGGTATTGGAGCCTTGCTGGGAAATGAGATTTGATGCAACGACACCGCCCCAAGGAACGCTGCGAGATTGGATTGATGCGCGGGCTGAGCGCGGTGGCACGGCCTTTGTTTTTCCCGAAACGGGCGAAACCCTAACATGGCCCGAACTGCGCGACCTCTGTACAATGGTTGCGGGTGACCTGACAGCCCAAGGCATCGCCAAGGGCGAAAGCATCGCGGTGATGTATCCCAACGGCTATGACGGGGTAAAGGCGCTGTTTTCCGCACTATACGGCGGGTTTCGCGTAACAATGTTGAATTTGGCCGCGGGTCCAGATGCGCTTGGCTATGCCATGGATCATTCTGAGGCGCGGGTGGCTTTCGTTCATGAAACGCAATTGGATGTGTTCAATCAGGTCAAACCTGAACGCCTGAACCTGTATGTGTCAACGGATCAGCAAGCAGAGCTGCATTCTGTTTCATCAGACGATGATGCATTGCTTATGTATACCTCTGGCACCACGGGGCGGCCCAAGGGTGTTGTGCATACGCAATCCAGTCTATTGGCAGGCGGATGGACCGTCAGCGTGGCGCATGAGTTATCGGAAAACGATCGCGGAATGGGGGTTTTGCCATTCTATCATATCAACGGTCTATGCGTCTCTGTCATGGGCAGTTTGGTGTCAGGCGGATCATTGGCCATGGTTTCACGATTTTCGGCCAGCAAATTTTGGCAGCAGGCGGCAGATGGCGGGATCACATGGTTTTCCGTGGTTCCGACGATCATCAGCCACCTATTACACGGCGCGGCAGAACCGAATGCAGAGTTGAAATCACGCTTGCGCTTTGCGCGCTCAGCCTCATCTGCCTTGGCGGTGGAAACGCAGCGCGCGTTTCAGGATCGCTTTGGTTTGGCCATTGTGGAATCTTTGGGCCTGACCGAAACGGCCGCGCAATGTTTGGTCAATCCTTTGGATCCCAGCCTGCACAAAATCGGATCTGCGGGCAAAGCGATCAGCAATCAGGCGCGGATTGCGGATGGGGATGGTACTGAATGCGCCCGCGGTACTGAGGGCGAAATTCAAATCCAAGGCCCCAATGTGATGAAAGAATACCTGCGCAATCCCGATGCCACGGCGGCGACATTCCACGGCGATTGGCTGCGCACTGGGGATTTGGGGCGCATGGACGCGGATGGATATGTCTTTGTCACAGGGCGGTTGAAGGAGTTGATCATCAAGGGCGGTGAAAATATCGCGCCGCGTGAAATCGATGAGGTTCTATATGAACACCCCGATGTGGTTGAGGCAGCTGCGTTCGCGCGACCCTGTCCGCAATACGGCGAAAGGGTTGAGGCAGCCGTGCGGTTGGGCGAAACATCAAATGCCACAGCAGACGAATTACGCGCGTTGTGTGAGGCCAAAGTAGGTGCGTTTAAATCACCTGAAAAGGTGCATATTTTGCCTGAATTGCCCAAAGGACCATCGGGCAAAATCCAACGTCTTTATTTAAACGAAATGCTTTATGGTGCCTAAGTCAGACCATTGATGATCAGGCGTAGGCCCATGAAAAAGAAGGCCACCAAAACGGCCTTGCGAAATAACTCTTGGCTAACACGGTGGCGCAGCATTTCACCAATATGAAATCCGATCAGCACGACAACCAACGCAAGACTGGATTTAATGAATGCGGGGCCTGTTAGGATACCTGCCACCAATTGACCCGCGCCCAGTGGCAAAACACCTGCCAAAAACAGGAACCCTGTGGCCCCGATAAAACGTTCCTTGCTGACATCACGGGCAACCAAATACATGGCAACCGTTGGGGACCAGATCGAACTGATCCCGCCCAGCACACCCGATAAAACGCCAAAGCCCAAATGCCATCCGCGCCCTGGGCCGATGTTCAGTTTGATCCCAAACAACAGGTTTAAGGAAAACAACACCATAGCAATGCCAATCGCCACTGTCAGCAAAGCAGTGGGATAGGAGGTGATGTACATTGAGGTGACGAAAATCGACACCATAATCGCCAAGGCAAACAGCCAATACTCTCTTGCAATGTCCAATTTATTGGGGGCATGGGCAAATTGAAGTGCGTTGGTGGCCAAGATTGACAACCACAACAGTGGTATCGCCTCTGTAGGGGGCATAACAAGCGTTAGGAACGCCATTGAGGCGGCAGGCAAACCAATACCAAGAAACCCTTTTACAATGGCTGCAAACAAAAATATCCCGATTAATGTCAGCGTTTGCATTGGGTCAAAATTAGATATTAAATCAATGATTTGCGCCATGATCCTGAAGTGCCTTATCCATAAGAAGAGCAAGGTTCATCGCCTTGCGCTCTGTCACATCCTTGATCTGACAGCGACAGGAAAATCCATCTGCTAAAACAACTGTATCCTTGGGCGCTGCACGTACTGTTGGGGCCAGTGATAATTCGGCTATTTGGCGTGAGACCTCGGCCGTTTCCGCCTGATACCCAAACGATCCTGCCATTCCACAACAGGAACTGTCGATCATCTGTGCATTGGCACCCAGCACATTTTTAATCGCATTAACAGTGTGCTGGGCGACACCCATCGCCTTTTGATGGCAGTGCCCATGCACCAAGACATCCAGCCCTGACATATCCAATCCTGCGGGTGGGTTTTGCATAATATATTCGGCAAACGTCAGGATTTGTGCGCCGTGTTCTTCGCTCCACTCTGGGATCAGGTTCACCGCCTCATCACGGAACATTAGGGTACAGGATGGTTCCAATCCCACGATTGTTTCTCCTGCATCCAGTGCAGCCCGAAACGCATCAGTGGTGCGTTGTAATTCCTGTTTCGCGCGATCGGTCTGACCCGCGCTAAGGTAGGTGCGTCCACAGCACAGGGGGCGACCAGGGGCCGACATAACACCAACTGTTTTTCCCGTGGCCGCAATGACGCGTTCCGCAGCATGCAATGTTTCCGGATCAAAATGACGGTTGAATGTATCCGCGAATAACAACACTTCCCCCGTTTCAGGCCCCGAATAGGGTTTTTGAAAATTGGGTAGGCGACGGGTTTTATCAAATCCAAACAGATGGCCAAATTTTAGGGCAAGGTTTGAAATAGGCGAAAAGGCAGAGGCAATCGGCGCCATGCGGGGCAGGGCCGCGATCAGTTTTTCGCGCATCGCAATACCGTGTTTTGCGGCGCGTGCGGCCTGCACCTCGGTCTTCATTTTGGCCATGTCGATGGACATGGGGCATTCGGATTTACACGCCTTGCACCCCACGCACAGCGCCATGGCATCTGCCATATCATCGGATGCAAAGGCATCCTCCCCCAATTGGCCCGTTAACGCCAAACGCAACACATTGGCGCGTCCCCGCGTCAAATCCTTTTCCGCACCTGTGACGCGGAAGGATGGGCACATCACACCGCCAACGCTTTTGCGGCAGGCCCCATTGTTGTTACACATTTCTACCGCACCCGCCAAACCGCCGGGCCATGCAGTCCAATCAAACACAGTATCAGGCGTCTGTGGGGCGTAATTTTCGGGCCAACGGGTAATGGAGCGTTCGTCCATTTTGGGCGATCGCGTGATTTTGCCAGGGTTCAACACCGCATCAGGATCAAAGCGATCTTTGACCGTTTCAAAAATGCGGATCATTTTGGACCCGTACATCCGTTCGTGAAATTCGGAACGCACGATCCCGTCCCCATGTTCACCTGAATGCGAACCTTTGAATTTGGCGACCAGATCAAAGGCCTCTTCCGCGATGGCCCGCATTTGGCGTAATCCCAAATCCTGCCTTAGGTTCAAAACAGGCCGCACATGTAACAACCCGACAGAGGCATGGGCATACCACGTGCCGTCCGTTCCGTGTTTGTGAAAGACATCTGTCAGCTGACTGGTGAAATCGGCCAGATGTTCCAACGGAACGGCGCAATCCTCGACAAAGGACACGGGCTTTCCTTCACTGCGCATGGACATCATGATGTTCAGGCCTTGTGTGCGCACGCCCCAAATGCGCGCTTGGAACGCTGGATCCTCAACCTTGAACACACCTCCTGTGGCTTTGTTTGTGTCCGTCCATGAAAAGCCGAGGTCCCCCATCAATTCGACCAGCGCATTGAGGCGCTTTTTGTTTTCCTCTGGCGTTTCCGCAAATTCGACCAAGAGAAGGGCGGCTGGATTGCCTTGGACGAAACTTTCAACCACTGGTCGGAATTGTGGGATATCGCGGCCCAATTGGATCATGTTGTGATCGACCAATTCAACGGCAACAGGACCCAGTTTCACGATATGTTGGGCAGCATCCATTGCGGCATAAAATGTGGGGAAATGACACACGCCCAATGTTTTTGTCCCCAGTACTGGGGACAGTTTCAAATCAATGCTTTTCGTAAGGGCCAGCGTCCCTTCGGACCCGACCAGCAGGTGGCCAATGTGGGGCGCATCGCCCAACAGAGCGTCAATGTTATATCCCCCAACACGCCGCTGTACCTTGGGGAAACGGGTGGTGATTTCATCCTGTTCCTGCAGGGCAAGCGCACGCATATCCGCATCCAATGCTTGCGTTGTGTCGGCATATTCAAACCGCCGTGTCGTGCCATCCACGGTCATCGCGGTTAGGGCGCGCACATTGTCCTGCATCTTGCCATATCGGATTGAACGTGACCCACAGGAATTGTTCGCCGCCATCCCCCCAAGTGTCGCGCGGGATGCCGTTGACACATCAACGGGATACCACCATCCATCTGATTTTAAACGGCGATTTAGATTATCCAAAACCAACCCAGGTTGCACCGTGGCTGTTCCTGCATCTGCGTCATAGTCCAGAATGGTGTTCAAATGTTTCGTGAAATCAATGACCAAGGCATCATTTACCGTTTGCCCTGATTGCGATGTGCCCCCACCACGAGGCAAAAGTGAAATGCCCTCAGCCTTGGCAAAATCCAACGCGGCTTCCACATCCTGCCATGTTTTTGGGACCATGACCGCCTGTGGCATGATTTGATAGATCGAGGCATCTGTCGCATAACGACCGCGATCAAAAGAGGATTTCAGAATGTCGCCTTCGATTTGTTTTTTCAAACGATCATAGTCTGCCATTTCACTTGACCTTTCCTGTCATCACATTCACCTTTGTAAGAGTGTAGTGCAACTTTTTTCGGTTAACAGTATGAGATCAGGACGTCACTTTCTTCAAATCCCCGGACCCACCAATACACCTGAACGCATCCTGCGTGCGATGCATCGGTCGGTCATTGACCATCGTGGTCCAGAGTTCGCGGAATTGGGCCTAGGATTATTGCGTGATTTGAAACCCGTTTTTCAAACAGAAGGCCGCGTTGTCATCTATCCCGCCTCGGGCACGGGCGCGTGGGAGGCCGCCTTGGTCAATGTCCTTGAACCTGGTGATCAGGTGTTGATGTATGAAACGGGTCAGTTTTCGACATTGTGGAAAAACATGGCGACCAAACTGGGGTATGATCCCATCTTTATCGCGGGGGATTGGCGACGGGGTGTTGATGCAAATTTAATTGCCGATGCACTGGCCAAAGACACGGATCATAAGATTAAGGCGGTCTGCGTTGTTCATAACGACACAGCAACGGGCATTACATCCGATATCGGTGCCGTCCGCGGCGCAATTGATGGCGCGTCGCATCCCGCGCTTTTGATGGTGGATACGATTTCATCCCTTGGCTCTATTGATTTTAAAACAGACGCATGGGGCGTTGATGTTGTCGTTGCGGGATCGCAAAAGGGATTGATGCTGCCCCCTGGTTTATCCTTCAATGCCATTTCAGAAAAAGCATGGGCCGCATGTCAGGCGGGTGGGGATCGCCGTTCATACTGGGATTGGCGCGATATGATGACACCGAATGACGCGGGTTATTTTCCATATACGCCTGCCACAACCCTTCTTTATGGATTGCGAGAGGCCTTGGATATGTTGGCAGAAGAGGGCTTGGAGCAGGTATTTGCACGTCATGCACGCCACGCATCCGCGACCCGCGCAGCGGTTGAGGCATGGGGGTTAGAAATTTTGGCAGTAAACCCAGACGAACGATCAAACGGCCTGACGGCTGTTTTAATGCCAAATGGGCAGGGGGGCGATGCACTGCGCGCTGAAATATTGGATGGGTTTGATATGTCCCTTGGAACGGGATTGAACAAAGTTGCCGATAAAATTTTCCGCATCGGTCATTTGGGCGATTTCAACGATTTGATGTTGATGGGAACGCTAAGCGGGGTGGAAATGGGCATGATAAGGGCAGGCGTGCCGCATCAATCAGGTGGTGCGCAAAGCGCGTTAAAATACCTTGCTGACCACCGCGTTTGATTTAACCACGGTCGAAATCATTACGATTTTTGCAGCCTACCTTTTTGCCGCCACGGCCAAGGGTGTAACGGGTTTGGGGTTTTCAACAACCTGCTTGCCCATTTTGGTCTTTGCGATTGGGTTAAAGGACGCATTGCCATTGGTTTTGATCCCATCGATTTGTTCTAACCTGGTCGTGATGCGCCAAGTGGGACAGTTTAAATCAACGATCCTGCGGTTTTGGCCAATGCTGCTGGCCACCATGCCGGGTTTGATCCTGGGGCTATGGGTCCTGTCGGTGATTGATGGGGGTCGGGCCAAGGTTGTATTTGGCCTTGTCTTATTGATGTGGTGCGGGTTTTCGTTTCTAAAACCCGACCTTCGTCTGCCTGATGGATTAGAGGGGCGTTGGGCGCCTGTTTCTGGTATCAGCACGGGTTTCTTAAATGGGTTAACGGGATCACAGGTGATGCCTGCGGTCCCATTTTTGATGTCGCTTCACCTTGGGCGCAACGCATTCATTCAGGCGGCCAATTGTTCGTTTACAATGTCCAGCCTGATCATGATGGCGGGATTGGGACATCTGGGGTTGTTCACAGGAGTGGATGTGGTGATTTCAACCTTGGGCGTCGTGTGCGTGTTCATCGGTGTGAAATTTGGAACCGCCATCCGCGAACGTCTGTCGGAAAGGGCGTTTCGAAACATCATTTTGGCAATGTTAACAATGATGAGCATCAGTTTGTTAATGCCCTCATTTGCCGCGCCAAGTTAAAGGATTACCATGGCGCGACCCTTGTTCTCGCGATTATGCGCCAACCAATGTGGCGTTTACAGGCGTTTCTGATTTTGCGTCTGTGGCGTCGATTTGCGTTGTCAAATCCGCAAGAAAGCCCGCCTTTAGTGCGTCCATGTCCTGAACCTGTGAATAGTTCATATGATGCAGTGCGTTATGTGCGCTGATTGATGCGCGCAACACAGCAAAGAATTGGGAGAGTGCATTGAACATGATAAACCCCACCCGATTAAATGTGGATTGCGTGAGATTTGTTAAAACTTGCGGCTGACTTTTCGCCTGATGCGACCATCCAGTTTACGAATGCGTTCCATAGCTTTTTCATAATGTCACTCCTTTTGTTTACGTGGGTTACGTAATGGGGAATGGCACAAAAGACATCTATAGATTTGGAATTGCCGCTATGCACCAGCGGCATGCCTCATGTAAGTCAGTCGTTTTTACGGACCGTGGCCTATTGTTCCAACGCAACGACCACTTCGTTGGCACGATTGTCTTTGACATAGCGGCGGCCAACATCGGTTAGATAGGCGTCACTGGTCAAAAGGCCCGCTTGTTGACCAATTTGAATTGCCGTATCCAAATCGTTGATTGCATGGCGCAGGGCAATATCCTCTAACAACCATTCACGCGCCCAAAAATCAGTCATGGTTCCCATAGAACCCTCCATGCTGTGGCGTCGTTCAATATAAATACGCGGGTGATCCGCAATCGGATCATTTTCAGGCGGCTCCACCATGCCGTTGGACCTGAAGGATAAATGTTCCTGTGCCATGATCTGCATGCGCATCACGGCTCTTTTCATCGCGCTCAAATTTTTCACGCGCAAGGTGTTTGCCCAGTTCCGTTAATTGGCTGCTCTGGTCCAAATATCCCGCGGTTTTTGCAATATCGATTATTCTGCTGACGTCATCCGTATCGTGACGTTCCCCAATGTGGCGAAGCAGCCGTTCACGCGCCCAAAAGTCTCTCATGGTTCCCATGAAGCTCTCCTTTTCGTTGGCGTCGTTCGAATGTGTTTACGTCGTGCGATTTGAAATGGATCACATACCCTTGGTCAGAGTGCTTAAAACCACTCTAACACCACGCGCATAAACAATAGGCTGGGTAACAACATGAAAAATGTGATGCAAAACCGTTCGGCAAGTTTGCCCCAGCCATCAAAGGGATCTTGGAATTTATCTGGCATATGTGTTCTCCTTATATAGCGGAGAGGTAGAACTGCGCGTTGCGCGGTCAATACGTAACACTGTGCAATTAAAATAAGACAGACTGTCTAGGAAACTTTACTTGTCAATCGCATGAGCGATACTAATTTGCCAAGAAATAGAACTATCGGACGGACACTATGATCGAGTATGGGCACAACGGGTTGTTGGTATTCCTGTCCTTGCTCGTCGCCTTGGTCGCAGGTTTCACGGGGCTTAGCCTGACCAAGGATCTGTCGTCAAAGTCTTTCTCACAACGTAAAATCGCGGTGGCGCTTGCATCCTTCGCGCTTGGGGGTGGGATTTGGTCCATGCATTTCGTTGCAATGCTGGGTCTGCAAATGCCCATTCTGTTTCATTATGATGCTGCGATCACATTGGTATCTGCATTGATCGCCATATTGTTGGTCGCGGTGGCGCTTGGGCTGTTGCATTTCACGAACCGTACGCCTGTGACGATCATCGCGGCAGGGGGGATCACGGGGATTGGAATTTTGGCGATGCATTATGTTGGTATGGCGGGATTGCAACTGTGTCGCGCGGTGTATACTGCACCAGGTTTGCTAATCGCGTCCATTGCCGCGATGTTCATGTGTATCATGGCCTTTCGCATCGCCTATACCAACCGCAACGACAAAAACATCGTGATTGGAACGATCGGTTTTGGGGGCGCAGTATTTTCTGTGCACTTCTTCGCAATGTGGGGCACGAATTTTGTTGCGGTCGATCAGATCACCGAATTCGGACCGACAATAAGTAATGAGATTATGGCCATTGGTGTCATCTTGACCAGCTTTGTCATCCTTGGCGCGTTCTTATGGGTCAGCGCGACCTTTCTAACACCGCCGTCGGTCACGGAAGAGGAAGAGAGCCATGCGCCAATGACAGAACGTGTCGCCTTGCCCTGTGAAAGCGATGGCAAGCGTATTTTTGTTCTGGCTCAGGATGTTTCGTTCCTGCGGGCGGACGGACATTACACGCAGGTTTACACAGATGAGGGGCGCCTGTTTTGTGCATGGCCGATCACACAGGCGGCAACGCGATTGTTGCCTACTGGATTTATCCAAGTCCACCGCAGCTATTTGGTGAACCCAAGCAAGATCGCGCGATTTGAACGGGGCAAGGACAAGGGCAGCATTTTGTTTGCCCAAGATCTGTTGCCACCTGTTCCCGTGAGTCGATCAAAAGTCAAAGACGTCCAAGAATTGATGGCGGCGCAGGTCGGCGCAATTCGTGCAAACTAACGCGCATTTCGTGAAAAATCCCAGCTTTTGATGCATTCTGCAGTGTTTTCACTGTGCCAGAATGCCTCACTCTTCCTCAGCTTTGAACATTTGCTTAAAGGGAGGAAAGCCAGTGATTCCAGCATCGTTTGAATATCATAGACCCAACGATATGGCGGGTGTCCTGTCCATATTAGAGGAACACGGGGATGACGCACGCGTGATGGCGGGCGGGCACAGTTTGATCCCAATGATGAAACTGCGCATGGCAGACGTGCCGCATTTGATCGACCTTCAGGATGTGGGTGGATTGGGGGGTATTACCGTCGGCGACACAATCACAATTGGCGCCATGGTCACCCAATCCGACATCATTTTACATGACGCGCTTGCCGATGCGGCACCGATCCTGCGCGAGGCTTCACTACAAATAGCGGACCCTCAAGTGCGCTATATGGGGACAGTGGGTGGCAATGTGGCCAATGGCGATCCGGGCAATGACATGCCGGGATTGATGCAATGTTTGGATGCCACGTTCACAGTTGTGGGCCCAAATGGCGAACGTAAAATCCCCGCGCGCGACTTTTATGAAGCCGCGTATATGACAGGCCGCGAAGATGACGAAGTTATGACCGCTGTGTCATTCGCGAAACCTGCGGGCGGTCATGCCTATGAAAAACAAAAACGCAAGATTGGTGATTACGCCACCGCCGCCGCCGCAGTTCAGATTGTCAAGAATGGCGGAACCTGTGCCAGCGCGTCGATCGCAATGACAAACCTAAGCGACACGCCTGTCTATTCGGCGGCCGCAGGGGACGCGTTGGTGGGCACATCTGTTGACGGGGATGCGATTAAGGCAGCCGTCGGTGCGATGTTAAACGACATCGATCCAGTAGAAGATAACCGCGGCCCAGTCGCGTTCAAACGCCACGTCGCGGGCGTGATTTTAGCCCGCGCGATTGAACGTGCATGGTCACGCGCGTGAGGAGGGGACAATGACACAGAAAAACCAATACAAACTTAACGTAAACGGCCAAACCGTTGAAGTTACAGCCGAACCGCGCGAATTGCTGATCTATACCTTGCGGGAACAGTTGAATATCACGGGGCCGCACATTGGGTGTGAAACATCCCATTGTGGGGCTTGCACGGTCACGATTGACGGAAAATCCGTCAAATCATGCACAATGTTCGTGGCCCAAGCCGAGGGCAAAGAAATCACAACGATTGAGGGATTGGGCGGTCCAGACGCGCTGCACCCCTTGCAAGAGGCCTTTAAAGAGCATCACGGACTTCAGTGCGGATATTGCACACCGGGCATGATCACACGTGCCTCAAAACTTCTTGAGGAAATCCCTAACCCAACCGAGGAAGAAATTCGTTTTGGGATGGCGGGCAATATTTGCCGCTGCACAGGGTATCAGAACATCGTGAAATCAATCAAAGCAGCAGCCGCTGAGATCAACGCAGCGAAGGAGGCAGCACAATGAAGGACGAAGCAGTCACACGCGAAGATCGCGTCGCAAGCCTGAAGGGTATGGGATGCTCGCGCAAGCGGGTGGAAGACGCCCGTTTTACCCAAGGCAAAGGCAACTATGTCGATGACATCAAATTGGACGGTATGTTGTTTGGGGATTTCGTTCGTTCGCCCTATGCGCACGCGAAAATCACCAACATTGATACATCCGCAGCAATGGAAGTGCCTGGTGTTCTGGCTGTTCTAACGGCCGCAGATTTGGCGCCCCTTGGGCTTCATTGGATGCCAACGCTGGCAGGCGACAAACAAATGGTTTTGGCCGACGGCAAGGTGTTGTTCCAAGGCCAAGAAGTCGCATTTGTCGTCGCAGAAGATCGTTATGCAGCAGCCGATGGGATCGAGGCGGTTGAGGTCGAATACGAAGAATTACCCGTAATCGTTGACCCGTTTGAGGCGTTGCAATCCGATGTCGTTCTGCGCCCTGACACGGTGGGCGAAGATGGATCGCCATCTGATGGCGCACATGGTCCACGCAAACACCACAACCATATTTTCACATGGGAATGCGGGGACAAGGACCCAACCGAGCAGGTGATTGCAAACGCCGAGGTCGTCGCAGAAGAATCCATGTATTATCACCGCACACACCCATGTCCGTTGGAAACATGCGGCTGTGTCGCGTCCATGGATAAGGTGAATGGCAAACTGACCCTTTGGGGCACATTCCAAGCGCCACACGCAATCCGAACTGTTGTTTCGCTGATCTCTGGCATCGAAGAACACAACATTCGTGTCATCTCACCCGATATTGGCGGCGGCTTTGGGAACAAAGTGGGGGCCTATCCTGGCTATGTCTGCTCTGTCGTGGCCTCAATCGTGACGGGCAAACCTGTTAAGTGGATCGAAGACCGCATGGACAATCTAATGACCACCGCGTTTGCGCGTGATTATTGGATGAAAGGGCGCATTTCGGCCACAAAGGACGGGAAAATCACAGGGCTGCATTGTCATGTGACAGCCGATCACGGCGGATTTGACGCCTGCGCAGACCCAACAAAGTTCCCTGCAGGGTTCATGAACATCTGCACAGGGTCCTATGACATTCCGACAGCGTTTTTGGAAGTGGACGGCGTTTACACGAACAAGGCACCGGGCGGCGTGAGCTATCGTTGCTCTTTCCGTGTGACCGAGGCTGTTTATTTCATCGAACGCATGATCGAAGTTTTGGCCATTGAATTGGACATGGACGCATCAGAATTGCGCAAAATTAACTTCATCAAAAAGGAACAATTTCCGTACAAGGCCGCATTGGGTTGGGAATATGACTCGGGTGATTATCACACCGCTTGGGACAAGGCGATGAAGGCCGTTGATTACGATGGTCTGCGCGCCGAACAAAAACAGCGTATCGAAGATTTCAAGGCTGGAAAAACACGTAAATTGCTGGGCATCGGTCTGACGCATTTCACCGAAATCGTTGGCGCGGGACCCGTCAAAAACTGTGATATTTTGGGTCTGGGGATGTTCGACAGTTGTGAAATTCGCATTCACCCAACAGGTTCGGCGATTGCACGATTGGGCACCATTTCACAGGGCCAAGGACACGCAACAACCTTTGCGCAGATTTTGGCATCTGAAATTGGTCTGCCCGCGGACAGCATCACCATTGAAGAGGGCGACACCGATACGGCCCCCTATGGATTGGGAACCTATGGGTCACGATCAACACCTGTTGCAGGTGCGGCAACTGCAATGGCGGGGCGCAAAATCCGTGCAAAGGCACAGATGATTGCGGCCTATCTGCTTGAGGTACACGATGATGATGTCGAATTCGACGTAGATCGGTTTGTTGTCAAAGGTGCGCCAGAAAAGTTCAAAACGATGAAGGAAATCGCCTTTGCCGCCTATAATCAGGCGATCCCAGGTGTGGAACCAGGTTTGGAAGCGGTCAGCTATTATGATCCACCCAACATGACCTATCCGTTCGGGGCCTATGTCTGTGTTATGGAAATTGATGTGGATACGGGTGTGACCGACATTCGCCAATTCTATGCACTGGACGATTGCGGCACACGGATCAATCCGATGATCATCGAAGGCCAAATTCACGGTGGTCTGACCGAGGCCTTGGCCGTCGCCTTGGGCCAAGAGATTGCCTATGATGATATGGGGAACGTGAAAACGGGGACGTTGATGGACTTCTTCCTGCCAACAGCCTGGGAGGTTCCAAATTACGAAACCGATCATACCGTCACCCCATCACCGCACCACCCAATCGGTGCAAAGGGTGTCGGCGAAAGCCCCCATGTGGGCGGTGTGCCCTGTTTCTCAAATGCTGTGCACGATGCATTCCGTGCCTTTGGTCTGCGTCAAACCAACATGCCGCACGATCATTGGCGGATTTGGCGCACGGCAAACGAACTTGGTTTGCACGATTAATCCAAATAACATTCCGCCCTGCGTTTACGTGGGGCGGATATAATATTCACGGAACGCACCTTGACTTATCACGACCTACAAACTGGAATGGCGGATCTTGGCTATATGGCCTCAGATGATCTTGCGGTTTCTATACACTTGGCCCTGACGCTTGGACGCCCCTTGTTGTTAGAGGGGGCGGCAGGTGTCGGCAAAACCGAAGTAGCGCGTGTGCTCGCTGAGATGCAGGACACCGAATTAGTGCGCCTGCAATGTTACGAGGGTCTTGATGCCGCGCAGGCGATCTATGAATGGAACTATCAAAAACAACTGCTCTCTATTCGCGCCTCGGCAGAAGAGGGTACAACAGGACAGGCGGCGGAGGAGCGTATTTTTTCGCGCGATTATTTGCTGGAACGCCCGCTCTTGGCTGCGATCACCAAAGACAAAGCGCCCATCCTGTTGATCGACGAAGTCGATCGCGCAGATGAAGAATTTGAAGCCTATCTTTTGGAAATTCTATCGGAATTTCAAATCACGATCCCCGAATTGGGAACGATTAAGGCGAAACATCCGCCAATCGTGATCCTGACTTGCAACGGGACGCGTGACCTTAGCGACGCGTTGCGCCGTCGCTGTCTTTATAGCTATGTGAATTATCCTGACCCGCAGATGGAATTGGCGATCCTAAATGCACGCCATCCCGATTTGAACGCACATCTTGCAAAACAGATCATAGGGTTCGTTCAAAAACTGCGGGAAGAGGAATTGGAAAAGGTCCCCGGCATTGCCGAAATGTTAGATTTTGCCGCGGCCCTGTCGGGATTGGGCATTGCGGATCTTAGCGAGGATCCAGAACAGCTGCAGCGTGCCTTGATCACGCTTTTAAAAACCCAAAGTGATCAGGCCTCAATTACAACCGAAGTCACCCAACGCATCGCGGGCAAGGCGGCATGAGCCGTGTGACAAAATTCGCGGCCCAAGACGCAGGGCCCGCCGCCCGTGTCGCAGGGTTCATGGCGCATTTGCGGGCCAATGGTTTGCGATTGGGGGCAGGGGAAACCACCGTTGCCCTTCATGCCCTAGGTGCGATGAACGCCTATTCCCCTGATGAATGCCGCAATGCGTTGCGCCCGATTTGCACAGGCTGCAAAGAGGATGTTGATCAATTTGATGATCTCTTCGATGCCTATTGGATGGATATGGGCCGTGTGCGCACACGGGCGGTTCCAAAACTGCAAACAAAGGGAAACAATGATGTCCATTCCTCTCGGGATGCAGCGGGCGAGGCAGGCGGGAGTGCGGGCAATGCAACAACACCCGATGGTGGTGATGGCGATGCCGAAAGCGATGGGGAAGGCAAGCTGATCGCAACAGAGGTGCGAAACCTCTCGCGTAAGGATTTACGCGATTTGGTGCGACCAGAAGAGATTGCCGAGGCGGAAAAAGTTGCCCGCAAACTGGGCGACGCACTGCGGGACCGCAGATCGCGCCGCCGCATCGCCGCAGGCAAGGGCGATCGGTTGCATTTTCGCAAAATCATTCGCCGCAGTTTGGCAACAGGGGGCGAACCCCTGCAATTGTTGAAAAAACGCCGCCCTGATCGCACGCGCAATATTGTCACCTTATGTGATGTATCAGGATCAATGAGCGTTTATACCCAAGTCTTTCTTGCCTTTATCGCGGGATTGATGCGTGCGGATCAAAAGGCGGACGCCTATTTGTTCCACACCCGATTGGTGCGCATTACCGAAACCCTGCGGGACAAGGATGCGATGCGTGCGATTGGGCGCATGTCGCTGATGGCCGATGGATTTGGGGGTGGTTCAAAAATTGGGGCCTGCTTGGATCGTTTTGCCACGACCTATGCCAAAAGGTTTGTGGATGGTCGTTCTGTCGTTGTGATTATGTCGGATGGATACGACACAGATCAACCGCATGTGATTTCAGATGCCTTGCAAAAACTGCGTAAACGCGGGTGCCGCATCATCTGGATGAATCCGTTAAAAGGATGGCGTGATTACGCGCCAGTGACCGCAGGAATGAAGGCGGCCTTACCGCATCTGGATCTGTTCACATCCGCAAACACCCTGTCCGATTTGGCCGTATTAGAAGGGGAGCTAACTCGCCTATGACACCTGCTGAAATCCTATCGCCCGAATTAACAGAAAAGGTGGATGCCCTGCGTGCCGCCGACAAACCCTTTGCCTTTGCCACAATCGTGCGCACCGTTGGATCAACGGCGGCAAAACCAGGGGCCAAGGCGTTGTTGGCGGAGGATGGGACAATCCTTGAGGGGTGGTTGGGCGGTGGATGTGCCCGTGGCGCCGTGAAACGCGCCGCCCTAACTGCGTTTCGCACCGCCGAACCCCAGTTGATTTCGGTTACCCCCGAGGAGTTTTTGGCAGAGCTGGGCGTGGAAGCGGGCACACAGCACAGCGGTGTCACCTATGCACGCAACGGGTGCCCGTCAAAAGGGACCGTCGATATCTTTATCGAACCCTCATTGCCCTTGCCCGAATTGGTTGTGATGGGCGCATCCCCTGTTGCAAAGGCGCTGTGTTCATTGGCCACGCAATTTCAATTCGCGATCCGCGCGATTGATGCGGATGTGGATTTGTTGCCCACACCCCGTCAACGTTATGTGGTCATCGCAACGCAGGGGCAGGGGGATATGATTGCGCTGAACGCCGCACTTGGCAGTGGCCCATCCTCGATCAGTTTTGTGGGAAGTTCGCGCAAATTTGCAGCCCTTAGTCAAAAACTAATGGACGCGGGCGCGGACCCTGCTGCGGTGCGATCCGTCAAGGCACCTGCAGGTTTAAACATCAATGCAGTGACGCCTGATGAAATTGCCCTGTCTATTTTGGCCGAACTGGTGAAACAGCGCCGCGCCGCGCGGGCAGAGGTGTAAGATGATGCAGTATATCATGACATGGCTGTTTAAACCTTTGGTCAGGTTTCACAAAAAATACGAGTTGACGCCCGAACAGGCCGATCAACTGGCAAAGATCAAATTTCCCTGTTGTTAAGAAAGGAACTGGCCGATGGAATTGGCTGATGAAATCATCATTAATGCGCCCAAAGATCAGGTGTATGCCGCGCTGAATGATCCTGAGGTGTTAAAACAATGCATCCCAGGGTGTGAAGAATTGATCCAGCACTCTGACACTGAATTGGAAGCGAAAGTGGTTTTGAAAGTTGGACCCGTTAAGGCGCGATTTGGCGGCGAAGTGACCCTTGACAAATCGGGTGCACCTGATGCGTTTTCACTCTCTGGTCAGGGAAATGGTGGTGCCGCGGGCCATGCCAAGGGCGGGGCGGATGTCACACTGACCGCGGATGGCGATACCACGATTTTGAAATACGTGGCCAAGGCACAAATTGGCGGTAAGATTGCCCAGCTGGGCAGTCGTTTGATCCAAAGCACCGCTAAAAAACTGGCGGGAAAGTTTTTCACATCCTTCGCCAAGGTGATGGAAGACGCCTAGTGCGAAAAGGTGCGGAAGATGATTGCGCCTAATACTGACCGATCTTTTTCGCACCTTTATAGAATATCTGTTTCAACGCCTCGTTCGCGTTGTCGCGGAAATCAACGTCATGTGGTTGCATCAATCCTGTAGGGCGGGGTGTGTGTTCATGGTATTTATGCGTGTCGATGCCGCGCGCCTGTTGGACATAAATTTTACCATGAACAGAATCCACATCGGCCCCGATATAGGATTGGATCGCAAAACCAATACGGCGATGTTTTGATGTGTTATGTCCTGAACCATGAACCACCCAAGGGTGATGCAGCGACAATTGACCAGGGCGCAGTTCGATGGGAACGGTGATGTCCTCGGGCACGTCCATTACAGTTTGTCCGCGCGTCAGAAGGTTATCTTTGCCATAGGTGTCGACATGGTCGCGTTGGCCTGCGTGGTGGCTGCCTTCCCACATATACATACATCCGTTTTCCGTTGTCACATCGGATAGGGCCAGCCATGCAGTCACCCAGTTAAACGGTTCCAATCCAATATAACGCGCGTCTTGGTGCCAACTGATAAACCCCTTTTGTTCGGGCTCTTTCACAAACAACGTGGTGCCGCCAACCAAGATATTTGATCCAATCAGGCTTTCCACCGCATCAAGGATTTTGGGGTTATGCGCAATGCGATCAAACAGGGGGGTCACATAATGCACATTGTTGCGATTGCGCCCCGCAACTGCATCGGGGTGTGAGGCCTCAAGCGCCTCAAGCTGGGCACGTAATTCGGCCGCTTCCTCGGGCGTGAAAATATCAATCGGGGCAACGTATCCGTTTTCATTATAAAATGAAATTTGTTCTGGGCTTAGCGCGGGCATCTCGACCTCATTCCAATTTTTGCCGAGTGTTCCAGACAATGCGCTATCTGGCAAGCGATTTACGCACCAATTCCGCGCTGTTTGAACATGACCTCTTACCAACCTGATAAATCTAGGATAGCGATATACGGACACATGTTTGGAAAGATCTTTTAGATGCAGCAGATACACGGCATTGGGTTGAAAATTGGCGCCATTGCATTGTTCACGGTGATGTTTGCGTTGGTCAAGGCGCTGTCGGATACGATCCCCGCAGGGCAGGCCGTGTTTTTCCGATCCGCCTTTGCGATCCCTGTGTTATTCGCATGGCTTGTGATGCAAGGCGAATTGGCAGGCGCGGTAACTGTCAAATCAAAGCGTGCGCATGTATGGCGTGGATTTGTTGGCACAGCGGCCATGGGCTTGAATTTTACTGCGGCGGGTTTCCTTCCCTTGCCTGAAATTACGGCCATTGGTTTCACAACCCCGCTGCTGATTGTTGTATTCGCCTCTTTGATGTTGGGGGAAAGGGTTGGGGTTTACAGGATCAGCGCCGTTTTGGTCGGTTTGATCGGTGTCCTCATTATCGTTGAACCACGTCTTACCTTTAATGCGTTGGACCCCGAACAAGATGCCATGATGTTGGGCGTCATTTTGGCGATCACCGCGGCCGCCTGTGCTGCCTTGGCGCAAATTCAAATCCGAAAAATGGTTCAGGTGGAACGTACCTCGGCGATTATTTTTATTTTTGCATCACGGCCAGTGTTTTTTCCCTCAGCACCATTGGAACATGGGTATGGCCCAGTTTGCCGCAATTCTTAATCCTAATCCTGATTGGGATTTTGGGCGGCGTTGGGCAAATTATGCTGACCACGGCCTATCGCTATGCGCCGGCATCTGTGATTGCGCCCTTTGATTATACGGCGATGATCTTTGCGCTTGGGATTGGATATTTCGCCTTTGCCGAATTGCCCAGTGCGCAGATGATATTGGGTGCAGGCATCGTGATTGCCGCGGGTGTTTTTGTGATCCTGCGCGAGGCCCGTTTGGGGTTGCGCCGTGGTCAGGCACGCCGCGCGAAACCACCGCCCGCGTTGTAACGCCATTTAAGCAACCAGTTTACTTTCAAGCTTGGTCAGAAATGACAAACAGGCATCCAACTGCGATAGCTCAATAAATTCGTCGGGTTTATGGGCCTGTTCAATTGATCCAGGCCCGCAGACCACCACAGACATGCCAAGGCCTGCAAAAATCCCCGCCTCGGTCCCAAAGGGCACGACATCGGCGTGGTTCTGACCCGTTAATTCCAAGACGATGTCACGGGCTTCATTTTGATCAGTCGGTTCCAACCCAACAACCTCACCAATGATTTCGGTTGTGATGTTTGCGTTCGGATCACGCCGCTGCATTTCAGGGCGCAATATGTCGCTGACATAGGTTTCAATTGTATTTTTGACATAGGAAAAATCTACATCTTGGACAGGGCGAAATTCCCAATCCATGCTGCAATTTTCGGGGATTACATTGTGAATATGTCCTCCTGTGATCCGCCCAATGTTTAGGGTGGTCCATGGGGGATCAAAACGACCGTCTTTTGGCGCACGTCCCTGCAAATTTTGTGCAATATCAATCAGTTTCGTGCCATAGCGCAGGGCGTATTCAACCGCGTTCACCCCAATGTCGGGCATGGAACCATGCCCCGCTTTCCCATGGAAATGCGTTGTGTATTCACAGCATCCCTTATGCCCCTCAATTGCCTTCATGCCTGTGGGTTCCCCGATAATGGCAAGGCGGGGTGTTATCCCCTGGTCCTGCAACCATTTGGCCAAACCTTGCGCCCCAATGCATCCTGTTTCCTCGTCATAGGTAAAGGCGAAATGCACAGGGGTCTTGAGGGGTAAATTGGTGTAATCCTGCGCCTTGGTCAAACAGGCGGCGATAAACCCCTTCATGTCACAGGTTCCGCGCCCGTATAGCCGTCCATCACGCTCGACCATGTCAAAGGGATCGTGGCTCCAATCTTGATCTGCAACGGGCACCACATCTGTATGGCCCGAAAGCAGGACGCCGTTTTCATGTCCTTGACCAAGGGTTGCGAACAGATTTGCCTTGGTTCCATCGGGGGCATGGTTCAGCAAAACATCGGCACCCAAATGATCCAGATAATCCGCCAAAAATTCAATCATCAGAAGGTTGCTATCCGCCGAAATTGTGGGATAGGCAATCAGCCGTCGCAATATTTCCTGCGTGTGGTTTAGATGGTTCATCCTAAATCTCTTTGACAAAGAGTTTTCGTTCCATACTTGCCATCGGTTTTGCGGGTCCGTCTGGGGTGATCAATATGGTTTCTGTGGTTTCCAATCCCCAATCCTCCATCCAAAGCGCAGGCATGAAATGAAACACCATACCTGGTTCCAAAACGGTCTGATCCTCGGTGCGAATGGATGCGGTGCGCTCTCCCCAATCTGGCGGATAGCTGAGACCGATGGGATAGCCCATGCGGCCACTGCGTTCGATTCCGTGACGCGCCAAAACAGACATAAAGGCATTGGCAATATCGCAGGTTCGATTGCCTGCGCGTGCGGCGTTTAAACCTGCCTCAATCCCTTCTAACTGTGCGGCCTCAACACGGCGCACCTCATCTGATGGGGTGCCCAAATACACTGTTCGACACAGCGGCGCATGATAACGCCGATAACAGCCAGACAGTTCAAAAAACGTCGCCTCATTCGCGTGCATCGGTGCGCCATCCCACGTTAGGTGCGCAGCCGTTGCATCCAGGCCCGATGGGGTCAGGGGCACAATCGCGGGGTAATCCCCCCAATCATCGCCAACACCCGTGATGCCTGCGTGCATGATGTCGGCGACCAAATCGTTTTTGCGCACACCTGGGGCTGCGCGATCAATGGCGGTGGTGATCACCTTTTCCGAAATGCGTGCAGCCTTTTCGATGAATACGATTTCATCCGCCGATTTGATCAGGCGTTGCCAATTCACCAATGCGGTTGCATCGATCACCGTTGCCTTGGGTAATTCTGAGGTCAGCACCAAATGCGCCTTGGCCGAATAATAATAGTTTTCCAATTCAACGCCCAGTCGCGCGGTTTCATATCCCATGTCTTTGATAATGCGAGCCAGATCCGCCATCGGATGAAAATCAGTCGATTGGATAAAGTGATCGCCATATCCGATAATGTTGTCGTGTGACATCCAACAGGTGCGGCGACCGCCAAACATATCCATCATGCGCCCCCACCAAATGGGATCACGATCCAATGTGACTATCACGCCCTGATGCACGTAAAACGACCATCCATCATATCCTGTCAACCAGGCCTGATTGGACGGGTCTGTGACGAATAAAATGTCGATCCCACGCTCTACCATCGCGGTGCGCGTCAGGGATAATCGGCGATCATATTCGGATTTGGAAAAGGCGGGGTGGGTCATTTTTGGGCACCAAGTTGGGATATGTTTCCCAACTTTGACGGCCTTTGCGTACTTGCGTCAAGACTTTGGTTTCAACCGTTGTCGTGTCAGTTCAACGAACCAGTCCGTACCATAGCCCAAGGCATCGTCGTGAAAATCATATCCGCTGTTGTGCAAGGGTGCGCTATCGCCGTTTCCGATGATCGCAAAGGCCCCTGGTGCAAGAGTGAGCGCGCGTGCAAAATCCTCGGACGCGCCCATGGGTGCCCCGTTTGCGTTTACATTGTCGGGCCCAAAAACGGCATTTGCGGCGTTGACGCAATGGTCCACAGCGTCGGCATCATTGATCAAGGGCACAAAAACACGATCATAGGTGACGTCCACCGTACACCCATGCGCCGTTGCCACGCCCGTTGCGATGCGTCTGATCGAGGTTTCTATTTTTTTACTCACATCATCACTAAAATGACGACAGTCCCCTTCAATTCTCGCGGTGCTGGAAATGGCATTCTTCACATTATCCCCTGCAATGGATGTGACGGATACAACGGCCAAATCCGCGGGATCAATGTTGCGCGACACAACGGTTTGCAATTCGTTTACAATAGAACAGGCACAAACAATTGCGTCGCTGCATTCATGTGGACGCGAGGCGTGACCGCCTGTGCCATGAACGGTGATCTGAAACCCATCTTCGGCCCCCATAAAGGCACCCGCGCGTGTTTCAAATTGCCCAACGGGCAGGCCCGGCATATTGTGCAGGCCATAGATTTCGTCAAATTTGATCGCACTGCCCAAACCGTCCGCGATCATGGATTGCATCCCCTGACCCCATTCTTCGGCGGGTTGAAAGACGAAATGAACAGTGCCGTCAAACCCACCTTCTGATGCCAGTCGTGCCGCAGCGCCGAGCAACATGGTGGTATGACCGTCATGGCCGCAGGCATGCATCAGATCAGGTTTTGTTGAGGCATAGGGCAGATTTGTGGTTTCGTGGATCGGCAGGCAATCCATATCCGCACGCAGCGCGATCGTGCGATCCGATGACCCAAGGCTTAGCGAGGCGACAACACCCGTTTTCCCAATGCCTGTTTTGATATCACTGATCCCGAAAGAGTGCAGTTTATCAACAACAAAGGCGGCGGTTTCGGTTTCTTGGTGACCGAATTCGGGGTTTTGATGCAGATGACGGCGCCAAGTGCGCATTTGTTCAATCAAAATTGCCTCTGCCATGTGATACCCTTTCATTGCGTTGGATAGGATTTGGTACACAGGTTTCACATTATCTTGCAACCGCCTAGGCCATAAAATCACAACCCCGGTTTCAAAAATTACTTGCCCAAATGCGCAGAATCTGGGCCACTGGCACTGAAACAAGCTCCGAGTGTTTGATGATGCAAAAACTGCTGCTGATTATTTTGGATGGCGTGCCCTTTCGCAATTGGGTGCGGTTGTTTGGAAACCTAGAGGGATGGGTGAAATCGGGCGACGCGCAACGGTTTAAAATGTCATCGGTTTTGCCCAGCACCTCTGCATCCTGTTATGCGTCAATCCATACAGGCGTTTCGCCACAGGCGCATGGGGTGACAGGCAATGACACGATTTTCCGACTGTCCCAGCCTGATGTTTTTTTACAGGCTCGAAAATATGACCTGACAACAGGGGCCGTGACCCATAGTTTTTGGTCCGAATTTTTTAACCGCGCACCTTTTGATCCCCTGCGCGACATTGAATACGATGAACCCGAAAGCTGCAGCATCAATCATGGCCGTTTCCATACAATGGCGGGATATGGTCACACCAACCAAATGACCCCATCTGATGCCGATTTGTTTGCAACGCTCACCATGCTGTGTCAGCGCTTTGGTTTGGATTACGGGATATTGCATACTTGCACATTGGACAGCATGGGGCATCGGTTTTACCACGACAGTCCCGAAATGGATCACGCCTGTTTCATGATGGATTATATGTTGGCCCCATGGATCACAAAATGGCGCGATATGGGATATCAGGTGATTGTCACCGCCGACCATGGTCAGGATGAACGGGGCCATCATGGGGGGCATGATCCCTTGCAACAGGAGTTTGCGCTCTATTATTTCGGGGATGCGCAGGCTGTTGCGGCGGATACTCCGCTGGATCAACTTCAACTGGCCCCAACGATTTTATCATTGCTGGGGGCAGCGATCCCTGACACGATGAAGGCGCCTGTGTTTCTAAAATGATTATCGACAGGGTGTCGTGGTCGCGATACAAAAAAATAGAACGATAGATAAAGGGAAAATATCAATGGCAACAACACTTTACGGCGCACTCTTGGGGCTTTGGTTGGTGGTGCTCTCCTTTCGTGTGATCGCCCTGCGTGGTGGTCCAGGTTTGGGATGGCTGAAATTTGGCTACACGGGTGAACAGGCGCTGACCCGGTCCATACGTGCGCAGGGCAATCTGATTGAATATGCGCCAATGTTCTTGATTTTGATGTTTATTGCGGAATCGGGCGGCATCTCATCGTTTTCGCTGCATTATTATGGTGGTACGTTTTTGTTGGGCCGTTTGATGCATGGCATTTGCATGGGGTTCATGGAGAAAAGCGTTGTCCTGCGTTCAGGTGGCACAATTCTCACACTTCTGCCACTCTTGGGCATTTCCGTTTTGCTGCTGCTGCAGCTGTAATCAGGTAGCGTGATGCATAAATCGGGTCACTGCCAATGCGGAAAAATTCAGTATCAGGTGACGGGCGATCCAAAATGGACCGCCCTGTGTCACTGCGAAAGCTGTCGGCGCGCCTGTTCTGCGCCGATTGTGGCATGGATGGGGTTTGCTCCCAAGGATGTAGAATGGAGCGGAGAGCGCACATTTTACAAATCGTCCGGCATCGCAACCCGCGGGTTTTGCAACAACTGCGGAACGCAGATGAGTTTTGAAAGTACCCGTTGGCCTGGTGAAATACATCTTTATGCGATCTCGCTGGACGATCCGCAAAACTATGAGCCACAACTGCATTGTCACTATGCAGAGCGTGTGGATTGGTTGAATACGGTTGATGCGCTACCGAAACAAGATGGGTCGGCTGAAATCGACTGAACCGCGAAAATCAGGTATCAGTGATACAATGTCGATAAACTGATTTCCCTTGACGCCAACTGTGCTAGCTTTCCGAACACATAATATTTTTGGGGTACTGGTTAAATGAGTGAACAGAGAACGGCCTTGATTATCTCGGCGCATGCGGCGGATTTTGTGTGGCGCTGTGGTGGGGCAATCGCACTGCATGCCAAACTGGGATATGAGGTGAGCGTTGTCTGCCTGTCTTATGGCGAACGCGGGGAAAGTGCGCGTTTGTGGAAAGAGGGGAAATCGCTTGATCAGGTGAAATCCATTCGCCGCAAAGAGGCAGAAAATGCCGCCCATGCGTTGAACGTGCATGACATTAAATTTTTGGACCTTGGGGATTATCCGCTGAACTTGGGCCAAGAGGCGCAGGATCAGGTGGTGGATATCATTCGTGCGGTGCAACCCAAGTTCATGATGAGCCATTCGCAATACGACCCCTATAACACCGATCATATGCGCACCACGGATTTCGCGCTGACCTGTCGGATGATTGCGCAGGCTTGGGGCCATAATCCGGGGGAAAAGGTATTAGGCGCGCCGCAGCTCTACCTATTTGAACCACATCAAACGGAACAAATGGGGTGGAAACCAGATACGTTTTTGGACATCACCGAGGTGTGGGATCAAAAACGCGCTGCCATGGAATGTAATGAAGGGCAAATTCACCTGTGGGATTATTACACCCGCGTTGCCCAGCAACGTGCCAATCATTTTAAACGCAATTCAGGCGGGCAGGCGGGGGGACGTGATTGCAAATATGCAGAAGGGTTCCAATCTATCTTTCCGCGCACCGTTGATGAACTATAGGGGCGGACATGAGCACACCCACAAACCCATCGTTTGATGTGGCCCATCTGGGTCATGTTGAAATTTACAGCGATAAATTCGATGAAAGCCTTGATTTCTTTACAAGTGTTTATGGTTTGAAACTCTCGGCCATGGATGAACACTCGGCCTATTTGCGGGCTTGGGATGATTACGAATTCTGCACCCTGAAACTGACCAAATCATCAACAACGGGTGTGGGGCACATCGGATATCGCGTCGCCAGCCCCGAGGCGTTGGAGCGGCGCATCGCGACGATTGAGGCAAGTGGATATAAAACCCATGGGTGGGTCGATGGGGATCTAAGCCACGGCCGCGCCTATCGCTTTGAAGATCCCTTTGGACATATCTTTGAACTTTATTGGGACACAAATCGCGCCCCGAACGATGATCCCGCCGCGCTGAAAAACATGGCTAGTCGTTTTACAGGCGTCCCACCGCGCCGCATTGATCACGTGAACCTGTTGGCCGAGGATGTTAGCGTGTTCCGAGATTTTATGGAAACCTGTTTGGGATCGCGCGTGACGGAAATGATCCAACTGGACAATGGGCGCATTGGGGGATGTTGGTTCACTGTGAACAACAAAACCTATGATCTTGCCTGTACCGAGGAACATGGCCGCGGCCACGGACGGTTCCATCATGTGACCTATGCCACCGATCAACGCGAGGATATTTTGCGCGCGGCCGATTTGTTCCTTGAGGCGGGCGTTCACATCGAAACAGGCCCGCATAAACATGCGATCCAAGGGACGTTTTTCCTTTATGTTTGGGAACCTGCGGGCAACCGTGTGGAGTTGGCAAATGCAGGTGCGCGCCTGATCCTTGCGCCCGATTGGGAACCCATTGTCTGGAGTGAAACAGAACGCAAACGGGGACAAGCCTGGGGGTTAAATACCATCGAGACATTCCACACCCATGGCACACCGCCCGTGAAGGAGGCGACATGAATATCGTCCACCA
Organism: Rhodobacteraceae bacterium HIMB11; assembly: GCA_000472185.1. Classification (GTDB taxonomy): domain Bacteria; phylum Pseudomonadota; class Alphaproteobacteria; order Rhodobacterales; family Rhodobacteraceae; genus HIMB11. The sequence goes on along the minus strand of AVDB01000006.1, from coordinate 200,048 downwards.
AAGCATTCAGCGCGCAGATTCGCAGGTTATTGAAAAACTGGGGCAAGCAGGGGTTGCCACAGTGCACGAGGCGATGGGCAGACGCGGATTGATGGCCTCAAACATGCGCCCCATTCAGCAGGATTTTGGGATCGCAGGATCGGCCGTCACAATATCCGCACCCCCGGGGGATAATTGGATGATCCATGTGGCAATTGAACAATTGCAACAGGGGGACATCATGGTTCTCGCCCCAACGGCGCCCTGTGACATGGGGTATTTTGGGGATCTTTTGGCGACATCTGCCATGGCACGGGGATGCCGCGCGATTGTGATTGATGCGGGTGTGCGTGATACGCGCGATCTGCGTGCGATGGGCTTTGGGGTTTGGTCAACGGCCATATCGGCCCAAGGCACGGTCAAGGCGACTTTGGGATCGGTCAATGTGCCCATCGTTTGTGCGGGTGCGTCCGTGAATGCGGGGGATGTGATCGTGGCCGATGACGATGGTGTCTGTGTCGTGCCAGTAGATCAGGCAGACAGCGTTCTGCAGGCCGCCGAATACCGTATGGAGGCCGAAGTGGCCAAGCGCGAACGCCTTGCCGCAGGGGAATTGGGCATGGACATCTATAACTTCCGCGAACCCTTGGCGGCCAAGGGGTTAAAGTATGAATAAGGGCATTCTATGCATGTGGATGCGCGGGGGAACCTCCAAGGGGGCCTATTTTGTGGGTTCGGATTTGCCCGCTGATCCAGATGCGCGTGACACCCTATTACTGCACCTCATGGGCTCTCCCGATCCGCGTCAGATTGATGGGCTGGGGGGCGGTGATCCGCTGACATCCAAGGTTGCGATTGTCAAACCATCCGATCGTGCCGATGCAGATGTTGATTACCTGTTTTTGCAGGTTTTTGTGGATCAGGCGATTGTTAGTGATGCGCAAAACTGCGGCAATATCTTGGCCGGTGTTGCACCATTTGCCATCGAACGGGGAATGGTGCCTGTAGAGGGCAATGAAACGCAGGTGCGGATTTATATGGAAAATACGGGCCAAATTGCGCAGGCGCGTGTTCAAACACCAGATGGGCAGGTGTCCTACGCAGGTGGGGCCATGATTGACGGTGTCCCAAATCCCGCCGCGCCCATTCCGATTGCCTTTTCTGATACAGCAGGATCCAGTTGCGGTGCGTTATTCCCCACAGGCAACCCAAGGGATGTCATTGATGGAACATCAGTGACCATGATCGACAACGGCATGCCCTGCGTATTAATCGCAGCACATGATTTGGGGATCAGTGGATATGAACCCCCAGCTGAGTTAGAGGGAAACGCCACGTTGCGTGCACGCTTGGAACAGCTGCGCTTGCAGGCAGGGCCATTGATGAACCTTGGCGATGTGCGTGAAAAATCCGTGCCCAAACTGACCATTGTCGCACCACCAAAATCAGGGGGGGCCATTTCAACGCGCACCTTTATCCCCCACCGCTGTCATAAAACCATCGGTGTTTTGGGCGCCGTCAGCGTTGCAACTGCCATCGTCACGCCTGGATGCCTTGGCCACGATATCGCGCATATTCCAACGGGGGATGCGAAATCACTGGATATCGAACACCCCAGCGGAGCGACAACAGTGATTGCGACCTTGGAAAACCATCAAGTAATCCGCACCGAGGTCCTGCGCACCGCGCGCAAGATTATGGACGGGATGGTGTTTTAAATCCTAATGTTTGATCCGTTGGATTTGCGGCGATGCAATCGTGTCAGATATATGCACATCACAGATCGCGGGCGAACCAGAATTTAGAAACGCACGAATGGCCTGCGCAATATCATCTTGGGTTGTCGCGGTTGTCCCCGCCAATCCAAACCCGCGCCCAACAGATGCAAAATCGGGCCGACCAAAGACCGATCCTGCCAAGGTCGCACCTGACGCGCGAAGTTTATGAACCTCGGATCCATAGCCACCGTCGTTTAAAACAACGGACATGATATTTAGGCCATGCCGCGCCATGGTTTCCAATTCCTGTATATGCATCATCACCGATCCATCCCCATCCAATAGGATGACAGGACGATCGGGATAGCGTTCTGCAATCCCAAGGGCGAAGGACGTGCCATTCCCAATCGCACCAAAATCACGGATGACGGTATAGTGGCTTTGGGGGTGGGCATTCATTTGCGCGGTGTAATAGGCGCAATGACCCGATGTATTTATAACATGCACTGCTTTAGGAATTTCCTGTTGCAATGTTTCAATGACCGCAAGCGGATGTAGAAATCCGTCTGTGGTGGGCGTAAAATGGGGCAGGGTCAGCGCAGCCTCGGTTTCGCCCTGCATCGCGGTTGTTCGCCATGTTTTGGAAGGCTGCCCATTGCATGCGGCCAGCAACGCTTCTGTCCCCGAAATCGCATCCGCGGTGATTTGAATATCGCTGGCTTTGCGTCCCTGCACCTTTTCCTGCGGCTCTAAATCAAGTTGAATGACCTGCGCGTTGGGTGTCAGACGCCCACCGTCAAATGTGTGGGACGCCATGCGTGCGCCGATGCCCAAAACAACCTCAGCCCTCTCAAAAATGGCCTTGGCGGCGTCACTGGCATATCCGCCCGCAACGCCCAATGAAAATGCCTTATCATGAAACAAGCCTTTGGCGGGCAGGGTGGTTGCCAATAGGGATCCAGTCACCTCGGCCAATTCGACAATCAATTTCTGTGCATGATCCGATGTTGCGCCCATTCCCGCGAGGATGACCGTTTTTTCGGTGTTTTGTAATAATTGAGCGACTGATTGAATCGCGTCGAGGTTTGGGTGCACAACGTCCAAGGTCGGAAATTCAAACGTGGCCTTTAGGGTGCTGATATCGCCTGTAAAATCCTGTTTTTGCAAATCAAATGGAACGCCCAAAACCACCGGAATGCGTTCCCGCGCTGCGTGCTGAACTGCGTTGATGACATCCTGAGCAATTGTATCCGGATCGTGTAATGGAACATAATGCGCACCACAGGCCTGAACAAAAGGGGCCTGATCAATCATTTGGTTGTACCATTCTTTATGCAGCGGGGCTTCGCCTGCGAATAGGATCAATGGCACGCGCGCACGCACCGCGATTGGTAGGATTGTCATCACCTGAGTTAGGCCGGGTCCACACGTCACCGTTGCAAACCCCACCTTGCCAGAATTGCGGGCATAGGCGGTGGCGGCGGCGACGGCCGCGTGTTCATGTCGAGTATAAATAAACCGCGCCCCAAAATCAGACAGGGCACCTGCCCAATGCATATTTGCATCCCCCAAAAGGGCAAAACATGTTCCAAAATCCAGCGTGTGAAAAACCTTGGCTAAGGCCTCATATATTTTCATTGTGTGACCTATTCTTTTGGTGTTTTCAGCTCGTTTGGATCAATGTCAAAGGCTTTGATTGTCATGGAAATCAACGCATAATATCCCAGCAATCCAATCAAATCGACCAATTGATCGCGCCCCAAAATATCAAGTGCTTGTTTGTACAAATCATCGGGCAGGGCGCGTGTTGTGTTAAGTGTTTGGGTAACAGAATAGACCACCGTTTCGGCGTCTGTCGTCAACGGCACCTCTTGATCATTGCGCAATGCGTGAATGATATCCTCGGACAATCCTGCATCGCGCGCATGATCCACATGGGCCGCCCATTCAAATTCTGCGTCCCAAAGACGCGCGGTTGTTAAAATCGCCAATTCGCGCAGTTTTTTGGGCAGACTGCAGTCGTATCGACAATACCGTCCCAGGTTTTGTGCCGCATCGGCCAATTCTGGACGATTAAGCCATATTGCCAAAGGCCCCCTAACAGACCCCCGCGGACCCGCGGCGATATCGTCATAAACGCGCTTTTGATCGGTGCTTAGTTGGTCATAGTCGGGTAGGGAAAGGCGGGTCATGCATAGCTCCGTATTAACACCTTGAAATCTAGAAGATTCATAACTTGCGTCAAATCTTTTCCTGACAATTCCAACAGCTGTGCTAGCCTGGTGTCAAACGACCTATAGTGGAGGATCATGTGCGCATCGCATTTATCGGTTTGGGTGAGGCGGCAGGCGCCTTTATCACTGGGTGGGGCGCAGATCGCGCAAGCGATATTGCGGCGTTTGATATAAAAACAACGGTACCTGAAACCGCGCCCGAGATTTCGCAGCGGGCCAAGGCATTCGGGATCACACATTGTATCACCTTGCAGGATGCGGTTTCAGATGCGGATGTTGTGTTTTCAACGGTGACAGCGGATCAGGCGATTACGGCGGCCCGTGCGGCAGCGCCCCTGATGAAGCAGGGGGCCTATTTTCTGGACATGAACTCTTGTGCACCTTCCTCAAAACGAGTGTCAGCAGGGATCATGGCACAGCACAATCTGCGCTATGTTGATGTTGCCGTGATGGAACCCGTTTATCCAAAACAACTTGATGTTCCCCTGTTGATTTCGGGCGATTGGAGTAATGATGTATCGGAACTGTTATCCAATCTATCGCTGACATTTCGGATTATCGAAGGGGCCGTGGGGCGCGCATCCTCGATCAAAATGGTGCGGTCCATCATGGTTAAGGGGCTTGAGGCATTAACGGCCGAATGTGCATTGGCGGCCCATGCCGCAGATGTGGTGGATGAGGTGTTTCCTTCATTGCGTGATGGGCATCCTATAATTGATGTGGAACAGCGCGCGACCTATAACTTTGAACGCAGCATGACCCACGGCGTGCGCCGTGCCGCCGAAATGGATGAGGTGGCGAAAATGGTTGCCGATCTGGGACTGCCCAATGATTTGTCGCGAGGCAGCGCCCATTGGCAACGCATTATTGCGGACAATACGGTTGATCGCAGTGCCTCAAAACAGGGGCGCGATTTGCAGAGTTTGGTGGATGAATTGCTGCCCCGTATTCGCGGCGATTAAGCCTGCCAAACCCGTGGATTGATCATGTGGATCGGGGCCCCCTTGGCGAATGCGGCGACCTGATCAAAGATATCTGCAAACTGCAGTTCAAATTCATCTTCGGTCACGAACCCAATATGGGGCGTGCAGATCACATTTGGATGTTTGGCAATTGGGTCATCGTCCCACGTGATGGGTTCGCGGTCAAACACGTCAAGTGCGGCCATCCCTGGTCGGCCCGCATTAAGCGCATGTAACAATGCGCCATCTTCGATCAATCCTGCGCGTGATGTGTTCACGAAAACCGCATCCTGACGCATCTGTCCCAGATCCGTGGCGGTAATCATGCCCTTGGTCGCGGGTTTTAGGCGTACGTGAACGGACACAACATCAGGAGTAGCAAAAAACGCTTCACGGCTTTCGGCGATGGTTTTGCCATCTGCTGCGGCGCGGGCGCGCCCATCCTCTGATCCCCACCAAATCACATTCATGCCGAATGCCTTGGCATATCCTTCAACGATTTTGGCGATCCGTCCATAGCCATAGAGGCCCAAGGTGCGTCCATGAATGGTTTTCCCAACACCCAACTGCCAATTGCCTGCACGCATGTTGTTCATTTGCTGGGGAATTTTGCGCATCGCGGCCATGATCAGCGCCCATGTCAATTCAGGCGCGGCAAAGCTGTTGTCGCCATGCACCATATTTGAGCACAGCAAAATACCATTGCGATTGCATGCGTCCACATCCACATGCGGATAAACACTGCGCTGCGAGATCAATTTTAGGTTTGGCAATTGATCCAACAGCTCTGCACGCATCGGGGTGCGTTCGCGAAACAGCACAACCGCATCAAAGGGGCGCAGCCGTTCGGCCAAGGCGTCCACATCGGCGACATGGTCGGTGAACACAGTCACATCCAAACCGTCCAACTTTGCAAAACAGGGCAGGCCGCGCAAAGTGTCAAACCAGTCGTCTAAAATCGCAACTTTCATTATGTGTTATCCCAAGTTGATTTCGGCACAAAAACTTCGCCCTGGGCGATTTTGCGACAGGTGCGCATCAATCCTGCCGAGATATGATTGAACGCTCCATCTGTGATGTCATAGTCAATGATCACGTCCAACAATCCCATCGGATGTTCCAAGGTCACGGTTAACGGGCCTTTTGCAGGTGGTGTGACCAATCCATCGGCGACCGAACCGGGGGTGAGTGCGCAGGACGCTAAACATTGACTGCCCGTCACGGCAACCGTTGGGTGGGTTGTCCATGGCATGAAATAACGCACGGCCAATGTGCCACCTTGTTCCGCAGGAGCGACAGTTCCGAATTTTGGGGTGACAGATTTTGTCACATCCCCCATGCCCATTAATGCGCCTGCCTGAATACGAATGGCCTCCATCCGGTCAAAGAAGGCGCGGTTTGCGTCCAACTCTTCGCGGGTTTCATGTCCTGTCAGGCCAAAATCAGCAGCCCGCGCAATCACCATGGGCATGGCCACATCCATGCAGGTCACATCAATCCCGTCGATGGTGTCGACAATGTTTCCTGTGGGCAGGAAGGTGCCCGTGGATGACCCCGCCACCTGCATGAAATCCAACGATACGGGCGCGGCGGTGCCCGGAACCCCATCAACCGCGAAATCCCCATCATAGATTGGGGCATTGCCGTCTGTTTGAACGCGCGTGACAATCCGGGCGCCCGTGTTCACGGCGCGAATTTTGATTTCGGTTTCGCCCGCTTGCGCTGGATATAAGCCCAATTCAATCGCCGCCGCGCCGACACCTGACAGGATGTTGCCGCAGGTGGGTTTGAAATCAACCAAACCATCCTCGACAGAAACTTGGGCAAAGAAATAATCGACATCGGCCCAATCGTCTTCCGATTTGGACAGCATTGCAACCTTGGTCGTGACCGCGCTGCCGCCACCGATCCCATCGATGTTTAGTGGATGACCCGACCCGACAACGGCAACCAAGACGCGTGCCAAATCATCCAAATTCTCTGGTAAATCTGCACGATTGAAATAGGGCCCGCGCGATGTGCCACCGCGCATAAACAGATAGGGAATGGCCGTTTGTGTCATCTGTGTACCTATTCCTTATGCCTGAAACGTAGTTGCGTATGTTTTGCGCAATTCGTTTTTTTGCACCTTGCCCATCGTGTTGCGGGGCAGGGCATCAACAAAGAAAACCGTTTTGGGGCATTTGAATTTTGCCAATCGCTGTTGCAATGGCGAAATGATTTGGTCGGCCTCCATTGCCACACCAGATTTGGGCACGACAACCGCCACGACGGCCTCGCCAAAATCGGGGTGGGGCACGCCGATAACGGCGGATTCGTTCACGCCATCCAGATCATCAATTTCGGATTCAACCTCTTTGGGATAAACGTTATAGCCGCCCGAAATCACCAAATCCTTGGACCTGCCAATGATGGTGATATATCCATCCTGATCAAACTTGGCGATGTCCCCGGTGATAAAGAACCCGTCATCACGGAAATCCTCAGCCGTTTTTTCGGGCATGCGCCAATATCCTTGGAACACGTTTGGTCCGCGCACCTCTAGGTTGCCAATTTCGCCCTTGGGCAATTCATCGCCTGTTTCTGGATCGACGACACGCAATTCAATATTTGGCAGGGGAAATCCAACTGTGCCCGCACGCCGTTCCCCGTCATAGGGGTTTGACGAATTCATTGTAGTTTCCGTCATGCCGTAACGTTCAAGGATACGTTGGCCTGTCTTGGCTTCAAATTCACGGTGTGTTTCCGCCAACAGCGGCGCGCTGCCTGACACAAACAGGCGCATGTGGCCCAGATTTTCGGGGGTGCAACGTGCGTCTGCCAACATACGTGTGTAAAATGTTGGAACGCCCATCATCGTGGTCGCATTCCCGATTTTCTCCATCACAACATCGATGTCGAATTTCGGCAAAAAGATCATAGAGGCCCCAACGTTCAAGGAAACGTTTACGGCCACAAACAAGCCATGCGCATGAAAAATCGGCAGCGCGTGTAATAAACGATCGTCTGATGTGAAACGCCATGCCTCTGACAGGCTTTCAGCATTAGACAGCAGGTTTTTGTGGCTTAGCATCGCGCCCTTGGACCTGCCTGTTGTTCCAGATGTATAAAGGATGACCGCCAAATCATCGGGCCCACGTTCTGCTACGGGACAATCGGTTGCTGCGGCGCGTGCCGCGTCCATCAATGTCCCATCTGAGTTTTCGCCCAGCGTGAACAAGGTGGCGTTGTGATTTGCGCATATCGGCGCCATTTGATCCGCCGCCTTGATTGAGGACACAACAACGGTGGGTTCTGCGTCGCCCACGAAATAGTCCATTTCGGCGGGCATATAGGCCGTGTTCAGGGGCAGAAACAGCGATCCAACACGCAAACATGCCAGATAAAGCGCCAAAGCCTCGACCGATTTTTCGCATTGCATCGCAACACGGTGACCAGGTTTCACACCCGCATCGTGCAAGACATTGGCGATTTGTCCCGATAGTGCGAACAACTGTTCACCAGTGACCTCGGAATTATCAGGTCGGATCAAAACCGCATCGCTGCGCGATTCAAGCGGGGCCACAAGGGCATCAAAGAGCATGTTCATGTTAGCGGCCTTTAAACTCTGGTTTGCGTTTTTCCATGAATGCCTTGCGTCCTTCAACATAATCTTCGGATGCAAAACAGGCGGCAACCATTTCATCGCATTTTGCCAGATCGCGTTTTGCGGGGTCGGATTGCATGACTTGTGTTGCAATGAATTTCATGGCCTGAATGGTTAGCGGGGCATTGCCCGCGATCGTGCCGGATAGGGCATCAACGCGTTCTGCCAAATCTTCTTCTGCAACGACTTCTTGGATAAATCCGATGCGCAATGCGGTATCTGCATCAATTGATTTCGCGGTGAACATCAGTTGTTTGGCGCTGGCTGCACCCACGGCGTTCACCAACCTGCGAATGGCATCAAAGGGATAACCCAAGGCCAATTTCGCCGCAGGCATGGCAAAGCGTGATTTATCGGATGCGACGCGGATATCGGTGCAGGCTGCCAAATTCAGACCGCCGCCAATGCAATGGCCGTTGATCATTGCCATCGTGGGTTTTGGATAGTTTTCAATGGTATCATAGACGACCTTAAGGCGCGCGTTGTAGTGTTCGGTGGCGTCTTTTGATCCGCGCTCTTTTTCAAATTTGGAAATATCCGCACCCGAAACAAACGCCTTGCCCCCCGCACCAGACAGAATGACAATGCGCACATCGTCGTTTTCCATGAACGCGTTTAGCGCCACTTCAACCGCATCCCACATTTCTAATGAAACCGCATTGTGGCGTTCGGGGTTGTTAAAAATGATATGCCCGGCGGCGCCTTTGATCGCGCCTTTGATTTTGTCCGTTGGCAGGTCCAGTTCGATGGTCATGTCGGTGTCTTTCGCTTCAAACGATTGAGTTATCTTTTAGGGTCGCCGCCTGGTCTGCGTTGATCCCCAATTCTTCTAGGATTTCCAAGGTATGTTCGCCACGTGTCGGGGGCGTTCCCACCAATTGTGATGGCGTGCGCGTCAATTGCACGGGTTGACCCATGGCATGGGTGTCCCCAAACGGCACGGTGTTCAGAGGTTGTGCAATGCCCAAATGTTGAACCTGTGGATCGGCAAACATTTCGTCGATTTTGTAAATCGGTCCACAGGGAACACCAGCAGCGGTTAGGGCATCCACCCATTCGGCGCTGGTTTTGGTTGCAATAATATCCGCAATTTCGCCGTTCAGACGGTCACGATTTTCACGTCGATCCGCGTTTGTTTTGTAATCCGCATGTTCAAACCACTCGGGCTTGCCCAATGCATCACACAGGCGGCGCCATGTTTCGTTGCCTGCAACGGCGATATTGACCGCGCCGTCCTGCGTTAAAAAGCGGTTTGTTGGAATGCTGGTTGGGTGTTCGTTGCCAACCTGCGGCGCAACCTCTTCCTTCATCAACCAACGGGCCGCTTGGAAGTCCAGCATAAAGGCCTGTGATTGCAGAAGTGAGGTGTGAAGCCACTGACCTTCACCCGATTTTTCACGTTCCAGAAGGGCCGTCAAAATGCCCAATGCGCAAAAGAGGCCCGCGGTCAGATCAGCAATGGGGATACCCACGCGCATTGGTCCCCCCTCAGGATCGCCCGTGATGGACATTAACCCCCCCATGCCTTGGGCAATCTGGTCAAATCCTGGACGTTTGGCATAGGGGCCCGTTTGTCCAAAACCCGAAATGCTGGCAAGAATGATTTTGGGGTTTAATGCCTTTAGGCTTTCGTAATCGATGCCCAACCGATCCTTAACGTCGGGGCGGAAGTTTTCGACAACAACATCCGCTGTTTTGACAAGTTTTAGGAAAATCTCTTTGCCTTCGTCTGACTTTAGGTTCAGCGTCAGGCTACGGCGATTGCGCTGAAGGTTTTGCCAATCAGGTGTATTGCGACCCGCGCCCAATGCGCCATCGGCCTCAAGCGATTCAGGTTGTTCGATTTTGATGACATCGGCGCCCCAATCCGCCAATTGGCGCACGGCTGTTGGGCCAGAGCGTACGCGTGTTAAATCAAGTACGCGAATATGGGATAGTGCTGCAGACGCGGGTTGGTGTGGCATATTCTTCTCCCTTTTATGTTAGCGAAACTAGACCCTTGATCAGCCAAGGTTGCAAGTCATCTGACGTATTTTTCCAAGAGTTTTCCGCAAAAGATGGTCAATGTGATCCGCACCAAATGGTGAATGGCGACCACGATTGGATTAAAGTTCAGCGAAAGCGCGATCAAGCTCATCTCGGCCAAGCCACCAGCGGCAAAGCTTACGAACATCACGCCAAATTCCGTGGGCAGATATTGGGTTAGGATTAGAGCAAAGCCAGCCGCAAGGGACAGCATATAGGTACCTGCCAATAGCCCCATACCCAAGCCCCGCACCAATAGTTTGCGCGACACACCCGAAAACTGTGCACCTAATGCACAGCCCACCATATATTGCGCCAAATCCCCCAGCCAGTTGGGGAAATGGATTTCAATTGTGCCTGTCAGTGTTAACGCAAGGCTTAGGAAAAGGGGGCCCAACATATGGGAAACAGGCAAGCGTAACAGCCGTCCAATTGTTAACCCCGTGAACCCGATGGCAAGGATCAGGAGCAGATCAACAACGCTATATTCCGTTGCACGCACCATGGTTTCACCTGCCAATGATCCAACTGCCTCTCCTGTGATTAAAAAGAAAAGGACAGGGATTGATGTGACGACCATGATGATACGGATGAAATGTTGCGCCGTGACGATCCGTAAATCGGCGCCCGCAGCCTCGGCCAAGACGGCAGAATCCACGATGCCACCGGGCAGGGCGGCGTAATAGGCATCCTTTTTCTGGTATCCCCCGATCAAGCGCATAATCGCATAGCCACCGCCATGCGCCAGTAGGATGTAAGGGAGAAGGGCCGCAATTGAGAACCAAAACTGTGGCAGCAGGACCAGTAATTCGGGCGTAAAGCGCGACCCGATCATGGTGCCGATCACCGACATAAAGATCAATCGCACCCATCGGGTCAGTTTCGGAAGCTGACGGTCCCCTCGTTCGTACCACAGGACAAAGCAGGCAGATCCGAATATTGCGCCCAACATAAAGGGCATCGGTGCACCGATGAATTGTGCGATCACACCCCCAACCAGTCCGAAAACAAAGATCCAGAGTATGCGTAAATCAAACATCGGTGTACCGTTTAGCTTTCCTTACTTAGGCGTTTTAAAGGATGACCACGCGCGCATGATCACCACAGCCGCACCAATCATCAAGAAGATCGGGGCATAAGAGAATTTGCCCTGATATTCAAAACTGGTGAAGATAAAGAACCCCGTATCAGAAATGATCATCGACTGACGGAAGGCCTCTTCCATACTAGATGTCAGAACAAAGGCGATAATGAACGCCGCAGCCGAGAAATTTGTGCGCCGCATGGCGTATCCGATCACACCAAACAACAAGGCAAACCCTACATCCCAGATAGATGCGCGTGACGAATAGCTGGCCGCAAGCGCTGTCATAAAGATGAAGGGATAGAGATATTGCGTTGGCAGATAGGCGATAATTTTTCCAACCCATGAGGCCGCGAAATAACCGATAAACGCATAGGCCGCGATGCCGATCAGACCCGCTGCAAAGATGCCAAAGATAAACTCACGCGGGCTGATCAACTGACCACCCATGAATAGGGGTGGTTCGGTTGCAAAGATTGTTGGCCCAGGCTGCAATCCGTTGACAAGGAACATACCAATCAAAACGGCCGCAATTGTGGACCCAGGAATACCCAAGGTCAGCAGTGGGATCATGGATGGGCCAGAAACGGCATTGTTTGCAGATTCTGGTGCAACGATGCCTTCGACTATCCCTGTGCCCCATTCGTCCTTGTTTTTTGCGCGACGTTTTTCTTCGCCATAGGCGACGAAACAGGCAACCGATGATCCCAAACCTGGCATCATCCCGATCAGAGATCCATAGATAGAGGAGCGGAACATAAGTGGTGTGCAGCGTTTGAATTCTGCCCACGTGAAATAATCTTCGCTTTTGTCCAAATTCGCTTCGGGGGCGACATCCATCATTTTGATTTTTGCGGCTTTTTCCGCTTGAACAATCACCTCTGAAATTACGAAAACACCGATCAGTAGGGGAACCAACGCCATGCCAGATTCCAATTCATCAATGCCCATGGTCATTTTGAATTGGCCTGTGATGACGTCTTCGCCGATCAAACCGATGACCGCGCCAAAGAGGGTTGAAATGATACCTTTCACGATACTGTCGGTCACAACCGATCCGATCACAACAAAGGCCATCAGATAGATAGCAAAGTTTTCAGGTGGACCAAATTTACGTGTAAAGGCCGCAATCGACACAGCCCCGAAAATCAGGATGATTTCACCAAAATAATCCCCAAAGGCCGATGCAATGGTTGCGGATTTCAACGCCTTACCTGCTTTACCCTTTTGTGTCATGGGATAGCCATCTTGCATGGTTGCAGCCGAGGCCGCCGTGCCAGGTGTGTTAAACAAAATCGCGGCGATGGATCCGCCGTATCGCCCTGATTTCCCGATCACATAGAGAAAGGCAAGGCCCGCCAAACCACCGATTTCATCATTATATGCGATCAAAATCGGCAACATCATCGCGATTGCGGCCGCGGCCGTTAGACCAGGCAGGGCGCCAAACACGATGCCCACGATCGCCGCAAGAACCACAAAGATTAGGGCATATGGATCGTTGAATAGAACAACAAAACCACAGGAAATATCATAGAAGATGGACAAAAAGCCCGCGTTTTCAAAAAACGTTTGAAGGTTTGCACATTGGTTTTGAAACATCTTATTGTGCTCCTGTAATCCAGTTGGTGTATGGGCGCATGTCAAACAGCGCGCCTTTGGGATCGTTTAACAACATGATCCCCATGAAGAGCCATTGAAAGATAAAGGCCAGCAAAACGCCGCTTAGGATCTTTTTGCTCCAACTTTTCACGTCAAAGGTGCTTAACATCGCAACGACCGTGACGATCAATGCAATGAAATATCCAAAGGCCCAAAATGTGACGACAAATAGCGCACCACAGGCGATGACCAAAAAAATGCGTTTTACATCGCTTTCAAGGAAGCCATAGCCATCGCGTAAATCGCCCGCTTTCCCTGCATAGGCCCGAAACAATAGAAACAGGCCCCCCAACACCATCGAAACCGCAAGGATCATGGGCAATGTTCGTGGCCCAACAACCTCGCGTGTTGTATCAATGGTAAAGGCTTGGATAATAAAAAATACCCCAACCAGCATGACAACGGCACTTACGCCGTATTCGACTTTGACTTTGTATTTTTGATAATCCACGCGCTTATCACCTTTCGTGCGTTTCAAATGGTAAGGCAGGCCCACTAAGAGCCTGCCTTAAATCCGTTAAACCGGATTATTGGTTTTTGATGATCTCTGCGACAACTGGGCCCATTGTTGCGAACATTGTGTCCTGTGCCGCTGTTGCTGCTGCTGAATCAGTGTAGAATGCGGCAAGGTCGTTGCCTTTCATGTATTTCTGGTAACCAGAGATACCTGCGATATGCTCTACCGCTGCACCTACGTCTGCTTTCACTTCATCAGGAATGCCCGCTGCGCCGAATAGACACATTAGACCTGTGAACTCTATGCCACCTGTTCCCTGCTCAGAGAATGTTGGTAGGTCTGGTGCCATTGGGTCACGATCTGCGCCCGCAGATGCCAATGCACGGATGTCGTCTTCGAAACCGACAACAGTGTTTACACCACCGAACACGGCGTCAACTGATTGTGAAACCAATGCTGCACGTGCTTTTGAACCGCCTTTGAACGGAACTTTTTTGTGCTTGATACCGTTTGCGTCAAAGAAGATGTGGCCAATAGTTGCGTGCATTGTTGCCGCACCTGATGTGCCCCATGTGATTTCTTCGCCAGACGCTTTTGCGTTGTCGATGAATTCCTGCATTGTTGTTGCAGAGTTAGATGTGTGAACCTGCAAAGATGTCACAAGCTGTGATGCACAGCCCAAGTTCACGAAATCATCTGGCACGTGGTAGGGGCGATCTTCGCCTTTTGCCAATTCACCTGCGATGAATGTACCGATGTTGATCATGTAAAGTGTGTGACCATCACGATCTTCTTCCAAAACCTGCTTCGCCGCTTTCTGACCAGATGCGCCTGGCAGGTTCACGATGTATGCTGGCATGCCGTTCATGCTTGGTGCTTCGTGCATGTAAGATGCGAAACCACGTGCAGTTGTGTCTGTACCACCACCCGCAGAGAAACCAACCATGATTTTGATTGGCTTGCTTGGGTAATCAGCAAGTGCAGCGGTGCCCGCCATTGTCGTCAATGCAGCTAGACCAGCTGCCACTTTGTTGATAATAGTCATGTATACCTCCCATTTGGTGGAGAACACAGAAACGCAAAAGGCGTTGGGTGTAAACAGTTGAAATTCTAGAAACTGAAAAAAGTTAACGAAATGTCCCAAACACACCCATTTTCAGGCCTGATTGTCGTTGATTTTACACATGTTTTGGCAGGACCAGCCTGTAGTTATTACCTTGGATTGCTGGGTGCGACGGTCATAAAGGTTGAGTCGTCAACAAAAGGTGACGCAATTCGTCATCGCGGGGGAACAGATGCGCTTGGCGCGAGTCGGGGGATGAGTACTGCGTATCTAACGCAAGGGGCGGGGAAGCGATCAATCGCGCTGGATTTGGGCGATGATGCAGATTTTGAAACCATGTTGGGATTGCTGTCGGTTGCAGATGTGTTTGTTGAAAACCACCGTCCCGAAACGATGAAACGGTTGGGATTGGATGAAACGCGACTGTCGCAGAAATTCCCGCATCTGATCCATTGCGCCATGACGGGGTATGGTCGAGGTGGCCCACAGGAAAATACCTCTGCTTACGACGTGAACATTCAGGCGAGTTGTGGTTTGATGGATGCAACAGGCACGGCAGACAGTGGCCCGATGCGGGCAGGGGCGCCTGTTTTGGACTACGGAACCGCAATGGCCGCAAGTTTTGCGATTTCCGCAGCCCTCTTTGAACGCAGCAAAACGGGCAAAGGGACGTTCGTTGATGTATCCATGTTGGAAACGGGTTTGTCGTTGATGAGCTCGACAATCACGGATTACTTGAAAACAGGAAATGCGCCAAAGCGTCGTGGCAACTTGGCCAATTCACGTTCACCCGGCGCGGGGAGTTTTCCTTGTCGGACGGGTGTCATTTCACTTGGCGTGAATGAAGAAGCGCATTTCCAAAGTTTAGCACGCTCCTTTGACTGTGATCATTGGTTGGATGATCCACGGTTTTCCAAACCTGATGCGCGCAAAAAAAATGCGGCAGACCTTGTTGCGGAAATTGAAAAGAAACTGTTGGAAAAAGACGCAGTAGAATGGGAAGCCATCCTTCAGAAAAATGGTGTCCCCGCTGCGCGTCTACGCAGCCTGCCAGAGGCATTGGCATCCGATCAGGTTGTGACACGCGGATTTGTGCAAACAACCGATGACGGTATTCAAGTGCCAACAGTGCCGTTTCGTTTAGGGGGCGCGGCCCATTATACGCCGTCGTCAAATGCACCAAAGCTGGGTGAGAACTCGACAGATGTAGAGGCATGGTTAAACGATTTGTTAAACGCGAAAGGTGATTAGAAACCGATCATTTCGGCCAGCCCGATCCCGCGTTCACCACCGCCGCTGTAAAGCAACCAAAGTCGCCCCTCATCATAAAATAGGCAAGGATCCCGCAATTCTGGTAGCCACCCCCGCGCGCTTCCTTCCGCTGATTTTACCGGATCTTTTCCAAATCCCTCCCATGGCTCGTCTGGGTTTAGAAGTTTGGTGACAGGTCCAAACCGCCAATCATGCGGGTCATCAGACAATGCAATTGGGCAATGTAAAATGCACTCTGGTGTGTCGCCAACACGTGAAAACACAAAATGCATGTGTTCCCCAACCTGACAAATGTGACCGTGCCGAATTTTTGCGTTTGGTGCACCCGTTATTTGAGGCGGCAGAGTTCTATGCGGGAATATCTTAGGTGCGATGGATAAGGTTTCAAACATCCCCACATCACCCCAAAGATGTGTAGAATACCAACGCCCACGCCATTGAAATGCGCGCAGGTATGATGGCCCGAGCAGAGGAGGCGCTGCCGAAAAGGATCGCCCATTTTCTGATAGGGCGAAGCGCGTTTGTTGATCACCGTTTGGCAGCAGACCATGAAAGAACATCAATATCTGTTTTGCGTTTTGATCCACATGCACATCGGGGGATGCGATATGGGCATACAAGTAATCAGGTCCATTTACCCAATCGCTGCGTGAATTTGGGTCCAGATCCTCGGTAACAAACAGACTGTGTTCCACTGTCAAAACGGGCTTTGGGTGAACCACCCACGGCCCCATCATTTGATCAGCATAGGCCAATCGAATGGATGGCCCCTTATGATGGGCGAAGTACAGGTAATACTTGCCCAACCGATCGGTGACCCACTCTGGTACGCGGATAACGCTGGGCCCGTTGATGTTTGACAGGGGATCCTTGCCAAGGTCACTAAGATCCGCCCCACTATGCGTTTGTTCCGAAATGATCGGGGCGCCAGGACACCGAACGGTCTGTCCAATTCGACTATTTAATTTCGGGTCATACCGCATGATCACACATCGCTACGTTGGCCAATCAAATCTAAATCCGTTTTTTCAAACTGAATTTTTCTTGTTTTATAAAATCAGATACGCATAGTTGAGGTGTCAACCAAGAATAAAACGATAAACGAGTACTTGGTTTTACATACGTTTATGATCTGGGAGGTATCTATGAAACGTTTAACGAAGTTTGTGGCATCACTGGGCATTGCGACCATGGCCACAGCATCATTTGCAGACATTAACCTAACTGCAGAAACAGCAAGTCCTGGGGGTGCGGTGTATCTATCGCCTGCGCACTTAACTGAGATTGCAGGAACACGTGGAATTGCGAACATTCAGTTGGCAGATGGTCAAACCCTGACCAATTCAATTCAAAACGTGGCCGAGGGTAAAACGGATATCGCGGGGTCGCCCCACATCCTACCATTTTTGATGAGCCGCGGCGTTGGTCCATATGGATCATTGGGGAAGGAAAAGGGTGCGGAACTGGCTGGAAACCTACGCGCGATCAACCCGTTCACATTGGGTATCTTCTTCCTATTCGCCTATGATTCCAAAAACATCAATGGCTGGGATGATATTGAAGGGCGTACCATTTATAACGGACCGCCCCGTGGTGGCGCGTTGACAAATGCGCGAAGCATGATCCAAATCGTTACAGGTTTGAAGGATGGTGAGGGATACACAGGTATTCAAACAAACTGGGGTCAGGCAGGTACATTGATTGCAAGTGGTGAACCTGATGCGATTGTTCTGCCCGAACTATTTCCAGGTAGCCGTCTGACATCTGCGACCGCCGCAGGTAAAATGACAGGGTGGTCCATGCCCAAGGACATTTACGAAAGCGACGCCATGCAGAAATATATGGCCGCACCAGGCAGTGCGCCATTCACGATGGATATCAACGCACTGCGTGAAACCATGGGTGAAGATTGGACATTCATTTCCGAGGATGACACATTCCGCGCCTTTGCCACCATTGGCGGCAATGTTGTACACAAGGATATGGATGATCAATTGGTCTATGATCTGGTGTCTGCCTACATCGACACGATGGATGATCTAAAGGCTAAGGCGCCATTCGGGAATACCGTGAACTTTGACAACCCAATGCTGGGGATGTGTGGTGCAAACCCAATCCAATACCACGTTGCCGCGGCACGCGCATGGCGCGAGGCAGGGTATCAATTGGATGACTGCGCGGTTGCCGCAGACTAATTCTTAAATCCAGAAACGGGCATCCATTCGGTGCCCGTTTTTCGTCTGAAGGCGCTCAGCGAACATACAGGTAAACCATGTCTGATACAGAAACGGTCGAACCCCGTGCGACGGTTTTTCCAAACCGTGCCGTTTATATCCTTGCACTGATTTTCATTTTCATCGGTCTGATCAATAGCACGCCATTGATCCCAGGTTGGGATGCGTTGTGGCGCGGGATCACGGGTGTCGATGATTTGAAAACTCGGTCCTTTTCGACCGAATGGTTTTATCCAATTGTCTTCTTTTTGATGATGGTCGTGGTTGCGTTGAAACATTCCATGTGGCGCACATGGCGGGGAACAAGCCGTGCCGCCTTTGGTGCCTTTATGGATGGGGCTTTGGTTCTTGCGGCCTTTGCCATTTCTCTGACCTATCTCATTGAAATCGACAGCGTATGTTTGATTGATACAGTGACGGGGGAACGCGCCCGTATCATGGCCGAAACCCTAAAGGCAGAGGTTGAGTTTGCAGAAACCATGGGATTGCCCATTCCTGACACAGTCGAGGACCCGAAATGCGTGCAAACCACGGGTGTGTGGTTGGTGGCCATTGTCGGCATCGCGATTGTGATTTTTTTGGGCTATAACATCAAGGTTTGGGGCCTTCCGTTGGTCTTGGTGTCGATCTTAATCGCCAGCTATACAATCGCCACTGTGATGGTTTGGTATGTCTATGGTCCCGATGGGATCAATAAATATTTCGTCACAAAACTTGGTGGGGAACCGCGTACCTTCCTTGATGGTGTACCCAATGTCCATGATGCCTTGGTCAACAATGCCTCGGGACTGTTGGGGCGGTTTATGAATGTGATCATGAATGTGGTGTTCCCCTATATCATTTTGGGATCGCTCTTTGGAAAATCGGCAGGCGGAAAGGTTTTGATCAAACTGGCCTTCCGTTGGACGCGCAACCTGCGCGGGGGGCCTGCGCATGCGGCCATCGTCAGTTCGGCCATGTTTGGTACCATTTCGGGGGGACCCGTTGTGAACGTGCTGTCCACAGGGGTGTTGACGATCCCAATGATGATCAAGCGCGGATTTTCCAAGGTATTTGCAGGCGGGATGGAGGCGGCCGCATCCTCGGGCGGATCAATCATGCCCCCTGTGATGGGTGTTGCGGCCTTTGTTTTGGCGGCAATGACAGCGGTGCCGTATCGCGAGGTGATTATTGCCGCAGCCTTGCCCGCACTGGCCTATTTCCTGTGCCTGTTCCTCAGCGCATCTTTTCAGTCGCGCAAACAGGGGATCGAGGCATTCGGCGAATTTACCGAGGATATGCGCATTTCACGCACGGAACTTCTACACCTGTGTCAAATCGCGCTGCCAATCTTGCTTATCTTGCTTTTGTTGCTGACGCCCAAGGATTTGGTGGGCTGCGGTTTCCTTGGCTGGATCACGGGGGCAGATGTGGTGATGCAGGGGGATCGTTGCTCTGTCAGTAATCTGAACTGGGGCATGCAGATTTTCCAAAACGCAGCAGGGGACGCAGGGGCCACGGGATGGTGGGCCGCGGCCTTGGTGATGGTTCTGCTGTTTTTGGATAAAGAATTCCGCCAACAACCGCGCAAAATGTTGGATGCCTTGGCCGAAGCGGGAATTACGATTTCAACATTGTACCTTATGTTCCTTGCGGTCACCGTGATTGATGTTTGCCTGAACTTCACAGGGCTGTCCAAATTCGTTGCCATTGATGTGTTACGGTTCTTGTTGTCCTTTGATCTGGCAGGGGGTGGTTCAACCCTGTTCCAGTTCTTTGCACTATTGATCACGATGTTGTTGGCTGTCCTGTTGGGAATGGGAATGCCTGCGGTTCCCGCCTATGTGAATGTTGCGTTGTTGATGGGCCCCTTGTTGGTGGGCTTGGGCATTGCAACATTTACGGCGCATATGTTCATCTTTTACTTTGCGGTGGCTTCGGCCATTACACCGCCTGTTGCCTTGGCCGCCTTTGCCGCATCGACGATCACCAAGGCCGAACCCATGGCGACAGGGTTCAGCGCCGTGCGCTCAGGCATTGTTATGTTTGCAATCCCCTTCGTCTTTGCGTTTTACCCAGAACTGTTGTTGGTGGATCAAGCCCTGATTGATCCATCGAGCACCGCGCGTGAACCACTGCCTGGGTATGAGGATGGGATTGACTATGGCGCGCTTGCCTGGCTCTTGGCGCGCTTGATCTTGGCCTTGTATTTGGTGGCCAGCGCACTTGCCGCCTTTGATGCCCGTGCCTTGACCCCACTTTGGATAGCCGTGCGATTGATCCTTGCTGTGGGAATATTGATGCGTCCAGAGACCATTCAATTTGGGGCAATTTTGGCCGCCTTCGCCGTTTTGGGGCTTCACCATTTCCGCGCTCTAAAATCCGTGTAAGGGAGGTACATATGGCTACCTTTGTCTTTGTTCACGGTGCATGGCATGGGGGATGGTGCTGGACACCATTAAAACAAAAACTAAGCGCGTTAGGGCATGAGGTGCATACGCCAACGCTCACAGGACTGGGGGAACGCGCACATTTACTAAGCGCTGATATTACGGCGGATACGCATGTTACGGACATTGTGAATACCCTCCGTTGGCGCGACCTTAGGGATATTATTTTGGTGGGCCATTCCTATGGCGGATTGATCATCACGGGTGTTGCGGATCGCTGTGCGGATCGTATCCGTGCATCGGTTTATTTCGATGCTTTTGTACCTGAACAGTCGGAACAGGCGATTTTTCAAAATGCAAACCCCGAACGCATGGCCGCATTTCAGCGTCAAATCGATACGGGCGCCATTGGGTTGGACCCCGACAGCGCATCTGTCACATGGGCCGAGGATCCGGATTTACGTGCTTATATCCTGTCTAAATGTACCCCCCAGCCCAAAGGAACCTTTGCCAAGGGGGTGACATTGTCGGGACGGCAAAATGAGGTTTTGCATAAACATTACATCATCGCCGCCAAGAATGCGCAGTCTCCGTTTCAGCGCGAATATGAGCGATTGAAAAAACGTGCGGATTGGACACATGATGCGTTAAATACGTGGCATGATGGCATGTTAGAGGCGCCCAATCAGATGGCGCAGATGCTGGATCGCTACGCGATAAATCTATTGGATGAATAACATGACAAAACGCCCGAATTTCTTATTTTTCATCACCGATCAACAACGCGCAGATTGGTTGGGGTGTTATGGGCATCCTGTTTTAAAAACACCAAATATTGATGCTATTGCCGATCAGGGGATTCGGTTTGAAAACTTTTATACGGCGTCGCCTGTGTGCATGCCAAATCGCGCATCACTGTTGACAGGGCGGTACCCCAGTTTGCATGGGTTGCGCTATAACGGCTGCATCCTGCCCGAAAATGCGGTGACCTTTGTCGATTTACTGGGTGACGCGGGATATCACACCGCGGCCATTGGCAAAAGCCATCTGCAACCCTTTACGGGACTACCCCCTGTTGGGCGCAGCAAAGACGACAAACTTGTTGAGGCATGGCGGGGTAAGCGCACAAAGCCCTATGAAGAAGAACCAGAGGCCTATGAAGGCGATGAACGCTACGACATAACCACCCCGTATTACGGGTATCAGCATGTGGATATGGTTACGTCACACGGGGACAGATGCGGCGGACATTACCGTCAATGGTTTCGCGAAAACGCCCCTGATTGGCAGGCGCTGCATGATCCCAAAAATCAATTGCCGCACAACTATTCCTGTCCACAGGCCTATCGCACCCCAATTCCAGAGGACTTGTACCCAACGGCCTATATCCGCGACAGCGCGATTGCCTATCTGAAATCTCGACAGGATCAGGATGCACCGTTTTTCACCTTTGTCAGCTTTCCTGACCCCCATCATCCGTTTAATCCGCCCGGCAAATATTGGGATATGTATAGCCCAGATGATTTTGAGGTGTCACTGCCATATGACGCAAACCAAAATCCGACACCGCCGTTAAAATGGTTATATGACAATTGGAAAGGGGCCGGGGAACAACTGACGCCGCAAACGGCCATGATGTTGGATGATCAACAGATTAAAGAGGCCATGGCGCTAAGTGCGGGCATGATGGCCTTTGTTGATGACGCGATTGGCGATGTCATGCAAGGTTTGCGGGATGCGGGATTGTATGAGGATACGGTTGTCTGCTTTAACTCGGATCATGGCGATTACATGGGCGATTACAACATGATCCTAAAAGGCGCGTTGCAATATCGATCCATCACGCAGGTGCCCTTTATCTGGTCAGATCCCGACACCCGTCGCGCAGACGCCACTGACGCGATCTGTTCCACAGTTGACATTGCAGCCACCATTCTGGATCGGGCAGGGATTGCGCCGTTTAACGGTAATCAAGGGCAAAGCTTTCTATCCGCAACCCAAGGCGGGGATGGCCCCCGCGAAGAAGCCTTGATTGAATACAACGATGGGGGGCGGCGATTGGGGTTTGCAGAACCCGCACGCGTGCGATCCGTCGTGACCAAAGATTGGCGTTATACTGTTTATCGGGATCAAGATTGGGGCGAGCTTTATGATCTAAAGTCTGATCCCAAGGAAACAAACAATCTTTGGGATGATCCCGCCCATGCAAAAACCCGTGCCTATTTTGCAGAACGGTTAAATCATCATTTGATCGCCCAAATGGATGAAAGCCCGCTGTCGGACAGAATTGCATGAAGGTAAGCTTTTAAGGCACGGAATATGAACGCAAAACGCCCACCAAATATCATCCTGATCATGTCAGATAATCAGCCTGCTGATTTGTTGGGGTGTTATGGCAATGATGAGGTTTCAACTCCTCACATTGATGGGCTGGCCGCACGTGGAACGCAATTTGCGAACGCATATTGCGTGAATGCGATGTGTTCACCCTGTCGTGCGTCCGTGATGACAGGCTTGATGCCCAGCCAGCATGGCATTCACAATTGGCTAGATGATACGCTTGCACCTCATTGGCCTCACAATTGGTCTGCAATTTCAGAATTCAACACCTTACCACAGATGTTCAAACAGCAGGGGTACAAAACCGCATTAATCGGAAAATTTCATCTAGGCATTGCTGATGTTCCGCAACTGGCGTTTGATCATTGGGTCACCTTTCCCCACGGACACACAACCAGTTTTTACGGCAACGACGTGATCGATCAGGAACAGAGATATCGTTTCGAGGGTCATACCGTCGATTTCTTCACAGATAAAACCGTCGAATTTATTGAGGCACAGTCTGCAAACGAACCTTTCTTTGCCTTTGTTCCATATAACGGGCCTTATGGTCATTGGCCCGCGATCAAAGGTCGTGCAGATAACGAATTTGCGGAAATTTATGACGATTTACCCATGAATTCGATCCCAAGAGAAGGGCTCGATAGCGCGGTATTGGACCGCTTTGGCCTGCGGGTCGCACAGGGTGGAGTGCGCGAACAGTTTAAGGGGCCCTTGTTATTGCCCAACAACATCCAATCTTTGCGTAATTATTTTAGCCAAGTCAGCCTGATTGACGCAGGTGTGGGGCGTATCCTTGATGCTTTGGATCGGATGGATATGACCCGAGATACGATTGTGATTTACACGGCTGATCATGGCTTTTCATTAGGACATAACGGGATTTGGGGACATGGGGCTGCTGCCTTTCCTGCAAGCGCGCATCGCCATTCCTATCACATCCCATTGATCATCGCAGGCGGTACGGTGAAACAGGGACACCAGCACCGCCGCATGGTTTCGCAAATCGATTTTTTCCCAACGCTTGCAACAATGATCGGTTCGGATATGGTCCCCAGCTTGCCAAGTGCGGCACGCGATATAATAAATCCAATTGGCAGCTCGGATGCGGTGTTTTATGAGCAGGAAGAAACGCGTGCGATTAGAACCCAGGAATGGATGTATGCCATGCGGTTCAAAGGATCAGAGGAATTTCCAATGTCAGATCAGCTTTTTGATTTGCGCAAGGACCCACAAGAGAAGATCAATCTAATTGATGATCCGTCATGCGAACCCATTATTGCGCGTCTGCGACAGCAATTAATCACGCATTTTGAAACCTACTCTGTGCCTAAATATGATCTGTGGACTGGGGGCAGTGCCAAATCAAACGTTACATATGAACCTTTGTGGCAGGATGCTTGGGGCGTTACTTGGGCGCCAGAGTTACCACGTTAATACCGCTTGGAAACGAATGAACGGGACGCAGGTGTGCTGGCAATGATCATTCAGGCTCATTCGAATTCTGGCCCCTTACGCTTCCCATAAAACGCACGTTGTGCATCGGACATTTCGGTTTCATCAAGGGCACCTAACAATATCCCACGCGCGGGGGATCGTTTGCGTTCGGCAATCACATCAGCGGGGCTCATCGTGGTGCGTTGGGACAATCGACGTGCCCATGCGCTTAGGGCTTCGAACATTTGTTGTCGGATCACTTCGTGCTCTGCACTTGTGCCCAGATCGGTCAATTCATTTGGATCGTTTTCCAAATCAAACAACATGGGGCGGAACCCTTCGGCATAGATGTATTTCCAGCGTGTGTTGGCAACCATGTATTGTCGCGGATCATCAACCTGTTCTGCCAATGCGGCATTCCCGGGCGAAATTCCGTAGTCATTTTCCGAAATCACATAGTCGCGCCATTTTGCAGGCGTTTTTCCGTGCAAAAAAGGCAAAAGTGATGCGCCCTCTAAAATATGTGGACGGGCCTCGGCCCCAATCACATCCAAAAAGGTTGGCGCCAGATCAATGGATTCTACCAATGCATCGCATTCGGTTCCGCGTGTTCCGTCAGCCTGATCAGAGGGATCGCGGATGATCAATGGGATTTTGGCCGAGCAGTCGTGGAATAAATCCTTTTCCCCCATCCAGTGATCGCCCAGATAATCCCCATGATCCGATGTCAAAAAGATCATGGTGTTGTCCCACAAACCACTGGATTTCAGATAGTCAAACAGGCGGCCCATTTGATCATCGCATTGTTTTATTAACCCCATATAGGACGGGATTGTATGTTCCAAAACCTCATCACGTGAAAACGATTGCCCAACGCGGTTGTTGACGTAATTGGCATAAACGGGGTGCATGTCGACCAATTCATTTTCGTTGCGATTGACGGGGATCACATGCTCTGGTCCGTACATGTCATTATAGGGGGCAGGGGCGATATAGGGCCAGTGGGGTTTGATGTAACTCAGATGCAAACACCATGGCGTTTCACCCGCCTGATCCATGAATTCAATCGCGCGGCTGGTCATATAGGGGGTTTCGGAATCCTCCTCCTTAATCGCGGCTGGTTTGCGGGCATTTTCCAACAACCATCCCGACAAAACATTCCCGTCCGCATCCCGTGCAGAATTGGCAAAATCATGCCACGGATTGTCCCCGGGATATCCCCGTTCACGCAGCCATTCGTTATAGGTGGCAGCCCCACCGTCATCGTAAAATCCCTCGGGACCTTCGGGGCGCATGCCGTCATCGCGTTCATAGACGTCAAATCCGCATTGTTCGGTGCGCACACCAATGATGCTGTCAGCAGGGATGCCCAATCGGGCCATGCCCTCGGTATCGGCCTTCATGTGGGTTTTCCCAACCAACCAACACTCCATACCATTGTCACGCAAATGATCGCCCAATGTGTGTTCGCCGACCTTTAAGGGAACACGGTTCCATGTGGCCCCATGGGAATGACAATAGCGCCCTGTGTAAAAGCTCATCCGTGAGGCGCCGCATACAGGCGATTGGCAATAGGCGCGCGTAAAACGTACACCCTCTGCGGCCAAGGCATCAATATTTGGAGTATGCAAATGCGGGTGTCCAGCACAGCTTAGGTAATCCCAACGCAACTGATCAAACATGATGAAAAGGATGTTTTTCACTTGACCCATAATGTCACCTTTATTGGGGCGTTATTTTGATTGGCAGTTTTGAAAAGGCACGGATGGAATTGTTCATCTGAATTTCTGGACTGCCGTTTAATTCCCATCGCGCAACCCGTGTGCGCATGGCCTCTAACAGGTTGATCATTTCCCGCCGCGCCAAATGCATGCCCATACACAAATGCACACCGTGTCCAAACCCAACATGTTTTCGCACGTTGCGCGTGATATCAAAACGGTCTGGTTCATCCCAAAAGGTTTCATCGCGATTAGCAGAGCCATAAATCACCATCACACGCGATCCTTTTTCAATTTTGGTGCCTGAAATTTCTGTATCCTCGGCCACATATCGGGAAAAGGATCGAATAGGTGTTGTTAGGCGCACAACCTCTTCAATTGCATTGGGCACCAAATCAGGATTGTTCAACAATAATTCCCATTGATCTGGGTGTGTTGCAAAGAAATACGCCATGTATCCAGAGGCCGAAATAGTGGTGTCCAAACTGGGCGAAATATAATCGCGCATCATTTGTGCGGCATCTGCCTCGCTAAATCCATGTTCGGGGGCAAGCTCAAAAATACGGCGCGCTAATCCACCCTCTTTCAGGTATTCGGCGCGTCCGTATTTATCCAAATATTTGCGCAAACCGACCAAGGTTTCAAAAGCCACCTGCGAGCGTTCATTATGCCCGTCCATCACATCAAACACCGCCGATCCCCAGGCCAACATGTTTTGACGACCACTTTCGTCCAGTCCGACTAAATCAATCACAATGGACAGGGGGAGGATTTGTGCGAATTCTGAAATGGCATCGAATGTCTGTTGGTCCACCAAACGATCCCCTAAAGCTTGGGCTGTTTCGTGGATATATTGTTCCAAATGTTCAATCCCCTTGGGCATCAGGGGACGAGCGGTGACGCGCCTTCGGCTGTCGTGTTCATCGCCATCTGAATTCACGGTTGATCCTTTCAACAGTGCATTCACATCATCGTTCATCGAAATGCCATTTCCTGAAATGAACGT
Organism: Rhodobacteraceae bacterium HIMB11; assembly: GCA_000472185.1. Taxonomy (GTDB): domain Bacteria; phylum Pseudomonadota; class Alphaproteobacteria; order Rhodobacterales; family Rhodobacteraceae; genus HIMB11. The sequence continues at coordinate 172,839 of AVDB01000006.1, read as the reverse complement.
CGCAGGGTTGCGCAAAACATGCACCACCTCGTTATAACAGGTGACGGCATAGGCGTTCTGCTGCTCCATCCAAATCACAGGTCCCAGCGCGCGCAAATCTGCGTATCCTTGGGTGGGATTTAGTATGAAATCATCCGAATAAAAATCGCCATGATACACAGGAACGCCCATTGAAAATTTCCTTTGCTTGGGGTGTCGCAGGTATGACAGTATCAAGGCGGTGATGATTGTCACGGGAATTTTAGTCAGATCGGAACTTGGAAACGATGAATGCTCCTGAATTGGAATTATTTTGCAGACTTGAGGTTGATTTGGCCCCCATTCGTGAACTGGGTTCTGGGCGCGCAGGAAAGCGTCGGATCATTCCGATCATTGGGGGGCGCGCCTCGGGTCCTTATGTGACGGGGCGTATTCTGAACCTTGGGGCGGATTGGCAAACCGTGTTCGCAGATGGTGTTGCAGAATTGGACACGCGTTATGCGATTGAAACCGAGGATGGTCACACGATTGAGGTGAAAAACTTTGGCTATCGCCACGGTGCACCTGAAGTCATCGCAGCGCTGGCCCGGGGGGAGGATATTGATCCTGCGCACTATTATATGCGAACACACGCAATTTTAGAGACGGGTGATCCCGAATTGGCCTGGATCAATCGGACCCTGTTTGTCGGGACTGGGGCGCGATTGGCGGATCAGGTGATCATGACACTTTTCGCGATCCGCTAGTGAATTAATTCAAATACGGCATCTTCGGTGTCGAATTTGATACAGAATCTTTATCCATACGAACCGACCCTGTTGAGGTAATCAGCACCGAGGTGGGCCATGGATTTCGATCAGGTATTAAATCATCTGCGTCAATTGCATGAGGGTCATGATGACCTGCGGGCATTCTGTGCATTTCCGACCGATGTCGTGGCGCAACCTGTCACGGCCCGCCATATGGGTGCGCGGGATCATTTTGATGCAGAAACTGGCCTGTTTGGGAATGAATACGCATCCACCAAAACCCTGTTGAAACAGATGGGGCCATTGGCCTATTGGCGCGATACCTATGCTGGAACCAATGTCAGTGATCGTTTTATGGATGAATTTGGGTGTTTCAGTTTGATTGGGCACAATGGGTTTTTCAAAAGTGATCAAATGAATGCATGGATGGTCTATATGCCAGCGGGGCTCTATTACCCGTGGCATCAGCACCCAGCCGAAGAAATGTATCTGTGTCTTGCGGGAGAGGCCGTTTTCAAAAAAGACGGCGCGCCAGACATACAAATGGGGGAAGGGGGCGTGACGCTGCATGCCTCAAACCAACCGCATGCTATGGAAACATTGGATCATCCCGTTTTGTGTTACGTTGTATGGCGCAATGAATTTACCACGAAACCCGTTTTAACCTATGACGATGCGACCTAAGCAATTTGAATTTGTCTGGCGTTTGAAAAACGCTCTGCTAGGGTCGCGCTGACACAACGAATTGGACCCCTGCCGTGACACAAACAAAACTCTCTGTTCTCTTGATGATTGGGGCCATGTTTGTGTTCACCCTGATGGATGCGGTGGCCAAGGTTTTGACGCAGGAAATCGGTGTCTGGCCCACATTGTGGATTCGATATTTGGGTCAGGCCGTTTTGGTGTTCTTGATCGTTTTGCCGCGCTTTGGGAAAATTGTGAAAACCTCTTTCCCGCTGCTGCAATTGGCGCGGTCTGTGTTTTTGATGTGCGCAACTATGTGTTTCTTCTGGGGGATATCTAACATCGGCTTGGCCGAGGCGACCGCGATTATGGATATCAGTCCTGTGTTAATCACCTTGGGCGCTGTTTTGTTTTTGGGGGAACGGATCGGCATTCGACGGGTGATTGGGATCATCGGTGCGTTGATTGGCGCGATGATTGTGATCCGACCGGGCAGCGATGTGTTTTCCGTTTATGCCTTATTCCCGCTGGGGGCTGCGATTTGTTATTCAGGCTATAACATTATCACGCGCTTCGTGGGCGCGCGCGAAGATCCCTGGACATCCCTGTTTTATACGGCCCTTTTTGGGGCAACCGTGTTCAGCACAATTGTTCCATTTCATTGGCAACCGTTAAGCGTGTTCACCATCACCCTGATGGCCGCGCTAAGCGTTATGGCCACATTGGCGCAATGGTTATTGATCAAGGCGCTGTCGTTGGGCGAAGCAAGCCTTTTGGCACCCATCGGATATATCGCCCTGATTTTTGCAACACTTTGGGGATTCCTGTTATTTGATGATCTGCCTGACCAATGGACGGTTATTGGTGCCTTGGTGATCGTGGCATCGGGTGTTTATGTTTGGTCACGTGAACGCAAGGCGGGATGAAATTAGGTTCACACAGTGAACTGATGGCTTGCTATTCCCAAATTTTATTTTTCTTATGTGAAAAATTATACAACAGGGACCCCGCATGAACATCCTTTTCATCATGTATGACCAACTGCGTTTTGATTACCTTAGTTGCGCAGGTCACCCCAAATTACAGACCCCTAATTTCGATCGGGTCGCATCAATGGGTGTTCGGTTTACAAATGCCTATGTGCAATCCCCTATTTGCGGGGCCAGCCGCATGTGTTTTTACACAGGCCGCTATACATCCAGCCACGGGGCGCAATGGAACAACTTTCCACTGCGGGTTGGTGAACACACCTTGGGTGATCATCTGCGCAAAAATGGGATGGATTGCTGGCTCCTAGGGAAAACCCATATGAAGGCCGATGCCGAGGGGATGGAACGTTTGGGCCTAACACCTGATACAGTGATCGGCGCACGTCAGGCCGAATGTGGGTTTGATGTTTGGATCCGCGATGATGGTTTGTGGGGGCTGGGACCAGATGGGTTTTATGATGAAAAACGATCCCCCTATAACGCGTACCTAAACAGCAAAGGGTATGAGGGCGTGAACCCTTGGGCTGATTTTGCGAATGCGGGTATTGAGAATGGCGAAAAAGCATCGGGTTGGATGTTTAAGAACGCGGATAAACCCGCCAATATCAAGAACGAGGATAGCGAAACGCCGTGGCTGACATCGCGCACGATTGATTTCATGAATGAGGCGAAAGGCCCGTGGTGCGCCCATGTCAGCTATATCAAACCGCATTGGCCCTATATCGTGCCTGCGCCTTATCACAACATGTTCACCCCCGCAGATGTGCCGCCGCCCTTGCGCCATGAGGTTGAATTGGAAGATCCCCAACCCGTCTACGGGTCCTATCAAAAGAACAAAATCGCGCAGGCGTTTCAACGCGATGATGTCCGCGACAAGGTGATCCCAGCCTACATGGGATTGATCAAACAATGTGACGATGAATTGGGTCGCATTTTGGATCATCTGAATGAAACAGGTCAGATGGCGGATACAATGATCGTTCTGACCTCGGATCATGGGGATTATTTGGGCGATCATTGGTTGGGGGAAAAGGATTTGTTTCATGAACAATCCGTAAAAATTCCAATGATCATCTATGATCCACGTACCGCGGCGGACGCGACGCGGGGCACAACATGTGACGCCCTGGTCGAAAGCATTGATTTGGCCGCAACATTTGTTGAGGTGGCAGGCGGCGAAGTCCCCGATCACATTATCGAGGGGCGTTCACTCCTGCCATGGCTGCGCGGGGAAACGCCAGAATGGCGTGATTTCGTGATTAGTGAATTTGACTATTCCCCAACGCCACAGGCGGTGCGGTTGGATGTCGAACCACGCGATGCGCGCCTCTATATGATTTTTGATGGCCGCTGGAAAATGATGCATGCCGAAGGTGGGTTCCGCCCCATGCTGTTTGATTTGGAAAACGATCCCGAGGAATTCCATGATCTGGCCAAAACAGGCGAACATCAGGATCAGATTGATCGCCTTTACGCGCTGTTGGCACAGTGGGGACGCAGGCCCGCACAACGCGTTACCAAATCAGAACAAGACATCAAAAACATGCGCGGCAAATCCCTGCGAAAGGGCATTTTGCCCTTCCTCTATGATGGCAGCGAAGTCGATGAAGAATTGACCGTGCATTATCGCGGACCCGTTTCAAAAAAGATTGCAGAAGACTGATGGCACACCCTGATCTATTGGCGCATCGTGCGCAGTTTGAAAAATCAATCACGCGTTTGGGTGAGGGCATTTATACCGCCGTGGGGTATGCCGCGTCCAATGTTCATATGATTGAGGGTGACAGCAGCATCACCATCATCGACACCAGCGAAAGCACCAAGGCCGCCGAAAATATACTGGCCGAGTTTCAAAAACTGTCGGACAAACCCATTGCGCGGATCATCTATACCCATTCGCATCGCGATCATATTTCTGGCGCAACGGTGTTTGCACAAGGAAGGGATGTGCCCATTTTGGCCCATCACGGGTTCAAATCCGATCTTGTTGCTGTCTCCGACAATGTTCCCGCACCAAACATGGCGTTGGGACGCCGCACACAAGCGCAATTTGGCATTGGGCTGAGTGGAGACGAACGTGTCTCGCTTGGCTGTGGGCCGGGGGATCGCCCGATGCAGGGATTGGGGGCAGGGTTTCTGCCGCCCACGCAAGTGATTGAGGCGGAGTGCGATATTGATCTGGATGGTGTTCTTGCACGCCTGATTTTTGCGCCCGGCGAAACGGCGGATCACATGATGGTCTGGTTGCCCGAACAACGGATTTTGTTCCCGGGCGACAATTGGTACTATTCGTTCCCCAATCTTTATGCCATTCGCGGCACGGCCTATCGTGATTTCATCGCTTGGGCCAATAGTTTGGATTTGATCGCGGGGCTTGGGGCAGAGGTCATGGCGCCCGGTCACACAAACCCCGTATTCGGCGCAGAGCAGGTGCAAGAGGTTGTGACAACAACCCGCGACGCGATCATGCATGTGGTGTCGCATACGGCGGCAGGCATGAATGCAGGACAGTCAATGGATGACATTGCCGCCACAATTTCATTACCCGACCATCTGGTCGATAAACCGTGGTTGGGTGAATTTTACGGCAAGCTGTCATGGTCCGCCCGTGCCTATGCGGTTGGAACACTGGGGTGGTATGACGGCAATCCTACACATTTGGGTTGCTTGTCATCTCGGTCCCGCGCAGAAAAAATCGCGGCTCTTGCTGGGGGAATTGAAGGGTTGTGGGATGTGTTGAAAAATGACGATGATCCTCAATGGAAATTAGAGGTCTGTGATCATTTGATTGCCCTTGATCAACCTGCTGAAGCGCAAAAAGCAGAATTGTTAACGACCCTTTCTGAAACCGAAATCAACGCGACAGCACGCAATACGTATTTGTGGGAGGCAAAACAGCTGTTGTCACGCATATCTGAAGGATCAGATACATGAAGTATGACGCAAAGATTGCTGATTTATTGGCGTTTTCCTTCACAATTGTGATCTTGATTTTTGCGGCCTCTGGTCCGTTAAATGAATTCGTGCGTTGGTTTATCGAAGCCACCACCGCGGATTTCGAAGAGCTCTCGCGCCGCGAACAACGCATGTTGTTCAAACAACATTGGCTCGGCGCGTTTCATCGCGCGTTTGAACGCAGCTTTTTATTGCCCACGGGTATTATTCTGGGTCTGCCGCTGATCTTATCCTTTGCGATTTCTTTCCTGAATGTGCGGGCGGCCTCATGGCTGCGTTGGGTGGGGCTGGCTCTGACCATCGCCGTGTTTTCAGCGTGGATTGGAAAACTATTCGCGGTGGATGCAGGTGCGCTTCCTTTTGCGGATCCGATTGATTTTTGGGTTTTTCCCTTGGCTGTGGCTCTGACACTTTACCTTACGTGGAAACAATTTGGCAGTTTCATCATATTCTTCTGCCTCTTTTGGATTGTGTATTTCTTTGTGCGCGGGTGGCTACCTGAATGGACAGGAATTTTTGCAGGATCGGACAGCACATTGGCCCAATCCATGCGGGCCATGGTGTTGAATTTCTGGGCCCAAACAGGTGGATTATTTGGACAACCGTTACAGGTGGTTTCGGGTAATGTCCTAATCTTTATCATTTTCGGTGCCGTATTGATGGCCTCTGGCGCGGGGGACGTTTTGATGAAGATCGCGAACCTGTTAACAGGGCGCTTTACGGGCGGGGCGGCGCATGCGGCGGTGGCCTCATCCGCGCTGTTTGGAACTCTATCAGGTGCGGCCATTTCTAATGTTGTCTCAACAGGCGTCATGACCATCCCCGTGATTAAGAAATCTGGATTTCGCCCCGCATTTGCAGCGGGGGTAGAGGCGGCCGCCTCAACAGGGGGGCAAATCATGCCACCTGTCATGGGGGTTGTAGCGTTTTTTGTCGCGGGACAAATCGGCTTGGAATATCGCTACATCGTAGTGGCGGCAATCATGCCTGCGATTTTCTACTATGTCGGAACATTCCTAACCGTTTACTTTGAGGCACGGCGTCAGGGCATTGGTCCCTTACCCAAAGAGGCCCGCGTGCCCCTGACATCCATCGAAAAGCGCCAATGTTTGGTGTTTATCATCCCGCTTGGCGTTCTAAGCTATTATCTGTTCGCACAACCTTCTGTCCCCAAGGCGGGGTTTTACGGATTTCTGTCCGCCATCATAATGGCGCTGATCCTATTCCCTGCCTACCGTTCACCCCGCCGCGTTTTTCAAAGCTTGGTTGACGGCGGGCGTATGGCCGCATCCATCGTCGTGATCGTTGCTGCGATTGGATTGATTGTAGGATTGATCGAAATATCGGGGTTCTCTGGCCGTCTATCACTGTTGTTATCGCAACTTGCCAACGGTCCGTTGTTTGTGACGCTGATTGTTGTGGCGCTTGGGTCGATTGTTTTGGGCATGGGGCTGCCCCCTGGGGCCACCTATTTCATTATCGTCATCGCGCTTAGCTCGGGGATCGACATGGTTGGCATCGCGCCGCTGACACTGCATTTGTTTGTGGTGTTCTTTGCGGTGATTTCAACCGTTACACCGCCTGTGGCATTGGCGGCCTTTGCCGCCGCACCAATTGCAGGCGCAAATCCGATCGACACCGCATTTCAGGCCGCGCGCCTATCCTTAGCAGGGTTCATAATTCCGTTTGTTTTCGTCTATCACCCTGCATTGCTGTACAAACTTCAAATTCTGTTTGAATGGTTTGGCGGGGAAACTGTGTCATCGCGTGCGATGATTGATATTGCCACTGTCGGATGGGCGGATTTCGTATGGATCACGATTGCCCTTGGCACAGCGCTTTGGCTTCTTTCATCCGCAATCAGCGGCTATGAAAAACATCGCATTGGCGGGGTTGCGCGGATCCTGCGCGGAATTTTGGCTGTGCTTATGCTCTTGCCAAATATGTCCATTGCCATCCCCGCATTTGGCGCAGGCGTATTGATGATCTTATGGCATCGTCGTCAGAATGATGACCCACACACAAAACATGAAATTGCATAACAGGGAGAAAATCATGCAAAAACTTGGACTGGCCCTTGCGGCAACATTGGCGCTTTCGGCACCTGCACAGGCCGAAACATTGAAAATGGCAACCATTGCACCCAGTTTAGGGGCCGCGATTTCCATGGCAACATTCGCAAACATCGTCACCAAAAATGTCGATGGGATCGAGATTGAAGTCGCAGCAGGGGGTGCCGCAACCCTACACATGATGGAAGTGGGCCGTGGCAATTTGGACATGTCGATGACATCGCCTGTTGTTTATAACCTAATGTCGGGTGGTAAGGCGATGTATGCAAAACAGGCCGACGCCCCTGAATTGGCGAAAAACGTTAATTTGTTAATGTGGTATCCATATGGAGCCTATCACTTTGCCGTGCGGGCAGATAGCGACATTCAAACATTGGATGATATCGAAGGCGCCTCTGTCTTCCTTGGGCCTCAGGGGGGCGGTGCATTCAACGCGGCCAAAGGTTGGGTAGCCTCCACAACTGGACTGGTTGCAGGCGAAGATTATGAAGCGATCAAAGCAAACTGGCAAACAGGGTATCAAGCGTTTCTTGACGGGAAAATTGACGTCTATGTGAACGGATGTTTGGATCCATGTGGTCAATTCATTCAGTTCACCGAAACCGAAGATGTGCGTTTCATCGCACCCGAGGATCACACGGGTGAAGCGGTTGACAAATTCCTTGGCAAATTCCGCTATTATGCAGAAGTTCCCGCAGGCGTTTATGAAGGTCAGAAAAATGATGGCCCTGTCATGAGCTTTGACACCGCCGTTGGGATCGCTGTGCGCGCGGATATGGATGAGGAGACCGTTTATCAGGTAACCAAAGCGTTCTGGGACAACATTGATCAGGTCACATCCGAAGCGCCATGGGCCAAGGCACTGAACCTTGAATTTGCGGCGTCAAAACGTGGTTTGGCCGAACTGCACCCAGGTGCGGCGCGTTATTATCGCGAAGTTAGTGTTTTGAAATAATAACACATGCGCTGCCGTGTCAGGGATGTGGCAGCGCACATTTTAAGGATTTTTAGGATGAGACTTGCATTGACTGGGGCAGCAACGGGCATCGGCGCAGAGGTTGCACGCAAAGCGAAAGAGCAGGGGCATGAAGTAGTTGCCTTCGACATCACGAAACCATCTGTTGCGGTTGATCAGTTTGTTCAAGTTGATTTGTCTGATCCAGCGGCCATTGCAAATGCCGTAAATACGACGCAAGGAACATTTGATGCGCTGATCAATAACGCGGGCCTGCCACCAAGAGAGGGATTGGGGCGAAAGGTTTTGGAAGTGAACTACTTTGGTCTGCGCGACATGACACAGGCCATGGTGCCCCGTTTAAACGCGGGCGGTGCCGTTGTGCACACAGCCTCACGTGCGGGAGCATTTTGGCGGGATAACTTGGCGCAGGTTAAGGCGCTGCGTGCCTGTTCATGGGGGGACATTGATGCATTAATACAGTCGCATGAGATTGATGACACACGTGCCTATAACCTGTCCAAAGAGGCTGTGATCGTTGAAACCATCGCCACGACAGAGGCGTTTTTGGCCCAAGGCATTCGTGTCAATTGCGTCAGCCCCGCCGCCGTTAGCACAGGTATATTGGATGATTTCACCAAAGCCTTTGGCCCAAAGGTTGCCAAAAACATCGCCCTCGCGGGACGCCCGGGACATCCATCGGAAATCGCCGATGTGATTTTGTATCTGGCCTCTGCGCAAAGTGCGTGGATTAAGGGGCAGGACATTACGATTGATGGCGGGATGAGCGCCATGGGCATGACCGATATGATGGAACTAAAGGGATAATTCATCACAATGAAGCTGTTTTCAGACAAAAACCGCCCCGTACACATGGGGCAATACCCAACCGAACGATTAAAACGCATCGACATCCTTGATCTGAATACAGCCCCCGAAATGCAGGCATTATCGTTTCGCAGGCCCGAGGCCCCCGAAAATATTGTAAACGCAATGGGCGAATATCAGGCCATGTTGGATGCTATTCGCGATGGTCTGATCAATAAAACCAAGGCGGACATTCCGACCGATCCAACCGAACGGGCGCATCACATTAAGGGATTTGGGTATTTTTCCGATGCGTCAATGATCGGGATTTGCCGATTGGATGATCGCGCAATTTTGGACGAACCGATCCAAAACCCCGATATCGAACGTTTGGCGCATGCCCTGCGCACGCGGCAAACGAAAACATTGGCGTCGGGCATTGATGTCATTATGGCGGACCTAAAGGACTCGATGGAGGCACCGCCCACAACGATTGACGGGCATACACATGCCATTGTGTTTTTATACGAAAACCCGCGTGATTTGATGCCAAATGAAGTGGGCTGTGATTGGCTTGAGGATGCGCATGCGCATCGCGCCTGTTTGCGGGCAAATGAAACCGCTGCGGTCATCGCCAATTACATTCGCCTGTTGGGCTATGATGCGAAATCGCATTCTGGGGCGGCCAGTGATGTGGATTTGAACAAACTTGCACTAGCCTCTGGTCTGGTTTGGGCGGATCAGGGGGCGTTAATTGCGCCCTATATCGGAAAGAACTTTGGATTAGGGGTCATTACAACCACGCTTGATCTGGCAACCGATCGCCCATTGGCGCCGCGCGCAGACCAACCTTGGTTCAAAACCCAAGGCCCCGCATGGTGGTTGGGCAAAGGGTTTTCCAAAAATGCGTTTAATCGTGATCCGTTTTCCAAACGTAAATTCGTCGATGGGCCGCATCCCTTTGAAAACCTGAAACGTGTCGAAACACCCACAACCTATATTGATGAGGCGCGTGTGGCCCGCGTTCCAAAACGCACGGATATGTTTGCACGTGCGCAGTTCGGGGACATGGGCAAAAACCTGCAAGAGGGGGCCAAGGGGGGCTATTACGCGCGCAAGGCCGCGCCATCCTGTGCACAGCGGCGTGCACTAGGCGCCTTTGTCCTATTGCAGGATGGAGAGGCGAATGAAAACGGCCCGCGCCCCAGTGATTTGGCGCAAAACGCGGCCAATATTAAGGCGGCCAGTTATTTTTTGGGCGTGGATGCCGTTGGGCTGTCACGCTGTCCTGATTGGGCGTGGTACAGCCATGATGCAACGGGCGCTGTTCTGGATCCCCCGCACAACAACGCGGTATCAATGATCATCGATCAGGGGTACGAAACGATGGAGGGCGCATCGGGTGATGATTGGATTTCGGTCGCCCAATCCATGCGTGCCTATCTACGCTTTTCCCTCTTGGGGGGCGTGATTGCCCAACAAATCCGCAACTTGGGGTACAAGGCGAAGTCACACACCGTATTGGATGGTGAAGTGTTACAGCCCCCCTTGCTTCTGCTGTCGGGTTTGGGTGAGGTCAGCCGCATTGGCGAAGTTATTTTAAACCCCTACCTTGGCCCGCGCCTGAAATCAGGTGTTGTGACAACAGATATGCCGTTTGAACACGACAAACCAATTGATTTCGGCCTGCAAAACTTCTGTGAAAACTGCAATAAATGTGCCCGTGAATGTCCATCGGGCGCGATTACTGCGGGCCCAAAATTGATGTTTAATGGCTATGAAATATGGAAATCAGATAGCCAAAAATGCGCCAGTTACCGCATTTCCACCGAAGGTGGCGCCATGTGCGGGCGCTGTATGAAAACCTGTCCTTGGAACCTAGAAGGCCTATTTGCCGAGGCCCCGTTTCGATGGGCGGCCAGCAATCTTCCATCGCTTGCCAAACCTTTGGCGAAATTGGATGACATGGTTGGAAATGGTGAATTAAACCCTATCAAAAAATGGTGGTGGGACATCGAACTTTACGAAGACGGCGGATATAAACCCGCGCGAAAACCCGTGAATGCACGTGGTTTGCAAAAGGACCTTGATCTGAAATACGAAGATCAAACAATGGCCGTTTATCCCGCCAATCTTGCACCCCATCCTTATCCCTATCCGTTCCATATGGATCGCGAAGCAGGGATTGAGGCCTATCAGGCCATGATCACGGCAGAGGAATACAAACTAAAACTCGAGCGTGGTGAAACCGATCATCTGCATGTGTATTCCAGTGATGGGGACGCGCCCGTCGTGCGTGTTCAGGTCAGCAAGGTCGAAAAAATGACCCAAGATGTCACAAAATATGAATTCCAAACGCTGGATGGATCCCCATTGCCAGAATGGAGCGCAGGCGCGCATTTGGATATTGTCGTGGCCCCTGAATTTTTACGTCAATATTCCATGTCGGGCGACCCAGCCGATCGCAGTAAATATCAAATTGGTGTTCTGCGCGAAGATGCGGGGCGCGGTGGATCAAAAATGATGCATCGTATTTTTGTCGAAGGGCGCAAGGTCTTTATTTCCAAACCCATCAATCATTTTGATCTGGTTGAGGATGCGACCAAAACTTTCCTGATGGGTGGGGGAATTGGCATTACGCCGATGATCGCCTTTGCCCATCGTTTGCACGCATTGGGGCGTGATTTTGAAATGCATTATTCCGCCAGTCGGAAAGAGGGGGCGGGGTATTTAAATGATCTGGCCACTGTTCCCTGGGCCGATAAGGTGCAGTATCATTTCAGTGATCAGGGCATGCGCGCGGATTTGGCAAATATCCTGTCGGGATATCAAAACGGTTGGCATGTCTATACCTGCGGCCCTGAACGTTATATGGATAGCGTCATTGCCGCCGCAGAGGCGGGTGGTTTTCCAGATGAGGCGCGCCACCTTGAATATTTCTCGGTTCCTGAACAACCCGATTATGTGAACCACGATTTCAAAATCAGGCTTACAAAATCTGGGCGCGAATTTGACGTTCCCGCAGACAAAAGTGCGGCAGATGTTTTGATTGATGCAGGTTATAACATTGACCTGAAGTGTTCCGATGGCATTTGTGGCGTTTGTAAATGTGGAATTGTGTCAGGGGACATTGAACATCGGGATTTCGTTTTGTCGAAAAAACAACGCGAAACCCAAGTGATCCTATGTCAAAGCCGTGCTGCAAAAAAAGATGGTGTGATCGAAATCGATCTTTAATCAGGCGCTGGAATGCTGCCTTCTGATAGCTTGGTTGAGATATCACCCGCCGATGCCTTTAACCGGTCCAACAGGCCAGATCGAAGGACGTTGTCGGCACTCAGATGCTCTTCCAGCCACAAAAGGCTCAGCGATCCGTGAATTCCATCAGCCGTGATAATTGGAACCGCGATTGCGCCAATGGGGGGTGTTTCATCGAATGGGGGTTCCCAATACAGCTCCTCTCGAATGCCATATCCCCGTGCACGTGTGATTTCCAATTCTGTATCCAATCGGCCAGAATTATACCAACTGATGTCTTCTTTTCGCGCACGATTCAGAAATGCCTGTATATGTGTTTCGCGAATCTCATCCGACATATGGGCCAAAATCACGCGTCCATGGGCGGATTGGAAAAGCGATGGCTGTAACCCCAATCCGGTGCGACCAGGCGCCATAGGGCCGCGCAAACGCGTGCTTTCGATGATTTCAAACTGACCAAACCCGCGAATAGCACACAGATCAGAGGGCAGCGAATAGGGGTTTTGGCGCAGTTGCAGCAGAATGGGCACGGCAATTTCGGCCATAGGGTGCGCGCGTGCTTCGGCCCCCAAAATATCGCCCAGCGAGTGAGACAGCTCATATCGTTTTTCAACGATCAACTGACGTACCCAGCCGCGGTCAATCATTGTCCCCAAAATGCGCAACAACCCTGCGTTATCCAAACCCGTTTTTTGCCGCAGTTCGGACAAGGAACACGACCCAGATTGAGACAACACCTCAATCACCAAAAGCGCACGATCAACGGCGCGGATGCGTTTGATACTCATGCAGACACCTTAGTTAACTGTGTGAACACACTAAATGTGCAAATGAGGCTGGAGTAAATGCAACAATCGAAATACAGTCGTGTAAAAAGGCAGGAGAGGTTATGGAATACACGTTTTTGGACGACATCGAACGCATGTATACCGTTGCGTTTTATCAAAGCTATTATTACGGCACTGGTGAAAAATCAGAGTTGATCACGCATCTAGAACGCTTTCCGATGCATATCGACTGGCTGTTTCATGAGGTTATGTTTTTCATGAAAAATGACGGTGTCACCGCACGCTATCGTGCCGATAATGCCGCAATGATCGACATTCGCGATGATCAGATCTTCCAATATTTCATGACAGGCACGGATGAGGCGAACACCTATTATGATGAACCTAGTTTGGCCAACTATCCCGATCGTATAATCGACATTGCCGAATTTATGTCGATGCATCCATTGATTATCGAAGTGATTGTTTCGCACAAATTGGCAGGGTCAAATATCCAATTGGCATGATTATGGTCATCTGCTTGTGCATCACGCGCGAAAATGGTTCACTGCGTCCAAGTTTTACAGGGGAAACAGATCCATGCGTTTAACGATACGCGCACTTTTAACCACGATTGGACTATTCATCATGACAGCTGCAAACGCAGAACTACAAATCGAAACGATCACCGAAGGGTCAGGCCAAGCTGCCGAAGCGGGCAATAAGGTATTTGTACACTACACAGGCAAGCTTGATGACGGCAGCGTCTTTGACAGCTCGGTGACACGTGGCCAACCGTTTTCGTTCACATTGGGCGCGGGGCAAGTGATCCGTGGTTGGGAACAGGGCATTTTGGGTATGAAGGTCGGGGAAAAGCGTGTCCTGACAATCCCACCTGAACTGGGATATGGCGCCGCAGGTGCAGGTGGTGTGATCCCACCGAATGCGACATTGACTTTTGAAGTTGAACTTTTGGACACAATGATCCCACCTCAACTGGGTCAGGCAACACCCCAAGAATTATTGGATGCCCAAAAGAGCGGGACCATTATCGTCGACATCCGCCGTCCAGAAGAATGGGTTGAGACAGGTGTAATTAAGGGCGCTGAAACGATCACGGCCTTTACGGCGGATGGGGGATTACACCCAGAGTTTCAACCAAAATTCTTTGCCCTTGTTCAGGATCCGTCCACACCGATCATGCTCTATTGCCGCACAGGCAATCGCACGGGAATGTTGGGCGATGCCTTGTTGAACCAAGTGGGCCTGACAAACATCAGCCACCTAACCGATGGGATTGTTGGATGGTCTGCAGGTGGGTTTGAAACACAAACTTATACTGAATAACCCACTGTTATACATGCGAAATCCCATTTGTTCTGTCGGGTTTCGCTGATTTCTGTCAATGGGGGCGCATTTTTTAACATCTTTGGCTAAACTATGGAAAAGGATGCGAAAAAGCGATTCGAGCGGTGCGGTTGAAACAGTGCCGCTATATTGAGCAGAATAAAGGATGGTTGATGGATAATATCGCCGAGTTTGAACGCCGAATTATTGTGGCGTTAGATAAAATTGAACGTCATATGACATCCGACGCATCTGCGTCATCAGGTATTGGCCAATCAGAAGAAATGGCGGCATTAACCCTGCGCAATTCCGAGTTGTTGAGCGAGATTGATCAATTGCAAAACGAATTAAACCTGTTGAAAGCCGAACGTGAAGACGAAAAGGTAGATTTGCAAGCACTGCACGAAGAACTGGAAGCCGCGCTAACAGCCGCAAAAGCAGGGGAGGGCGCCTAATGCCTGAGGTAACGATTGAAATTGGTGGCCGCCAGTTTGAAGTGGCCTGTCAGGACGGCGAGGAACACTATCTGCGCTCTGCCGAAAAACTGCTTGATGCAGAAGCATCGGTTCTTCAGGAACAGATTGGGCGCATGCCTGAACCTCGGATGTTGTTAATGTCTGCACTGATGTTGGCCGATAAAACAGCAGCCTTGCAGGACAAACTCACCGACGCAGAGAAGTTGTTGGCAGACACACGTGTCGAGTTGGAACAATTGAAAAACGCACCCGCGCCCGAGGCAAAGACGGTTGAGGTGCCCATCATTCCATCACAGGTCGGCGATAGCCTAGCCGATATCGCAGCACGCGCAGAAAGTTTGGCGCAACGTTTGGAAGAGTCGTAATTAAACGTGCCTCTATTTCAGCAGTTTGAAACAGAACGGCTTTTGGTTGCACATTGGGCGGAAACCATCGTCGCGCTAGAGGCTCGGCAAGGGCTTGCTACACAGCTGCCAGATTTGTTGACACCCGACGTGATCGCGTAACTGCCGGCATTTTTTGATCTAACAGGGCAAAATATCAATCAGTGGATTGATGCACGCGACGTGGAAAGCGATATCTATCTGATACGTGAAATAGGCAGAGATGCATTCATCGGGCTTATGTTTCTAACGCCCCCATTTAACAACGACATTCATCTTGGGTATCTTCTTGGGCAATCAACCCGGGGGCGGGATTATGCACGTGAACTACTTGCAGGATTGGTGTCGCATGTCCCCAATACTGGTTTTCGTCTGCTTGGGGGTGTTGGGCGCGAAAACCCCGCATCCGCGCATGTTTTGCGAAAAACAGGTTTTCATGTTGTTCCAGAGTTGAGTGATGCAGAAACAGAAATGTTCGCCATCACATTAAATGAAAAAGGCCCCATGTAGGGGCCAATTCAAACTAGATTAATGCGCACATTAACCGTTTGCTTCGCGGATTTTATCGGCTGCTTCTTTGTCATAACCAACACCATTGTCGTCAAACAATGTGTCCAATTCACCTGAAAGGGTCATTTCGGTGATGATGTCGCATCCGCCCACGAATTCACCCTTTACATACAACTGTGGGATTGTCGGCCAGTCAGAATAATCCTTGATCCCCTGACGGATGTTTTCGTCGGCCAAAACATTAATGTCCGTATAGTCAACACCCATATAATTCAAAACACCTGCCACACGGCTTGAAAAACCACACTGCGGCATTTCCTTGGTGCCTTTCATGTAAAGCACGACGTCGTTTGCTTTGACTGTTTCGTCGATCTGCGTTGTTGCATCGCTCATAACTGTAATCCTTTGATGTGCTATTCTGGAATCTTGGTCGTCAGGGCAAGCGCGTGAAGCTCGCCATGCGATCCGTCCATCTTTCCTTTTAGTGCAGCATAGACTGCACGTTGTTGTTGAACACGGTTTTTGCCGCGGAAACTTTCGTCAATCACTTCTGCGGCGTAATGATTTCCATCACCTGCCAAATCTGTGATCGTAATTTGCGCGTCCGAAAAGGTTTCGCGGATCAACGCCTCAATCTCATGTGCCTGCATTGCCATAGGTAAACTCCTTTGAGTTTATTTATGTATCTATTGCCCCATTCAACAAGAGGAAAAGCAGCATTTTCTGCATTTCCTCTGAAATGAACAGGTTACTTAGGCGAAGGCTTCGCCAAAACTGTTGCGGTATAGGGCACTTAGGTCAGCCATTTCGGCTTCTGATCCGCCAAATTTCACAGATGTGCCGCCGAAACGTCCAACTGATTGAATGCTAAGGCCCGCTTGTGTTGCAGCCGCCATCAGTGCCTCGGCCTGATCAAAGTTACAGGCAATCAAATAGCGTGCCTGATCTTCACCAAACAATGTTGCGGTATCCGCGGCATCAAGGGTTACGCCAACGCCTGAGGCATCTGCCATTTCAAAGGCGGCAAGCGCTAATCCGCCATCACCTAAATCGCAGCACGCGCGGATTATATCACGATTGGCGAGGATGAATTCGCCGTGCGCCGATTCCGCGTCCAAATCGACATTTGGCGCATCCCCGTCTTCGCGGTTGAACACCTCGGCCAAGAGGGCAGATTGCCCAAGGTGACCAGTGGTTACCCCTAGAACAAGAGCCACGTGACCATCCCGCGCCCGATCCAAAATCGGCTCTTCGCCCGCGGCAATCAATCCAACTGCACCAATTGTTGGGGTTGGTAGGATCGCATTGCCATCCGTTTCGTTATACAGACTGACGTTGCCTGAAACGATCGGCATGTTTAGCGCGGAAACAGCCGAACCGATTCCCTTGATGGCACCTACGAATTGGCCCATGATTTCTGGTTTTTCGGGATTGCCGAAATTCATGTTGTCCGTGCTGGCCAATGGACGCGCACCAACAGAAATCAGATTGCGATAGGCCTCTGCCACCGCTTGACGTCCCCCCATTTCTGGGTTTGCACGTACGTATCGTGGTGTAACATCCGATGTGAATGCTAATTTTTTGTCGGTACCATGCACACGGATCACACCCGCGCCAAACCCAGGGCGTTCCATCGTGTCAGCCATAACTTGGCTGTCATATTGTTCATAGACCCATTG
This sequence comes from Rhodobacteraceae bacterium HIMB11, assembly GCA_000472185.1. Lineage (GTDB taxonomy): Bacteria > Pseudomonadota > Alphaproteobacteria > Rhodobacterales > Rhodobacteraceae > HIMB11. The sequence goes on along the minus strand of AVDB01000006.1, from coordinate 155,229 downwards.
TTTTGAGGCATAGTTCACAGAGCTGATTAGCGCCTTTAGCGCATCAATTGGATCAACTTCGGGGACATCATCCATGTCCGCCGCCGCAGGTGTTTCAACCCATGGGCGGTCATATTCGGGTGCGTTGCCCGACAATGCGCGCAGTGGCAAATCCGCCTTACAGTCCCCGTTTAACATGATGAGGAAGCGATCCTCGGGAATGGTTTCACCGACGATAGCAAAATCCAGATCCCATTTGTCAAACACGGCTTTGGCCTCTGCCTCTTTTTCAGGGCGCAGAACCATCAACATCCGTTCCTGTGATTCAGACAGCATCATTTCATAGGCGGTCATGTTGGGTTCACGGGTTGGAACCTTTTCCAAATCCAGCCGAATACCTAATTCGCCCTTATCGCCCATTTCCACGGCCGAACAGGTCAGGCCCGCAGCGCCCATATCCTGAATGGAAATAACCGCCCCTGTCTGCATCAACTCTAGGCAGGCTTCCATCAGGCGCTTTTCTGTAAATGGATCACCAACCTGAACAGTTGGGCGTTTTTCTTCGATGGTTTCATCAAATTCGGCGCTGGCCATTGTTGCGCCACCAACGCCATCACGGCCTGTTTTCGCGCCCAAATAAACAACAGGCATTCCCACGCCAGAGGCCGCAGAATAAAATATTTTGTCTGTATCGGCCAAACCCGCCGCGAAGGCGTTTACCAAACAGTTGCCGTTGTACGCGGGGTGAAAACGAACCTCACCGCCAACTGTTGGAACACCAAAACAGTTTCCGTAACCGCCAACACCTTCTACCACACCATGCACCAATTGACGTGTTTTGGGGTGCGATTTTTCACCAAACGATAGGGCGTTCATTGCAGCAATCGGGCGTGCGCCCATGGTAAAGACATCGCGCAAAATACCACCGACACCTGTTGCGGCCCCCTGATAGGGTTCGATGTAGGAGGGGTGGTTGTGGCTTTCCATTTTGAAAACAACGGCCTGTCCATCACCAATGTCAACGATACCAGCATTTTCACCCGGTCCACAAATGACTTGTGGGCCTTCTGTCGGTAGCGTGCGCAACCATTTTTTTGAGGATTTATAGGAACAGTGTTCGTTCCACATCGCCGAGAAGATCCCAAGTTCGGTGAAGGTTGGTTCACGTCCAATGATGTCTAGGATCAGTTGATATTCGTCTGGTTTCAAACCATGTGCGTCGATAAGCTCGGATGTGATGTTTGGTTCGCTCATAATGGCCCCTAAAATGTCCTGCGCATCCTTTAGGGCATCAAAGGAAAAAGGGCAATATTCAGGCGGGTTTCATTTGGGCAAAAAAAAGGGCCGAGCGAGCTCGGCCTTAGTCCAACAGGGAGGTATGAAAGCGCAAAATCGCTTCCATGACGCTGATATAGGGATAGTGCGTTCATCGATCAAGAGAAAGAATGCCGCATGTGCAGCATACCCGCTATGCAAAAAACGCATGGCTAGTATTTATTGAGATAACTCGCCATTTCGCAGGGCGCGGCGATAATCAATAATTTCGTCCTGCACAAAATCGCGTAAGGCCTCAACCCTCTTGGAATGACGCAGCTCTTCTGGATATGCCAGATAAACGGGGACCTCGACAGACTCAAGTTCATCCAAAACCCGCACAACACCATCAAAATCCAATGTGATGTAATCAGGTAAAATCCCAATCCCCAAATCGTGGATCACCGCCTGTAGAACGCCAAAGTAATTGTTAACGGTCAGCATAGACGGCAAATCATAGGTCATCAAACGCTGCGTCAGGGCGAGGCCCGCACTCACTTGCGCGGATCTGGGGTGTTGGCAAATCAGGCGATGATGCACCATATCCTCAATCTTTTCGGGCACACCATGGGTTTTGATATAGCTGGGGGATGCATAAAGGCGCATCTTAACACTCATCAAACGTTTGCGGATCAAATCCGCTTGGGATGGCTCTTTCATGCGGATGGCAACGTCCGCTTCGCGCATGGGCAAATCCAAAACGCGCTCTTCTAACATCAAATCGATTTTTAGTTCGGGGTATTTTTCATACAGTTTCGGCAGGCGCGGGGCCAACCATAGTGATCCAAACCCTGTCGAGGTTGTGACGCGCAATTCGCCAAACACCTCTTCTTCGCTGTCCTTGATGCGCGCCTCGGCAGCCTCAAGACGTTTGACCATGGATTGGGTTGCGTCAAACAACAACTCTCCCTGTTCGGTCAGGATCAGGCCTCGCGCATGGCGGTGAAACAGATTTGTGTTCAACGATTCTTCTAAAGCGCGCACTTGGCGGGACACGGCTGATTGGGATAATCGCAATGTATCACCCGCATGGGTCAGGCTTCCTGCGTCAGCCACAGCGTGAAAAATGCGCAGTTTATCCCAATCCATCCCAAATGCTCCGTTTTTTATATTGATGACATGATTCTGTTCATGGTCATATCAAAGTACTAACATGACGCAGCGTCCAAAATAAATCTATAGCTTGGTCAGAAAAGCTGACCTATAATTTGGAAAACCGTTTGGGAGGTCAGTTGATGAGCACGTCGAAGATTTCGCTTAATGATAAATACGACATCGAAAAACATCAGGTGTTGTTGAATGGCACACAGGCACTGGTGCGCCTGATGATCGCGCAAAAGGAACGTGATCGCCAAGCGGGATCGAACACAGCGGGCTATGTGACGGGATATCGTGGTTCCCCCTTGGGTGCGGTTGATTTTCAAATGAAACGTGCGGGTAATGTTTTGCCTGAAAATGACATCACGTTTCAGGAGGGTCTGAACGAAGATCTGGCCGCAACGGCGCTTTGGGGTGCGCAACAAGCCGAATTGCGGGGCGAAGGGCGTTTTGACGGTGTCTTTGGGCTTTGGTACGGCAAAGGCCCCGGCGTGGACCGGTCTGGCGATGTGATGCGTCATGCGAATATGGCGGGTTCATCGAAAAACGGCGGTGTGATCATGGCCATGGGGGATGATCATACAGGGGAAAGTTCGACCGTCCTGCATCAATCTGATTGGGCAATGGTGGATGCATCCATGCCCGTGATATCCCCTGCAGGTGTTCAAGAGATTTTGGATTACGGACATTATGGGTATGCGTTGTCCCGCTTTGCAGGTGTTTGGGTTGGCCTAAAAACCATGAAGGACACGATCGAGGTGACATCCGTTGTCGATGGCAACCCAAATCGTATGCAATTCAATACCCCTGACATCGATATGCCCGAGGGGGGACTAAACATTCGTTTGGTCGATCTGCCAGTGGATCAAGAAGCCCGTCTTTTGCGTCATAAAATCAGTGCGGCCGAGGCGTTCGCCCGTGAAAACCGAATTGACCAGCGGGGTCTGGGCCAAGCTGGTGCCAAAATCGGGATCGTCGCCGCAGGAAAAAACTGGCTCGATGTGCAGCACGCTCTATCGGTTTTGGGCGTAGATCAGGACGAGGCCGTGCGATTGGGCATCACGACATATAAAGTGGTGCAAACCTGGCCGCTGGATAAAACCAGCCTTCGGGAATGGGCAGACGGGTTGGATTTGATCGTCGTGGTCGAAGAAAAACGCAAATTGATCGAACCACAGATCAAAGATGCCCTGTTCCATGACGCCGATCATTGTCGCGTTTATGGCGGTGAAAAAGGTGATCTTGGCACCCTTCTTTTCCCATCAGAAGGGGCGCTTGATCCCATTGATATTGCACAATCCTTGGGTCAAATCTTTGTCGAAGAGGGATGCGGTGGTCAAAAAATCACCGATGGACTGGTGCACATCGCAAATGCAAAACATGCCGATAATGCCAGTGATATCGCCGCGCGCTTACCTTATTTCTGCGCAGGCTGTCCGCATAATTCATCGACCAAGGTTCCCGACGGATCGCGCGCCTATGCAGGGATTGGGTGTCATTATATGGCGCAATGGATGGAGCGTGACACGCTTGGCTACACGCATATGGGCGCCGAAGGGGCGAATTGGATTGGGGAATCCCTGTTTTCGAAACGCGATCATGTGTTTCAAAACATAGGGGATGGAACATACAACCATTCGGGCATTCAGGCGATCCGCGCAGCCGTAAGCGCGGGCACCAATATCACTTATAAAATCCTGTACAATGATGCTGTTGCAATGACAGGGGGACAGGGCAATGATGGGGGATTGGATGCCCCACGTATCGCACGCGAGCTACAGGCGATGGGTGTCAAAAAACTGGTCGTTGTCTATGACGACAAAGAGGATTTGGACCTAGCCGCCTTCCCAAGTGACATTGAAAAACATGAACGTGGAAGCCTAATGATTGTTCAAAAAGAACTGCGTGAGATCAAGGGGGTAAGCGCCATTGTTTATGTTCAAACATGCGCTGCGGAAAAACGTCGCCGTCGCAAACGTGGCCTGTTTCCCGATCCCGATAAACGTATCTTTATCAATACCGATGTTTGCGAGGGTTGTGGCGATTGTGGTGTGCAATCCAACTGCGTCGCAATCACGCCTGTGGAAACCGAACTGGGCCGCAAACGCGAGATTGATCAATCCGCCTGTAATAAAGATTTCAGCTGCGTTAACGGGTTTTGCCCATCTTTCGTAACCTTGCCTGGGGCAACACCAAAAAAGAAAGTGCGCAAGAATTTTGAATTGCCAGATCTGCCCAACCCAACGGTGCCAACAATTCCAGCGGGTGAAACATTTAACATCATCGCAACTGGTGTCGGCGGAACGGGTGTTGTCACAATCGGTGCCTTGCTGGCCCAAGCGGCCCAAATTGATGGCAAAGGGGCCGGCATGATGGAAATGGCGGGCCTTGCACAAAAGGGCGGCGCCGTTCATGTTCATTGTCGTATTTCAAATAGCCCTGAGGATATTTCTGCCATTCGTGTTGCGACAGGGGAATGTGATGCCCTGATCGGCGGGGATTTGGTCGTTAGTTCAGGTGCAAAAACCATCGGCCTGACATCTACGGGGCGCACAGGTGCCGTTGTAAACGATCATGAAATCGTGACAGGTGATTTTACCCGCGATACAGAATTCAAAATCCCAAATGATCGCCTGCGCCTTACGCTTGAAGCGCGGATCAAGGATAAACTTGCGTTGCTTGATGCGACAAAGCTTGCGGCAGATTTATTGGGCGATTCCATTTACTCCAACATGATCGTGTTTGGGGCCGCATGGCAGATGGGATTTATCCCACTTAGCCATAACGCGCTGTATGAGGCGATTGCATTAAATGGCGCCAAGGTTGAACAAAACCAACGCGCGTTTGAGGTTGGGCGTTGGGCGGCGTCGCACCCAAAGGATGCTCAAAAACTGATCGCGTCACGGGTGGTTGCACTTCCTGAAAAGGGCGCTGACAAAATCGCCTACCGCATTGATCATTTACGTGCATATCAGGGAAATCGTTTGGCCAAACGGTATCAAAAATTCCTAGATAAGTTTGATAATGAACGCCTGCGGGATGCGGTTGCACTGGGCTATCACAAATTGCTGACCTACAAGGATGAATATGAGGTCGCGCGTCTGCATTTAACCACAGTGGAAAAGGCCAAAGAAACCTTAGATAACGTGGATCAGATTAGGTTCCATTTGGCCCCGCCAATGCTGGGCGGAATGGATGCGAGCGGCCGCCCGAAGAAACGTGAATTCGGTCCGTGGATGTTAGGCACATTTTCCATTTTATCCCGACTGAAAGCCTTGCGTGGTACACCGTTTGATCCATTCGGCTATACCCCAGAACGCCGCATGGAACGCCGTCTGATCAAGCAATTTGAAAGTGATTTCAAATCACTGGCATCCCCAGTTAACTCAGAAAATTTGGATTTGCTTGTGGAACTTGCGCTACTTCCATTGTCCATTCGTGGATTTGGCCCTGTAAAACAGGCGAATGAAGAAAAGGCGCAGAAACGGCGTGACGAAATCCTCGAAGGTTTAAATCATCCAAAATCCCCATTGCAGCATGCCGCCGAATAGGCAAGTTCCACTGGAAAGTTAAGATTAGCTTCGCTATAGAGTGCGCAAGTAAATTGAGCGCACCGACATGCCGAGCCAAAGACAAATCGCACGTGACATAAGTTATGCCTATTCCGCGCAAACACGCGGTGGACGCGCCCTGATCAAGTTGATGGAAAATGCAACGGGGCGGGTCAGCTTGATCAAACGTGCAAAGGGTTATGAAGACGAAGTTGCAGATGGTACTGATTTTTGGCAGGTCATGGTGCAACGCTACGGGCTAAACCTCAATATCGTTGGCGGCAGCTTGGACAATATTCCACGGGACAAACCACTGATTATGATCGCCAATCACCCATATGGGATTTTGGACGGTTTGATGTTGGGGCATATCCTAACGAAAACACGCGGGGATTTCAGAATTTTGGCGCACAAAGTGTTCCGCAAGGCCGAGGATTTGAACCGTGTTATCCTACCGATTTCATTTGATGAAACGAAAGAGGCGGTCAAGCTAAACCTAGAAACACGCAAAGTGGCCTTGGATTACCTAAATAATGGCGGCGCAATCGGTGTTTTTCCGGGCGGAACAGTGTCAACTGCGGCAAAACCCTTTGCGCATCCGATGGATCCCGCTTGGCGGTCGTTTACGGCGCGTTTGATCGCGAAATCGGGGGCGACGGTCGTCCCATTGTTTTTCGATGGTGCTAATTCCCGCCTGTTTCAATATGCCAGCCGCTTGCACTATACGCTGCGCATGGGATTGTTGATCAAAGAGTTCCGCGCACGTGTTGATACGCCTGTGAGGGTGGTTATTGGGGAACCGATTGATCCGAATGAAATCAAGGCGCGTGAAAAAGACGCGCGTGCGCTTATGGATTATTTGCGACAATCCACCTATAAGCTGTCACCAAACCCGTTAGAGTCATTGGATTATGGCTTTGAATTTGAAGAAAAACATAAATCGTAGAAAGTAGCGCCAGATGGCCGTTGGTATTTTTGATAGTGGTCTGGGCGGGCTGACCGTGCACAATGCTGTGTCTGCCCGTTTGCCTGATGTTCCCTTTGTCTATTACGGCGACAGCGCGCATGCACCTTATGGCGTGCGCGACGCGGACGATGTGTACAAACTGACCACGCGCGCCGTTGAACGGTTATGGGATGAGGGTTGTGATCTGGTGATTTTGGCCTGCAATACCGCCTCTGCGGCTGCATTGCGGCGCATGCAAGAAACCTGGATTCCAACGGATAAACGCGTGCTTGGCGTTTTTGTTCCACTGATCGAGGCGCTGACAGAACGCCAATGGGGCGATAATTCGCCCCCCCGACAGGTGGGTGTGCAAAACGTCGCCTTATTCGCAACCCCCGCAACTGTGGCCAGCCGCGCATTTCAGCGGGAATTGGCGTTTCGTGCGATTGGTGTCGATGTCGAAGCCCAGGCATGTGGTGGTGTTGTGGACGCGATCGAGGACGGTGATTTTATTCTGGCCGAGGCTATGGTGCGGTCACATGTGGATGCATTGAAACGCAAAATGCCAAACCCAGAGGCCGCTATTTTGGGCTGTACCCATTATCCATTAATGGCGGAAACATTTGCAGATGCATTGGGTGATGGGGTCAAAGTCTATTCCCAAGCCAATATTGTTGCAGAAAGTTTGGCAGATTATTTGAAACGGCATCCAAAAATGGTTGGCGCGAGCCAAGAAAGTAAGTATTTGACCACAGGTGATCCGCAAACCGTTTCGTCGCGGGCCACACAGTTTTTGAAACGCGAGATCAAATTCGTCTCGGCGTAAATTTTAGGAGAAGACACATGAACAAGCAAATCGCGATCCTTGGTGCATCTGGGTACACGGGCGCTGAGCTTGTTCGATTGGTGCATGCCCACCCAAATATGGACATCGCAGCACTTGCGGCGGATCGTAAGGCGGGACAACCGATGGCATCGGTGTTTCCACATTTGGGACATCTTGATCTGCCTGATTTGGTTAAGATTGAGGATATCGATTATTCTAATATTGATTTGGTGTTCTGCGGATTACCCCATGGGGTTGCGCATGATTTCGTGCGCACGGTTCCAGATCACGTGAAAATTGTGGACCTGTCCCCTGATTTTCGTCTTGAGGATGGTGAGGCTTATGAAAAATGGTATGGCGGGCCGCACAAGGCGCTTGATCTGCAGGGGGCGGCCGTTCTTGGATTGCCAGAAGTCTATCGGGACAAGATCAAGTCCGCACGGATCGCCGCGAATACTGGGTGTTTCGTGGCGACCTCATTGCTGCCTCTTATTCCTGCGCTGAAGGGCGGCGTGATTGATAGTGACCCGATTATCATCGATGCCAAATCAGGTGTATCAGGGGCAGGGCGCGGTTTGAAAGAACCCATGCTTTATTCCGAGGCGAACGAAGGTTTCAATACCTATGGTGTTGCGCACCACCGTCATATGGGCGAATTGGATCAAGAGCTGTCCAAGGCAGTTGGCAAAGATGTATGTGCAACATTTACACCGCATTTGGTCCCCATGACACGGGGTATGCAGGCGACCATTTATGCCAAAGGGGATGCAAATGCGGTACGGGCACATCTGGCGTCCTATTATGCCGATGAACCCTTTGTGCATGTTTTGGCCGAGGGTGAGGTTCCCCAAACACAACATGTCAAGGGATCCAATATTTGCCGTATCGCGGTTTTTGCGGACCGTCAGGCGGGGCGGGTGATCATTCTGTCCGTCCTTGATAACCTGATGAAGGGCGCGTCGGGACAAGCGCTTCAAAATGCAAACATCATGCTTGGCCTCCCTGAAACTGCGGGTCTGGGTATAGTGCCAATGTTCCCATGAGGTTGACATGAGATCACTGAAAAAAACACGACGCATCCAAATTATCGTTCTCGCCTTTGTGTCTATGGCGATTGCGACAGGTTTGATCGGCTATGCCATGCGCGATGGGATCAATTTCTTTCGCTCTCCCTCTCAGGTGATTGCCGAACCACCCAGCCCAAGCGAGGTGTTTCGCATCGGTGGCCTTGTTGCCGAAGGCAGCATTGTGCGCGGTCAGGGTGAAGAGGTGCAGTTTTCCGTGACCGACGGCGGCGCAACGATCCCCGTCACATTCACAGGCATCCTGCCTGATTTGTTTGAAGAAAATCAGGGCATGGTCGGCACAGGTAGCTATGTAAATGGTGTGTTTAAGGCGACCGAAATTTTGGCAAAACACGACGAAACCTATATGCCAAAAGAGGTCATAGACGCGCTAAAAGAACAAGGCACATACGTCGATCCCAACAGTTAACGCGCACCGTGCGTTGCGCTTAGGCGGCTTTTAGTCCTTTTAAAAATGATGATCCCATCAGCAACACGCAGGTAGGACATGCAACATATCAACGATATCGCCCATGAAATTTTAAAGGCCGAAGGCGGAATTGTGAACGATCCTGATGATCCGGGTGGCCCCACAAATTATGGTGTCACGCTGAAAACTCTGAAGCGGCTGGGGCACGATTTGAACCAAGATGGGCGGGTTGATATCGCCGATTTAAAACAACTCAGCGCAACCCAAGCGGTTCACATTTTTGTACAGGACTATTTCTATAAGCCGCGGATTGATCAACTGCCCCATATGCTCCATGCCCCTGTGTTTGATATGTATGTGAATGCGGGATCACATGCGGTTAAGGTGCTGCAACGCACGCTGATCCTATTTGCTATGGACATCACTGTGGATGGTGTGATTGGGCCACTCACCATTGCCGCGACACAAACGGCCGCCCGGCGCGCGCCCGATCATTTGGTTGATGCGTATGGCGTTGAACGCATGAATTATTACCTATACCACGCGGATGCACGGCCAAATTTGCGTAAATTTGCATGTACCCGCCGCGGGGATAAAGGCGGATGGATCAAACGGGCGGAAAAATACATGCGACCACGCTTTCACCTAAGCCCATCTGTATTTCAACAAAGGACAGCAGCATGGGGTTAATCGAAAAACTGATGGGGTTTGTGTTAGGGGGTGGGGTGCAATCCACTGTCGAAGTGTTTCGTGAAAATTCTGAAAAATCGGCTGTCCGTGCGCATGTTCTGCAACAGGCGGCATAAACCCAATTCGCCACTAAATTTCGCAATCCGCGCTCTGGTTTTGACCGATCCATTGATGGGGTGAACTGACTGCCACGCCCTGTCATGGCCTTTGGTGTGCTGGGCCTTTTCATCGCGTCGATGGTGTTTCCCATTTGGTTTGCTGATCGCATGGCCGGCCTATCGCTTGTGCCTGAACCCTTATGGTGGCTACTCGGCGCGGTTGTGTCCATTTTTTTTGTAGCGCGTCATCAAAGCAAAAGCTTTGAAATATGCGCCCAAGACATGCAAAAACAGGCCCATACCATCGCACAAACCCTTCAAACAAGCGCAATAAAACCCGTCCGCGCGATCCATGAAAATGCCGCCGTAACCGAATGGCGCAACGGAACGTAAGGTTGCGACAAAATTCACCGCATTTAGACGTGGAAAGCAGGATCATAGCACCCTATAGTCGGGTTTATGATTACAGAGTTTGGACACTTCGCACTTATCCTTGCCTTTATGGTGGCGCTTCTTCAATCCAGCCTGCCACTGATCGGCGCATCCCTTAATCGACATGGGCTAATGGCCTTTGCAATGCCCGCAGCAACGGCGCAGTTTGTTCTGGTGCTGGCAGCCTTTGGGGCCTTAACGCATGCCTTTGTGACATCGGATTTTTCGGTGCAATTGGTTGTTTTGAATTCGCATTCACTGAAACCCATGATTTATAAAATCAGCGGTGTTTGGGGCAACCACGAGGGGTCATTGCTGCTTTGGATCCTGATCCTTGCCCTTTTTGGGGCCTGTGCCGCATGGTTTGGGCAGAACCTGACACTCACATTCCGCGCCCGTGTAATCGCGGTACAGGGGATGATTGGCGCGTCGTTTTTGGCGTTTTGTATCTTTACCTCAAACCCGTTCCTGCGCGTGGCGCCTGTGCCCTTGGACGGTCAGGATTTGAACCCCTTGTTGCAGGACCCGGGTTTGGCGTTTCACCCCCCATTTTTATATTTGGGGTATGTGGGCCTTTCCATGGCGTTTTCCTTTGCTGTTGCGGCTCTGATCGAGGGACGTGTAGATGCCGCATGGGGGCGTTGGGTGCGTCCATGGACATTGGCGGCATGGGTGTTCCTGACCATCGGGATCGCTTTGGGTAGTTGGTGGGCCTATTACGAATTGGGCTGGGGCGGTTTTTGGTTCTGGGATCCTGTTGAAAATGCGTCCTTTATGCCATGGCTTTTCGCAGCGGCCCTGTTGCATTCTGCAATTGTTGTGGAAAAGCGTGAAAGCCTGAAGAACTGGACAATCCTCCTTGCCATCTTTGCCTTCGGTTATTCCATAATGGGCACGTTCATAGTGCGTTCAGGGGTTTTGACATCGGTCCATGCCTTTGCCAATGACCCTGATCGTGGTGTCTTTATCCTAATCATCTTGGGTGTCTTTATGGGCGGTGCGCTGACCCTGTTTTCAGTGCGTGCCTCGGAATTAGAAAGCAAGGGCGTCTTTTCATTCGTCAGCCGTGAAAGCGCATTGGTGATGAACAACATCCTATTGGCGGTCAGTTCCTTTGTCGTCTTTGTCGGTACGATTTGGCCGCTGGTTGCTGAATTGTTTTTTGATCGCAAATTGTCGGTCGGGGCGCCTTTTTTCAATCTGGCCTTCACACCATTTATGATCGCATTGGGTTTGATTTTACCGATTGGCGCGATTGTGCCATGGAAAAGGGGTGGATTGGGCCGCGCCGTCAAATCCATGCGCGTCCCGTTCATATTTGCAATCGCTGTTATGGGATTGGTCTGGACCCTGCAAACGGGACAAAGCCTGCACGGACCCATTGGAATGTTTCTGGGGGCGTGGTTGATCTCAGGGGCGGTTATGGAATTAATCTTGCGGTTGGGACAATCGCGTGATTTCGCCCGTCTATTGCGATTGCCCCGTGCAGATTGGGGGAAATTCACCGCCCATTCTGGTTTGGGTGTGACCATGGCCGGTATTGCGGGCATCATGGCCTGGCAGGCCGAGGATATCCGCGTTGTGAATGTGGGCGACACATGGGAGTTGGGTGGATATGAATTCACCCTGGAAGATGTGCGTCAGGAACGTGGTCCGAATTATTTCACGACCATGGCTGATATTCGTTTGGCGAAAAATGGAACGGAACTGGCCCTTATGAACCCGGAAAAGCGAAACTATCCCGTTGCGCAAATGCCAACGACAGAGGCTGCCATCGACTATAACATGATGCGCGATGTCTATGTGGTGATTGGTGATCCGCAAGCAGATGGTGGATGGGCCGTGCGTACCTATATCAAGCCAATGGCAAACTGGATTTGGTTGGGGTCAGCCTTGATGGCGCTTGGTGGATTGATCTCTCTCACGGATCGGCGGTTCCGCGTTGCGGCGGGTGCGCGAAAACAAACCACTATCGGCGGGGTGCCCGCAGAATGAAACGCATTATTTTGATCCTGTCATTGATTATCGCGATGCCCGTTCATGCGGTGCAACCTGATGAAATTTTAGACGACCCCGTGCTTGAGGAACGTGCGCGCGAACTGTCAAAAGGTTTACGCTGCCTTGTGTGTCAAAACGAAAGCATTGATGACAGTGATGCGGCACTTGCGCGTGATCTGCGCCTTTTGGTGCGTGAACGTCTGCTGGCAGGTGACAGCGATCAAGAGGTGTTGGACTTTGTTGTCGAACGCTACGGCGAATTCGCATTGTTGCAACCCAAGTTTGGGGGTAGCAATCTGGTATTGTGGATTGCTGGGCCGTTGGGCTTGCTGTTCGCGCTTTTCATTGGTTTGAACATGATGCGTCGATCCTCAGCCAATCCCGCAACGAAGGACGAGCTGAGCACGGATGAAGCAGACCGTTTGAACGAAATCCTTAATCGTGACTGACGCAAGGTTTGGCTTGCACGCCCCGATTATTTTTGCCCCATTGGCGACAAGAAATATGTGAGACACACCATGCATTATGATACCATTAAACTTGAGCTTAAGGACGATACCGCCGTTATCACGTTGAACCGTCCCCATGTTATGAACGCGCTGAACACGCAAATGCGCGCTGAAATTACCCAAGCTGTCACACAATCGGGTAAAGATGCCCGTGTTGTTGTCCTGACAGGGGAAGGCAAAGCGTTTTGTTCTGGTCAGGATTTGGGCGACCGTCAATCCGTGGCAAATTTGGATTTGGAACGTACCTTGCGGGACGAATATGAACCAATGCTGCATGCGATCATCAATTGTCCTGTGCCAACGATCACCGCGTTGAATGGCCCGGCGGCGGGGGCAGGGGCAAACCTTGCGCTGGCGGCGGACGTCGTGATCGGCGCCAAGTCCAGTTACCTGATGCAGGCCTTTTCAAAAATTGGCCTGATCCCCGATGCAGGAGGCAGTTATATTTTGCCACGCGCGATGGGCATGGCAAAGGCGATGGGCGCATCCCTATTTGCAGAAAAGATCATGGCAGAAGACGCCGCAAACTCAGGTATGATTTGGGAAGCGGTCGAGGATGAGCAATTTGAAACCACATGGCGCGCACGTGCCGCACATTTGGCATCTGGTCCAACAGTGACCTATGGGCACATCAAATCCGCAATGCGCCAAAGCTGGGATAATTCACTGGGCGATCAATTAGCGCTTGAAGCGAAATTGCAAAAAGCCTGCGGGGAAACACATGATTTCAAAGAGGGTGTTTTGGCATTTTTGGATAAACGCGCACCGAAATTTGAAGGCCGCTGATCCATAAATTTCATCTAAACAAAAAAAGCGCTGAGGAAACTCCGCGCTTTTTCTTTTTCGATTTCTGAACCCTTAACGGTTTTCGATATCCGTATAATCACGTGTGGTTTCACCCAAATACAACTGACGCGGACGGCCGATTTTCATTTGTGGATCACCAATCATTTCTTTCCACTGTGAAATCCAACCAACGGTGCGTGACAGGGCAAAGATCGGTGTAAACATAGATGTTGGGAAACCAATCGCCTCTAGGATAATGCCAGAATAGAAATCAACATTCGGGAACAGTTTCTTTGAAATGAAGTATTCATCGTTCAATGCAACCTGTTCCAATTCCTTGGCAACTTGTAGCAATGGGTTATCTTCGACCCCCAACAGCTCCAAAACCTCATCCGCTGATTTTTTCAACACAGTCGCACGGGGGTCTGTGTTTTTATAAACGCGGTGGCCAAAGCCCATCAAACGGAACGGATCATTTTTATCCTTGGCACGGGCAATGAATTCAGGAATGCGATCAACCGATCCGATTTCACGCAACATTTCCAAGCAGGCTTGGTTCGCACCACCGTGCGCAGGACCCCAAAGACATGCGATACCCGCGGCAATACAGGCAAACGGGTTCGCACCAGAAGAGGACGCAAGGCGCACAGTTGATGTCGATGCGTTTTGTTCGTGATCCGCATGCAGGGTGAAAATACGGTCCATTGCACGCGCAACAATTGGGTTTACACGGTATTCTTCGGCAGGAACCGAAAAACACATATGCAAGAAGTTTGACGCATAATCCAAATCATTGCGCGGATACACAAATGGCTGACCAACTGAGTATTTGTAGGCCATCGCGGCAATTGTTGGCAGTTTGGCTATCAAACGAATGGCCGCAACCTCGCGTTGCCAATCATCATTGACGTCCGTTGAATCGTGATAGAACGCAGACATGGCACCAACAACACCGACAAGGGTTGCCATTGGGTGTGCATCACGGCGGAACCCACGGAAGAAATAGTGCATTTGTTCATGCACCATTGTGTGGTTTGTGACGCGGGATTCAAAATCCTCTAACTGCGCAGCTGTTGGCAGTTCACCATATAGCAGCAGATAGCAAACCTCTAAATAATGTGATTTTTCAGCCAGTTGATCGATTGGATACCCGCGGTGCAACAACTCGCCTTTGCCACCATCAATATATGTAATGGTGCTGTCACAGCTGGCAGTTGATGTGAAACCTGGGTCATAGGTGAATACACCTGCTTCTGCATAAAGCTTGCGAATGTCCAAAACATCCGGACCAGCTGTTGGCGAATGGATCGGCAAATCAAACGATTTCCCGTCTAAATTTAATGTCGCCTTTCTGGTTTGTTCAGCCATGTATTTCCCTTTCATAGTGGCGCCCATGAATCGTACAGGGCGCTGGTTCGTAAGGCTCAGTGTTAAAAACGACTGCGCGTTTGCTAACTTTAGTCGTGGCACTGGGCCTTGGCGTCGTTCAGGCGCGCAACGCTTTCATCGCGACCTAATACCAACATCATATCAATTACACTTGGCGTTACAGATTGTCCTGCCAACGCAGCGCGAAGAGGTCCAGCAACCTTGCCAAAGCCCACTTCATGCGCTTCGGCCACTTGGTTCACAAGCGCCTCAAGCGCTTCTCGTGACCAACTAACATTGTGCAGCTGCGGCGTCAATGTTTCTAGTATACTGTGGGATACCGAATTTAGTTGATTCTGCGCTTTTTCTTCAATTTCCAACGGGCGTTGAACCAAAATAAATCGTGCTTTATCAAGAAGTTCACCAAATGTTTTTGCGCGATCTTTTACACAGTAAAGTGCGCGTCCCAAACCAGCCGCAACTTCATCCGCAAGATGAGCCATGTCCGATTTCTCACGATATGCGAGAATCTCTTGCAGCAGTGCAGCATCATCCGCCGCGGCGATATGTTGACCTGACAGGTTCTGTAGCTTTTTGAAATCAAAACGCGCGGCTGATTTATTGATTCCACAGAAATCAAACCATTCTTTGGACTGTTCATCGGTGAAAAATTCATCGTCCCCATGGCTCCAGCCCAAACGCGCCAAATAATTGCGCATTCCCGCAGCAGGATAACCCATTGTTTGATAATCCTCGACCGAAGTCGCGCCATGACGTTTCGACAGTTTCTTCCCGTCTTCCCCCAAAATCAGCGGCAAATGCGCATAAACAGGCAATGCCCACCCCATGGCGTTATAGATCATCATTTGACGTGCTGCGTTGTTTAGGTGGTCATCCCCACGGATCACATGGGTAATTCCCATATCATAGTCATCAACAACAACGGCCAACATATAGACAGGCGTTCCATCAGAACGTAACAAAACCATGTCATCCAGTTGGTCGTTTTTGATGGTCACATCGCCTTGGACCTGATCCTGGATGACGGTGACGCCTGTTTCAGGTGATTTGATGCGCACTACATAGGGGGCGTCAGGATGCGTATTGGGATCTGCGTCACGCCATGGGCTTTGGAATAGGGTGGAACGCCCCTCGGCACGTGCCGCATCACGGAATTCTTGAATTTCCGCTTGCGTGGAAAAACACTTATACGCCTTACCCTCGCTAAGCAGATGATGCGCAACCTCTGCATGGCGGTCCGCACGTTCAAATTGAGAAACGGCCTCGCCATCATAATCCAGTCCCAACCACTCCATACCGCGCAAAATGGCATCGGTTGCTTCGGGGGTTGAGCGTTCGCGGTCCGTATCCTCGATCCGCAAGAGGAATTTTCCACCCCGACCGCGTGCATATAGCCAATTAAACAGCGCGGTGCGCGCCGTTCCGATATGCATATAACCAGTGGGTGAGGGCGCAATACGCGTGACGACCTGTGACATTAGGACGGTAACCTTTTGGTAAGAGTTGAGACATAGCTTGGGCCCTATCTAACGGGTGCCATAGCCAAGGACAAGACTTCACATGCTGTGGTTTCATCTCCTCACAGAAATCAAACAGCAACGTAGTAACCTGTTTTTGTGGTCCCCCATGGCCTTTGCCTTTAGCATTGCAGCAACCTTTGCGCATGGACTTTGGATTGGTCCTGCGCTGTTCATCCTCCTCCTGATCTGTGTTCAGGGGTATTTGGTTTACTATGGGGTTAAGGACAGCGCGATTTTACCCCTGTTGATGTTGCTGTTAATCACAACACTTGGGGCAGGGGCAGCAAGCCTGCGCAGCTATGCGGTTTGGGCCCCTGCGCTCAGTTATCCCTATTATGGTGAGGTTCAGGGCGTCATTCGCACGATTGATCGTTCGGCCAGTGGATCATTGCGGGTGACGTTACGTGTATCCGCGATGGATCCGATATCCGAACGTCATAGGCTGCAGTATGTGCGCATTTCCTTTCCAAAATACACGGGCGAAATTCCAGAAATTAGGCACAGCATCAAAACCACTGCCTATGTAACCACACCCCAAGACCCCGTTGAACCAGATGGGTTTGATTTTCGCCGACATGCCTATTTCCAAAGCCTAGGCGGCGTTGGATATGCGCGAAAGGGGTTGAACGCATCGATGCCCCACGTGAACAGCGGTTTTGGAAGGATCAGCAAAGGCGCCTTTCAAATTTCATTGCAGAGCATATGCCAGAGCGTTCATTGGGCTTTGCACAGGCGATTATTTCGGGGGATCGCCTGAACCTGTCGTTGCAGGTGATTGAGGATTTGCGGCGCACGAACCTTGCCCATTTGCTGGCGATTTCGGGATTGCATATGGGGTTACTGATGACTGTGGTGTTTGGTCTGCTGCGTATGATTTGCGTCGTCATTCCAATTGGTCACATCAGATGGCACGCCCGATCAATTGCTGCGTTTGGGGCGATTATGGCGGGGGTGGCTTATTTGGGACTGTTGGGCAATTCGATTGCAACACAACGTGCCTTTGTCATGATTGCCTGTTTCTTTGGCGGTGTGATCCTGCCACGGCGCGCCTTAACGCTGCGATCCTTGGCGCTTGCGGCGCTTATAATTTTGGCATTGCGGCCAGAGGCGCTTTATTCCCCAGGATTTCAAATGTCCTTCGCGGCGAACATCGCATTGGCCTTGTCGCCATTGCATCTGGCACCTGTTGGCTTCTGGTTAGTCGATTTGGGCCTGATATGGATACAATTCATTGCAGGCTACCTTGCCGAATTTGAACTAGCAGTACGCATGATCAAAACGCCGATGGACTGGGTATTACCCTATTTTCATTTGGTGTACTGTGGTGTGTTTTGTGGAGCGGGAAATATGGAAATCAATTGGCACTCTTGCAGCGTTCATCGCTGTGGGACTCTGGACCGCAACGCAACGACCAGAAATCCTAATTGCGGATCAGGGCCGATTGATTGGGGAATTAAGCGATCAGGGCCGCGCACTTAGCAAGGAAAAAGGTCAAGGATTTGTTGCAGATGTTTGGATGGAAAACGATGGCATCAAATTAGATCGTCGTGACGCGCATGAACTTTGGCAGGGACTGGATCATAACATTACGCATATTTTGTCCAAGAAAGAGGCTGCAAAAACCCATACCTGTGATCATGATGAATTGATCGTGTCACACCATGATATCGAAGTCATTGGGCGGTGTTTGGTTCTACAAAAGCGGGATTTTTTTGAGTTTGGTGCCACATATGTCGTTTGGTCGGGTAAAGGAAACGCAATAAAAAAGCGCGTGGACAAACACCACGCGCCTTATGCTTGGCGACCAACGTCAAAACGACTTCAATCAATAGGTGCGGATCAATCCAACTAATCGGCCCTGAACACGGACACGATCATGGGGCACCAGACGTGTTTCATAGGCTGGGTTTGCCGCCTCTAGCGCGATCATTTCACCGCGATGGAAAAACTTTTTCAACGTCGCTTCGGCCCCATCCACCAAGGCAACAACAATATCACCGTTTGTGGCCGTTTTCGTTTCGCGGATCACAACGACATCCCCATCATTGATCCCCGCCTCAATCATTGAATCGCCCTTCACCTCAAGCGCGTAATGATCGCCCCCTGCACGCAGCATTTGACCGGGCACGGCCACATTGTGGGACACTTGGCTGATCGCCTCAATCGGGACACCCGCTGCAATGCGGCCCATGACAGGTAATTCCATGGCGTGCATCGTTTCAATGGGTGTTGGCGTTGACGCTACAGGTTTTGCCGCACCCCCTTCGATCACTCTGGGTGTAAATCCATCATCGCTTTCCCCGCCCAACGCCTCGGGCAATTTCACGATTTCAATCGCGCGGGCCCTATGGGCCAGACGGCGAATGAACCCGCGCTCTTCCAATGCGGTGATCAAACGGTGAATGCCTGATTTTGATCGCAGGTCCAACGCCTCTTTCATTTCATCGAACGAAGGTGGAACACCATCACGCACCATGCGTTTATTGATGAAATCCAGCAAATCCAGTTGTTTACGGGTCAGCATGACAAGCCCCTTTAGAACATGATTATCATTATGTTCTACAAGTGTTCTTGTTTTGTGTCAATGCCTTGTTTTACAGAAGGATCACATCCACCTCTGCGCCTGCCTCTAATGCCTTGGCATGGGGTGCGCGAACGATCAGAGCATTTGATGCGGCCAGCACGCTTAACAACGCACTGTCCTGCCTTTCGAAAACGCGCACTAAACCGTTTTCATAAACCGCACGCATGTAATGTTCCCGCCCGCCGTTTTGCGCAATGGGGTGGGACAGTTTTGCGCGCAATCTGGGCGCCGCTTCCTTTGGCAATCCCTGCAATGCGCGTATGACGGGCGCTAGGAATATTTTTCCACACACCATTGCCGACACTGGGTTTCCCGGCAAACCAATCATCATCGCATCGCCCAACCGTCCCGCCATCAACGGTTTTCCGGGGCGCATGGCAACCTTATAAAATTGGCGCTGAACCCCTTGTTTTTCTGCCGCCTGTGCAACCAAATCATGATCGCCAACTGAGGCGCCGCCAATCGTGACAACGACATCTGCACCCGCGGCCAAAGAAAACGAGTGTTCCAGAGATTGAAGGTTATCGCGTGCGATGGGCAACACGCGCACCTCGGCCCCAATATCGCGCAACATCGCCGCCAGTCCAAAGGTGTTAGATGCGATGATTTGATCGGGATTGGGGGTTTCACCCGGCATCACCAATTCATCACCCGTCGAAATTAGGGCGACGGTTGGTTTACGGTAAACCTGAACCTTCGGCACATTCATTGCCGCCAATAGGGCCACATCATTGGGCCCCAACAATTTGGGAGCGTCATATGTTTGACCGCAGGCAAAATCAAACCCCTTGGCGCGTACATAGAATTTTGGATCCAAATTGTCCTTTAGCGTGATTGTGTCCCCGCTGCGGTCAACATCCTCTTGAATGATGATGCGGTCACAGCCATTTGGCACTGGCGCGCCCGTGAAAATGCGGACGCATGCGCCTATCGGAACGGGGGCATTATATCCATTTCCCGCCGCTGACTCACCAATGACCTGATAAGTTGTACCCGTCTCTGCGCCTGCGGAATTCAGCGCATAGCCATCCATCGCCGATGCGGGAAAGGGCGGTTGATCCCGTTCTGCCACGGCGGGCACGGCCAACACGCGACCCGCGGCATCCGACAGGGCAACGGTTTCGATGTCGAGTGGGTTTGCAAGTGCAAAAAGCGCGTCAAGCGCCTCACTCACACTGATCATTCTGCAGAATAGCGGCCTGATTTACCGCCATCCTTTAACACAACGCGAATTGCACCAATTTCCATGGTTTTATCAACGGCCTTGATCATATCGTAAACTGTTAGGCCCGCGATACTGGCCGCGGTTAATGCTTCCATCTCGACCCCTGTTTGGCCCGTGGTTTTAACGCTGGCCTCAATATCAACACCCGGCAAATCGGGGTTCAGCGTTAGATCAATAGTCACCTTTGTAATCGCCAATGGATGACACAGCGGGATCAAATCGGGTGTTTTTTTCGCCCCCATTATTCCCGCCAAACGGGCCACGGACAGGACATCCCCCTTTTTCGCGCGCCCCTCTGCGATCATATCATAGGTTGCCTGTTGCATTTTGACATGCCCACGCGCGGTTGCGATGCGGTCCGTATGCGCCTTGTCCGAAACATCCACCATATGCGCTTCGCCTTTGGCGTTGAAATGCGTCAGATCGGACATCACATCGCCCCCATCAAAGGATTTGCAAGGATTGTGCGCGTTGCGTTTTTTACATCCTGTTGACGCATCAGGCTTTCACCGATCAGGAACGTGCGTGCGCCGTACTGCGCCATATCGGCCAAATCCGCAGGCGTGTTCAAACCACTTTCGCTGACCAACACGCGATCCGCAGGCACCATACGTGACAGTTCCCGCGTTGTGTCCAAGGTTGTTTCAAAGGTTTTCAAATTGCGGTTATTGATCCCCAATAGAGGCGATTTCAACTCAAGTGCGCGTTCTACTTCATCGGCGTCATGCACCTCGATCAGGACATCCATATCCCATGAAAAGGCGGCGTCTTCTAATTCTTGGGCCTGCGCATCACTAACCGATGCCATAATGATCAGGATACAATCTCCGCCCAAGGCGCGCGCCTCGGCCACTTGATAGGTGTCATACATAAAATCCTTGCGCAGCGCGGGCAGGGCGGTCGCCCCGCGGGCGGCGGTTAAATACTCTTTTGCGCCCTGAAAACTGGGCGTATCGGTTAGCACGGATAAACAGGTTGCCCCACCTGCTTCATAGGCTTTGGCCAGGGTCGCGGGTTCAAAATCTGCGCGGATTAAACCCTTGGAAGGAGAGGCCTTTTTAACCTCTGCGATCAGGCCGTACCCCGTTTTTGTCGCCGCAATCAGGGATTTTGCAAACCCGCGTGTTGGGCCCGCGGCTTTGGCCTCTTCCTCAACAGCAGAATAGGGTTTTGATGTCTTATCAGCTGCAACTTCTTCTAATTTATAGGCCTTAATGCGGTCTAAGACTGTCTCGCTCATGCGGCCTCCGATGTGATGTTGGCAAGTGTTTTAATTGCGCTCATTGCGCGTCCACTGTCAATGGCGTCACGCGCCAATTCAGCGCCAGCCTTCAGGTCACTGGCCTTATCCGCAACAACCAAGGCTGCCGCCGCGTTAAACAGCACCGCATCACGATAGGCTGATGCTTCACCCTCCATCAAAGCACGCAGCGCAACGGCGTTTTCTTCGGGCGTGCCGCCCATGATCGCGCTTAGGGGATGCACGGGTAGGCCTGCATCCTCTGGGTGGATTTGACGCCCTTTAATTTCATCGTTTTCCAAAACGGCAACTTCGGTTGTGCCTGTGATGGTGATTTCATCTGTGCCGTCTGAACCATGCACCAACCAGGCCTTTTCTGATCCCAATTCTCGCAGTGTTTCAGCCATCGGGAAAATCAAATCAGGGGCAAAGGCACCTGTCAGTTGCCGTTTCACACCCGCGGGGTTTGTCAGCGGCCCAAGGATGTTGAAAATTGTTTTGCATCCCAATTCCTGACGCACAGGCATCACGTATTTGACGGCGGGGTGATGCATTGGTGCCATCATGAAACCAATTCCCGCCTCGGCAATGGCGCGTTCGACAACATCGGCCCCGACCATAACGTTCACACCCATTTGCCCAAGCGCATCTGCCGCACCGGATTTGGAACTTAGGTTGCGGTTTCCGTGTTTGGCCACAGGAACACCCGCACCCGCCACGACTAAGGCGGTTGCGGTTGAAATGTTTAGCGTGCCAACACCGTCACCACCCGTTCCAACGATATCCATGGCATCCTCTGGTGCGGACACAGCGATACATTTGGCGCGCATCACCGCAGCGGCCGCCGCATATTCTGCAACGGATTCACCACGTGCGCGCATCGCCATCAACAACCCGCCCATTTGTGACAATGTGGCCTCACCGTTGAACAACAATTCAAACGCTTGCTCCGCTTGGGTACGGCTTAGCGGTCCTTCGGAGGCCGCGTAAATTAATGGCTTCATCAAATCGCTCATGCGGGCACCTTCATCATATTTACAAAGTTTTGCAGCAGGGCATGACCATGCTCTGATCGGATGGATTCTGGATGAAACTGAACCCCTTGGATTGGCAGATCACGGTGTTCTAATCCCATGATTGTTCCATCCTCCAACCATGCTGTCACATTCAGGCAATCAGGTAATGTTTCGCGCTCGACAATCAATGAATGATAGCGTGTCGCCTCAAACGGTGTTGGAAGACCTTTGA
This sequence comes from Rhodobacteraceae bacterium HIMB11, assembly GCA_000472185.1. Lineage (GTDB taxonomy): Bacteria > Pseudomonadota > Alphaproteobacteria > Rhodobacterales > Rhodobacteraceae > HIMB11. The sequence continues at coordinate 132,302 of AVDB01000006.1, read as the reverse complement.
ACACTCCTCGATCATTATGATGCATCGTGCCCATTTTTCCGTGCACAATTTCATGACAGCGCACGACAGTTCCACCAAAGGCCTGACCGATCGTTTGATGTCCCAAACACACACCCATCAACGGGGTTTTCGTTTCTGCCGCCGCCTGTGTCAGCGCCAAACAAATTCCTGCCTGATCCGGGTCACAAGGCCCGGGTGACAATAGGATGCCCGCAGGGTTCATGGCCATCGCCTCTTGGACGTCAATTGCATCGTTGCGGCGCACCACAATTTCTGTTCCCAACTCGCCCAAATAATGGACAAGGTTGTATGTAAAGCTGTCATAGTTATCGATAAGCAGCAGCATCAAAACTTTTTCCTAAACTTCGCATTCTGGGCTAGCCCAGATCGCATGGGTCGCGCTATACATGTTCAGGGATCGAACCCATCGTCAAGAGGCGAAGGGAAAGAAAGAGCGGTGAATTAGAATATCCATGGAGTTAACAACGTGGGACTTGGTTTTTTAGGCGGTTTTATTCGGGGGCTTATTGTCGGCGGGTTCGCATTGGTGTGTGTTTCGCTGTATTTGGGAAACACATCCGCACCAATCCCAGAACGGACCGAGGTTGAGGTTCCCGCAGGATCTGAATTCACCTTAAAACGTGAAGATACTGCCGTTCAACGCCCAAAACCTATTGAACAAACAACCACAGCGCCCGTGCCCGAGGTAACAGCGCCCAGTGTTGAAACATCCCTGAACGATGCGGCGGGTGTGACCGATGCGCCATTGGTTCCCGAAACGGGGTTGGTTGATACAACTGCACCAACATCACCCGAAACAGGTTTGGCCGCACCTGCGGCGCCAGAGCGTCCGCGCCTACCCACAATCACCAGCGCGCTTCCGTCCCGCCCACAAACCGAAGCACAAAGTGCAGCACCTACACAGCCCAAGATCGAACGCGGGGATGCGGGCGCAACATTGGCCCCCAGTTTTGGATCAGGGCAAATCGTGGTCCCAATTGATCCAACCGCACCAGCGTTACGCCGTGGGGACCAAACAGCCCCAAGCGAAGACACGACAAACGCAACCGTACCCACGGATCAAGCCGATGAAACTGCTCTGGAACAAGTGACGGTTGAGGCGATTGAAACCAAGGAACCCTATGCCAAGGCGATTGATCTTTATGCCCGTGATGGGGTGAGTGATGAAGGCAAGCCAAAGCTTTCGATCGTTTTATTGACCGATCAGTTAAACGCGATTGATCCAAACTTGGTTCAGGCGCTGCCAATCCCAGTGACCTTTGCCGTCGATCCTGTAAACCCATCGGCAGATGGGCTGTTGCTATCGTTGCGCGAATTGGAACAAGAGGGGGTTATTTTGGCCGATCTACCGACCGAGGCTGCTGTTCAGGATGTTGATGTCGCCTTGACTGCCTTGGTTGATTTGCTACCCCAAACAATCGGTGTGATTGAACGTCAGGCGGGCTCATTGCAACAAAGCCGTGATGTCATGTTACATGTGCCTGAGGTTTTAAACCGCACAGGCCATGGTTTGGTGGTTTATGAAAAGGGATTGAACACGCTGGCGAAAGAGGCGCGCAAAGCGGGCACGCCGGTGGCGACCATCTATCGCGATTTGGATGGTGCGGATCAAAATGAACGCACAATTCGTCGCTTTTTAGATGGGGCTGCATTCCGCGCGGCCAATAGCCCGTCAGATCCGATTGTTGTCCTAGCGCGTTTGCGCCCCGAAACGATAAGTGCGATCCTAATCTGGGCCCTGCAAGATCGGGCGCAAAAAACGGCCGTCATACCCGTATCGCAGTTGATGAAAGCGGGACTATAAAATTAACGCTCGCCTCTGGAGACGCGACATTTAAATCAGTTGCCACCTGAGTTTTTGACAAACATCGCCGCATCTGCGGCAGCGCGTCGAATGGCGTTCGATTTATGAACCGTTTCCATATATTCCGCCTCTGGATCACTGTCATAAACAACGCCGCCGCCTGCCTGAATATAAAGCTTTTCGTCCTTCACAATCGCTGTGCGCAGGGCGATACACATATCCATATCCCCCGCCGCACTGAAATATCCCAAACCACCGCCGTAAACACCGCGTTTTTCGGGTTCTAGTTCGTCGATGATTTCCATTGCACGCACCTTGGGCGCGCCTGAAACGGTGCCCGCGGGCATGCCCGCAAAAAACGCAGAGAGCGCATCTTGGTCTGGGTCCAGTTCACCCACAACGTTTGAGACGATGTGCATAACGTGACTGTAGCGCTCGACAATGAATTCTTCTGTCGGACGTACGGTGCCGATTTTCGCAACGCGGCCCACATCATTGCGCCCCAAATCCAATAACATCAGGTGTTCGGCCAATTCTTTTTTGTCGGCCAATAGGTCCTGTTCTAGTGCCAAATCCTCTTCTGGGGTTTTGCCACGGGGACGGGTGCCCGCGATGGGGCGAATGGTGACTTCATTCCCAAACACACGCACAAGGATTTCGGGGCTGGCCCCGATTACCTGGAACCCACCGAAATTGAAAAAGAACATAAACGGCGATGGGTTTGTGCGGCGCAAACTGCGATAAAGTGCGAAAGGCGGCAGGGGAAAATCCTGTGTCCAACGCTGGGCAGGCACCACCTGAAAAATATCACCTGCGCGGATGTAATCCTTGGCCTTTTCCACGGCCTGCATATAGCCCTCTTTGGTAAAGTTGGACTGGGGTGGTGCAACCTCATCCGCCTGACCCAAATCGCGCGCTTCGCTGACAGGACGTTCGAGATCCCGCATCGCGTCCCCAATCCGTTCTGCCGCCTGCGCATAGGCCGCGCGTTCAGACACATCATCGGAATGCCAAACGGGCGAGACCAAAATCACCTCACCCTTTGCACCATCCAACACGGCCACGACCGAGGGGCGCAAAAATAGCGCGTCCGGCACACCAATAGGATCGGGATTGATGTTGGGCAGATGTTCGATATGGCGCACCATATCGTAGCCCAAATATCCAAACAGGCCCGCTGCGGATTGCGGCAGCTCGGCAGGTAACTCGATATGGCTCTCGGCCAAAAGCGCGCGAAATTCATCAAGTGGTTTTCCACTTTGCGCAACAAAGGCATCTTCGTCATAGCGCGCGCTGCGATTGATTGACGATGATGTCCCAACGCATTTCCAAATCAGATCAGGTTTGATGCCAACGATGGAATAGCGGCCGCGCACCTCGCCCCCTGTGACAGATTCCAACATAAAGCTGTCTTTTTGCGCGCGTCCCAGCTTCAGCATAAGCGAAACAGGCGTATCCAAATCCGCGGCCAGTCGCGTGTAAATAACCTGATTTTCGCCCTTTGCATAACCTTGTGCAAATGCGTCAAACTCTGGTGTGATTGCCATGGTTTATCCTATTGGAAATTCGCGTGAACCGCGTTCAACGCCTGTTGATCCAATGAAATACCCGCGCGCGCCTGAATTTGACGGGCAAACGCGGCATACATGTCGTTGGAAAGGGTTGCGTTGAATTGCGATGAAAGCGCGTTGCGGATTGTGGCCGCGTCCTCGGATGTGACATCGCCTGCGTTAACTGCGTTCAGCGTGACGACAACAACCTCTGACCCATCTGTAATCGCCGCTGCTTGACCAACCTCTAATTCAAAGGCTTTGGCCAAGATGGCAGGTGTTGCACTGCTTCCGAATTCATCACGGCGCAGGCCTGTAAATTCCTCGGTTGCCAAATCAAGCTGCACTGCACCTGTGGCCACATCATTCCCAAAGGATGTAAGCGCCGCTGCTATTTCATCGGCACGCCAATCGCTTAGCACCGTTTCACGAGCTTCGTCGAACGGGATCGGGGCAGGAGCGACGATTTCGTTTAGACGAAGGGCGAAAATGCCACCATCCTCTAACATTTTCAGGGTTGGGAAATCGCGCTCTGTCACGGCCTCGGCTGCCTGACGGAAGCTGGGATATGCGGTGATCTCATCCAATGTGTTTGCATGATATTCAACGCGGCCCAAACGCAGACCATAATCCGCCTCAAGCTCTTCTAATGTTGCGCCTGCGGCCAATGTATCATCGACCTGACCGATCATTGCGTCAATCTGACGACGCGCCAGATCAAGGGCCAATTCGTCCTCTAATTCGCTGCGCGCATCCTCCAGAGTCACAGTTTGCGCATCCAAAATGCCATTGACACGGAATAGCGCAGGGCCAAGGTCACTGTCAAATGGACCAACGATATCGCCAACAGATGCTGTGAAAACCGCGTCCGCCGCGGCGTCCAATGCATCCCGCGCCACATCCCCCAAATCAACGTCATCCAATGTCAAACCACGTGCCTGAACCAAATCCTCAAACGTTTTTGCGCCTGTTGTGATTTGTGACAATGCATCTGTCGCGCCCGCCTGATCAATAAACACCAAACGTTCCACCAAGCGACGCTCTGGTTGTTGGTATTGATCGATGCGATTGTCATATTCTGCCTGTAACGCGGCCTGATCCACCTGAATTTGATCGATCAACATATCGGGGCTCAGCACGGCGTATGTGATATCCTTACGCTCTGGCTGTGTGTAATTGGCGATATTGTCAGTGTAATACGCGTTCAGCACATCGTCAGTGGGATCTGCAACGGGTGTTGTCAGGTTCTCTTCGCTCAACCGCGCAATTGTGAAATCACGTGTTTCCATCAGGAACGCCAAAACCGTTTCGGTTGCAACGTCATCCATTGTGTTGCCGGCCAATACCGCGCCCTGCAACAATGTGCGCGCGCTTTCTGCGCGAATGGCGGCCTCAAACTCGGCCTCAGTATAACCTGCGCCTTCAAGTGATAGTTGATAGTTCTGACGGTCAAATTGACCGTCTAGGCCGCGAAAGGCGTTGATTTCCATGATTTGGTTGCGCACAGCATCATCCCCAACGGATAGGGAAATCGCCGCCGCCTCATTCTCAAGCGCCTTTTCCTGCACCAGGCGGGATAGAACACGATCAGGAATGCCAACGGCTTGTGCTTCGCTAAACGAAAGGACGCGACCAAACTGCGCCTCGCTTGCGCGAAGTTCGTTTTGCAATCCGCGGGCATAATCATCCACTGGAATTTCCGTATCGCCCACCGAACCAACAGATTGGATTGACCCATTAAAACTGACTGCGCCAAATCCCAGCAGGCCCACCATGACAAAGCCCATCATGATCCATGTTAGGAATTTCGGCAGTCCGGTCTTTTTCTCCGACATGTTGTCCCCCGTGTAGCGATCCGCAAAGGTGTTTCTATTTTTCCCGTATTCTTAAGCAGGGTTTTCGGCAGGGGCAAGGCGAATGCTGACATCAATCAGACGATCAACAAAAGTTTCGATGGTTTCCCCGTCAATATTGGCAAATGCGACACGCAAATGAGTGTGTCCAAGGCGGGTTTCATCGGGACTAAAAAACGCACCGGGCAGGGCCAACACATGCCCCTGTTGCAATAATGCTTGCGCCGCCGCGATTGAGGACATGTTAAAAGGGTGTTCAACATAGGCAAAATAGGCCCCTGAACCCGGCAATTTCCACCCATAGGGCAGAAGCCGATCAAAGGCCTGCCGAAACTGTGTCAGTTTCTGAATGGTCTGTTGGCGTTCCTGTTCTACCCAATCATCCAAATGCTCTAATCCCCACTGCGCCGCGAATTGACCCGTTTGCGCGGGGCAGATTGTGACCGTATCCAAAAATTTTTCAATTTCGGTAATTTGGTGGGGGGATGCGATAACCGCGCCCACGCGATGCCCCGTTAATCGATAGGCCTTGGAAAAAGAATAAAGGACAATCAAATAATCCTGTGCAGCAGGGTGGGACCAAAGTGTGTGCACATCATCAATGGTGCGAAAATCCAAATAGGTTTCGTCAAGGATCAGTTTTACATTATTTTTTTGCGCTAAAGATAAGAAATCATGTAATAAATCATCTGAATACTCAACGCCTGCAGGATTGTTTGGCGTGACCAAACAGATCGCGCGGGTTTTGTCCGTTATCAATTTTTCCGCATCCTGCGGATCAGGGATCAACGTCTCATCACAATAAAGCGCACGGGTGTTCACGTGCGACAACGTCAGCCACATGTCATGATTAAAGTACCATGGCGCTGTTAGGATCACATCATCCCCCGCCTGACACAAGCTGGCAATCACGGCGCAAAACGCCTGATTACACCCCGATGTGATTGCAATGGTTTCAGAGGAAAATTCGGTTGCGTAGGTGCGTGACCATTTATCCGCCAGCGACGCGCGTAAATCCATATTGCCCAAAATGGGGCCATACAAATGTGCGTCTCCCTCACTCAGGACATGATCGGCCATGGCCTGACGCATTTCGATGGGGGGTGGGGCGGTTGGGGCCGCTTGACTGACATCAATCAGGGGGCGGTCCACAGGAAATTCCATGCCATCCAACCATTTACGCGCCGCTTTGATCGGCGGCGCGATTAGGTTTGATGTGCGCCCCTTGGATGGCAAAGGGTTAATCTCTGCCGCGGTAGGGTTCGACATATTGCAATGCCAAATCCCATGGGAAGAAAATCCAAGTATCTTGGCTGACTTCAGTCACAAAGGAATTCACCTGATCACGCCCCATTGGTTTTGCGTAGACGGTTGCAACATGTGCTTTGGGCAACACCTTGCGAACAACTTCTAATGTTTTGCCTGTATCCACCAAATCATCGATGATCAAAACACCCTCACCATCGCCGACCAATTCTTGGTCAGGCATTTTGATGATGCGCGGTTCGCTTTGTGTTTGGTGGTTATAGGATTTAACGCTGATCGTGTCGACCAAACGAATATCCAATTCACGCGCAATGATCATTGCAGGCGCCATGCCACCGCGGGTGATCGCAACAACAGCGCGCCATGCACCGCCTTCATCCGGGCCCTGGCCATCCAAACGCCAGGCAAGCGCACGTGCGTCGCGGTGAAGTTGATCCCAACTTACGTGAAATCCTTTTTCGTGGGGCAGGCGTTCTGTCATGAGTCTTTCTTTCCGGTCACTACATCAATATCGGGCGCGTCCACCGCCTTCATGCCAACGACATGATAGCCTGAATCAACGTGTAGATTTTCACCCGTCACGCCAGAACTGAGGTCAGACAGTAAATAAAGCGCGGATTTGCCCACATCATCAATTGTCACCGTGCGGCGCAATGGTGAGTTTAATTCGTTCCATTTCAGAATATAGCGGAAATCGCCAATGCCGCTGGCCGCCAATGTTTTGATTGGACCTGCGGAAATTGCGTTGACGCGAATGTTTTGTTTGCCCAAATCCTCAGCCAAATACATAACGGATGCTTCAAGCGCGGCTTTGGCAACGCCCATAACGTTATAATGCGGCATCACCTGTTCCGCGCCATAATAGGTCATCGTCAACATAGAACCGCCGTCCGTCATCAATTTTTCTGCGCGCTGCGCCACGGCGGTGAAGGAATAAACTGAAATATCCATTGTCATATTGAAATTGTCGCGTGAGGTGTCAACGTAACGGCCGCGCAATTCCGCCTTATCCGAAAATCCAATCGCATGAACCAAAAAGTCAATTTTGCCCCAGCGTTTTTCAATTTCCGCGAAAACAGCATCAACGCTGTCCATATCCGTCACATCGCATTCAACCAAAAAATCACTGCCACATTGTGCGGCCAGCGGTGCAACGCGTTTCTTCAACGCCTCCCCTTGATAGGAAAAACACATCTCTGCGCCTGCATCGGCGCAGGCCTTTGCAATTCCCCATGCGATGGATTTGTCATTCGCCAAACCCATGATTAATCCACGTTTTCCTGCAAGTAGATTATTTGACATTGCCTCGTCTCCGCCCAATATTCAGTTATCTTGCGTTTAGTTGATCCGACATAATCCATCAAGTCTGATCGTTAGGATCACACATAATTAACCACATGAGGCAGCAGATGAGCGAACGAAACGGTATTTTTGCAGGCGACAACCCATTTGAAATTGCACGTCGTTGGTTAGGCGAGGCAGAGGCGGGAGAGTTAAATGATCCCAATGCGATTGCCCTGTCGACAGTGGACGCAGATGGGTTGCCGAATGTTCGTATGGTTCTGCTAAAGGCCATCGATGAAGACAGTTTCGTGTTTTATACCAATTACAACAGTCGCAAGTCACAAGAGATTATACAGGCGGGCAAGGCCGCCTTTGTGTGGCATTCAAAAGCGCTTCATCGTCAGATACGGGTGCGAGGCGTGGTTGAAAAAGAGGATGGCGCGCAGGCGGATGCCTATTACAATTCACGTTCCTTAAAGAGCCGATTGGGCGCCATTGCATCGCAACAATCCCAACCGCTTGCATCGCGTACGACATTGGTTGCAGAGGTTGCAAAAGTCACCGCAAAAAACGGATTAAACCCAAAACGCCCCGACTATTGGGGTGGCTGGCGCATTCGTCCGTTGGAAATGGAATTCTGGGCAGATGGGGAATTTAGGCTTCACGACAGATTTCGTTGGTCGCGCATAGGTTGTAATGCGGATTGGGGCATTCAGCGCCTTTACCCATAAGCCATTGTTACAGTAAATATAATTTCACGTTACATGAAATTAGCACATAAAATGTTAACTAAGAAAATATCTATCGCATTAGTATAGTATAGTGTTGCATAACTATAGTCAGGGCATGACAATACGCGGTGGTAACGTGATACAGGAAATAGAACGCAGGCTGTGCGAGGTCGTGAAGTGGTTCGACCCAAGTAAAAGCTTTGGTTTTATCGCAGCAGATGGAACCCAAGACGATATTTTGCTTCATGCAAATGTTCTTTGAAATTTCGGGCAAAGTTCGGTGGCAGATAATGCGCGGATCGAATTTATTGCCCAAGGGTGTGCAGGCAACTGTTGTGTTGTCGATAGCGCCACCCGAAACAACTTCAGCATCACGTGCAAATCTTGAGAACGTTGACGACGCAAAAGTGGCGCAACTACCACTTGAGGCTGCGCGCGTAAAATGGTTTGATAAAGCCAAGGGATTTGGATTTGCCAATATTTGGGGAAGTTCAGAGGACGTGTCTGTGCATGTCGAAATCTTACGGCGGTCAGGTCTTGCGGATTTACAAGCAAGCGAGGCAGTGGCAATCCGTGTGATTTCAGGCAAACGTGGTAAAATGGCGGCTGAGGTATGCTCTTGGGAAAGTGTTTCGCGCGATTAGGATATGGTTTCATTTGGCTGTTGGTGTCAATGACGGGCATTGCAACAGCCGGATGCACAGATTCGATTGTCGAAATTAAATCTGCACATGCGCATATAAAATTAAATGTCGAAGTTGCCGATTCCGCTGAAGAACGCGCCATCGGTCTGATGCACCGCGAAAACATGCCCTATAACGGTGGGATGTGGTTTATCTATGAAACGCCGCGCACCGTTGCGTTTTGGATGCGCAGCACACTTATCCCGCTTGATATGATTTTTGTGGATCAACATGGCGAGGTGCAAAAAATCCACATGAATGCCCGCCCATTGGACGAAACGCCAATCCACGGCGGGGATAACATTCAATTTGTTCTTGAAGTGAATGCTGGCTTATCCGAACGCTATGGATTGGGGGCAGGCGACTTTATCCGCCATCCATCCATAAAACAGGATCCCGTGTGGCCCTGCCAAAAATAATTTCAAAAAAACATCATATTGCTCTTTTCAAAGGCGCGGTCATTCGATAGATACCGCCTCAGTCGGGGCGTAGCGCAGCCTGGTAGCGCACCTGTTTTGGGTACAGGGGGTCGCAAGTTCGAATCTTGCCGTCCCGACCATCTTGAAAAAATCACCATTGGAATCGCGGAATAACCGATGTGGCATTTGTCGCGTTTGGTTCACTGATTATTTTGAGAATTGTTTAGCACGACGCCTACCTACCATATTTAGTATGAAAAAATTTTTGACCCCCAAATTGCAGGGTCACGTTCATGCGTGAATCATTTAGACAAGGAGGGTGCGTTCAAGTTCTGCATCCGTTCATCCACTTAAGTGCCTTAAAAACAAGGTTTTCTGAAAATCGTTAACAAAAGTTAATGATTTAGAGCGCTGTGGCACACGAGAATACCCCGACTATTCAAAAGGATGGTCAACCGATAAAAGTGCATTTAGGCTAAAAAAAAGTCATTGACGATCACGGGCATTCTACGTCACTTTGTGTGGGCCGATGGGGCGAAACACTAAATGTAGTAACATTCACCACGAATGACCCACACCGACTGTGGAAACACGCGATCCGCGTGACGCTGATTTTTTGTGCCACCTCACGAGAAAAATATAAACACAGTTTACGGATTTAGGCGGTACAATGAAAATTGAACGTAAGTTTACAAAGGCAGGGCAGGACGCATACGCAGACATCGATTTTGTCACAACGTCCTCAGAAATACGTAACCCAGATGGAACAGTGGTTTTCCATCTAGAAAACGTAGAAGTTCCAAAATCTTGGTCACAGGTTGCAAGTGACGTGATCGCACAAAAATATTTCCGCAAGGCTGGTGTGCCCGTTGCGTTGAAAACCGTGCGCGAAAAGGATGTTCCAGAATTCTTGTGGCGCTCTGTGGCAGAGAAAGCCGATACTGAAAAGACAGGTGAAACATCTGCAAAACAAGTGTTCAACCGACTTGCGGGAGCTTGGGCCTATTGGGGTTGGAAAGGTGGCTATTTCACCACCGAGGAAGACGCGAGCGCCTATTACGATGAAATGCGCTACATGTTAGCAAATCAAATGGCCGCACCAAACAGCCCACAGTGGTTCAACACTGGCCTTCATTGGGCATATGGGATCGATGGACCCAGCCAAGGCCACCACTACGTGGATTACAAAACTGGCAAGCTGGTCAAATCAAACAGCGCCTACGAACATCCACAACCGCACGCGTGCTTTATCCAATCTGTGTCTGACGATTTGGTGAATGAAGGTGGCATTATGGACCTTTGGGTCCGTGAAGCGCGTTTGTTCAAATATGGCTCTGGCACAGGCACCAACTTTAGCTCGCTTCGGGGTGAGGGTGAGGCGCTGTCTGGCGGCGGTAAATCCTCTGGCCTGATGGGCTTCTTGAAAATTGGCGACCGTTCGGCAGGCGCAATCAAATCAGGCGGAACAACACGCCGTGCGGCAAAAATGGTAATTTGTGATGCCGATCACCCAGACATCGAAGAATTCATCAACTGGAAAGTGAAAGAAGAACAAAAAGTGGCGTCAATCGTCGCTGGTTCTAAAATGCACGAACAACGTTTGAATGAAATATTTACGGCGATCCGCGCATGGGACGGCAGCACAGAAGATGCGGTTGATCCCGCCAAGAATGATACACTGAAAAAAGCCATTCGCGAGGCGAAAAAGGTTGCAATTCCAGAGACATATGTGAAACGCGTTTTGGATTATGCGCGTCAGGGATACACATCAATCGAATTCCCAACATACAACACAGACTGGGACTCAGAAGCATACGCCTCGGTTTCTGGCCAAAACTCCAACAACTCGATCCGCGTCACAGACGCATTTTTGAAAGCGGTCGAGGAAGACGGTGATTGGGATTTGATCCGCCGCACAGATGGCAGCGTTGCAAAGACCATCAAGGCACGTGATCTGTGGCAGGACGTAGGACACGCTGCATGGGCCTGCGCCGATCCTGGCATCCAGTTCCATGATACTGTCAACGCATGGCACACATGCCCAGAGGATGGCGAAATCCGCGGATCTAACCCGTGTTCTGAATACATGTTCTTGGACGACACGGCCTGTAATCTTGCGTCGATGAACCTGTTGACCTTCCTAAAGGATGGAAATTTCCAGTCAGACGATTACATTCATGCCACACGCCTGTGGACCGTGACATTGGAAATTTCGGTACTTATGGCGCAATTCCCGTCAAAAGAGATCGCGCAGCGTTCATATGATTTCCGCACACTTGGCCTGGGCTATGCAAACATCGGCGGGTTGTTGATGAACATGGGCTATGGCTATGACAGTGATGAGGGCCGCGCGCTGTGTGGTGCGTTGACCGCGATCATGACAGGCGTGTCCTATGCAACATCTGCGGAAATGGCGTCAGAATTGGGAACATTCCCAGGCTATGCCAAAAACGCGGACCACATGTTGCGTGTTATTCGCAACCACCGTCGCGCAGCACAAGCCGCGACAGATGGGTATGAGGCATTGGCCGTCAAGCCCGTTCCTCTGGATCACGCAAACTGCCCTGATAAATCATTGATCGATCTGTCGATTGCTGCATGGGACAACGCCTTAGCCTTAGGTGAAAAGCACGGCTATCGCAACGCGCAGGTATCTGTGATTGCCCCAACTGGTACAATAGGGTTGGTCATGGACTGTGACACAACAGGGATCGAACCAGATTTCGCCTTGGTGAAATTCAAAAAGCTTGCGGGCGGTGGATATTTTAAAATCATCAACCGTTCAGTCCCATCCGCATTGGCAAAATTGGGCTATGGCAGCGCGCAGATCGAAGAAATCGTATCCTATGCTGTAGGTCACGGAACAATCGGCAATGCGCCTGTGATCAACCACACAAGCCTGATCGGAAATGGATTTGGCAAGGCAGAGTTGGATAAAATCGAAGGCGCCTTGGGCACAGCATTCGACATCCGTTTCGTGTTCAACCAGTGGACATTGGGTGAAGAGTTCTGCACCAAAGTCTTGGGCATTCCTCAAGAAAAACTGAACGATCCATCCTTTGATATGCTGCGCCACTTGGGCTACACACGCACCGAAATCGACGCAGCAAACGATCACGTTTGCGGGACAATGACGCTGGAAGGTGCACCGCACCTGAAGGAAGAGCATATGCACATCTTTGACTGTGCAAACCCATGCGGCAAAAAAGGCAAACGGTATCTGTCAGTCAACAGCCATATCACAATGATGGCCGCGGCACAGTCGTTCATCTCGGGTGCGATTTCGAAAACCATCAACATGCCAAACGATGCAACAATCGAAGATTGTCAAAAGGCGTATGAGCTAAGCTGGTCTTTGGGCACCAAGGCGAATGCGCTGTACCGTGATGGATCAAAGCTATCACAACCATTGGCAGCGGCATTGATCGAAGATGATGAGGATGCAGCGGAAATCCTAGAAACAGGAACACCGCAAGAAAAGGCCGCCGTCATCGCTGAAAAGATCGTGGAAAGGGTTGTGATCAAAGAGATCATCAAAACCGAACGCGAAAAAATGCCAGAGCGTCGTAAAGGATACACGCAAAAGGCAATCGTGGGTGGACACAAAGTGTATTTGCGCACAGGCGAATATTCTGACGGGTCCTTGGGCGAAATCTTCATCGATATGCATAAAGAGGGCGCAGGCTTCCGTGCGATGATGAACAACTTTGCCATCGCCGTGTCCGTTGGTTTGCAATACGGTGTTCCACTGGAGGAATTCGTAGATGCCTTTACCTTCACCAAGTTCGAACCATCGGGCATGGTGCAGGGCAATGACAGCATAAAAAATGCGACGTCCATCCTTGACTACATCTTCCGTGAATTGGCGGTCAGCTACCTTGATCGGACAGATTTGGCACACGTCAAGCCAGAGGGCGCAAGCTTTGATGACCTCCACAAAGGCGATGAAGGCACAAACGTTGCTGACGTAAGTGAAGATAGCGCAACTAAGTCTTTGGAAATGCTGAAATCTATCAGTTCAACTGGCTACTTGCGTAAACGCCTACCTCAGGAATTGATGACCCTAAAACCATCGGCCGAGGGGGCGCCAATGGCGCTGGACGTCACAACAGAAGCAGACGCAGTTGTGTCAGAACCTGTTGCGGCCCCTGTGACCACCATGGACGAACGCACCAAGGCCAAAATGCAAGGCTACGAAGGCGAAGCCTGCGGCGATTGCGGCAACTACACATTGGTGCGCAACGGTACCTGCATGAAATGTAACACATGCGGCGCCACATCTGGGTGTAGCTAAACAGGACACGGGGCGGGTGCGCTCGCTCCTGACGATATTCAGGCCGCAGGCAAAAAATTGATCGAGCGGTATAATGATGAGCTTGAATGTCGAAACTTTAAAGAGGGCCAGTGGCCCTCTTTTTTTCCTTAAGCTTTGGCCAATTCGCATCCCCCAAGGCGATATTGCCCGGAACATCCTGTAGCCATAATTCACGTGCCCGCAGGGAAAAATTCAAATACAACCGATCTTCATAAATCGTCCATGCCTCGGGCATGGTGGGGGCAATATATCCTTTGGACATGGCATAGGCACAATGCCCGCCATATTGGGGTACATATTTATCAGGATTGCCTTCAAACATCTGCCGATTTTCGCCCGATGCAAAATGCCATTTGACCCCGTTCCAGTTTAACGCATGATCCGCGCTGCCCTGAACGGATTTTGACATCGTAAAAAATACTGTCTGTGTCATTGGACACATATGAGGACAGATGCGGACTTACCAAATCAACTCGGATATGCGTTTTTTGCAATGATCATTTAGGTGGGTGCTATTCCGCTTGCGCCAACTGGTCCAAAACGTCATCAATCACGCGTTGCCACAGCTCTGGGGGCTGTGCACCTGGAACGGCGTGTTGGCTTGCGACGATGAATGTGGGCACCGAATTGATGCCCATGTTGCGGGCGGCCTCATCCTTTTGGCACACTTCGGCCAAGTCAGCGTCCGACAATAACAATTTGCGCGTGACGGCCGCATCCATGCCGCCTGTATCTGCGACATCTGCCAAAACGTCGATGGCCCCAATATCACGACCATCGATGAAGTAGGCCTTGAACAACGCAGAGACAATCGGGGTTTGCACACCCTCAATGCCCGCCCAGTGGATTAAACGGTGCGCATTGATCGTATTCGGGGTGGTTTTGATCCCCTCTAAGTTCATTTTTAGCCCTGCTTTTTCCGCGTGTTCTGCCACGGGCATATAGGCCTTGATCGCATTCTCCTTGCCCCCAAATTTCCCTTCTAAATAAGCGCGGCGATCCATTCCGCCCTCTGGCATCTCGGGGTTCAACTGAAAAGGGTGCCATTCAATCGTAAACGGGTGATTTGGTCGGCTTTCCAGCGCGCGGTCCAAATATGTTTTGCCAATAAAACACCATGGGCAAATCGGATCTGAAAAGATGTCGAGTTTTATCATGTAATCACATCCTTCATATGTCTAAGTGCATTTCGGTTTATCTTACCGTTCGCGTTTTGGGGCAGGGCGTCAAGACGCACATAAGCCTTGGGACGTTTATAATCGGCCAGATGCGTTTGCGCATGGTCTTTTAGGTGCGTTTCAATATCGGAACTTGCCGACGTGTAAAACCCCACAATGATTTTTGCATCCGCCTTAATCTCAACTTCGACACAGGCCAGTATTGTGACGCCCTGAACCTGTGACAGACTATGTTCCAATTCGATCGGAGACACGCGAAACCCGCCTGCGTTCATCATGTCATCCTTGCGACCTGTGTAGTAATAGGCGCCGTTTTCACCGATACGTGCATGATCACCTGTTAAAAACCACCCATCGACAAACCGATCCGCCGTTTCATCCGCCGCATTTAAATATCCCAGCATCAATCCCGGATCATCCTGATGAACGGCGATGATGCCTTCCTCACCCAATTTGGCCTCTTCAGTTGGGTCATCAACCGCACGCAGGGAAATCCTGCGCCCACGTTGTGGCCAGCCAAGTGCCTGATCCGCACTGGGGCAATGGGGGGCAGAGGAGAGAAATGTCGAACATTCGGACATGCCAAAGGCCTCATATATATCAACACCCGTTTTCATGCGCCAAGTGCTGCGAACATCAGGCGATAGCTTTTCGCCCGCAGTCAGGACATGCCGCAACTTGGGGATACGGAACTGATCGGGCAGGGCCGCGTTTAGTTTCCGAATAACCCCAGGTGCTGCCGCAAACAGCGTTGCATCATGGCGCGCCAACAAAAGCGGCAATAGTTTCAAATCAAATTTAGGTTCAGGGATCAGGGCGGTTGCCCCAACGCTCCACGGATCCATCAAACCTGTGCCAAGCGTAAAGGTCCAATTAAAGGCACCCGCATGTAACAAACGATCCTCAGCATTCAGATCATACCAATCGCGGATCATCATGCGCCGCGCCCAAATCGCACGATGTGCATGCATCACAGCACGCGGATGCCCCGACGTGCCAGAGGTATAAACGATATAGGCCAATCTGTTGGGATCACCGCGATGAAACGCGGCAGATGAATTGGATTTAAACGCATCAATTTGTTCAACGTTCAAAACCCGATGCACCGTATCAGGTAGGGCGCATGCCCCATCATGAACAATGACAGTGGGATTGATGTCCGCGATGATTTTAGAAACTTCTGTTTCGGTCAGAACGCTTGACGTGGGAACAGGCACCGAGCCAATTGCAATGGCGGCCAGATAAGTAATGGGAAATTCAACGGTGTTTCCCAGACGCATCAACACGCGATCATCTGGTTCAACGCCCGCGTCCAACAACCCCTGTGCAACGCCCAAAACATCCGATTTCAACTGTGTATAACTGATCCGCCGCGCACCAGAATTGGACAGGACGGATAGGGCAACCTTTTCAGGGGTGATATCAGCATATGCCAAAACATACTCTGCCATATTGAAAACACAGGGGCAGGGCGCATTTATGTCGCCAATATCAGGATAGGATTGCATGCCATTGTCCTAAGTCACGTGCGCCCGAGTTGCAAGCCTGCGCCGCACGCGCTATAGGGTGCGGCATGAGTGAGACTGATCCAAAACAACTGATTAAAATTGCACGTGAAAATGGTTCTGAAGAGTTTGCAGAACCACTTGATCTGGGATCGCGTGTGCGGGATTTGCGCAAAGCGCGCAATTGGACCCTAGAACAAGCGGCGCAGCAAGCGGGCCTTGCGCGATCCACCCTGTCAAAAATCGAAAATGGACAGATGTCGCCAACCTATGACGCGTTGAAAAAACTGGCTGTTGGTTTGGATATTTCTGTCCCGCAATTGTTCACACCGCCCGTTAAGGATCAGATCAACGGGCGCATGGTCATTACGAAAAACGGCCAAGGCACCGCGCATGCCACGGCGACCTATGAACATGAACTCTTGGCAGATGGTTTGACCAAGAAACAAATGCTTCCCTATCGCGCGCGTGTTCGTGCACGCTCAATCGATGAATTTGACGGTTGGGTCCGCCATGATGGTGAAGAGTTTCTTTATGTCCTCACAGGCGTCATTCGCCTTTATACCGAGTTTTATGAACCCATCGAAATGCGCCGCGGGGATACCGCCTATTATGACGCAAGTATGGGGCACAATGTCGTCTCACTCAGTGATGAAGATGCGACAATCCTATGGGTTACCGCCCTAACGTAATCGTTGCGTTTGGCAGGATGCTTTTTGGTGTGATCGTCGTGTTGATTTTGACGTTTTTGTCTGGTGAACCTTGAACCGTAATGCTGGGCTTGACTTGACAGGCTCCGATGGCGCAAATCACCAGTAACACTGATACTATCTTAATTTTCTGACCCCTTATTCCTCACTCCACCACACAGCAGGAAAGAACCCAATGCGGTCCCCGTATATGGGCGTGTCGCTTGGAAATTTCAGGTGTGATTTGTGTGCAATACGGCTGGGCCCGTTGTGATAAATCGGAATAACATAGCGCCCTGCAGTTAGGACGCGGTCCATCGCGCGTACAGCATCTAAAAACTCCTGACGTGTTTTCGCGGTGTTAAGGGCATCGATCAGCGCGTCCATCACGGGTGATTTCACACCCATCAAATTGCGCGTGCCTTCCACATCTGCATATTCCTGTCCCCAATAGAGCCGCTGTTCATTGCCAGGCGACAGTGAGAGGGAACGCGCAAAGGGTGTCATATCAAAATCCAATGCCTTGCGTCGCTCGGCGTATTGCGCGCCATCCACCAAGTCAACTTCGACAGAAATACCCAAACGGGATAGAGCATCCATATAAAGTTCAACGATGGACAAATATTCTTGGGCACTCTGACGCAGTAGGATTTTGAACGACACGGGATCACCCGAAGGATCGGTCAGTTGCCCGTCAACCACACGATATCCCGCCTGATCCAACAATGTTGCCGCGCGGCGCATGTTTTTGCGATTGCGCTCTGATCCATCGCTGATGGGAAAACGATATCCTTCGATGGTGTCAGGCGGCAGTGTATCCACAAATGGCGTTAACAATTCTGTAACCCCATCGGCGGCGGGACCATCCCGCATCCCAAGGATTGAATTGCCAAAGTAACTTTGTATACGACCCTGACGCCCACCTGTTTGCGCATCATTTATGTATTCGAAATTAAACGCCTCAATCATCGCCTGACGCACACGCCAATCGACAAATAAATCCCGTCGGGTATTCATAACCAAACCACGCATGCCCGTTGGCCGTTGATGCGGGATTTCGGATTTGGTCATTGTTCCATCCTGGATCGCGGGGAAATCATATTGCGTTTCCCATTTTTCGGCATTGCCCTCGCGCATCATGTCAATGTCACCCGATTTAAACGCCTCAAACAGGACGGTCGCGTCGCCAAAATATTCCAGTTTGATTTCGTCAAAATTATTTGTCCCACGACGAAAGGCCAGATCAGCGCCCCAGTAATCCTTGTTTCGTTTAAGCGAGATACTGCGCCCCGGATCAACCGTATCAATCACGTAAGGAGCCGAGGTGATGGGCACGATGTCCAAACCAGAAACCGTAAAATCCACATCTTCCCACTGGGCCTTTTTCAGGATCGGACGCATACCTGCCAAAAGTGCAAGCTCCGGATTTTCCTCATTAAAGGTAAATCGAACCGAACGGGGGCCTGTTTGTTCGATTGTGTCAATTTTCCCCCACAACCCACGATAGCGCCAATGTCCAACGGTCCCAAGCGTTTCATAGGACCACAAAACATCCTCAACAGTTACAGGCGATCCATCGGAAAACCGCGCCTCGGGTCGCAAGCTAAATTCAACCCATTCACGGTTTGGCCCCGTTTCGATTGTTTCAGCCAGTAGCCCATAAAGCGTAAAGGGTTCGTCCCAGGACCGTCCCATCAATGTCTCATACGCCCAAAATCGAAGCTGCCAGGGTGCACGTCCTTTGATGATGTGAGGGTTCAGCGAATCGAATCCCCCAACTTCGCCCAGAATCAGCGTGCCCCCCTTGGGCGCATTCGGATTCGCATATGGGAGCGAGACAAAATCAGCACCCAGATCGGGCGACCCATACATTGAAATTGCGGGCTGAGGCTCTGCTAATGCGGGAGAGGATAAAAATGCCACACCTATGGCGATAGCCTTGATTCCTTGGTGAATCTGGGAAAACTTCATGGGTTTCTCAATCTGATTAATACGCTCTTAGCTCAGCCTAGTCACCTCTGTCTGATATTTCAAACTTTTAGCTTGGAGTGATCAGAGATTAACGGTATAAAGGTGTCACTGCTCGATAGGTTTCTTGCCTGTATGAAACCTGCCTCAATGACTTGGCGCCTGCTTTTGCAGGCGCTTTTTTTTGTCCGAAAACTGCCAGTTGCTTGTATCTGCCGAATAATCGCGAAATAACCAGAACAGTCTATGTTGCAGGAGAATTTCAAATGACCCTTTCGGGAAAACGCGCCGTTATCACGGGATCAACGTCAGGGATTGGTTTTGGGATCGCGCGTGCCATGGCGGGTGCAGGGGCGGATATTGTTTTGAACTCTTTTACAAATACGGATGATGACCACGCCTTGGCCAGCGATCTGTCAAATGAATTTGGCATCTCTGCACGCTACATTCAGGCCGATATGTCGCACCCGGAACACTGCCGCGCGCTGATCGAAGAAAGTGGTACTTGCGACATCCTGATCAACAACGCGGGCATCCAACATGTGGCCCCAATTGATGAATTCCCGATTGATAAATGGAACGCAATTATTGCGATTAACCTCAGTTCTGCATTTCACACAACCGCTGCTGCCCTGCCCAAAATGCGCGCAGCAGGGTGGGGACGTGTGATCAATATTTCATCGGCGCACGGACTAACCGCATCCCCCTTCAAATCCGCCTATATCGCGGCAAAACATGGCATCATCGGCCTGACCAAAACGACCGCGCTGGAAACCGCCGAACAACCGATTACCGCCAATTCAATTTGTCCGGGTTATGTTTTAACCCCATTGGTTGAGGCACAGATACCTGCCACCATGGAAAAATACGACATGGAGCGCGATGAGGTCATCAAAATGGTTATGTTAGAGCGTCAACCAAGCCGCGAATTCGCAACCGTCGAACAACTTGGCGGGACATGCGTATTCCTATCCTCACCCGCAGCCGATCAAATTACCGGAACCACGATCAGTGTCGATGGTGGGTGGACCGCGCTATAGATGACTACAATTTTGTTAATCTAATTAACAGAAAATTTACTTAATAATCCCCTAATCACTGCCAAGACCTAAGGGACAAGGCAATGAAAAATTTGACGTTGAATGGCGATTGGGCAATCGCCACTGTCGCTTTAGCGCAGTTTTACGACAGTTTCGCATGGGACAATGACACCGCGTTAACCGCATTTGATTTTGGGATCGAGCAGACACTGTTCGAAAGCCTAGAGACCGATTTCGGCGCGCATCTGTAGATCTCATCAAACCAAGTGATGTGGAGCGATGGCACTGAGACCATCACGCTAAGTACCGATACAACCCTGTCCGCCGACGACACGCAACGGACCGCGCAAATCACAAACCTAAGCTCCCAGAATGATGCGGTAGAACTGACCTATTCCTCAGCTGGTCAGGCGGATGTTGATCTGATTTGGACGCCAACCTCGCTGAAGTTAAACAGCGGTGGGCAGACCGCGGAATGGGCGCAGACACCATCAACAAAATACTAAGACCGGCGCGTTTAATCAGCGCTTTTATTTTTTTCGTCCTTTACTTGGACGACATCGGCGGCATCACTTAATTGCGATGGAGGATACACAAGCCCCGCTGAAATCACCAATTTCGCGGCATCTTCAATGCTCATGTCCAGTTCAATGATATCAGATTTTGGGAAAAACAATAAAAAGCCCGATGTCGGATTGGGCGTCGTCGGTACAAATACAGAAATAAGTTGACTACCATCGCCAGCACGTTCAGCCACTTCGCCACGGGCAACGGTGGAAATGAACCCGATGGCCCAAATTCCGCGGCGGGGATATTGAATCATACAGGCCTTTTCAAAAGAGCGTTCTTGTTGCGCAAATACGGTTTCGGCGATCTGTTTTACACCGCTGTAAATGCTGCGCACAACGGGCATACGATGGACCAAGGTCTCGCCATAACGGATCAGTGATCGACCAATCAACCCCTTGGCAAGCCATCCGATCAGGGTCGTAAAGAAGAGGAAAAAGATAACGCCCAGACCGCGAATATTCACCTCGGTCTCGGGGCCCAGAACCCGTTTGATCAAGGCCTCTGGCAGATAACTGTCGGGCACAAAGGGCAAAACAAATCCGTCCACCCAACCGATCACGGTCCAAATCAACCACACCGTCAAACCGACAGGCGCAATAACCACAATCCCTGTCAGAAAACTATTACGCAGCCCCGAATACCACGGCGCGCGCGGTTTTGGTTGCGGATCTTGATCGAACATTTGGGTCATGGCTGCCTTCTCTTGTTGTCAACATAGGCAGCAATGTGTTTCGTGACAATGGTCATTCGCCCATGGCACATGCAATTTCAGCGGCAAGTCGCGCATTGTTCAAAACCAGTGCGATATTGCTGTCCAAGGAACGCCCATCGGTCAATTCAAATATCCGCTGTAACAGAAATGGTGTAACGGACTTGGCAGATACACCTTGTGTTTCTGCTTCCGCTAAGGCTTTATTAATAATGGGTGCGATTTGGTCTTGGGGAATTTCGGCATCCGTCGGAATTGGATTGGCCACCAATTGCCCACCAGATAGACCCATGGCTGTGCGCATTTTTTGCGCCTGTGCAATTTGCGCAGGATCATCCATTCGCAGAGGGGCGTTTAATCCACTGGTGCGTGACCAAAAGGCGGGCAGTTCATTTTGCCCATGGGCAATGACAGGCACGCCCAAGGTTTCCAAAACCTCTAGCGTTCTGGGAATATCCAAAATCGCTTTGGCCCCCGCGGCAATGACCGTGACAGGGGTTTGGGCAAGTTCCTGAAGATCTGCAGAAATATCAAAGCTGTGTTCTGCGCCGCGATGCACACCGCCGATCCCACCTGTTGCGAATACGTGAATGCCCGCCAAATGCGCCAAAATCATAGTTGCGGCCACAGTTGTGGCACCTGTTGCCCCATCCACCAAACATACTGCCAAATCCGCCCGTGACAGTTTCCGCGCGCCTTGGGTTTGGGCCAGGGTTTTCAGCGCGTCTTGGTCCAGACCAATCTTAATCCGTCCCTCAATCACGGCGATGGTTGCAGGCGTTGCACCATGCGCGCGAACCATATCCTCAACCCGATTGGCCATGTCATAGTTTTGCGGCCAGGGCATGCCATGCGTGATAATCGTACTTTCCAACGCGACGATGGGTTTGTTATTCTGAAGTGCGGCTTGGACTTCGACGGTTATATCAAGTGTATACATCTTACCTTCCTGCAACATGATCTGCGGCGGCCTGCACCCCCGCCAAAAGGGCATCCGCCCGCGAATGCCCGTTTATTTCCGCATGGATATGCGCGGCCACGAAAACATCGCCCGCACCTGTCACCTGCGCCAATGTGTTCACCTGCGGAACCGCGGTAGACAGCGTTTCGCCATCCTGAAGCGCATCTGCCACAGGATCAGGTCCATCCGTCACAATCGCGCGGGCGGCCCCCAATGCGATCAGGGTACTCGCCGCATCAATGGATGACGGAAAACGCGCATCGCAAATGATTTCCGCCTCAATCCTGTTGACGTAAAAGGCGGCGTTTCCACTTTGCAAAAAACAATTCAACCGCTGCGCTTTACCAGGGGAGGCGGAAACGACACGCAAATCACAGACCGAAAATTCAGGCATGGCAGACATTTGGTGCAACAAGGTTTCCGTCAAATTCCCATCCAGCACGGCGATCCCAGAGAAGGGGGCAGCGGATGATCCAAGCGTTCCATCACAAAAGGGCTGCAAGATGTGTGACCCCGCCTGTTCCAGTGAATGCGCATCTGCAATCGCGGCAACCACACCGTTCACATCCTCAATCGCCATATAGACATCTGTGCGTGCGTGCGGATCGCGATAAACCAAATCTGTGCGCATCCCATCACGATCACAGGATTGGATCAATTCATCCCCTTCTGCATCCTGTCCCAAACTGGTGATTAGGGTAGGGGACAGGTTTAGATGGCTGAGCTCCTTGGCAATATTATAGGCAACACCACCTGGGTGTCGGCGAATATGGCCCGCGCGATCAAATCCGTGTTTCATCGGATCGGGACACCGTCCAATCACATCCCAAAGCACGCTGCCAATACAAAGTATGTCTGTCATTTATTCTGGTACCGAAAATGTCAAAGCCGCCCAATCACTTTGCCAATAAACCCCATTGGCGTGATCCGCCTGATCTTTAACCTCGGTTACGACCACATGATCAAGCAAATAATCATGTCCTTTGCGCACAGGCACCACCGCCTGTCCCATTGCATCACTGGTCAGTTTAAAAACATTTACCGTGCCATCTGTGGCCCTCTCAAACACCTCGATCTGGCCATTGACGATGGGATCAGCCAATTTTGTCAGCGTGACGGGCATGCCCGCGGTCATATCGTCGGTGTAGGGATTTTTCAGCGCCGTGAATTCAACAAACAAGCCAAAAGTTTCATCCGCCCCCTGACCATGCCCAATATCAATCAGGGCCTTGGAATGGCGGAAATAGCGTTCGGTAAATCGATCTGTCGGCCAGTTGTTTTCCAAATGCCGCTGCAATGCCCATGTCGCATCCTTTTCTTCGACAAAGGCTGAGAATTTTTTCAAACCGCGATAGGTGATATTGTCGATTTTCGACACATAAACGAACCGCGCCAAACCGGCTGTGTCAATCACCTGCTGAAAGGCAGGTAAATCCCCCAAACGGGATGTGGCTTCGACGCGGGTATCAATCGAATAATAAAGCTCAGACACACGGCGCGTGAAGTAGGGAAGGTTTACACCATCAAACTTGGTCCCGTTAATCAAGGAAACTTCGACCTTATCGCCAATTTCATATTGAAATTTCTCACTATCAAGCCACAGTTCATGTGCGGACGCGCCAGTGGACGCAATTAAAAGACAAAGACCCGAAAGACCCGAGCAGATGCGCCTATTTTCCATGGATAACCCCATACTTCGATTAATGACGATCACCTATATGATGATCCTTGGTACGATATCGAATGTCACCGCACACGAGGCTATTCCAACAATCGCAAACGTAACAGTAGAGCGCGATGCGGTGGATTTAAAGGTGCGTTTCATGTCAGAGGCCTATTTGGCAGGCATCGACCTATCGCAATTCAGTTTTATGAACGATAGCGAACAATCGGACGCCTATGATCGGTTGCGCGCGCTGGATGTATCCGACCTGACCGCGGAATTTGATGCCGTGTGGCCAAGCCTATCCAGCGACATTCAAATCATCCAAAACGGTCAACCCTTGACAATATCCCTGATGGCATTCACGGCTGATGACATCGAAAACGATGAAATTGCACGTTATAGCGTTGCGACGATTTCTGGCGCGATAGTTGGGTCTGGTCCGATCACCGTACAATTCCCAAAATCACTGGGCGAGGTGGTGGTGCGCCAAGAGGGTGTGGAAAACCCACTTACACAGCTTTTGGATGCAGGTGCGGTATCTGATCCCATCATGGCCGCAGGTTTGCAAGCAGCTAAGTCCGGTTGGGGCACATTTGTTGAATATATCCCAGTTGGATTTGATCACATTGTGCCCAAAGGGTTGGACCACATCCTGTTTGTTTTGGGCATCTTCTTCCTTGGGGCAGGGTGGCGCGCCCTGATTTGGCAGATTTCGGCCTTTACCTTGGCCCATACTATGACGCTTGCGCTGGGGGCATTGGAAATTATTATGATTTCTGGGTCAATCGTTGAGCCCCTGATTGCCGCATCCATAGTCTTTGTGGCGGTTGAAAACCTAATGACAACATCGCTGAACAAATGGCGGCCTGTGATTATCTTTGGGTTCGGCCTGTTGCATGGTCTTGGCTTTGCCTCGGTCCTTGGGGATTTCGGTTTGCCAGAGGGGCAATTCATCCCCGCGCTGATCGGGTTCAACATTGGGGTTGAGGTTGGACAGCTGACCGTTGTGGCGGTTGCCGCAGTTTTGCTGACACTGCCATTCGGTCGATTTGATTGGTATCGCCGTGCAATTGCGATGCCCACGTCCATATTCATCGCGTTGGTCGGCGCATATTGGTTTATCGAGCGCGTTTTCCTGTAAAATAAGCAGGAAAAGGCAGAGTAGGGGGTTGTCAAACCTGATATTACCCCCTAATGCACCCACATCGAAATCCGCAGGCGGGGCTCGGGCCATTGGGGGAGACATCCCCAAGCGTCCACCGGTTGAGGCATTTGCCTAACACCCTCGCCAAGGCATGAAACCGGAAAGGAAACGGAAAAATGGCTCTACCAGAGTTTTCATTGCGCCAATTGCTAGAAGCAGGCGTGCACTTCGGACACCAAACACAACGTTGGAACCCACGCATGGCGCCATATATCTATGGTGATCGCAACGGCATCCACATCATGGACCTTACGCAAACGGTTCCAATGTTGGACCAGGCGTTGCAAGTTGTGCGTGACACAGTTGCAAAAGGTGGTCGCGTATTGTTCGTTGGCACAAAGCGTCAGGCATCAGCCCCGATCGCAGATGCAGCAGAGAAATGCGCACAGTATTACATGAACCACCGTTGGTTGGGTGGCACATTGACAAACTGGAACACAGTTTCACAGTCAATTTCACGTCTAAAAGCAAACTCAGAAGTTCTTGCAACAGGCGCAGACGGCCTAACCAAGAAAGAGCGTTTAAACCTTGAGCGTGAAACAGAAAAGCTTCAGGCGTCATTGGGCGGCATCGCGGAAATGGGTAGCGTTCCTGAATTGCTATTCGTGATCGACGTGAAAAAAGAAGCATTGGCAATTGCAGAAGCGAACAAATTGGGTATCCCTGTGATCGCAGTTGTTGACACAAACTGTTCACCTGATGGCGTTGATTACATCATCCCAGGCAACGATGACGCAGCACGTGCAATCGCACTATACTGTGACCTTGTGAGCCGCGCGGCATTAGACGGTATGACCGCACAAATGGGTGCAGCAGGCGTTGATTTGGGCGCACTAGAAGACGCACCAGTTGAAGAAGCGGTTGCAGAGGCCTAAGGGCCATTCATCAAAGCATACCATAGCGCGGGTTCATCCCGCGCTTATCTTATTGTGAAAAAAGAGGATCCAAAGATGGCGATTACAGCTGCAATGGTAAAAGAGCTTCGCGAGAGCACAGGCGCGGGCATGATGGATGCGAAAAAAGCATTAACGGAAACAGACGGTGATTTTGAAGCGGCGGTAGACTGGCTTCGCACCAAAGGTTTGGCAAAAGCGGCCAAAAAATCTGGTCGTGTTGCGGCCGAAGGTTTGGTTGCAATCGCCGTTGACGGTGGTTCAGCGGTTGCTGTTGAAGTGAACTCAGAAACAGACTTTGTTGCGAAAAACGCAGAATTTCAACAAATGGTTGGTTCGTTCGCTACAGCCGCATTGGGTGTTGCAGATGTTGAGGCACTTGCAGGTACGTCAATTGATGGCAAATCAGTGAACGACATTCTAACTGACAAGATCGCGACAATCGGTGAAAACATGACATTGCGCCGTATGGTCAAACTCAACGGTGAAAGCGTTGCATCATACGTACATAACGCCGCAACAGCGGGCATGGGCCAAATTGGTGTTATCGTTGCAATGAAAGGATCAAACGAAGAGTTTGGCCGTCAGGTTGCAATGCACATCGCGGCGGCAAACCCTGCGGCATTGGACGAAGGTTCATTGGACCCAGAATTGGTTGAGCGCGAGAAAGCGGTTTTAACAGAACAAGCGCGCGAAAGCGGCAAGCCAGAGGCCGTCATCGAAAAGATGATCGTTGGCCGTATGAAGAAATTCTTGGGCGAAGTCACACTTTTGGGCCAAGATTTTGTTGTAAACCCAGATGTCACCGTTGCCCAAGCCGCAAAAGACGCAGGTGTTGAAATCACCGGTTATGTGCGCGTCGCAGTTGGCGAAGGCATTGAGAAGAAAGAAGAAGATTTCGCCGCAGAAGTTGCAAAAGCAGCACAAGGCTAATTTTGAGATCAAAATGAAAACGGGCGGTGCAATGAATTGCGCCGCCCTTTTTATGTGACCCAACACAATCTGGGGATGAGGCAGGGTTCAGTATAAAAGCGTTGGCTGGTCGTCAAAATACACGCCCCAACCAACAACCGTAAAACCGGAAAGAGTGCGCAGAGCTGCAAAATTAAACAGTAATGTACCCACTCCAACGTCCCAATGGCTTAGCCACTACTCACGGAACCAAGCTCATGATTACAGATTAATCACCTATCTTCCAGTAAGGAAAAGCATACCTTTTGGAGTCGTAGAGGCATTAAATAGCTTTAAACCGGGAAAACTACTTACTAAGGAAAATTTGGTTCTGAAATGCTGCACGAATAACGGCCTGTGCCGTGGTTTCCACGCCAAGAACCTTTCTTGCCAATCTTAGGTGTTTTTCAACCGTGGCTTGGGTCAATCCCATTAAGGTTGCGATATCCTGCGTAGTTTTTCCGTCTGACACCCATTCTAATGCCTCACGCTGGCGGTTCGTCAACCGTTCACCAGAGTTGGTCAAGTGGGGGAGGGACATGATTTTCAAATGCGCAACATTATTAATCAACTGAATTTCGTCGCCTTTTTCGGCCCAGATTTTATCAACATCCTCTTGTGAAAGATGTGGCTTTGCAGCTAGCGAAATGGCACCGCGCGATCGCGAAGAAACGCCCATAAAACTGATCGTATAGCCCGCATTCACATTATGTTGTCGATTGAATTCAACAACAGCACGCGTTTGTTCGTC
The DNA here is from genome assembly GCA_000472185.1 of Rhodobacteraceae bacterium HIMB11. Classification (GTDB taxonomy): domain Bacteria; phylum Pseudomonadota; class Alphaproteobacteria; order Rhodobacterales; family Rhodobacteraceae; genus HIMB11. The sequence continues at coordinate 104,291 of AVDB01000006.1, read as the reverse complement.
CAATTGATTTTTGGCATAAAGACTTTGAAACAGTCACCAACTACAGGCACCATCATTTTGAATGGACCATTTCACCATTGGCGAATTCATCAGGTGTTCGGTATCTACATACCCCTTCAAATAACCTTTTTTATGATTGCTTAGAATAAGGAAATCATTTGGATCCCCAACACTTGTGCCAGTTGTAAACCGTGAAAACCCATAAAGAAGGCGATCGAAACCGTAAAAATCCATACCTGCTAGAAGTAGTTTCCACAACTCTTCAGTGTCTTTTGCCGCGCTCATTTTGAATAGGAAGTTCGTTAGATCCATCTTCACCGGCGTTCATTCCCAATTAATAAATTAACATAATTCACATTATACGATTATTCCAATGATAATTTATTGTGCACGCCTTTGATAAAAAATCAATGCTACTGACGTCTCACCTATCGTTAATTATATGGAAAACGCGTGCTCCGCTCTCATAGTAACTAGATTTCAAATAGGTAAATGTTTCACGATAATTATCTGTTAACTTTAAACAAAGATCACTTTCATCTTCTGTCACAGTATATTTTCCGAATTGCTCCCCCAAAACCGTTCCTGGTGCAATCCCACGGCCCGAATACCCAAATATCGCATATCCATCTATGCCCAGCCTCATGATTTCAGGAATTTTATTTTTCGTCATCGCAATCCGGCCTGACCACGATTGTGACAATTCGATCTTTATATTTGGAAAAATCCGCTGAATTGCACGCTGCGCCCATCCATCGTGAATGTGACGCCCTATGGCGCCATCAGTTTCCCCCATGGCGCCAAAAACCAATCGGTTGTCGCGCGTTTTGCGAAACGAACTCATAATCAAAGCGGTATCCCAACACCCATGGTGATCGGGCAAAATGGCATCAAAATTACGCTGTGCCAATTTTTGACTAACACATTGAAAATACGACACAATTGATGTATCGTATAACTGTGTTGCAGATGTAAACTTGTTATATGCATTCGTCGCAATCAATAGTTTTGATGACCGGACTTGCCCATTGTTTGTCGTGACGTGCCAAATATCATCCCGTTTGATGCGAATTGCGGCCGTTTTTTCGTAAATTTGCACGCCTTCTTCTGCAGCAGCGCGTGCCAAACCGCGTGCATAGTCCAGCGGTTGAATTACGCCAGCGCGTGCATCAAACAAAGCCGCGTGATACATGTCACTGCCCACATGGTGCGCCGTGGTCTGGGAATCCAACAGTGTGACTGGCGCACCACGGCTTTGCCATTGTTTTTCGCGTGCGCGCAGATCAGAAATTGAATGACTCGAGTGCGCAAGATGCAAGGTTCCACTCCGCTTCGCATCGCATTGTATTTCATAGGTTTTTATCAAATCAAAGACGCGATCGGGACCCGTTCCCAAATCGTTAATCAGGCGTTCGCCACGTGTATACCCCAGCGTTTGTTTGATCTGATCTGGGGGTAACCACAGTCCCGCATTGACCAACCCAACATTGCGCCCTGACCCACCATGTCCGATAGTGTTCGCCTCAATCAGGCATACGCGCAACCCTTCGCGCGCTGCAACACGCGCCGCGTTCAGCCCCGTGAAGCCGCCACCAATCACGACCAGATCGACTGTGATGTTGTCGGTTAAAGGTGGGAATGCAACCTGTTCAACCGCTGCATTCCGCCAATGATTGCGCGACATTAAAAGAAGGCTTGCAAACCAGTCTGCGCACGTCCCAGGATCAGGGCATGGACATCATGCGTTCCTTCATAGGTGTTCACCGTTTCCAGATTGCACATATGGCGCATGATTTGGAATTCCTCTGAAATCCCGTTTCCGCCATGCATATCCCGTGTTGTCCGAGCGATATCCAAAGCTTTGCCACAGTTATTGCGTTTGATCATGGAAATCATTTCAGGCGCTGCACGGGCCTGGTCCATCAAACGACCTACGCGTAGCGCGGCTTGAAGGCCCAGTGTGATTTCGGTCTGAATATCGGCCAATTTCTTTTGGAAGAGCTGCGTTTGAGCAATTGGACGGTTGAATTGTTTGCGATCCAAACCGTATTGACGCGCCGCGTGCCAGCAGAACTCGGCCGAGCCCAAAACGCCCCAGCTAATCCCATAACGTGCGCGGTTCAGACAGCCAAACGGGCCCTTTAAACCGCTGACATGGGGCAGCAATGCATCATCACCAACCTCAACACCGTCCATGACAACTTCCCCTGTGACAGAGGCGCGAAGCGATAGTTTTCCACCGATTTTCGGAGCACTTAGGCCCTTCATCCCTTTTTCAAGAATGAAACCACGGATTTTACCATCATGCGCCTCGGATTTGGCCCAAATCACAAAGACATCCGCCAAGGGGGAATTGGAAATCCACATTTTTGATCCAGTGATCCGATACCCGTTCGCCATTTTTTCAGCGCGTGTTTGCATCCCCGCAGGATCAGACCCCGCATCAGGTTCGGTCAAACCAAAACAGCCGATCAATTCACCACTGGCCAAACCGGGGAGATATTTTTGACGCTGTTCTTCGCTGCCATAAGCGTAAATTGGATACATCACCAAGGATGATTGTACCGACATCATTGACCGATATCCGCTGTCCACACGTTCAATTTCACGCGCAACAAGGCCGTAGGTTACATACCCTGCCCCTAGCCCCCCGTATTCCTCTGGAACTGTGATGCCCAACAAACCCATATCGCCCATCTGACGGAAAATCTCTGGCGCGACTTCTTCTTCGCGATAGGCATTGATCACGCGAGTTTGCAGTTTTTCTTGGGCAAAGGCGCGTGCGCTATCACGGGTTAGGCGTTCATCCTCGGTCAATTGATCCTCTAACATAAAGGGATCGGCCCAATCATAGCTGGATAAATCAGGTGCGTCTTTGGCCTTTAGCATGGGTTTATCTAACATTGGATGCTCCATCATATATGCGTTACGCTTATATATACATTATACATTTTCTTATTTATATAGCATATGTGACATAATAATATGAGTTTTTATCATGGTACAGCTGACGCGTTCCGATTTACCCAGCATGGCATCACTGCGCGCGATCGAAGCCCTAGATCGTTTAAAAACAGCATCCGCAGTAGCTAAAGAGCTGTCCCAGACCCAAAGCGCGGTTTCACGGCAACTTCAACTGCTGGAACAGCAACTGGGGCAAGACATCATCACACGGCGCAACAATCGGCTGGAATTAACACCAAAGGCCAAAGAGTTTGCTGAAACAATTCGCACATCCTTGGGCATGATACAGTCAGCCACCCAAGATTTACAGTTTGAGCATCAGGCAAACACCCTGACGCTGGGCATATTACCCGCTTTTGGCATGCGATGGCTGATGCCAAAATTAGGGGATTTTTCAAAACAACATCCTGACATTACGATCAATATGTTGACGCGCCTCGTCCCGTTTAACTTTGATGCGGAACCCATTGATGCGGCAATTCATTTTGGTGATGCAAATTGGGCCAACACGTCCGCGATGCGGTTAAAGTCCGAATATGTGGTTCCCATATGTCGTCCTGATTATTTTGATGAACAACCCACCTTATTTTCGCTTGCCGCGTCCGACTTACTACAAATTATGTCGCGTCCCAAGTCCTGGTCGAATTGGTTTATTAAACAAGGTTTTGATCAGGATATCAAACGTCCCGCGACCTCTTATGATCAGTTTTCTACCATCCATCAGGCGGTTTTGGCGGGTTTGGGCGTGGCTTTAATGCCGAATTACTTGGTGGAAGAGGATTTGGCGCGCGGCATTTTAATTTGCCCCTATGAAGGCGACGGCCAGGTCGCGCAATCCTATCATTTGGTTTGGCCCAAACGTGACCGCATCAAACCCGCTGTACGTAAATTTCGGGATTGGTTGGCAGGTCAGGTTGAGGGCGAAGACCCCTACCCGCGTTAACCTAAGGCGTATCCTGCACCGCGCACGGTGCGCAGTGGATCATCGCCGCCATGTTGGCACAAGGCTTTGCGCAAGCGTCCAACATGGACATCCACCGTCCGCGTATCCACGTAAATGTCGCGTCCCCATACACGATCCAACAATTGATCGCGGGACCATACGCGGCCCGGTTTTTCCATAAATGTCGACAGCAAACGAAACTCGGTTGGCCCCAGTTTCAATTCAGATTGCGACCGAAACACCTTATGAGTTTCGGGGTCCAACATAATATCCCCATATTCCAAACGGTTCCCAACCGCCGCGGCACGAATGCGGCGCAAATGCGCCTTAACGCGCGCCATCAACTCGATCACAGAATAGGGTTTTACAACGTAATCATCGGCACCTGTTTCCAACCCACGCACACGGTCCACCTCTTCTGCGCGTGCAGACAGCATGATGACAGGGATTTGGCGTGTTTTTGAATTGCTTTTTAGACGGCGACACACCTCGATCCCAGATAGCTGAGGCATCATCCAATCCAAAACGATCAGATCAGGATCATTTTCATCAACTAGTATTAGGCCATCTTCGCCGTTGTCCGCGGTGATAACATCAAACCCTTCGGCCTCTAGGTTATAGGCAAGCATTTCGCGTTGTGCGGGCTCATCCTCGACCAAAAGAACCGTCGGGCGGATCATAACCCTAATCCAAATCTAACGAGATATTGGCATCTGCTGATGTTTTATCCTTTTTCTCGCGTTCTTCGGTTGGGCGATCGCCTGTCACAATGTAAATCACTTGTTCAGCAATCGATGTCACGTGATCACCCATACGTTCGATATTTTTCGCGATAAAATGCAGGTGCATACAGGGTGTGATATTGCGCGGATCTTCCATCATGTAGGTGAGGAATTCACGGAATTGTCCGCTGTACATTTGATCGACGTCGCGGTCACGTTGAATGACCTCTTCTGCCAAGTTTACGTCCCGCTGAACATAGGCGTCAAGCGCGTCTTTCAGCATCAATTCAACTTCGCGCGCCAAACGGCGCAATCCCTGACCCTTGTCAAAGACGTGCGGCATTTCCATCAGGACCGTTGTGCGTTTCGCCATGTTTTTGGAATAATCGCCAATCCGTTCCAGGTTCGAGGCCACCTTGATCACTGACAATACCAGCCGCAAATCAATTGCCGTAGGTGAGCGCAGTGCCAAGAGTTTCGCAGCCTCATCATTGATAAGGATTTCCAACTGATCTATGGCCTTGTCGCGGGAACGCACATCCGCGGCCAATTCAACGTCACGGGTGTCAAATGATTTCGCCGCGTCCAAAATCGACGCCTCAACCATGCCGCCCATTTTCATGATGTGCGCTTGGATCGCCTCAAGGTCACGGTCAAATGCAGATAGAATGTGTTGTTGTTGTTCGTTCATGATCTTATCCAATCCGCCCTGTGATATAGCTTTCGGTGCGCGGATCCTCTGGTTTGGTAAAGATGGTTGTTGTGTCCCCATATTCCACAAGGTTCCCCAAATGGAAAAACGCGGTTTTCTGACTAACCCGCGCGGCCTGCTGCATCGAGTGGGTGACAATCACAACGCAATAGCGTTTGCGCAGATCATCAATCAATTCTTCAACCTGCGCTGTGGCAATGGGATCCAGCGCGGAACAGGGTTCATCCATCAACAAAACCTCTGGTTCTGTGGCTACAGCACGCGCAATACACAGGCGTTGTTGCTGCCCCCCGGAGAGGCCTGTTCCCGCGTCATTTAGGCGATTCTTAACCTCATCCCAAATCGCACCACGGCGCAGTGCCTTTTCCACGATTTCATCCAACTCTGCTTTGTTTTTGGCCAACCCGTGAATGCGCGGACCATAAGCAACGTTATCATAAATGGATTTTGGGAATGGGTTTGGTTTTTGAAACACCATACCAACACGCGCGCGCAACTGCACAGGGTCGATGCGGTGATCGTAAATATCCTCACCATCCAATAAAATGTCACCACTGACACGGCAGATATCGATGGTGTCGTTCATTCGATTTAGTGTGCGCAAAAACGTGGATTTACCGCAACCTGAAGGGCCAATAAACGCCGTAACGGTTTTGTCCAAAATTTCAACGGAAACATCCTTGATCGCATGCGTATCACCATAATGAACCTGCACGCCTGATGCGCTGATTTTCGTTTGTTGATCGGTTGATGTTTCTTGTGTCAGTCGCATGTCGTTCATTTCATCTAGCCGCTTGAGTTTTTTAAATTAAGCCGCGCAAACACACCCCTATTGCGCGTTTTGAACGGTTTTATGAAGGTTGTGTAACAGAATTATGACGTCATGACACGTCGTTTCTTTTTGCTCTGATCGAGATATCATAGGGCAATAAAACTCGAAAATTGGACCCCTGTCCCATGACGCTATCCACCATTAATCGACCGCGGTGCCGGCTAATGATATGTTTAACGATGGCGAGCCCCAACCCCGTGCCGCCCATTTGACGCGAACGGTGGCTATCGATGCGATAAAACCGTTCGGCCAATCGTGGCAGATGAACGGGATCAATGCCGGGCCCATCATCTGAAACCGTTACTTCGATCCCTTCGCTGCGCAAGGCTGGCAGATAGCCTGGTTGCGAAAGTGTCACAGTCACATTCCCCCCTTGTGCCCCATATTTAATGGCGTTTTCGATTAAGTTGTTGAAAACCTGATGCAATTGATCACTGTCACCTTTGACAGTGATGACTGTGTTTGCCTGTTTCACAAAATTCACAACAACATCCCGCGCCTTTGCGGCGGGCAACAAGATATCGACCGTTTGTTCAATCAATCCATGCAAGTCGATGTTTTCCGTCGGACGCTGACGCGCGGTTGCTTCAACCTGAGAGAGAGAGAGCAGATCATTGACCAATCTGTTCATACGCTGCGCCTCAGATTCCATTATACCCAAAAACCGTTCTTGGGCTTTTAGGTCATCTTTGGCAACTGTGCGCAGTGTCTCGATAAACCCCATCAATGCAGCCAGCGGGCTTTTAAGTTCGTGTGAAACATTGGCCACGAAATCTCGCCGCATCTGTTGGATTTGTTCCTGATCGCTTCGGTCTTGGAATGTGACCAAACAATACTGACCTGCGATATTGATGCAGGTGGCATCATAAAACGCATCACGCCGATTTTCCGAAATTGTAACACGTGCATTTTTACGCTCGCCCGATTTGATCGCGCCTTCGATCGCCTCGATCATGGTTGGTTGGCGAAACACCGTATAAAAATGCCGCCCCTCAATCCCGTCCCCCAAAAACGCCTTGGCCTCGGGATTGGCACAGAGGATGCGTTCAAAATCCCGCATGGAAATGGCGACACAGGGGTATGGCAGCCCAGATACAATCGAAATGATCTGTTCGTTTTCCATCTGGTCCCTTTATCATGTTGCGCCAGGTTGATCCAAAAAGTTCACAGTTTTATGACATTGGGCGCAATTGATCTCGGAAACGGCGTGCATTTTCCTGATAGTGAAGCGCACTTTTTTCCAGTCCTGCGATTTGCGCCTCTCCCAACTCTTTTACAACGCGCCCGGGTGATCCAAGAACCATGGACCCATCTGGGATCTCCTTATTCTCGGTAATCAAAGCCCCTGCCCCAATCAGACAGTTTTTCCCGATCTTTGCCCCGTTCAAAATGGTGGCGCCCATCCCGATTAGGGAATTGTTCCCAATCACGCAACCATGCAACGTCACCATGTGACCGATGGTGCAACTTTCACCGATCATCAAAGGATATCCCATATCAGTGTGCAAAACACAGTTTTCCTGAATGTTGGATCCTGCCCCAAGGTGGATCAATTCATTGTCGCCGCGCAGTGTTGCCCCAAACCAGATCGAGGCGTTTTCAGATACCTCAACATGCCCGATGACATTTGCATCATGTGCGATCCATGCGCTTGGTGATACTTGTGGGGTTTTGTCCCCTAATGCGAAAATGCTCATGATCTTTCCTCAAACTCTTGGTTCAAACCGCGCACAACATTCACCAGATCAGGTTGTTGGCTAAGGCGCAAGCGTTCGGCAGCAACGATAGTTTTTAAACGAGCTTCGGTTTCGTCTAAATCCTCGTTCACCAAAACATAGTCGTATTCGGGCCAATGGCTAATTTCATCGCGTGATTTGGACATACGGCCATCAATCACCTCTTTGCTGTCTTGGGCGCGGGAATAAAGGCGGCGTTCCAATTCAGGGATTGAAGGTGGAAGGATAAAAATCGACAACACGTGTTTCCCGAGTGCCGAGGCGCGCACCTGTTGCCCGCCCTGCCAATCAATATCGAACAACACGTCGCGCCCTGCATTGATCGCCTCTTCGACTGGGCCTTTGGGGCTGCCATAGTAATTGCCGAAAACCTCCGCGTGTTCCAGCATGTCACCCTTTGCAACCATATCCCGAAATTCTTCGCGGGAATGGAAATAGTATTCGCGACCATGTTCTTCACCGGGGCGCGGCGCACGCGTAGTTGCGGAAACCGAAAAATTCAATGTCGAATCCCAAGCGCGAAGACGCGCAGCCAGGGTCGATTTTCCCGCACCAGATGGCGACGACAGAATGATCAATAGCCCACGGCGGGCGACATCGGGGTTATTCGACATTTTGAATTTGCTCTCTCATTTGATCTATCGTTGTCTTAAGCTCTAGGCCAAGGCGTGACAATTCGCTGTGCTGGGCCTTGGAACAAAGCGTATTGGCCTCGCGATTAAATTCTTGGATCAGGAATTCAGCGCGCCGTCCAATGCTTGCATTCTCGGCAAATAGGGCGCGCGCGGCGTCAATATGGGCGTCCAGTCGATCCAGTTCTTCTACCACATCCTGTTTGATTATGAACAGCGCAACTTCTTGGGCAACGCGCTCTGGCTCAACCTCGGAAAACTGCTCGCTCAGGGTTTTGAGCTTATCTATAAACCCTTGTTCCAGCTTGGCTTTGCGCTCTGGCAACAACGCGCGCGCATCCGAAACTAAATCTGCAATCGTATCAACTTGATCACCCAAAGTACGGGCGAGTGCTTCGCCCTCTCGTGCGCGATCCATGTCCCAATTTGCAATCATTTGCGACATCGCCGATTGCACCGCCTGTGAAATATCAGGCGTAAGTTCGGCAACGCCCGTTTCATGCGCCATCACGCCCTTAATCGCCAAAATATCGCTGGCCTTTGAGGGGGCAAGTGACAAATGACGGGCCAAGGCCAAATCCTCAATCCGTTCGATACCAGACAAAACCTGATCAATCATTTTTTCATTAATTGCAGCTGCCTCGGGAATATCGTCCTGTAGGCTATAGCGTATGTTCACCTGCAACGACCCACGCATTGCAACCTTGGTAATGGTTTCGCGCAGTTTGGGTTCGAGTGCGGCAAACAATTCCGGGACGCGTAGTTTTAAATCAAGGCCACGGTTGTTCACGCTGCGCACTTCTAATGTGGCGCTTCCTCCTGTGAATTCGCAGGTGTGATTGGCAAAGCCGGTCATTGATTTCATGGCACTCTCCTCAGGCACTCATGTGCAATAAGATATTCTTGGACGTGGAACAAGGGCCGCGGCGTTAACCAATAATTAAGAATTCAGGATCACAACCACGCGTAAATTCGTATTAACCATTTGATAACAATTTGTAAGTGCATGGTGTTAAACATGGGTCAAAACGTGATTGAGCTGTCGCAATATCGGGATCATTTTCCTGCATTGCGCACATTAGGATTTGGCAGATGGTGGGGTGCCCTATCGCTCTGATCTTGATCCGCGCGGGCTTTCCGATGCGCAGCGCAGTATTGTGTTGATGGAACGTATTTCAACCGGAAATGCACGTATTCGAATTTCGGGACGATATCTATGCGATGTGTTGCAAGAGGATGGACGCGGCTTGCCTTATTCGCTGTTGTTCGATGGTGACAGCAGATCGCTCGCGCTCGATATTTTGGGCCACGTGACCGACACGGAATGCCCCAAAACATTATGGTTGGGATGCGCAGAAGGAACCTGGAGCGGGAACATGACATTAAATCCCCTGCGCAATGCCTATGGTGTAACCAACATAGTGATTGCTGGGGTTGAGGGCAGCGCGCCCTTGGCGCACGCAGTCAAATTCCATGCACAACTGACACCCATTCCAGTGACGGTGCAAGAGCGCATGATGCCGTTAAATTTTGTCGATGCCGCCTATCGCGCCGCCATGGTGAAATCGCGTGGCTATCTGCGCCTACTGGATCAAACCGTATCTGACAAATAATCGTTCAGTAAGGTAACGACATCCGCGCGATCCACATCCGAGGTCACGAATGCCTGTCCAATGCCACGGGCAAGGATAAAACGCAGTTGGCCATCCACCACCTTTTTGTCCTGCGCCATCAAATCAACCAATGCCTCAGCACTGGGAAGCGATCCATCGATGTCGGACAAATGCGATTTCATCCCCATAGCGCTGAGGTGTTGTGCGACACGACTTGGCGCCTCTTGGGAACATAATCCCATGCGTGCAGAGAAATCGAACGCCAGCGCGCAGCCAATGGCCACCCCTTCTCCATGCAATAAGCGATCAGAATATCCCGTTGCCGCCTCAAGCGCGTGACAAAAGGTGTGCCCAAGGTTCAAAAGCGCACGATCCCCCTGTTCTGTTTCATCGCGCTCAACGATATTAGCCTTCATCTGACAAGAAATGCGGACCGCTTCGGCGCGGGCCTCTTTGTCGCCATTGGCAAGTGCGGGGCCATGCTCTTCCAGCCATTCAAAAAACGCTTCATTGCCCAACAACCCGTATTTAACAACCTCGCCATAGCCTGCCAAAAAATAACGCGGTGTCAGCGTATCCAACACATCAATATCCGCCAAAACCATGCTGGGTTGGTGAAACGCCCCGATCAGGTTTTTACCGTGGGGCGCATTGATCCCTGTTTTGCCACCAACCGAGCTATCAACCTGCGCCAAAAGCGACGTAGGCATCTGCACAAATCGAATGCCACGGCGCAACACAGCGGCCGCAAATCCTACCAAATCCCCGATCACGCCACCGCCTAGGGCAATAACAACATCACGGCGTTCAATCTTTTCGCTTAGCAACCATTCAACGGTCCGTTCAAAATGCGGCCAGGATTTCGTGCTTTCCCCCGCAGGAAGGGTCAGAGACGCCGTTGAAATTCCTGCGGCCTCCAGCCCTTCAACCAGCGTGTTAAGGTGAAGGTCCGCTACGTTTTCATCCGTCACAATTGCCACGCGTTGCCGTTTTAACAACGGCGCGATAAAGTCCGCCGCATCTGCAATAAGCCCAGACCCGATATGGATTTGATACGCGCGTTCCCCAAGGTTTACATCAACCGCTTTCATTGTTTGCCTAACCTTCAAATATTCCGTCGTGCCGTTCTAGCACATCAATTACGCGGTCCACCATTTCTGGAATTTCAGTTTCACCGTCAGAGGACACCTGCAAATCCGCCAAGGCATAGATAGGCGTGCGGGCCGTATGGATATCAACCAGCGTTTGATAGGGGTTTTCCGTCTGCAACAGCGGGCGTGTGGTTTTGTGTTTAACTCTATTCCAAAGCAAATCAGGTTCCGCATTCAGCCAAAGTGATACCCCCAATTCGCTCATATTTTTGCGATTGCCTTCTGCCAAAAACGCACCACCTCCCGTGGATAGGATACCGGGTTTTCCAACCAACAAACGTTCAATCACTTGTGCCTCTTTCTCGCGAAAAAACGGCTCGCCATAACGGGTGAAAATTTCAGCGATCGACAGATTTGATACGGCCTCGATCTCTTGGTCTGAATCCAAAAACGCCACATCCAAACGCTCGGCCAATGCTTTGCCTACTGCGGATTTTCCCGCCCCCATCATCCCCACCAGGGCCACTGTCTTTTTCAACGTCCGTGTCATGTGCGTCTTATTGGCGATCTGACGCCAAATTACAATAACAGGAATAACTTTGCTTGGTTCTTAAGGGCATTCGTGATTATACTGCGGCAAAAGCCAACAAAATTGGATGTAAGCATGGGCAGATTGATCAAATGGATTTTGATTTTATGCGTCTTTGGATTTGTGGCGCTGTCGGTCTATGCTTATGTTGGTCCATTTTTCGGCGTAAAGTTTGACCCAATTCGCAGCCCCGTTAGTCAGTCGATTCAGTTGAATGAGATTTAGTGCGCAGTCCCTTGCCGTAATCTTATGCCTATCCGCTCAGATCGGTGTGGCGCAAAATGCCCCTCTTTCGGCCATTGATTGGTTGGACGAAAAAAATGCCCCTGCGGATGCATCAGAGCGCACAGACCCAGATCCCATTGTCGAGACAGAAATCCAAGTTGTTCCGCTTGAGGATATTTCACGCAATTCTGTCGGCCTATTGCCTGCGCGTGTGACGGGACTGCCCTCCCATCTGTGGCGGGAAAGTCAATCAAACGCCTTGGAAGCCCTGCTGAACGAATTTCCAGCCAAACATAACCCTGTCATCCATTCCTTTCTGTTCAACCTACTGTTAACCGAGGCGGATGCCCCAGTTGAGGATCAGCGAACGCATGCATTCCTAAAGGCGCGTATTCGCAAATTGATCGACTTGGGTGCTGTTGATGCGGCGTACGCTATGCTGGAACGTGCGGCCCCCTTGCCGCCATCCTTGGTGCCTTTGCTGTTTGAATTGTCCCTTTATGATGCTTCTATTGAACCTGCCTGTGACCCCGTATTGGCGCTGGGTCCAAATTACCCCGATACGGCTGCACGCATTTATTGTTTGGCACGTCGTGGGGATTGGTTGACGGCCACACTTGTATTGGACGCAACCGAGGCGCTAGGTGAATTTACGGGGCGCACGGCGGCATTGCTGCATATTTATCTGGAAACCGAGACTGAGGATGAGATTGACGCCAATTTACCCCCAAATTTGCGTGTCTCTGCCCTGGATTACCGATTATACGACGCAATCGGTTTGCCGCTGACACCCGACCTGTTGCCGCGTGCCTTTGCGGTGTCTGATCTGTCGGGGGACAACGGATGGCGTGCCCAATTGATTGCAGCGGAAAGATTGGCGCAAACGGGCGCGATTGGGGATAACCGATTTTTGGGAATCTATAGTGCCAATGCCCCCTCTGCATCTGGCGGGGTTTGGGACCGTGTCGCTGCGTTTCAGACCTTTGAAATCGCTCTGCAAACAAACGCCGATGTTAAAGCGGCTCTTGATCAGGCATGGTCCAAATTTTACGCAACCGATTTGGTGCGCACATTTGCAAATATCTTTGCCGAGGATGTTGTAAACGCGGGCCTGACGACCCCGGCGGCAATGGATGTCATCCTGATGTCAAATCGGTATGATACGGCCCCTGAAACAAATGATTTTCGCACCTTTGTGGCGCATGGCATCATGCCCGTGACACCGCCGTTGCCCCCAATGGAACGCGCAGTTTATGATGCGTTTCTGGAACCGCGCATTCCGTTTGTCGTGGAGCGAATGGTTGCCCAAGGCCGATTAGGCGAAGCAATCCTTGCCACATTGATCCAATTGGACAAGGGAAGCGCGGGGGATGTGCGTGATCTACACGAAAGCCTGTCAACCTTGCGCCTGATCGGGTTAGAGGATTTGGCACGTCGCGCGGCCATCTACGCCATATCAATGGCACCCTGATTTATGAATGATTTGCGTCGCATAGAAGCCTTTCTTGAGGCGAAATCCGCAGAAACGGGTGCGTCACAAAACACTCTGTTCGCCTATGCCCGTGATCTGGCAGATTTTCATGAATTCCTGATTGATCAAAAACAGGATTTAATGCAGGTCGATATGGCGGGGATCGAAAGCTATTTAGTGGATTTGGTCAATCGTGATCTGTCGCGAGCCACCCGCGCACGCCGATTATCGGCGATCAAACAGTTCTTTCACTTTTGCCTAGAAGAAAACTGGCGCGCAGATCATCCAGCGTTACAAATCACTGGTCCTGGGCGCGAAAAATCATTGCCCAAAACCATGACCGTAATTGACGTTGATCGTTTGATGGACTGCGCCATCACCACCGCCAAGGGCGCGACTGAACGCGCTAGAAACGCCTGTTTGATGCAGATTCTTTATGCAACGGGCATGCGTGTGAGTGAGTTGATGTCTCTACCGGTCGCCGCCTGCCGCGGTGAGCCAGAGTTTTTGTTGATACAGGGAAAGGGCGACAAAGAACGCATTGTCCCCCTATCTCCACCCGCCTCTGCGGCCTTGACCCTATGGCTGTATTACCGCGATCGAGAGGAAGAATGTAAAGTGAATGAGGGGCATGTTGCATCCCCCTTCCTCTTTCCATCACGCGGGAAACTGGGGCATTTAACGCGCCACTGGTTTTACCAAAACATCAAAAACTGGGCCGTTCATGCGGGTATTGATGCAAGTGTCGTGACCCCGCACACGATCCGACACGCCTTTGCCACGCATCTCTTGGCGAATGGTGCGGATTTGCGGGTGATCCAAACCCTTTTGGGACATGCGGATGTATCCACCACGGAAATCTACACGCATGTATTGGATGATCATTTGCGTGATCTGGTGATGGATCATCACCCATTATCGACGAAGCGGCGTAAATCCATTGGCAAAACCTCTTCCGAGGGCCAATAACCCGTTTCCAATGCTGTGTGGTATCCTAAATCCAAGCCTGCGGTGATCATGGCATTCTGTGCCACTTGGTGATCATAGGACAAGTCATGAATCTTGAATGACCCAGCGTCCAAGATGCCATAGGATGTTGTGGATGTTCCGTTATGTGCGGGCATTCCAATTGCCCCGCTATTGAACCAAGTCACACCTTTGATGGATTTCTTAAACGGAATGCCCGAATGGCCCGCGATAACGCCGTCAAATACGCCAAGATCACGCTCTACCTCATTGATTACGCGTATAAAGTCTTGATCAGGCGTCGTTGGAAATAGAAACTGGGAAACATGGCTGTAACCGCCATGTAGAACGATATAACGCTTTCCATCATGCGTAAAAATTAAATGATCGGGCAACGATCCCATAAATTGTCGTTGATCTGCGCTGACCTGTTGATTTGCAAAAGCATACCAGCCCCGTGATAACAGATCACAGGTGCTGCCCACCTCAAACCCACACCCGCAGGTGTCGCTGCCCGCCGCCAATTCAATTTCACAATTGCCCTTGATAATCGGACAGCCAAAATCGCGCAGCAGGTTCAGAGTTTCGGATGGACTGCCGCAATAGGCGATGCTGTCCCCAGTAAAAATACATCGTTCTTCTGGGATGCCATGCGTCAGTGCTGCACCGATCAAGGCCTGCGTAGCCTGCAAATTGGAATAGGCACCACCAAAGATCAAAATTGGCCCCGGAATATCCCCCAAATCCACCTGTCGCATTGTCCCCCCTTGATCGGACGGGGTTTAATCCCCATAAGCTATGTTCAACGCTAACCCGAGAGAGCCTTAGATGGAACAAGAATTGATAAACCTAGACAGTGCATTTTGGATCACCACAGGTGCAATCCTATTGCTCTTGGTTTTGTCTGGCTTTTTTTCGGGCTCGGAAACGGCATTGACCGCCGCATCGCGCGGTAAAATGCGCACACAAGCTGACAAAGGGTCCCGCGGCGCACAGCGTGCCTTGGACATTACAGAAGATAATGAACGCCTGATCGGATCGGTACTGTTGGGCAACAACTTGGTCAACATTCTTGCCACATCGCTAACCACGGCGTTATTTACGCGGATGTTTGGGGAAAGTGGCGTGGCGCTGGCTACATTGATCATGACCGTTTTGGTTTTGATCTTTGCGGAAGTTTTGCCAAAAACATATGCAATCACCAATGCCGAAACGGCGGCGGCACGCGTATCGTTGCCAATCAGCATTGTGATCCGCATTTTCGCCCCCATCGTGTCCACCGTACGATGGTTTGTGCGTGGGGTTTTGCGTGTCTTTGGTGTGCGCACGGACCCCGATACCCACATCCTTGCCGTGAGAGAAGAAATCGCAGGCGCCCTAAGTTTGGGCCATTCCGAAGGGGTTGTCGAAAAAGAGGATCGGGATCGTATTTTGGGCGCATTGGATTTGTCCGACCGCACGGTCGAAGAAATCATGTTGCACCGTTCAGGCATCGAAATGATCAACTCGGATGATGATCCGCAGGCGATTTTGACACAATGTTTGGAAAGTGCGCATACGCGCCTACCCGTTTACAAAGATGATCCTGAAAACATCATCGGCGTCATTCATGCCAAGGATTTGGCACGTCAAATGTATCGCTTGGTCAGCGGCCCAAATGCCAGGCTTTCGGATCTGGCCAAGTTTGACATCAACGAAGTGGCGATGGAGCCGTATTTTATTCCCGATACAACCTCGCTCGATGATCAGATGCGCCAATTCCTGCGCCGTCGTACGCATTTTGCGCTGGTGGTGGATGAATATGGATCGCTTGAAGGATTGATCACGCTGGAAGACATCCTTGAGGAAATCGTCGGTGAAATTGCCGATGAATTCGACACGCCCGAGGATCAGGCAATTAAACCAGATATATTGGGGCGCTACACGCTGGACGGGGCCATGACGATCCGCGATCTAAACCGTGCGCTGGATTGGTCGCTTCCTGATGATGAGGCGAACACACTTGCAGGGTTGGTCATTCACGAGGCGCAGATGATCCCAACAGTGGGTCAGATTTTCTATTTCCTGGGCTATCGGTTCGAGGTTGTCGAACGTCAGGCCAACCGCCTGACCCAATTGCGCGTCACGCCCATGTAAAAAACCGTCCAAAATTATTGGACGGTTTTCATAATTATCCACGCAGGCGTTCGCCCTTGGGGTCAAAGGGCGGTTCTGCCAAGATTGTACCGCCGTGCGGTTTACCAAGAATCATCACCTGAACCCGATCACCTGCTGATGCGTTTTTCACGTATCCAAGCGCAAGTGACATACCAACGGAATACCCATAGGCCCCCGACGTCACGCGGCCAATGCCAACCCCATCTTTGAAAATCGGCTCGCCCCCTGTGGCATCCGCGTTGGATGCGGTCACCGCATCCTCATCAATATGGATCAAAACCAAATTCTCGCGTGGTTCATTTTGCATCACCTCTGCGGCGGCGGATTTGTTCAGGAATTCCTTATCCATTTTGCACAGACGCTCTAGGCCCACTTCTTGAGGCCAGTATTCTGGGCTATATTCGCGTGACCAGCTGCCATACCCCTTTTCAACACGCAGAGACATCAGCGCGCGTGATCCAACAGTCCCACCGCCAAGTTCGGCCGCTGCATCAATCAGTGCTGTGTACACCGTCAATTGATCCCCGACATCGCAATAGATTTCCCAACCCAAGTCACCTGTGAAACTGACCCGCAGCGCCGCGCATTCAACACCCGCAATTGTCAAATGACCCGACCGCATAAAGGGCCACGCCGCGTTCGAGAGATCCGCGTTACTAAGCCGTTGCAGCAATTCACGCGATTTCGGCCCCGCTACGTTAAAGGCGCAGGTATCGTTTGTTTTGCTTTCAAATGTGGTGCCCTCGGGCAGATCCACCATTTGATAGAAACGCTGTTGATAGCGTTCGGCCATACCCGAACTGACCACCCAATACTCATCCTCACCCAGTTTGGTCACCGTCGCATCGCCCGCGATGCCACCGCGTTTCCCAATCAGGGGTGTCAGGCAAGAACGGCCCACAACACTGGGCATTTTATTGGCAAAAACGGCGTTCAACCAATCCTCTGCCCCTGCGCCTTTGACACTATATTTGCCAAAGTTTGAAATATCGATCACGCCTACGCTGTCGCGCAGCATCTGGGCCTCGCGCCCGACGCTGTGCCACCATCCTTGGCGCGTGAAACCCGCAGTTTCAGGCGTATCTGCATCAAAATAAAGCGCGTGTTCCCAACCATAGTTCAGGCCAAAGGTTGCGCCCAATTCCTTTTGTTTTTCAAAAATCGGACGGGTGCGTACGGGACGGCCCGCATCCCGTTCTTCATTCGGGAAATGGATTTTGAAACGGTGTGCGTATTGATCGCCCACCCGCGCCTTGGTGAAGGCCGCATCTGCCCAATCACCAAAGCGTGCCATATCCCATGCAAACATATCGTATTTGGTTTCGCCCTGAATGATCCATTCGGCGGCCAATAACCCCATACCACCCGATTGGCTAAACCCTGGAATAATGCCATTACAACAGAAATAGTTTTTCAATTCGGGCACGGGGCCAAACAAAACGTTGCTGTCAGGGGACCAAATCATAGGACCGTTGATCACGCGTTTGATGCCCGCTTCCCCGACCGCTGGGACACGTTCGATCGCGCGCATCATGTTTTCTTCGATCCGTTCCAAATCATCATCAAAGAGTTCGTGACCGAAATCAGGCGGCGTGCCATTTTCGGCCCAAAATTTTAACGCGCGTTCATAAGCGCCTACCAATAACCCTTTGCCCTCTTGGCGCAGGTAATATTCCCCATCACGATCCGCAACCGAGGGCAGACGACGATCCATGCCGTCAATTTCAGCAATGGTTTCTGTGACGAAATATTGGTGTTCTGTCGGCTGCAAGGGCAGTTTCAAACCTGCCAATGCCGCAACCTCGCGTCCCCAAAGGCCCGCGGCATTGATCACCCATTCGGTGTGAATGTCACCTTTGGGCGTGCGCACAATCCATGATCCATCAGGTTGCTGTTTTGTGGCCGTCACAGGGGTAAAACGGTAGATTTCCGCACCCCGTTGCCGCGCCCCAGTGGCATAGGCATTGGTCACACCTGAGGGGTCCACATTGCCCCCATCAGGTTCAAACATGATGCAGCGGATGCCATCAAAATTCACCAATGGATGCAACTGCTTTGCCTCTTCGCGCGATACCTCATGGAAATTCATGCCGTAAAGCTTCGCCTTGGCTTCCTGAAGGCGCAATTGATGTTCGCGCGCCTCTGTCTGCGCCAGATAGAGCGAGCCGGGTTGGAACACGCCGCACCCCTGTCCCGTTTCCTGTTCCAATTCCTTATAAAGGTTCATAGTATAGTGCTGGATACGGCTGATATTGGTGCTGTCGTGCAGGCCGTGGATATTGGCCGCCGCATGCCATGTGGAGCCTGATGTCAGCTCGTCCCGCTCTAACATCACCACATCGGACCATCCCAGTTTGGTCAGGTGATAGAGGATTGAGCAACCAATAACGCCGCCCCCAATGACAACGGCCTGTGCATGCGATTTCATATCAATGTCCATCCAATTTGTTTGCCCTTACCCTGACGCGGAAATTCTGGCACGGATTGTTTGTTCCCGACATTTTCCGTCGCGCCTTTCCATTTCGGTGTGGTGATTATTTCGTTATCTAACCCCATAAAGGGTTCGCAATCCAGTTGTGGGCCGCAGCAAAATCGGAAATGATTGTTTCAGGAAATTGGAGGCCAACCAAATGAAAACCAATACACGTGTTGTCGTCATCGGTGGGGGCGTTGTTGGGTGTAGTGTTTTGTATCACCTTACGAAATTGGGTTGGTCCGATGTCATGCTGTTGGAACGTTCGGAATTGACATCTGGGTCCACATGGCACGCGGCGGGTGGATTTCACACGTTAAATGGCGACACCAATATGGCCGCATTGCAGGGATATACCATCCGACTTTATCGCGAGCTGGAGGAAATCACAGGCATGTCATGCGGGCTGCACCACGTGGGTGGCATCACATTGGCGGATAATCAGGAACGCTTTGACATGCTATTGGCGGAACGGGCCAAGCATCGCTACATGGGGCTGGATACGCAAATCATCGGTCCAGATGAAATTCGCGATATTGCGCCCATTACGAATACCGATGGGATTATCGGGGCGCTTTATGATCCACTGGATGGTCACCTTGATCCAAGTGGCACGACACATGCCTATGCCAAGGCCGCGCGGATGGGTGGCGCCACGATCGAAACCCATTGCAAAGTTATTGAAACCAATCAACGCGCTGATGGCACATGGGATGTTGTGACGGATAAAGGCACCATCCACACCGAACATGTTGTGAACGCAGGCGGCCTATGGGCCCGCGAAGTGGGGGCCATGGCGGGTGTGTATCTGCCCCTGCACCCGATGGAACACCAATACATCGTCACGGATGAAATCCCGATGATCTATGAACGGGACAGCGAACATCCCCATGTCATGGACCCATCAGGCGAAAGCTATCTGCGCCAAGAGGGGCGTGGTTTGTGCATCGGGTTTTATGAACAGCCTTGCAAACCCTGGGCGGTTGATGGAACCCCATGGGATTTTGGGCACGAGTTGTTGGCGGATGATTTTGATAAAATCAACGACAGTATTGAATTTGCTTATAAACGCTTCCCCGTTCTAGAAACAGCAGGTGTGAAATCCGTGATCCACGGACCGTTTACATTCGCACCTGATGGCAACCCCTTGGTCGGTCCGATTCCCGGATTGCGCAACTATTGGTCAGCCTGTGGTGTCATGGCGGGCTTTAGTCAGGGGGGCGGCGTTGGTTTGATGCTGGCCCAATGGATGATCGAGGGCGAAACAGAACGCGATACCATGGCCATGGATGTGGCCCGCTTTGGCGATTGGATTGGACCAGGATATACATTGCCCAAGGTGATCGAAAATTACCAAAAACGCTTTTCCGTATCTTATCCAAACGAGGAACTGCCCGCCGCACGCCCAATGCGCACAACACCCATGTATGACATATTCGACAATATGGGCGCCGTATGGGGCTCGCAATTCGGGTTAGAGGTGCCAAATTATTTCGCACAGGCGGATGAACCCCGTTATGAAACGCCGTCTTTCCGTCGATCAAACGCTTGGGAGGCGACCAAGCGCGAGGTTATGGCCGTGCGCGACAATGTCGGGATTAATGAGGTTCACAATTTCGGCAAATACCGCATCATAGGACGCGATGCACGCGCATGGTTGGACCGCATCATGGCGGGCCGTATTCCCAAAGCCGGACGCCTAAGCCTGACCCCGATGTTATCGTACAAAGGCCGTTTGATTGGTGATTTCACCGTATCATGCCTGTCCGAAACCGAGTTCCGTCTGACGGCGAGCTATGGCAGTCAGGCCTATCACATGCGTTGGTTCCTGCAAAACCAAACAGGTGATGTGCAGATCGAAAACATATCCGACACTGTGAACGGGTTCCAATTGGCAGGCCCCAATGCCGCCAAAGTGTTACAGGCCGTCAAGCGCAGCGATGTATCGGCCATGAAATTTATGGACGTTCAGGAAATGGCCGTCGGTATGGTGAATTGCGTGGTCCAACGCGTCAGCTACACGGGTGATTTGGGGTATGAAATTTATTGTCATACAATGGATCAGCGCAGCTTGTGGCAGGCGCTGTGGACGGCAGGTCAGGCCTTTGATCTGAAACCCTTTGGCATGCGGGCGATGATGTCGTTGCGGTTGGATAAATTCTTTGGCTCTTGGTTGCGGGAATTTTCACCTGATTACACCGCAGGAGAAACAGGGATGGACCGCTTTATCTCTTGGAAAAAAGACGCTGATTTCATTGGGAAATCCGCCGCTATGGCCGAACGCGAGGCAGGCAGTGCACGCGCCCTTGTTGCGTTTGAGGTGGATGCAGAGGATGCAGATGTTGTCGCCTATGAACCCGTCTGGATTGATGGCGCGGTCAAGGGGTTCTGCACCTCAGGCGGTTATTCCCATTACGCTGAAAAATCCATTGCGCTTTCCCTGGTCCCACGTGAAAACGCGGTTGATGGACAAGAGGCAGAGATCGAAATTCTGGGACAAATGCGCAAGGCGCGCGTGATCACGACACCTCTCTTTGATGCAGATGGCGCACGGATGCGTGGGTAGTTCCCTTGTCACTGGCGATTGTCATATTGGCTGCTGGCGCCTCCTCTCGGATGCGGGGGCGTGACAAACTCTTTGAAGTGGTTGAGCGCACACCGATCCTGACGCGGTTGGTCCAATATGCCCAAGGATGTGGCGCGGTCTATGTGACCTTGCCAGAGCCAAACCACCCGCGGCATGACCTGCTGGCAGGGACGCAGGCCTTGCCCATTTACGTACCCGATGCAGCCGATGGGATGAGCGCATCCATCAAACGCGCCTGCGCAGCGGTATCAGGAACATCCGCCAAGGGAATGATGATCCTGACAGGGGATTTACCTGACCTAACTGAGGCGCATTTTACTCAGATCTGTACAGAGTGGGCCAAAGACCAAACGCGCTATGTTCAGGCCAAGGATCGGGATGGAAAACCAGGGCATCCCGTGATCATCCCAAAATCGGGCTGGGATGACATTGAAACCCTGCAGGGGGATATCGGTTTGCGCAATATTTTGCGTGAAAAACGAATTGAATACGTTTCATTCAAAGATTACGGCCCAACGCTTGATCTGGATACGCCAGAGGCGTGGGATGCATGGCGCGCTGCGCGTTAACCTACGATGCGCAGCGATCCGCGCTGTCCACGATCCGCTGTTAGAATATGCACCGCACGACAAAGAGGGCGCACATCGTCAAATTCAAATCCAACCATACGCGCCTAATGTGCATTCAATGTCATCATTGTAAAGGATTGGGCACTATACCCCGCGCCCATCCAATGACCGTTGACCAGGACCGCTTCGTGTCCGTCACAGTCCACAACATAGGTATTGGCAATATCACTTAAGAAACGCACACCAGATCTGTTTTTCACCAAATCGCCTGCCCGCAAAAACACATCGGATCCGTTCATGTGTCCCTGCCCCTAAAACTGATCCATAATTTTTGCAAATCTCTATTATTTTAAGGAGGATGGGTATGGCTCGGAAACGATATGGCGAAGATGGTATATTACGATTGATCCGCGAGGTTGAGGTGCATTGCAGCAATGGGATGGATGTTATTAGCGCTTGTCGTGCTGCGGGTGTTTCGGACAAAACCTACTATGGTTGGCGCAGGAAGTATGGCGGAATGAGCCGTGCTCGGCTGAGCGAGATGAAGAGCTTGGAAAAAGAGAACCAGCGGCTGAAGAAGATTGTTGCCGACCTTGAGTTGGACAAGCTTATTTTCAAGGAAAGTCTTGATTATTAAAAGCCAAAGGCTTCCCGACTAGTGGAACAAAGTAACTGAAATTAGGATCTTGCCCGTCAAATTTTCTGGATCTTGAAGTAAATCTATGGTCACAGCCAATCCGATTACGTAACTTAACATTATCAAAATGCCAAAAGCACTTACTAGTATAAGAAATTTATTCATATTTTGTACACTTGCAAGCCAAGGCCAATTAAACGTCATGTAAACCCTATCTCCACAATCGTTCCAGAAATAAGAAATTCATTTCAACACCTATTTTTTAATCATCGATCACTTCTGCCGTTCAGGCAACTGCTCTATTGTATGAACAATAAGACGTTCGTAGATTTTCAGATTTAAAATGTTGAATGTTTTGGCAAAGCAAATCTCAGAACATTGAAAATAAAGTTCAAACAGTGCCGACAAGGTAGAAAAATTATTCACCGCATAATGTGTGAATTATTAATCTAAAGATCTAACCGAAACTATTGTGATGTTCTAAATAGTGCTTTTTGATTACAATCTGATCCACCACAAATTTTGCATCATGCCAAACACCCCAAATAAACGATGACCCTCGGCGAGACTGCCATGGTAGGCCAACAAAATACAAATTGGGCTGTTTGGAAACACCGCGTTGGTGGATGGGCTTGCCCCGCTCATCCAAGATATCTTCTGCGTGCAACCAACTGTAATCAAATTGAAAACCTGTAGCCCAAATAATTGTCGTAATTTTATTTTCAGCAAGGTCGAGGCTTCTAATCGGATTTTCTACGCACCATGGATCGTCTGGAATGTCCCACGCCTCTGGTTCCAGCGGAAGGTCCAGCCCGTTGGCATGGGCATAATCATCCGCCGCTTGCATCAGGGATTTGTAATTCTCATCCCCTGCATCGATGTTCGCTTTCAAATCATCTGCGATTTTTAAGTGACCATTTTCGTAGCCAGCCGTCATTCCCAAAAGGGTTATTCCGCGTTCTGCCAATCGACGGAAATCTACGGTTTTTCCACCATGTGCGCCGCTTACGGCAATTGTCACATGTTCTGTGCCCGGGGCTGGTGTGTCCATATTCCATATTCCCAGGACACCTAACCACCAACAGTTGTCTCGTCCGCGGTATCTACGAAATGGGCGATCATGTGGCCCGATCGAAAAGAAAACTTTGCGTCCTGCCTCGTTTAGCTCTGCTGCAATTTGTGAACCCGACGATCCGCCACCAATGACCAATACCGCACCATCCGCTAAATCATTGGGATTACGGTAAGCTGTGGAATGCATTTGAACAATATCAGCCGTCGACGGCACAATTTTTGGATAAGAAGGTTTTTGAAATGGGCCGGTCGCACTCACTACATTTTGCGCATCAAAATCGCCTGCAGTTGTTTGCACATGAAACCCTGCTCTTCCAACATGCGGTTTGACGGCTTCAACTGTAACACCAGTTTCTATCGGTGCCTCTATCATCGTTGCATAATTTTCAAAATATCGTGCAACGCTGTCTTTGTCGGCAAAGGCATTGTCATCGCATTCAAATTCCATACCCGGAAAACGGTCGTGCCATGCTGGCCCATTCGCCACAAGCGAGTCCCAGCGTTCAGACCGCCAACGTTCTGCAATGCGACCACGTTCAAGAACCACATGTTCGATATCATTGCGCCGCAAATGTTCGCTTGTTGCAATGCCACCTTGGCCTGCTCCGATCACTAGGGTGTTAATTCGTTTCATGGCGCTGCCTATTTTGTTAGTCTTCTGAGTAACCCACTGCGTCCCAAACTGCCAACTAATGATTTACGAACCACTGGTTCTGATTTAGCTAACTTGACTAAGTTTTTGACTAAGCAACGGTAAGTTAACTGCATGCTTTCAATTGATGTAAAGCGCACGCAAACTCAACACTAAGCAATTATTGATTCGTGAACTGAGGAACGCCTATGCCAAAAGATCATAGTGATCCCATAGCAGATTTACGCCGCAACACGTCGGTGCCTTTCGAACAGGCACGCGCGATGCCTACCTCGGTCTATACCTCGGAAGATTTCGTTGAGGCTGAACTAAAGCATGTGTTCGGTAAGGATTGGTACTGTGTTGGACGTGCTGATGCATTGTCAAAAACAGGCGATTACGTAACAGCGGAACTTGCGGGTCAACCCATTGTAGTTTTGCGCGACGCTGATCATCAGCTGCGCGCCATGAGCAATGTGTGCTTGCATCGCATGTCGACGCTTTTGCAGGGACGAGGAAACGCCAAAACAATCGTATGCCCTTATCATGCATGGACGTATAACTTGGATGGCAATTTGCGGGGCGCACCCGCGATGTCGCAAAATGATGCGTTTTGCAAAGATCACTATCGTTTGCCGCAGGTACGTTGCGAAGAATGGCTTGGATGGGTTTTTGTATGTCTGGACCCTGATGCGGAACCAGTTGCTGTTCAACTTGCCGAAGTTGCTGACATGATCGCGGCCTATGACATGACAAATTATTCTGAGTCATTTTATGAAGAGCACGTCTGGGACACAAACTGGAAAGTCTTGGCTGAAAACTTCATGGAAAGTTACCATTTGCCAGTCTGCCACGCAGGTACGATCGGTGGTTTATCTAAATTAGAGGATATGGTTTGCCCGCCAGGCCGGCCTGCCTTCAATTATCATACTATCCTAAAAGATGAATCTCTGCGCATCGCGATGGCGCATCCCACCAAAAACGATCGCCTGAAAGGTGAAGAGCGCAAAACAACCTATTTGCTCGCCTTGTATCCAAGTCTGATGATTACACTTACGCCTGGATATTTTTGGTACATATCATTGCATCCCAAAGGGCCCGGACAAGTGCACATAAGATTTGGTGGTGGGATGTCGAACGATTTTGCTGAAGACGCCGATATATCTGAAAACTTTACGCAGCTGAAAACCTTGCTTGATGAGGTGAACGTAGAAGATCGCGGTTGTACAGAAAAGGTGTTCAACGGGTTGTGTTCGGATGCTGCAACCCCTGGTCACCTAAGTCATTTAGAGCGCCCAAATTACGATTTTGCACAGTATCTGATGGGAAAAATCGCAGCTGGGTTGGGAGAATAACATGACACACGCACGGATCCGTCGTTTCAATACCCGGGAAACATATCCTGAACAATCGCTTGACAATGACCTTTGTCAGGCAGTTGTAACGCATGGCGGAAAAACCGTTTGGATGCGCGGGCAGTGTCCACAAAACCTTGATGATGCAGTTAACCTCGATAGCCATGATCCCGCCGAACAAACACACAAGGTGATGCAAAATATTGTGCAGCTGATTGAAGAAGCAGGTGGCAAGATTGAACATTTGGTCAAGGTCGTTGTTTACATCACCGACGTACGCCACCGCGAGGCTGTGTACCGTACAATGGGTGAATACATTCAAGGTGTACATCCAGTATCGACCGGATTGGTCGTTCAGGCCTTAGCGCGACCAGAATGGTTGGTAGAAATAGACGCAACTGCGGTTATACCGGACTAGGCACATGACATTTTCTCTTGTGGCACGCTGTGCAGAAACGGGCATGTTTGGGATGGCAATTTCCTCTTCTTCTCCTGCCGTGGCAGCGCGGTGCGCATATGCACGATCTGGTGTAGGAGCAGTGGCAAGCCAAAATATAACAGATCCGACATTAGGTCCAAAAACACTTGATAAGATGGCAGCAGGGTTGTCCGCATCAAGCGCGGTGCTGGACGTGATCTCAGAGACAGAGCACAAGAATTATCGCCAACTCTTAGCGATTGATGCAACGGGACAGACCGCCATCCATTCAGGAGGCAATGTTCTTGGGAAATGGGGAGAAGCACAAGGTCGCGATGTTGCAGCGGGCG
The DNA here is from genome assembly GCA_000472185.1 of Rhodobacteraceae bacterium HIMB11. Taxonomy (GTDB): domain Bacteria; phylum Pseudomonadota; class Alphaproteobacteria; order Rhodobacterales; family Rhodobacteraceae; genus HIMB11. The sequence continues at coordinate 77,544 of AVDB01000006.1, read as the reverse complement.
GCAATCTCCTAAAAACCGCACAGGTACCTGTTGCAATTGTGGCTGGGTTTGAAGACGCTACGGGACACTTGGGCGACAGGCTGTTGGCTGCTATGCACACAGGATTAAAGGCCGGTGGTGAAGAGGGGCCTGTGCATTCTGCAGGGCTTCTTATTGTGGACAAAGTATCATGGCCAGTTGCTGAACTGCGATGTGACTGGACAGAAAACTGTCCCATTACAGAAATCACAACTGCTTGGGAAATTTATAAACCTCAGCTGGATGATTATGTGCGACGCGCCCTAAACCCCTCCGAAGCCCCCTCTTACGGTGTACCGGGTGATCTATGAGCAAAAAACGTGGTGGATTAGGATAGCTTAGATGAAACACCTGCAAGAAACACTTCAAGAACTCGCCGCGTTACCGAATGATCGCCCCATGGGTATGCCAGGCGTATTTTATACATCACAAGAATACTATGAACATGAAACGCGCACGGTTTTGCGCAGCGGCTGGCATTGCCTTGGACGTGAAGATGAAATTCCAAACACGGGTGATTATTTTACTGCACAGTTGTTGAACGAACCTCTGCTGGTTGTTCGCGGCGATGACGGCAACGTACGCGTCTTGGCAAATGTATGTCGCCACAGAGGTATGCCCTTGGCCGAGGGGCGTGGAAACGCAAATCGGTTTGTTTGCAGTTATCATGCCTGGACCTATGGACATGACGGAACACTTCTTCGCGCACCTCGCATGCAAAATGCGGGGTTTGATACGAAAAACTGTCGTTTGCCGAAACACAAATCGCAGCTATGGAATGGCTTTATTTACGTAACTTTAGACGCTGACGAACCCAACTTTGAGCACCCCGAACTGGACGCGCTTCTTGCACCTTATGAGACAGCGTCGTTCAGGCTTGTCCACGTTGCCGAAGAGGACTGGAAAACGAATTGGAAGTGCCTGGTTGAGAATTTTATGGAAGGCTATCATCTCAGTGTCGTTCACCCGCAAACACTGCATGGATACACTCCGACTGGCCTGTCACGCAAACTGATAAACGGTCTAGATTACACATCTTATGCCGCAAATTACCCAGAGGACATCGATGCACGAGGAGACGGTGCCCAAGGCTTAAGCGAAGCTGAACGCAAGAGATCTACGCTATTTGCAAAATTTCCAACACAAGTCGCAAGTCAGGCCGCAAGCTTACTTGTTTCACTTTCACTTTTTCCGATAAACGCAGATCTTGTTCGCGTAAAATGGACAATGTCAGTTTACCAAGACAATCTTGATGACGACACCATCGCACAACGAATTGCTCTTTGGAGCGAAGTTAATCGCGAAGATCGTGAGAAGTTGGAGAAAATGCAGGTTGCACTTGGATCTGCACATGCGACCTCCGGACCATTGGCAGGGGATGACTATGAAGGAACGATCCGCGATTTCCAAGTATGGTTAGCAAAGCGCGATACAGCGCTAACCAGCGTTTAGGCCACGTATTTGTCAAAGAAGTGTTGACGTGGTAACCATTCCACGCGCATCAAAGATGGAATACGATTTGCCCCGATTGACATTACGGCAGTTAGAATACCTGATTTCAGTTGGTGAAACTGGGAGTATCGCGCGCGCGTCAGAAGCGTTAAACGTATCCTCGCCCTCTATATCTGCAGCGATTTCGCAACTTGAAGAAGAGCTCGGATTTTCTTTGTTTGTAAGGCGGCACGCACAAGGATTATCTCAAACGCCCGGGGGTCGAAAGGTAATTACCCAAGCCAAGCGTGTATTAGCAGAGGTTGCCGAAATCGCAGATATAGCTGCTGATGTTTCGGGTGCGGCCCGTGGACCATTGGCAGTTGGGTGCCTGGTTACATTCGCACAATTGGTGCTGCCACGCATGCGTGTTGGTTTTGAAGCTACCTACCCCGATATTAACGTCAGACAGTCCGAGTTAAATCAAGCCGAGATATTTAGCGCACTGCGACGATCAGAGATCGATATCGCAATCACGTATGATATGGATATTCCAGCAGATCTACAATTTACGAGCCTCGTTAAGCTGCGTCCTTTCGTGCTCTTGGCGGCATCCCACGCCTATGCCACAAAAAGCCAAATCGCAATAAGTGATCTGTTGGATTTGCCGATGGTATTATTGGATTTGCCAATCAGTACAGATTATTTTCTATCCCTGTTTTCCAATGTTCAAGCCACCCCACGCGTTGTGGAACGCACGCGAGACATGGCGGTAATGCGGTCACTGGTCGGAAACGACTTTGGATATTCCATCGCAAACGTACACCCGCAAAATAGTATTTCGCCTGATGGATTACCTTTGGCAGCCGTGCCGATAAAGGATCCAGTCCGGTCACTTCGTATGGGTTTATTGACGGCGCAAGGTGCTGATAAATCCCGAACGGTGAAAGCGTTTTTAGATTTTTCTAAGGAACAGGCAAAGTCTGGCGCATTTGAACCGATTGGTGGAGAGGTTTTGAAATGACAACTTCACTTGCTATCTTGGACCGACTTATTTCTTTTCATACCGTAAGCCATCGTTCAAATATTGGATTGATTGTCTATGTCGAAGACTTTTTGCGCGCGCGTAATTTTCGACTGCATCGAATTTATGACAGCAAACAAGAGAAAGCAGGACTGTACGCTGAAATTGGCCCTCAAATAGAGGGTGGAGTTTTACTTTCAGCGCATTCAGATGTGGTTCCAGTAGAACAACAAGTATGGAGCAAACCACCATTTCAATTAACGCGTGAAGGTGATCGTCTTTTTGGCCGCGGCACGACCGATATGAAAGGTTTCTTGTCTGAAATGCTGGCGCTTGCGGATCGCGCCCAAAACATGACTTTGCGCGCACCCTTGAAGTTATTGATCTCTTATGACGAAGAGATTGGCTGCGTTGGGATGCGCCATATGCAAAATCACCTGCCTCCCATTTTAGGGAAACCTGAGTTAGCGATCGTGGGTGAGCCGACAGAAATGCAAGTTGCAATTGGACACAAAGGAAAACGTGCGTATCATGTCGATGTAACTGGACAATCAGGACATTCGGCCTTGGCTCCAAACTTTGTGAGCGCACTACATCTTGCTGTTGATTTCGTGAAAGAATTACGCGCATTGCAAACAGACATAAGTCAATTCGGTCACAGAGATGAACACTACGCCATTCCCTACTCCACTATTCATGTTGGAACTCTGCACAGTGGATCGACACTCAATATTGTGCCAGATAAAGCTACGCTTAAAATTGAGATACGACATCTAGCAGAAGATGATCCGATTTCCATCGAGAATAGATTTCAGAAAATCGCAGAAGTTCTGATTCAGCCCTACCCACATATTGCAGAAATCCAATTACATTGCGATGCAAGCTATCCTGGGTTGGCAATCCCCATTCACGCCCCAGCAGTCGCGCTCACTCAAAAGTGGTCTGGTGAAAAGACCTGCAAAGTTGCATTCGGGACAGAAGCTGGTTTTCTTTCCAAACTTGGCGTCCCAACCATCGTTTGTGGACCTGGCTCAATGACCGATCAAGGGCACAAACCAGATGAATACATATCCGTTAGTCAGCTCTCAAAATGTACCGAAATGCTAAACCGCGCTCTGCAACATTTGGTTTGATGTGAAAACACGCCACACACTATTACCCAGAATTTTGATGATTAGATGACTCTAATCTCTCTCGACGAACCGAGTGTTATGTAAACGCTAAAACACAACACAAAATCAAATCGTAACAGAGCATCACCCGTACAATCTATCGCGCTCCATGTGTCTTGCAGCGTCCGACAAATTCCACAGACATTTTAGGCGGTTGGTGATACCGTAACAAAATGACACCGGTCGCGCGCGAGCGCACGCGTAGACCCCACAAATCAACACAGATGATCCAGTCGCGCACGCACGCGCGAGGCAGGCCAGAGCACAATAAAGCGCGGTGTCGCGTGCGGGCGCGAGGCAAAACACGAATAAAGCACCAGGTCGCGCACGCGCGAGAGGGCACAATAACAGCCAAGACCGTGAAACTAAAAGTACCGCGAATCGTACCCAATACGATTTTGAGTAATTATTATATTTTAGATACAATAAGTTAGATACGGATATTGGTGCCCAAGGAGAGATTCGAACTCTCACGCCCGCGAAGGCGGGGGATTTTGAATCCCCTGCGTCTACCATTCCGCCACTTGGGCACTAGGTGGGTGATTAAACAAATGTTTCGCCAAGGTCCAGAGGGAAAACGCGCTTGACCGCAAAAGTTTTGCATGTTTGGTGAGCATCATAGATTTAAGAGGTTATGATGCTACGATCCCTATATGACTGGACCATGCGGATGTCCGAACATCCCCGTGCAATTTGGATCTTGGCCATGGTTGCCTTTATCGAATCCTCGTTCTTTCCGATCCCTGTCGATGTTATGTTGATCCCAATGGTTTTGTCAGCACGTCATCGTGCATGGATCTATGCATCAGTGGCGATGACCTTTTCGGTTTTGGGGGGATTGTTTGGCTATGCGATCGGCATGTTCGCCTTTGAACAAATCGCAGAACCCGCATTGATTGCTTTGGGCAAGGCCGATGCCATGGCCGAATATGCAACGCGGTTCAATGACATGGGGTTTTGGACCGTGCTGATGGCGGGCATCACCCCCTTTCCGTTCAAGGTGATCACAATCATGTCAGGTGCAACTGCAATGCCGCTGTGGTTATTTGTATCGACGGCAATCATTGCGCGTTCTGTTCGCTTCTTTTTGGTATGTGGATTGCTTTACTTTTTCGGCCCGCCCATCAAATCGTTCATTGAACGCCATCTGGGTTGGGTCTTTGCCGCGGGCTTGGCCGTGCTATTTTTGGGATTTTTGGGGGTACAATATTTATGACGGGACGCAGATTGGGATTAATTGCCGCCGTTGGGTCACTGGGCATGATGATCGCGGCACTTGGTTTTCAGTACATCGGCGAATTGCCCCCGTGTAAGATGTGCTATTGGCAACGTTATCCCCATATTGCCGCGATTGGGATTGGCGTTCTGTTTCTATTCCTTGCCTATCGCGGATTGTTACTGTTGGGCGCGTTTGCCGCGCTAACTACAGGCGTGATTGGCGTTTATCATGTGGGTGTGGAACAGAAATGGTGGCAAGGACCAGATACCTGCACATCCTCATCCACTGATGGGCTGAGCGTTGATCAACTGCTGGATCAGATAATGACAGCGCCACTGGTGCGCTGTGATGAAATTGCGTGGTCGCTGATGGGGATATCCATGGCGGGTTGGAACGCCATCGTGTCATTTGCACTGGCGTTCCTGTGGGTAACAGCGTTCAGACGCTTCAGAGCCTAGATATAATCGGCGCGCTGCAAACTGTATTTGGCCATCTTTTCGTTTAACGTGCGGCGCGGCAGGCGCAGTTCATCCATAACCTTGGCAATGGATCCTTTGTGACGGCGCATGGTGTTGTCGATTAACATGCGTTCAAACGCCTCGACATATTCCTTAAGCGGTTTGCCCTCGGTTGTGACGACGGTCGTCATTTCATCTTCACCCGTCATCAACAGGGATGAGATTGACCCCTCGCCCCGTCTGGATTGCAGCACGGCCTGTTCTGCCACATTCATCAACTGACGCACATTTCCGGGCCAAGGTGCCTGTAACAATTGCGCGGCATCTTGGGCCGAAATGGCGGGCGCATCACAACCATAGTCATCGGCAAATTGTTCACATTGGCGATTGAACATCTCCAAAATATCGTCGCCCCGCTTGCGCAGCGGCGGAACCGTGATTTGCAATGCGTTTAAACGATATAGCAGATCAGGGCGCAGTTTATCCGCAACCGATTTCCCAACCTCTTGCCCGTTACTGATCGCGATGATGCGTGTTTCGGCAGGTGTGCCTTGGTTGTCGATTTCGGCCAATAGTTTACCTTGGACCTGTTCACTAAGCACCTCAATATCCTCAAGGACCAGCGTTCCACCCCGCGCCTCTTCTATCGCGGGTAAAAAGCTATCATCCGGGTAAACGGGTCCAAACAGACGCCGCATCAAGGCATCCTCTTCATATGCGGAACAGTTGAGGATCACGAATTTCTTACCAGCCCTATTGCCAACCGCGTGCAGCGCATGGGCCACCAGTGTTTTCCCCGTGCCTGTTTCCCCATCAATCAGGATATGGCCATCGGCCTGTGCGATATCCAAAATATCTTCGCGCAACCGCTGCATCGGGTTGGATTTGCCCATCAGCTTTTTCATCAATTGCGTGCCATCGGACAATTCGCGGCGCAACGCACGATTGTCCAAGGTTAGGCGGCGTTGCTGCGTGGCTTTTTTCGCCAGTTGGCTCATCTTGTCGGGATTAAACGGTTTTTCTAGGAAATTATAGGCACCAACTCGCATCGCCTCAACCGCCATCGGGACATCCCCGTGTCCTGTGATCATGATAACGGGCAACGCGCTGTCACGCGCCATCAATTGACGCAAAAATTGCATACCGTCCATACCAGGCATTTTGATATCGGTTATAACGATCCCCGGATAATCAGGGCCGATTGCCGCCAAGGCATCCTCAGACTTGGCAAAACTTTCTGTGTCATATCCCGACAGCGCAAGCCACTGTGTGATGGACAAACGCATGTCCTTTTCATCATCCACAATCGCGATTTTCATAGCCTTACCCATAGTTTACTCCGCAGCCTCAAATGGTTCTTTTCCAGTGTTGTATTCGTCAATTGGGGGCAGGATGACTTCGAATACGGCGCCCCCTTCGTCAGAGTTGCGCGCCATCAATCGCCCGCCCATGTCGTTGATAATCCCCGACGAAATGGCAAGACCCAGCCCCGTCCCCTCGCCCGCCTGTTTGGTGGTGTAAAAGGGTTCAAACAAATCATCCAAATCGGCAATCCCAAATCCATTATCGCGCACCGTCAGGGAAATCATTTGTCCCGTGCTTAGAATGATCTCAATCTCGGGATCTTTGACAGTTTTGATGGCGTCAATCGCGTTTCGGATCAGGTTGATCAAAACCTGTTCAATCCGCATCCGATCTCCCATCACCAATGCATCCTGCTCACTGATCACTTTACTAAGGCGCACTTTATGTTGCTGAAGCTGCGGGTCCATCATCGCAAGGGACGAGGATACGGCATCCGCCATATTCACGGGATGAAAGCTTTCGCCGCCTTTGCGGGCATAGGATTTCAACTGACGTGTAATCGCGCCCATACGTTCCAAAAGATCATCAATACGCGAAAACGCTGCCAATGCCTCATCCGGGCGATTGCGGCGCAACAACAGTCCAGCGCCCGCCAAATATGTTTTCATCGCCGCCAGTGGTTGGTTTAATTCGTGCGAAACTGCCGCCGACATTTCGCCCAAGGCCGCCAATTTCGAACTTTGTGCCAGGCTTTGTTCCGCAACTTGCAGGTTTTCTTCCACCTTTTTACGTTCTGCAATTTCACGTTGCAGGCGTTGGTTCAGGGCGCGTAGATCTTCGCTTTCGCGCTGGAACAGAACCAAGCGCAGGGAGTTGCGGCGGTTTAGAAAATAAAAGCCTGCGGCAAAAATCAACGCAAACAACATAATTTCAAAGGCCAAAATCGCATTGATGCGTTCGCGCACCGTTGAATAGGCCGTGAAATTGGTAATTTGCCAGCCTTGGAAACCCAAACGCCCCTGTTGGCGCATCACCGCGCGACCTTGAAAATAACTGTCAAATTGTGAATCGCCCCCAGCCCAATCCGCGGTAAAGCGCAACGCGCGATCAATCGCGCTTTCTGCAGGTTCGCGCGTCAATGCCTCTTCCTCGGTCAATCCGCGCCACCGTGGTTCGGTGGACAAAACAATGATCCCACTGCTGTCAGACACAAACACCGCATCGGCAATCCCTGCCCATGCGCGTTCAAATTTTAACAAATCCACCTCGACCAAAATCACGCCCAAGGGGGTATTTTGCGCTTCTAATCGTTTGGCATAGTAAAACCCGAAACCACCACTTTCTTTTTCAACAACGCTAAACACTGTTTCGTTCGAGCGGATGGCGTCAACGAAATAGGCCTTTTCCCGATGGGCGGTCGCGATATTGTGCCGTTCGGTCGAGGCCACTGTGCGCCCATCCACGTCCAGCAGGCTAAGTGAGGCCGCGTTGATTTCATCCAAGAAACTAATCAACCGTTGTGAGGTTTGTGAAAAATCGTTTAATTCCAACGCCGTAATCAGCGATTGGTCACGTGCCAACAATTGTGGAACAATAGAATTTCGTTGCAATTCGCTTTTTAGGTTTCCACCATACAGCGCCAACCGTAGCTCTGCTCGGTTTGCCGTGCTTTGCGAAAAGCGTTCCATCAAAATGCTGTTGGTCAGATAAAGCGTAACCGCTGCGATCACAAAAAAGATGGCAATCACCAAACGCAGACGCAGGGAACTGCGCACGTTTGGGACATTATCATCATCAGAATCACTATTTGTCGGCGTCATACCGTCAAACTATACCCAACAAACGATGGGCGTTACACCTTGGCGATTTGATTTATCAATCCGGCAAAAAACGGCTGACCGTCTGTACCGCCCTGTGCTGGATCGGCCAAACGCTCTGGGTGGGGCATCATACCCAATACGCGGCGATTTTCTGACAGGACACCTGCGATGCTGCGCACGGAACCGTTGGGATTGTCAGCATAGGTAAAGGCAACACGATCCTGATCAAAGAGCGCCTGCGCATCCGCATCATCAAGGTTATAGTTCCCGTCATGGTGCGCGATTGGAATTGTAATTGACTGATCCGTCTTATACGCCGACGTATAGGCCGACTGGGTCGTTTCTACGTTCAATTCCACGTGTTTACAGATGTATTTCAATCCTGCATTGCGCAGCAAAGCACCCGGCAACAAGCCCGTTTCGGTTAGTACCTGAAATCCGTTGCAGACGCCAAACACATATCCACCGCGATTTGCGAAGGCCACGACCGACTGACAAATGGGGGACCGCGCGGCAATAGCACCAACGCGCAAATAATCACCAAATGAAAATCCACCAGGGATTGCCACGAAATCCAAACCATCGGGCAAATCAGTATTTTTGTGCCACACCATTGTGACATCCGCGCCAGCGGCATTTAGCGCCACGGACATATCACGATCACAGTTTGATCCGGGAAATTGAATAACGGCTGCGCGCATTAGCTTAACTCGATCTGATAGCTTTCGATGACGGTGTTGGCCAAAAGCTTTTCACACATCTCTTTGACTTCAACCTCTGCTGCGGATTTATCAGTTGCAGCAAGATCCAGTTCAATCACCTTGCCCTGACGCACCCCTTGGACACCGTCAAAACCCAAGGCGCCAAGCGCGTGGCGCACGGCCTCGCCCTGAGGGTCAAGAACACCAGTTTTCAACATGACATAAACACGTGCTTTCATCACTTATCCCTCTTATTCAACGATTGTAGGTTTTGGCATCTGCGCCGTTTTGGGCAAAACACCCAAACGACGTGCAACTTCGGAATAGGCGTCTGTCAAATTGCCCAGATCGCGGCGGAACACGTCCTTATCCAATTTGCGGCCTGTTTCGATGTCCCACAGACGACAACTGTCGGGGCTAATTTCATCGGCGATGACCAAACGTTGATAGTCTCCTTCGTAAACACGGCCAATTTCAATTTTGAAATCAACCAAACGAATGCCAACGCCCAACATCAAACCGGACATGAAATCATTCACGCGCAATGCAAGCGACAGGATATCTTCCATATCCTGTTGGCTGGCCCATCCGAATGCGGCAATATGTTCCTCGGTGACCAATGGATCACCCAGACTGTCGTCCTTGTAACAGTATTCAATAATGGGGCGCGGCATCTGCGTGCCCTCTTCAATTCCCAGTCGTTTGGAAATGGACCCAGCTGCGTAGTTGCGCACAATCACCTCAAGCGGGATAATTTCGCATTTGCGCACCAATTGTTCGCGCATATTCAAACGTTTGATGAAATGCGTCGGGATACCAATTGCCTGTAGACCGTTCATAAAAAATTCAGACAAACGGTTGTTCAAAACACCCTTACCGTCGATCACGTCTTTCTTTTCGGCATTGAACGCGGTGGCGTCATCCTTGAAGTATTGAACGATGGTTCCAGGCTCAGGTCCTTCGTATAAAACTTTGGCCTTGCCTTCATAAATTTTGGTGCGACGCGCCATTGGCAAACTTTCTATTCTGGATGGCGCTTCTTTAGGGCAGTTGGCCGCCTGATACAAGCACCCAATACGTATTGAGCGGTATTCATAATCAACGTGAATTTTATGAGTTTGTTTTATGTCGTGCTGTGTGTCATCGCGGGTGCAATGATTAGGAGTTCCCGATGACAAATGCATTTTTAAACATGTTAGACACCCGAGATTGGATTTTGGCGGATGGGGCCACGGGCACGAACCTGTTTAACATGGGATTATCCTCGGGGGATGCCCCTGAGTTGTGGAACGAAACCCACCCTGACAACATCCGCAAACTCTATCAAATGGCGGTGGATGCGGGCAGTGATCTGTTTTTGACAAACAGCTTCGGGGGCAACTCTGCGCGTTTGAAACTACACGATGCGGGCCACCGCGCACGCGAACTCTCTCGGCTGTCTGTTGAATTGGGTCGCGAAATTGCAGATGCCGCGGAGCGTCCTGTGGTGGTGGCCGCCTCTGTCGGACCGACAGGCGAAATTTTAGAACCCGTGGGCAGCCTGTCACACGCAGACTGTGTCGAAATCTTTTTGGATCAGGCAATCGGTTTGAAAGAAGGCGGAGCAGATGTGCTCTGGCTTGAAACCATTTCATCACCAGAAGAATACCGCGCCGCAGCCGAGGCCTTTTCGCACGTGGATTTGCCATGGGTTGGCACGATGAGCTTTGATACAGCGGGACGCACGATGATGGGCGTCACATCGCGCGATATGGTCGCCTTGGTCAACAGCCTGCTAAATCCACCTGTTGCCTTTGGCGCGAATTGCGGAACGGGCGCATCTGATTTGTTGCGCACGGTCCAAGGATTTGGGAATGAGGCCCCTGCCCAAGCGATTGTTGCCAAAGGAAACGCCGGCATTCCCAAATATGTGGACGGTCATATCTGTTACAACGGCACGCCTGAATTGATGGCCGATTACGCCGTGATGGCACGGGATAGTGGCGCAAAGATCATTGGCGGATGCTGTGGCACCATGCCTGAACATTTGCGCGCAATGCGCGAGGCGTTGGAAACGCGCCCTGCAGCGGAAAAACCCAGCCTTGAAGACATCGTCGCCAAGGTCGGCGCGTTTAGTTCGGACAGTGATGGCACAGGGGACGCCGAGGCAGCGCCACATCGCACACGCAGATCACGCTGCCGCGCAGTCGCCTAATCAAACAAATCCCCCTGCGCCGACGGTCGGCGCGGGGCCACAAACAAGTCGGATCGCAGTTTAGCCACACGTTCGACCAATCCCAATCGTTTGATGGCCACTTGAAACCGCATCTGGATGGTTTCGGCATAAACGCCCCTGCCCCGCATGCGGGTTGCAAAGGATGCATCATACAGTTTTCCATCATACATCGCACGCATGTGCGCCATCACACGGTCGCGGCGGTTTGGGTAATGACGCGTCAACCAATCCTCAAACAATGCGCCCGTATCATGCGGCAGGCGCAACATGATCCAACTGGCTGATGAGGCCCCATGATCACGCCCTGCCTGCAATATCGCCTCTAATTCATGATCGCTAAGCCCCGGGATCATCGGCGATGCCATAACACGTACGGGGATGCCCGCATCAGATAGGCGCTGAATAACCGCCAAACGCCGTTTGGGATCAGGCGCACGGGGTTCCATACGACGCGACAGGGTGCGATCCAAACTGGTCACCGATATCCCGACCCGCGTTAACCCCTGTTCTGCCAAGGCCGCCAACAGATCAATATCCCGTTCGATCATCGCCCCCTTGGTGACAATGGCAACAGGATGACGTGTTTCCAACATCAATTCCAATATCTGCCGTGTCGTTTGATAGCGCCCTTCAATCGCCTGATAGGGATCGGTATTCGTTCCAATCGCAATCGGCGCCACTTGATATTTTGGGCGCGCCAATTCAAGCCGTAATTGATCAACAACGCCCGTTTTTGCAAAAAGCTTGGTTTCAAAATCAAGACCTGAGGACAGGTCCAGATAGTTATGAGAGGGCCGCGCGTAACAATAAACACATCCATGTTCGCACCCGCGATAGGCATTGATTGACCGATCAAACGGAAGATCGGGCGATGCATTATATGAAATTGCGCTTTTGGCGGGTTCTTCGGTCACAAGGGTGCGCAAAACTTGCGCCTCTTCCTCTATCTCCCATCCATCATCAAACCAATCGCGTGTCTGAATATCAAAGCGTGATTTCGGCACGTCCGCCGTACCGCGTCCGCGCGTCCTGATATTTGGAAGGATGTTCACATTGTGACCCATACGACCAATATAGAACAAAAACAGAACATTTGTAAAGATTATGCATTATTTGCATCATCAAAACCCTAGATGTTCCAAAAAAATGAGGCTAGGTCGGGATTTAAATGCTTCATGTCGCAAAATGCCAACTTAGGCCGCGACAAAATGGCATTTGGTGAACAAACCAAAACGCGCGCTGCGCATTGATAAGGAAGCAGACTATGTCCGAAGAAGACGACATCATCCTATCCGAACTAGACGATGAGGAACTGGTTCAACAGATGTTTGATGACCTTTACGATGGCCTGAAAGAGGAAATCGAAGAAGGTGTTAACATCCTGCTAGAACGTGGCTGGGCGCCCTATCAAATTCTAACAGAAGCCCTGGTTGGCGGTATGACCATTGTTGGTCAGGATTTCCGAGACGGTATTCTGTTTGTTCCAGAGGTTCTGTTGGCGGCAAACGCGATGAAGGGTGGCATGGCGATTCTGAAACCATTGCTGGCCGAAACAGGCGCACCACGTGTTGGTAAAATGGTCATCGGCACCGTAAAAGGTGATATCCACGACATCGGTAAAAACCTGGTTTCCATGATGATGGAAGGTGCAGGTTTTGAGGTGGTTGATTTGGGCATCAACAACGCCGTTGAAACATATATCGAGGCGTTGGAAACAGAACAGCCCGACATCCTGGGCATGTCAGCGCTTTTGACAACAACGATGCCCTACATGAAGGTCGTGATCGACACTATGGTCGAACAAGGCGTACGTGATGATTACATCGTTCTAGTTGGCGGTGCACCATTGAACGAAGAATTTGGCAAAGCCATCGGCGCAGACGCCTATTGCCGTGACGCGGCTGTGGCGGTTGAAACCGCGAAAGAGTTTGTTGCGCGCAAGCACAACCAATTGTGATTGACGATTACATCGTTTAACCAAAGGCTCGTGCGTCCTCCTTGCGCGGGCCTTTTTATTTGGAACATGGCAATGGACATCACGGATCAGGAACTTAGCCATCAGGAAACAACACTGAGCGAAAATCAGGGGCGCGTGTTGCTTTTGGCTTGTGGAGCTTTGGCGCGTGAGATTTTGGACATCATCGCACGCCATGGGTTCACCCATCTTGATCTAAAATGCCTGCCCGCAATTTTGCATAATGCCCCCGAAAAAATCACCCCCCTGATCGAGGAGAAGATCGCAGAACATCGAGCAGTCTATGACGATATCTATGTCCTTTATGCGGATTGTGGCACGGGTGGCCTGTTGCAAGCGACCTGTGATCGGTTGGGCGTGAAAATGCTGCGCGGGCCCCATTGTTATTCCTTTTTCGAAGGCAATGATGATTTCGAAAAACGCGATGAATTCACGGCCTTTTACCTGACCGATTTTTTGGTTAGACAGTTTGATGCCTTTGTTTGGAAACCTTTGGGATTGGACCGCCACCCCGATCTGATTTCGATGTATTTTGGAAATTACACCAAACTGGTCTATCAGGCACAAAACCCAACGGATGCATTGATCGACCAGGCCCGCGGCTATGCCGATAAAATGGGTTTGGAGTTCGAATATCGTCCAACGGGCTATGGCGATTTAGAGGGGGAACTGATCACCTTTGCCAAGGGTTAGGAACGCCACTTGCCCAAACACGCGCCCTGCTAGCATAATCGCAAACTGGGCACATAAATATCAGGCGACGACTGTTTGAATTTTTTCCACCATCGAACGTACACCGTTTGATCGTTGGGCAGACAAATGATCGTTTAACCCCAATCGCGCCAATTCCGCATGTGCATCAACAGCGGCAACTTCGTTCAGCGGCAAACCGTTATAAAGCGCTCGCAGAACCGCCACCAACCCGCGCACAATCATCGCATCACTGTCCCCATCAAAACGAAACATGTCATCCTCGGTGTAAAACTGAAGCCATACTTGCGACGCGCAGCCATGCACTTTATTGACGTCCACCTTAAATGCGGCGTCCAAATCCTCCATCGCTTTGCCCAGATCTATGACGTGACGATAGCGATCTTCCCAATCGTCTAGGAATTCAAAATCTTCTACAATCTCTTCAAATGCTGCGCTGGCCATGACTGTCCTCTCGTTTGCAATAGATTTAGGCGGGGTTTCGCCAAAGGTCTAGGGCAAGTCGCGCTTTTCATGGGGATTAATTTGCGCTACCAATTCCAAAAACCAAAAGGATTGGGTGTATGCGCCGTATTGTTGTACCATTGCTGTTGCTGTCGCTGGTTGGAGCCTGTTCACAGATCAGTTCATCGCGCCTTAACCCCACCGATTGGTTGCGCGCTCAAGAAGGCCCGCCCAGCCTGATCCCAGAAGAAAACATGATATTGGGTATTACAGAGCGCGAATATGCAGGGACACCGATATATCAAATCGCGGATTTGATTTTAGACCCCACATCGGACGGGAAAATTTTGATTGTGACCGCCTATGCCACCCGCGCAGGAGCCGCGAATGCAGAGTTTGAGGCGGTTGAAACCGCACCCGCTGGTGAATTGCATTTCGTCCTAAATGCAGAGGTTGACGTCCGCCTGCCCGTGGGCACCCCCAAAAACCGTCAACTGACCGCTGGTAAATTCCTATCCACAGGAACGCTGGACGGCATCCGCAAAATCGTGATAATCGGAGAAACGAACAGCCTATCAATCCGTCCCTGATCACTTGGGAAGTTCAAAGGTTGTGACAACGCGTCCCTTAGCGACAAGGCCGATTTCGCCCTGACACAGGCGCTTTGCCTCATCCCCGAACACCTCGGCCCGCCAACCTCGCAGCATGTCCAAGTCCCGCTCGCCCGCGGCCATGGCATCCAGATCAGAGGCAGAGGCGACAAGTTTTGCCGCAACCCCCAGATGTTCTGTTTTCGCCTTCAGCAACACACGCAACATTTCACTAAGTGCAGGATTGCTGTCGGGCGCATCCTCTTTCTTATGCACTTTGGGCAAGTGTTCGGACGGAAGCGCCATGGCAGAGGCGACCGACGCCAAAATACCCTTGGCGATGTCGCCCTTCCGCGCCTCGCGCAGCAACAGGCGCGAGCGTTGCAAATCATCAAAAGATTGCGGTTTGGTAGATGCCAATTCAATTAATGCATCATCCTTGAACACCCGATTGCGGGGGATGTTGTTGGATTGTGCATGTGCTTCGCGAAATTCGGCCAAGGCGCGCACAATTCCCAACATCCGCGCGGAATTGGTGCGGGTTTTCACACGCTTCCACGCCTCTTCTGGGCGGGTGATATAGGTTTCAGGATTGGTTAGTGTCTGAAGCTCTTCTTCAACCCAATGGGCGCGTTTGTTTTTCGCCAGTTTCGCGGCCAGCTTTTCATAAATCACGCGCAGATGCGTTACATCAGCCAAGGCATAGGTTTTCTGCGCATCCGTTAATGGACGACGTGACCAATCGGTGAAGCGCGATGATTTATCCAAGGATTGTTTTGCAACCTTACGCACCAATGTTTCGTATCCAACCTGATCGCCAAATCCACAAACCATCGCGGCAACCTGTGTGTCAAACAAGGGTTTTGGAATGACGCCCGCATCTATGAAAAAGATTTCCAAATCCTGACGGGCCGCGTGGAAAACCTTGATCACAGCTTCGTTTCGAAACAGATCGTAAAGCGGTTCTAAGTAAATGTCGGCGGAAAGTGGATCAACCAAAACGGCGTTTTCATCCCCCTCACCCGGATAGGCAATTTGGATCAGGCATAGTTTGGAATAATAGGTCCGCTCGCGCAGGAATTCTGTATCAACAGTAATATAGGGGTGGCCTGCGGCATCAGAACAAAACTCAGCAAGCTCTTGGGTTGTTGTCAGGGTCTTCATTTATGTTTCTTATTCTACTCTAACACCCCCGCTCGTTTCGTGATTACAAAATTTTCGGGGACTTGGAAAGCCTTATGTTTTGCGCATAATCGGGGTTTTATCCCCCGTGGCAAAGCGTTTAAGAACCGCTGGATACAATTGATGTTCTTGGACCAGCACACGCGCGGCCAGCTTGGCTGGTGCGTCACCTGACAGGATCGGAACACTGATTTGTCCCAGGATCGGACCGTCATCCAATTCGGCCGTCACCTCATGCACGGTGCAGCCTGCGCGTTTATCCCCCGCCTCAATCGCGCGGGCATGGGTATTGAGCCCTTTGTATTTCGGCAAGAGAGAGGGGTGAATATTTAACATCCGACCGCTCCAATGATCGGTAAAACCGGCGGTTAGAACGCGCATAAACCCCGCCAAACAGATCATATCAATCTGATATGGGATCAAACGGTTTTGGATTTCCGTTTCAAAGGCCGCGCGATCCCCGGCATAGGGTTTATGATCGATCACCTCACAAGCAACACCAAAACGTTCGGCCTGTTGAATAACACCGGCATTGGGTTGGTTCGTCACGATTAGGGCCGGCATCGCAGGGTGATCGCCCTGCATGCTTTCCATCAGTTTCACGGCATTTGATCCACCGCCAGAGGCGAAAATCGCAACCCGTTTTGTCACGACAATGTGCCTGTGTAATGAACGCCAGCATTATCCGTGACCTGACCAATCGTTACGGGATCTTCGCCCATGTCCGTCAGGCATTGGATCACAGATTCCTCTTGTGCTGGGTCAACCATCAGCACCATGCCCAATCCACAGTTGAATGTTTTCAACATCTCGGCCTGCTCCATACCACCTTGTTCCATCAGCCATTGGAACACAGGGGGTAGATCCCATGTGTTCAGATCAATGGAAATCCCCTGCCCTTCGTCCAAGGCGCGTGGGATATTTTCACTCAGCCCGCCACCTGTGATATGTGTTAGTGCACGCACCCCGCCTGCTTTCAAGGCAGCCAAGGATTGTTTCACATAAAGACGCGTTGGCGCCAAAAGCGCTGTGCCAAGTGTGCCTTCCGAAAACGGGGATTGATCCGCCCAAGTGAGGCCAGAGCCATCGACCAAATGGCGCACCAAGGAATAGCCATTCGAATGCACACCGCTTGAACGTAGGGCAATCAATTTATCCCCCACACTCACATCCCGTGGCAATGCACCACCGCGTTCCATCGCACCCACGGCAAAGCCTGCCAAATCGAAATCATCATTGGCATACATGCCCGGCATTTCCGCAGTTTCGCCACCGATCAATGCACAGCCTGACAACTCACACCCCGTTGCAATCCCGTTTATGATTGTTGCGGCCTGTTCAACATACAGTTTTCCTGTTGCAAAATAATCTAAGAAAAACAACGGCTCTGCCCCCTGACAGACCAGATCGTTCACGCACATCGCCACCAAATCAATGCCGATTGTGTCAAAATGGCCTGTGTCAATTGCGATGCGCAATTTTGTCCCCACACCGTCGGTGGCCGAGACAAGGATCGGATCGTTAAAACCCGCAGCCTTAAGATCGAAAAGCCCCCCAAATCCACCAAGGCCCGCCATAACGCCGCTTCTGTTTGTGCGTTTTGCTGCGGGTTTAATGCGATCCACCAAGGCGTTGCCTGCATCAATATCTACACCCGCTTGCGCATAGGTCGCGCCGTTGTTGCCGTCCGTCATCTGTGGTCCTTTCGCGAAATTAGCGCCCAACTAATATATTGCGCGCTAAGTTTCAATCGCAAACCCTTGACCTTGGCGCGACATGTGATAGCACGAGGAAAAAGTGGGCCTGTAGCTCAATTGGTTAGAGCAGAGCGCTCATAACGCTTTGGTTGCGGGTTCAAGTCCTGCCGGGCCTACCACTTTTATTAATTTCCTTCAAAATAAGCGCATTCATCGCCGCAATCTTTGAAAATGAACGCTTGCCCGCTCGGCTTCGTATTATTTCGCAATCCGCATATCGACGCGTAAACCACCACTCTGCGCTTCGGACAAGATCAAATGTCCCCCATGTGCGCGCGCGATGTCGTTTGCGATAGGCAGGCCAAGACCGACACTGGACCCTTTGTTCTGATTGCGGGCGGGATCAAGGCGGGCAAAGGGTTTTAGGGCATTTTCACGTTGATCAGGCGGGATACCCGGGCCGTTATCCTCAACCCGGAAGTTCACGAATGCAGCGTCGCTGTGCAGGCTTAGGTGTACCTGATCCCCGTAGCGAAACGCATTATTCAGCAGGTTTTCCAATGCGCGTTTCACCATGTTTTCGCGCATCATCACAACGGTTTCGTCGGCATCAATATGCAACTGCACCACCTGCCCCATGCGTGCATAGTCCTGCACCAATCCATCCAGAAATGTGATCGCATTCACAGGTTCATTGCGGCTGCGATCTTCGCCAAGGGTTTTGGCGTAAACCAAAAACTCATCCAATAGGATGCGCATATCCTCAACATCTTGTTCCAATGGTTCGCGGTCACGATCCTCGAGCATCGACAAACCCAGTTTCAGGCGCGTCAAAGGCGTGCGTAAATCATGGCTAACACCCGAAAGGATCAGCGTGCGTTGTTCAATGTGGCGTTCAATTCGGGATCGCATGTGCAAAAACGCATCCCCCGCTGCGCGCACCTCAATCGCGCCGCTGGGTGAATAGGCCACATTTTGCCCACGGCCAAAGGCCTCAGCTGCGGCTGCCAATCGTGTGATAGGGCGCAGCTGATTGCGCAGATAAAAGAATGCGATGATTGTGAAAATGCCCCCGAAAAATACCATGTTCACAATTAACTGATGCGGATTTGACGCCGACACACGGCGCCGCGCAAAGGTTAATTCCAACTCCTCATACCCTGGGATCGCCATACGTAAAATCACGATACGATTATCTGGCAAATCCACACCGCGCAGCGATGTAACCCGTGATAATTCACGGATCACAACGATGCCCGTCAAATCATAAAACCGTCGCGTTGGTTGGAATGCCCCATCGGGGTTCACACTAAGCGATATGTCCAAAGCATTAGCAAGCGCCTGTGCCCCCTCAATATCGCCCGTGCGGATCAGCGTTTCAAAATACGCCAATTCTTGGGTCAGGCCGCGCGTAAGTTGTTCTGTTACCCCCTCAAAATGACGCTGAATGAATACGAATGACACCAATAACTGGATCAAAACGACAGGCAAAATCAATATCAGCGCAGCGCGCCAATACAGCCGTTTGGGCATATACTGTTTGATCCAACTAAACATCACGGATAGACATACCCAAACATCGGGTGAAAGGAAATCGAAATGAGCAGCTATCCACCGCCCCGTGGCACATTTGATCAGGTGACGCCGTCTATTCGGCGTATCGTTGCCCCCAATCCTTCGCCCATGACTTATCACGGCACAAACACCTATCTGTTGGGCGAAAAACAGGTCGCGGTGATTGACCCAGGTCCAAATGACGATGCGCACCTGTCCGCGATTTTGGCCGCTGTGCCAGAGGGCGGTTCGATAACGCAAATCTTTGTCACACATGCCCATTATGATCATTCGGAACTGGCCATGCGCCTGTCGAAAGCAGTCGGGGTGCCCCTTTATGCCTTTGGCAATCACGCAGCGGGAAAAAGTGTCTTGATGAAATCCTTGTCTGATCAGGGCGGTTTAGGCGGGGGTGAAGGCATTGATCGCGCGTTTCAACCCGATCACACCCTATCACACTTAGAGAGCGTTACATGTGACGAATGGTGCATCACTGCACACCATACCCCCGGACACATGGCAAATCACATGTGTTTTCAGGTGGATAAAATCCTATTCACCGCCGATCATGTGATGGATTGGGCCACATCCATGGTGTCGCCCCCCGACGGGGATGTGGGGGATTTCATGCGATCTTGTGAACATCTGTTGGACTTTGATTGGGATCTATTCTTGCCGGGTCATGGGGACATCGTACGCGCGCCAAACGAACGATTACGCTGGTTATTATCCCACCGCCGCGAACGCGAGGTTCAGATCCTAGCACAATTACAAGCAGGCCCCGCAACGCCCCACGAACTGGCCAAGGCGATCTATACGGATATTGATGCAAAACTGATCCCAGTGGCGGCGCGCAACGTCTTTGCCCACCTGTTGGAGTTGCATAATAAAGGGTTGATTTCCGTCGAAAAACCAATCGCCTTTGATGGCATCTTTTCCCCGTTATCATGAACAAAATTTTTTTCACGAAAATCGAAAATACCCTCTGGACGTCCTGAATCGCAATTGTTATACGCACCTCAAGTTCCGGCGTAGCTCAGCGGTAGAGCAGTTGACTGTTAATCAATTGGTCGTAGGTTCGATCCCTACCGCCGGAGCCAATAAAAACAGGGTCTTATCTAATTTAGCGGCCTCTTTTTTGTCTCCAAATATATCTAGGGGTCCACTGGGGGTCCAAAATTCACGGTTTTTTAAGCCGTTTACTGACAATAATTTACCCAATATCGTGTAACTATGACCCAACTTTCACTCGTTCCTTAGCACTGGCTGCACCTTCAGTGTGCTTGCTGTCGTCACCAAGCCAATGTGCCTGTGGCTATGTTTATAGCGAAAGGATTGCTGACGATTGCACAGATAAAGAATATTTCACACTGCTCTAATTGTGGCCGTCGTGGCAATTATAAATTGTTAAATTTGGCAAGCTATGAACGCACATACGTGTATAGTTCATCGCTGGGATTGTGTTCGACTTAGCCGTTACTGTGCCTTTACGGAGCTTTCTAACTGTTCCATAGTAATAGAAAATGGAGCTTTTGAAAAATATGCCTAAATTAACTTACGCTGATGAAAAACGAGAAGTTGAATTTTCTGAGGCCCAAAACATTTTAACAATTTCAAATGAAAATCAAGTCGAACACCTGCACGTTTGCGGCGGGCTTGGAAGATGCTCGACTTGTCGAGTGCAAATACTGGATGGTTTAGAAAATTGTTCAGAGCGGTCTCATAGCGAGCAGCTAATAGCTGATAAACTAGACTTTCCAGATGACGTTCGCTTGGCTTGCCAGACGTTATTAAGTGGAGACGCAAGAATACGAAAGTTGTTTAAGCATCAAACAGATATTAAGTTTGCGCAGGCAGCACTACAATCATCTGGCTCTATTGGATCTACCAAACAAGTTGCAATTTTGTTTGCGGACATTGAAGACTTTACGCCTCTAAGTGAGAGATTAGCTTCGTTTGATGTGATGTATCTATTGAACAAGTATTTTGATTTTGCTGGTAACATTGTAATGAAGAATGGCGGTGAGATTAACAATTACATTGGTGACGCCTTCCTGGCGATATTCGGTCTTGATGGTGAAGGCGACGAAACATTTCGAGCCGTAAAAGCTGGATTAGAATTGCAGTCAGAACTACAAAATTTTGCCAATACCGTCGAGGAAAACTTCGATGAAGAGTTCAAAATTCGAATTGGAATTCATTTTGGAGAAGCCATAATCGGAATGCTGGGCTGCAGAGGCACTGAAAGACTAAGTGTTATAGGTGATACCGTGAATATGGCTGCTAGAGCCGAAAGTGCCAATAAAGAGGCAGATACAGCGATGCTTATCACGGAAAACGCTTATAACCAAATTCAAGACAGAGTTGAGGTGGAGGATTTCATCAGAACCAAACTTAAAGGTACGAGTGAGAGAATTACTTTGTATGAAATTAAGTCGGTAATAGGCGAGAGCCTCGTTGCTAAAAAGCATGATGCACTGGTTAAAGATGGAATAAAATGGACACGCGCTGGTGCTAGTAAAGATCTATCG
Organism: Rhodobacteraceae bacterium HIMB11; assembly: GCA_000472185.1. Classification (GTDB taxonomy): domain Bacteria; phylum Pseudomonadota; class Alphaproteobacteria; order Rhodobacterales; family Rhodobacteraceae; genus HIMB11. The sequence continues at coordinate 55,497 of AVDB01000006.1, read as the reverse complement.
GAGGAGAACACAGTTGTATTTGAATTGGACGGTGATGACGTATTACTGTTTAGGTTCAAAGGTGATGTGAGAGCAGTTCTAAATACCTGTACTCACATGAATTTGCCTCTGGCTGGTGGAGAGATAGACGAAAATGGTCACATTACCTGTCCTTTCCATGGTACTTCATATTGTACGAAGGATGGTGCTGTTCAAAAATGGTGTGAAGGGCTTCCAGAGGATATGCCTCCAGAGAATGTCCAAATGATGAAATCAATGAAACAGGTGCCTCTAACCACTTACAATGCAATAGACTACGAAAGTAGCATTTGGGTAGCTAAAAACTAATAGGGCTTTACTGCCAGCTTGGTATGAACAATATCATTTAGAAGTTTTAGAGCTAAACCATGCTCACTTTTCTCTCAGTTTTGAGCCCCATCCATCTACAAATTTGAGAGGTGACAGTTAAGAGAAAAAGATGGATGGTGTGCGCAGGGCAAGGAGATGTAGAACGCCCTGTGTTCATATTTTTGTTATGGGGTCGTAGCAATCATTGAGCATTTCTCGAGAACTTCTGTCAGTAGCAGTGAGTACGTCTCCACAAGGTGCTCATCGAGAATTTCTCAACAAATCTCCAGTTCAGTCGTTTTAATACGCATGAAGAAGTGATTTTTCATGTTTTATCTCCCTATTAAACTGGCTGAAACTGAAATGGGCCAGCCTTTTTCATTAAACAGTGCGTGTAATAGCGCAGCATCCCACCGCGTGACGAATTGCTGGCGCTAAGTGATTAGTACTTTCGCTGAACGTGCTTCTGTGACTTTTTCTAAGAATATATTTCTTCCGATTATGAATCCGTAAATTTGAGATTTAGCCCAAATTCACGTCTCAGTGTATCAACCTCAAATCCTGAATAAGCAACAGTACGACTGCCTTCTTCATCTTTTTCGAGTAAATGATCGACGCTGTCTAACCAATCAAGTCCGATATCTTGAGTTTCGATAATTGCATCAAGCGAGCTTTTGCATATTAGCTGCACGACTTGGCCATCCGTAGTCTTAAGCCACACACTCAACCGTTCACTTGCTCCAAGTTCGTTTTCTAGTCTTTCAGCATTTTCGAGGAACTCGTCCTCACAATTTTTTTTGGGCTTATACTTTATCACGGACCAATAAGACACTTCGCAACCCCCAGTTAAAATTCGTTCACTCATATTTAAGAGTAATATACAAAAATAACGATGTGCGAAATTGATAGATCGAAATGAAAAACATTTAATAGCCTATCATTTTTTGAAATATGAATATGTGTTCCTCCCCAATTATTGTTATTAAACAGATGTTACTGCGAACTTAAGAAATGTCAGGCTGATAGCTAAAAGAGACAATGATGAGAAAACATTTTATGTGTACACATACATTTTCTTCCGAAGAAGCTTGGGAGAAATCAAGTAACCCAGATACTGTTTTAACTGATCGGCAGTTCTTCGATAAACTTACAGGACAACGCGCACGCGTACTCCAGCATTGGCGAGGAAGTGAAGATTTTTTCTTTTGCCATTGGGAGGCAGAAACTGAGTCTGATATCCATGATCTATTGGAAGAAACTGGAATGGCTTCAAGCATGGTTTCCATGGCTCAAGAAATGCATCGCTTCGTTACCACGTATGATATAACCGATGAGCGAATGATAATACCGCCAAAGAATAGCTAAGTAAAATATACTTGATAGAGGGATGAAATTGAAAGTTTTAAGCGTAATTAGGTTCAAACCGAAAGCCGGTCGAATTGAAGAAGTCATTGATGAGCTAAAGGCACATAATGAAAAATGTCGAAAAAAATTCGGCCAGCAACGTTTTTTATCACAGATGGACGACGAGCTATATCTTGTTAAAATATCTCCATCAATTGAAGAAATTCGAGATGACCAAGATATATCCCTGACGCATCTCGACACCATTAGGCACCTTCTAGAGGAATGGTCGATTGATGAAGGCCACACGCGTGCAACATCTGGAATGTTAATTGATGAATAAATAGCCAACTGCTTCTATGCTTTTATGTATAAAAACTTAGTAGAGTTCAAAAAGTTGAATGAAGGTTGAGTAAAATGAAACTTGCAACGCACTGGACGATAGAAAGTGGTAAATTCGATGAATGGTTAGCATTTTGGGAAAGTATGAAAGCTGAGCGATCAAAATTCATCGTGAACGAATATATTATGAAAATCGACGACTATAACGTAGTCGGTTTCGCTGAGTTTGTAGATGCAACCGCTATGGATCAAGTGATCGAACACATACGTCGTGACGATATCAATGATAATGATGAGCGATTAGGTGTGAAAGTATCGATTTTTCAAGAGATTGAACTGTAGTGCGAGCAAATACATAACGCATACTCCAGTGAAATTTCTGCAACAACTGAAGCAGACATTCGATACAATGCGCTTATCAATATTCTTTAAAAGCCAAACAGGCATTCATTACTGCACGATTAGTTTTTCACATTAATATATGCTTATAAGCATCGGTAATAAATATAGATTTGAGTAAATAAATATTTAGTGAGAGTAAATTTCTATGCCGGAGAAAGATTCTGTGCGACTATCGTGGTAATATTCAATTAAATGTTCGACCGAAGTAAGCCAATCCAAGCCTTGATCCTGAGCGGCAAACACTTTCTCGATATTCTCGTATTCCGCAATATGCACAACTAAATTTTCGTCCACTCTTATTGCCCTAAATGATAAGAAATGAGACTTGTGTTCATCAGTAAAGTTATGTGCAGCGAGAAACTCTTCCTCGCAACCCAATTTGATTTTAAATTTTACGACTGACCAAATTTTATTGGACATGTTTCATTTGATCCTATTTATCTTCGCAAAAAATCTCTGATCCCAAATGAAATGAATCGACAATGTTTACTTAACGCGCTTGGGGAACAAAACTCCATCGATAAATTCTACCAAAACTGGCCCACCAAAGGGAATAATTTCTTTTATTTTAAACGGAACATCACCTTTAACCAAAGCATCACGCAATTTACCACCTGAAACTCTATCTTCTTCTGTTGGATAAGAGGCAATCCCGAAAGCAGATGTCTCTCCGGTTTTGACGAAAAGTGATATTTCATTATTCGGAAAAGGTCCGTCTCTTTTGTACCATTCCGCCCAGTTTTCTAGATCAGCAGATGTTTCAAATTCAAACATGACGACATTTGCGACAGGCATCTACTCTACTCCTATACAACTGTGAAAAACTAACTGAACTCATTAATATTCATGGGAGCTTAAAGTCCCAAACTTTCGCCATATGACTTATTTTACCATCATCAAATTTTAACACATACACATAATCTGTTTTTGCAAACATTGGTTCAGGACCAAGTATCAAATGTCCTCTAATTTCTGCATAAATGAGCACAATATCTCTCTGCCCATCATACGCTTCAGCCTTAACTTCAACTTCAACATTTTCATCAAACATATTGACGGCATCAATCATCCACTCGCAATACGTTTCCAATGTATTAATTGCGGAGAGCGTTTCTGCCTCTGTTTCAAAGGTTGCATCTAGATGACAGTATATCTTACAGGCTTCCCACCCTTTTCCGTAATCACACTGTTCAAAAAAATTGCGCGCAGTCTGTAAGTTGTCCATACACATCTCCAATCTAGAGAAAATGTAACATAGAAATTTCAGTTACCATAATTCAATGTTTTAAAGCGAAATATCATTCGTTTTTAAAGCTACACAAAAATTACTAAAGTTGGAATATTCTTTCCTACAAACCATGAATTAATTGAACCAGATATAACACTCGGAGCTACAGAAATATTTGGAAAAATGGGGGTCATCGATACAGCACCAAGAATGGCCACTGCCAAAGCTTAAGAAGAAACAACCGTTGTTTATTGCGCGGAAAGAGACTTCGAGGAAAAGCTTGCTGGCTCGGATGTGGTAATTAGAGGTGTGATGGCTATACTGTAAGACAGGCTTAGAGAGTTACAAAAGAGGCGTTAGGCACTCATTAAGCACACAGTGCATAGTTAGAAATCACGGAGCAGTTCTAACGCTATTTGCTCGCTATCTGAACCATTCAAGAGGGTCTCAACTTCACCTTCATAGTAAAAGTCGTCTTTCATTAAATGGTCATGTTCTTTGAACCAATGCATTCGTTGATCTTTGTTTGAATCACATGTTTCCTGGTCTGTATACACTGTAACTATTAATAAAGATGTTTCCCCAGTTCGAACAGCAATACTGAAGTCTGCAATCTTTAAAAAACCATTTTTTACCTGCTCTCGGTGTCCTTTTATGAAGGTTTCAGTTGCTTCTGTTGAAACAAGTTCATTCATAATTATCCGTGCAATTGCCAAGTTGTTATTCCTTTACAAACTTTCAACCATTTCATGCTTCAATATTTCGGTGTTAAGAAAAGCAAAGTCCATATCACCCTCGTGATAAAAAACATCATGAACAAGATCGCCCATAGCATCTACATATTTTTGACGACCATCTAGCGCGTTCTCAGCGTCTTCTTGGGATTTATAAACTGAGATATACATTGCGGATTTTTCTGACGTCTTCATCGTGAACAGTAATTGGGCTCCGGTCATCCATTGGGCGGCATTCTTTCGCCAGATAGTCAACGCTTCATGCATCCCACCATTAGAGTTAAATTCTACCATGTTTACTCTCACATACATTGTATACTTCCTTCATCTTCAAGGCACACTGATAACGATCATATTGATACACGAAAACTCAAATCTCCAAATTCACTGAAGACCTTGAGAGCAATTACTACTGCAAGAGCAAAAGGCTCCGCTTCATTTTTTGGTTTCTGTTCAGAGGGCTAGCTTTTCATTGTCGAAATACATACACTCCACAAACCCCTCATGTGAGAATATGTCTGACAAATCTTTATCTTCGTGATGTTTATCACGCTGTTCTAGAGCTCGATCAGCAGCAGCCTTATCGTCATAAACGGAAATAGTTAGGATTGAGGTTTCACTTGTTTCAATCGCGGTAAATGCCCTAATCTCTGGAAAAACAGACTTTATGTCATTTTTCAATATACTGAGAGTTTTTGTCATTTCATCGCGAGTTCTGAACTCTGCCATGTTTATGCGAGCATACGGCATGCTTAACCTTCATCCAACTTTACATGATTTAAGGAAACTGGTCCGTGTAAATACATCGTGTCTTTAAACAGTTTTTGATACTCAGACATGAATTTTTGAATTGGAGCGAGTGATGCATCTGCGTCCTGTTCATTATTATAAATTGCTATGTGAAGCAGGCTTTCATCACTTGTTCTTGTCATTATTAGGTTTGTCGCCAACGGCAATAATGACCCTGCAATCTTCACATATTCCTTTTCAAATGCATGTGAGTCCTCCGCATTGAAGAAATCAATCATCCTTATCCGCGCAATTCCCATGAAGTCTCCCGATAACATTTACCAGATAGATTAAACATCCAGACGAGATTTATGCAAACGAAACAACTCTAATCTGTTTTGCCTCAGATATGCCCGTCTATTATTCCCCGAGAAATGTCAGTTAGCCGAATGTACAACGCATCTATTTCAACCAGCGTTTCATGCGCGGAAACAATGGAAGTGTGGACGGTTGCTAGATCGCCCTCATCGTCTGGTTCAAAATATCGGCTAATTGGCAGTGTCAGGATCACTTCTTCGACCAAATTGGCCTCAAATTCATCCAACGCCTTCTTAAATGTGATCTGATCTAGCCTATCAAGTATTGCTGCGACCGATGATGCAGATATTCCCATGTGACGTAGTACGCTGATCACATGCGCTAGTACAGCTTCTGGGAATGCGTATCTATTTTTACCTCTAATGCGCTTAATTGGGCGTAGTGGCCAGCTGTATCTTCGACAATCAACTTGAAAGCTAATTGTGTCTGGATAAGCAGCATATCGGGCCAAATCTGAACTAACGAAATTCATGTAAATACATTATCAACTTTGTTTGATAACTTTCTGTAAAGATTATCATAAAATGCTTAAAAGGGATATGGGTGTGCGTACAATTTTGATCTACACCCCCTTGTGGATTTTCTGTGACTAGAAAGACTTTGCCGTCCGAATTACCCGCAAGGCATAGACTTGCCAGAAGGACCCAAGCTGATACTGTTAATCAGAGATTGGAGTATTGTTATGATAGAAGAAAAATTCTCACGTCATTTTATGGTAGTTCACACATTCGTTTCAGATGAAGCACGCGCAAAATACTGCACACCCCCAGAAAAACGCGATCCAAAGGAGGAGCGGTTATCAGAGTATCAGTGGGCAGTTCAAGCCGCGGGAGAATATGCCCAATGCATGCAAACCTGGTTGGGAAATGATGATTTTTTTACTGTCACTGGGTAGCAGAGAGCGAAGAAGATGTTTACCGACAACTTGATGCCTTTGAGTTGGAAGGTAAAGTCGTGAATTCTTTAATAAGTGAGATGCACCAGTTCGTAACAGCTTATCGAGGTTCAGACGAAATACTTAGGCAGTATCCAGAAGTTGGCGACAAATGGTGATGCAGAGTTCAACTCTTTCTACATTCACGGCGACAAGACGACATGTCTAAAGACATGTGTCTGTCGTGTCGCCGATGGTAAGTTTGTATAGGGCGACATTTATGCATTTGTCGCCTCATGTCGCCTTGTCGCCTAAACTGTAAAAATCGTCTTTTACTTCGACTCATCTCAATAAAACCAGTTTTTTGCGCGCACGTTGGTGTGCCTTGTTTTTGCTGTTTTCATTGTCGCCTGTATGTCGCCGTTTGAACTCATTACGCCACTTATCAAGGTGAACATTTTTGCCGACGACATCACCGTTTGTCGCCGTATTAGCCTCAATTAACTCCTCCAAACACTCCAATGCTAACTTCTGGTCATCAGTCAATTTGTTCTTGGCGTTGGCTTTACTTGTTTCGGTTTTTTCCAAAATGATGCTGTCTAAAGTGCTAACTGCAATGAACTGCATTGTTTCAAATTCTGGAGCATCTTTCAGCACCTGCGCGGCAAATGGTTGGTTGTGCCATTGAATTTTTCCTTAGCGGACAGCGTTATCCTCAACACAGAATGTGCTCCCCTGAGAATGTGTAGACACCTGTTGTGATTCACTTTGAAACCACTAGAGTGCCTTGTGAGTAATGGATGAATTCGTATGGCACAGCATAAAATCTATGAAATGAGCTTCTCAAATGTTTATCCACATTACCTCGCTAAAGTGGAAAAGAAAGGTCGCAGTCAGGACGAATTGCATAAAATTATTTTTGGTTGACGGGGTATTCTGAATCCACTTTGCAAGATGCATTGGATGATCAACGTTCCTTCAAAGTGTTCTTTGAAACCGCCCCTGCCCTTCACCCTCATCGACGACTGATCACGGGCAGCATTTGTGGTGTACGCGTTGAAGACATAACCGACCCATTAATGCAAGAAATCCGATATCTGGACAAAATGGTTGATGAATTGGCGAAGGGTAAACCAATTACGTCCATTATGCGCAAACCCGCAGCAGAAAGGTAAAAGTCATGCGTAAAATGCTAACACACGAACATATCCATCCAACTCTGAGGGATCAGATCAATTCCTTCCATTCAGATATCGTTGCGGAAGTCGAAACCGCCGTCGAGCAAAACAGAATTGTCGTGGTGGGCATGCGGTGGAATGATGCGGTGTGGCAAGCATGCAAAAACCTAACCAAAGCTGGGTTGGATTTTAAATACATTGAATACGGTAGCTATACGAGTATGTGGCGCAAACGACTTGCCTTGAAAATGTGGACAGGTTGGCCGACGTTTCCAATGATTTTTGTGGATCAGAAATTGATCGGTGGCAATTCAGATTTGAAAAAGCTTTTGGCGCAAAACGTGATTTAGAAACCGAAACATGGGCCGCGAATGCGGCCCATGAACTTAATTCTCTGCGGATTTAGCGGCCTGTTTGGCTTCATAGGCTGCTTTCTTTTCCTGATACTGTTCTTCGCTTAGGCCGTGCCAACCTACGCATTTACCTGTCGGGCTGCGCCCGCATCCACATTCAGCCATTCATCTTCTCCTGTTTTCGTACTTGGAAATTAGAGGGGCACGCGCGGAATTAAAGGGGAAGACAGGAAAATTTTGGAAAAATATTGTAGCCATGCACCTGAACAAACCCTTGATAAACAAGACTTAGTTTTCAATACTTGCGTCAGCCAATTAACCGCTTTGTCATAAGGTTATTTAATAGATGATCGTTTTCGCACTTGCTGTTTTGTTTTTGATCATCACACCCGGCCCAGGTGTTTTGACAACGGCTGGATTTGGGGCGGCCTATGGGTTCAAACCGTCGTTGCGGTATGTTTTCGGGCTGTTTTTAGGGACGAACATGGTCATGTTGGCCGTGATCACAGGATTTGCCGCGGTCATATTATCAATGCCAACCCTGCGGGTCGTTCTTTTAACCTTATCAATGAGTTACCTGATTTACTTGGCGGCGCGGATCGCATTTGCGGGTACCAAAATCGCCTTTATCGAGGCGAAATCACCCCCCGGCATCATGGGGGGTGTTTTGTTACAGGCGATCAATCCCAAAGCCTATGTTGTGAACACATCCCTGATCACTGGGTTTGGGTTTATGCCCGATAATTTAACATTAGAAATCATCCTTAAAATACTGATAACAAATGCAATTTGGACGCCATTACATCTTGGCTGGCTGTATGCGGGCACCCTGTTGCATGAATTAAATCTAAGTCAGCGCACGCAGCGCACCATCAACATTTTGATGGCGCTTTCGATGCTGATGGTGGTCTTTTTGGCCGCGGCCTTTGCCCAAGGGCGTGCGGAATAAAGGGGCATCAGCGGCCCTTTTCCACTTCGTCCTGAATATTAATGCCGTTCATCGCACCGATCATATCCACCAATGTCGGCACATAATTACCCCCATTTCCCGTGGCAATGGCATGGGTGAAATAGTTTTTCGCCGCGGCCCCCATTGGGTTCATCATCTGCGCATCATGGGCCATATTGGCGACATACCCGATGTCCTTGGCCCCGTTTTCCAACGAAAATTTATGCGCATTGGGATCACCACCCACCAAATATTTCATGAATGTTTCAAAGAACCCATTTGACAAACGGCTTGATCCGATGACCTCATTCACCTTTTGCGGCGAAAGCCCTGATTTCGCGGCCAGAACTGTCGCCTCGGAATATAGGGATGCATAGCTCATCGCTATGAAATTCATGATCAATTTCATCTTATGCCCCGCGCCAACAGGACCTACATGAATAATATTGCCAGACCAGCATTCAACAATCGGCTTGATCCGTTCAAATAAATCATCACTGGCCCCAATCATCGCGTCCAAGGTGCCTTCCGCCGCCTCTTTCGGGGTGCGGCCCAAGGGGGCATCGACGAAATGCATCCCTTTTTCAGCCATCGCATCGGCGATACGCGTGGTTGATGTTGGATCAGCCGTGGTGCAATCAATCACAATCAATCCATCTTTGGCATTTTCCAAAATACCGCCTGTGCCGAAAATGATGTTTTCCACTTGGGGGGAATTGGACAGGCACATATGAATGACATCACATTGTGCAACCAAATCTGCCAAATCCTGCGCCTCGCGCGCGCCTGAATTTACCAGATCATCGACGGGTACGCGGTTTTTATTTCCCTTGATAACTAGCGGGTAGCCGCCCTTCATGATGTTGTGGGCCATCCCATGCCCCATGTACCCAACACCAATAAATCCAATCACATCTTTGTCGCTCATTCTACCTCATCTCCAAACAAATTTTTGAACAGACCAATGGATTGTCGAAATCCATCCTCAAAATTACCGTTTCCAGGGTGATACACACTTTCAAAGGAAATCACTCCGTCATAGCTATCCCGCCGCAGCGCATCGGCAAGGGGCGCGAATAGTGGTGCCAATTGCCCCTCTCCCATTTTCTTGACTGTTAATGTGGCGCGGGGTGTGTCCACCAAAACATCCTTGATATGAATATGGCCCAGATATCCGTCCCGCACTGTGTCATAGCCGTCAGGGTAAGCCAATTCATGACACCAACAATTATTGGCAGGGTCCCACAACACCTTTAGCGTATCTTTGGCGTCCAGCTCATCAATCAGTTTGCGGGCGGTGTAATTGGAATTCACCATGGTTCCATTGCCCGTTTCCACGACCAAGGTCACACCCGCCTGTCGCGCGAAATCCACGGCCGGGGCGATCATGGGGGGCATTGTGTCCCACGCACCCTTGGCAACATTCCATCGTTCTGCACCATTATGACCCCATAGGATTTGTTCCTTTTTCTGGGTCATGATCCGCACCAATGGCGATCCCACCACATGGGCCATATCAACCACACGTTTTAGCGCATCCATATGTTTTTGATGCAACGCATCACCGGGGCGATTTTCGGTACTCATCCCCGCAAAAATGTGGCGCGATAGACAACTAACAAGCTTGCCGTTGTCCCGACAAATTTGATCAATCTTTTTGATCTCTTCTCCGCTGTGATCCCCAACCTCGTGATCCCACACAAATTGTAATTCAGCATAAGTCAGATCAAATTCGTTCATCACCGAAACGGTGTGTTCCAAATCCCGACTGATCCCGTCGCATATAACGCCCAGTTTCATCTGATCCTCCTATCTATGCAGTTCTGCGCCGATGATCTCTTCGATCACGCGGGTACAGACCCAGTTATCGCCATTGGGATATTTGGTGCGCCCTGCGTGAAATATCTGCATCGCGGCGGCGGCTGTATGCATTGGAACGCCCAGATTTTCGGCCAAGTTCAAGGAAATCGTCAGGTCCTTATGCATCGTGTTGATATGACTGCCGGTTCCTTCAAATTCGCGATCAATGATTTTTTGAAGGGCGTTGTTCACAACGCCGCTGCCCGCCCCAGAGGTGGAAAATACGTTATAAAGCACTTCACCACTGACACCTGCCTTGGCGGCCAATGCGGCGGCCTCAAACGTGGCGGAAAATTGGGATCCGATCAGGGATTGCAAACAGGCCTTTACCGTTTGACCATCCCCTGCCTTGGTTCCCACGTGGTGGATTGAGGCCGAGACCGCCTCTAACACAGGACGGGCGCACGCCATGACCTCATCAGGGGCAGCCGCCATCATCGTTAACGTGCCGCCCTGTGCCCCCGGGAACCCGCCCGATACGGGCGTATCGATCAGGTCAATGCCACTGCCCTGCATGGCCGCGCCAATTTCAACGGCCTCATGGGGTTTGATCGTCGCGCTTAGGATCACAACACCGCCCTGCTCCATATTTTCGACCAAACCATCTGGGCCAAGGATCACTGATTTCGCCTGATCCCCATTCATCACCATGACAAAGGCCGCATCAATCCGACGCCCCAAGTCTGCGGCATCATCCACCAAGGTGCCGCCCATATCGGTGAATGCCGCCTGTCGTTCTGGCTTTAGATCCAAACCAAAAACGGAAAATCCATTTGCCATCAGGTTCTTGGCCAGACCACTGCCCATATCCCCCAGTCCGATAACACCAATGTTTTTCATCCGAGCCTCCCTTGCCCTAGTATGTTGCGCGTCCACCTGACAGATCAAACACCGCCCCAGTTGTGAATGCGTTTTCGGCACTTGCGATCCAACAGATCATGTTGGCAACCTCGGCAACATCCACAAATCGGTTACGCGGTATTTTCGACAGCATGTAATTGATGTGTTCCTCTGACATTTGATCAAAGATCGCCGTGCGGGCCGCCGCGGGTGTGACGCAATTCACACCGATATTGAAATCTGCCGCCTCTTTGCCCAACGATTTTGTCAGTGCGATCACCCCCGCCTTGGATGCGGAATAGGCGCTGGCTTTTGGATTACCCTCTTTCCCAGCGATCGATGCAATGTTCACAATCCGCCCGTATCCGCGGTGTTTCATACCTGCAATCACCGCACGATTTGTGTGAAAGGTTCCGTTCAGATTGACGGACATGATTTTGTTCCATTCCTCAATCGGATACTCTTCAACCACGGCATTGGCCCCTGCCACACCGGCAGAATTCACCAAAACATCAATGCGACCAAATTCACTTTCCGTCTGCTGCGCTGCGGCCTGAACACTATCCCAATCGCTGACATCGCAATGAAGTGCAGTTGCGCCCAGTTCAGACGCGCTGGCTTGGGCCAGATCCGTGTCGAAATCCCAAATCACAACCTTGGCGCCATTTTCAATCATCCGCTTGACAACAGCATACCCAATACCCTGCGCGCCCCCTGTGACGACGGCGACCTGATCGTCAAAATCATATGAATTCATCTTGGGTATCCTTCTATGTGTCCTGTGGATTATTTTGTTTTTCGCGCCACCAAATGATTAGGCCCGATCCCGCCACCAATGCCGCCCCTACATAGACCCAAATGTCAGGGCGTGTGGCGAAAACCAAATAGGATGACACCGCCATAAAGATGATGAAGGAATAGGAAAATGGCATCAGGGTCGTGGCGTTTGCGTACACATGTGCACGTGAAAACATGTTATGGCCCAACCAGGCACCAATCCCAACCACGAAAAGCAAGGTCCAACCGATGATATGTGTTGGTGCTTGCCAAGCCAAAATCGCAAATGGACACAGGGCAAATGTTCCGAGGGCACCCGAAAAAAACTGCATAACTTGTGCATTAACGGTCCCAGCCAAACGCCGTGTGATCATTGAAAACAGCGCGATTGCGACAGCGTTGTGCAATGACAAAAGTGCGGCCCAATGAAAATCTTCGTCAAACGGCCTTACAATGATCAAAACGCCGATGAACCCGATGATGATCGCGCTCCAACGCCAAATACCAACCCGTTCCCCAAGAAACAAAATTGAAAACAATGCGACGAAAATTGGCGACGAAAACATGATTGCTGCCGTCATCGTTAGGGAGAGGTATTTGACGGCCAAAAAATTAAAAAATGTGGACACAACCAAAAGCGCCCCGCGCAGTGTCAGCAAAGCCAATGTTGTGCGATCCAGTGACCTTATCACCTTCATACCATCGCGCGATCCTTCAATAACGGTAAACAGGAATTGCACCGCATAGCGCATAAAGGCGACCTGAACCGCAGGGATCGCCGCCATCACCAAAAACTTGGCCGATGTGTCGATCACAGAAAACATGCCCCATGCCGCGATCATTAAAACAATTCCAGTGCGGGCCTGTGATTGGATCAATGTTGCGGGGGCTTGGGTCATCTGAGTACCGTTATAATCTGAGCGAGGGTGGCGCAGTGGCGCGTTCAATTTCCAGAATGACGGCCAATGTTTCACGCGCGGATGCGGCATCAACCACGGGCTCTGCTTTGCCCTGGATCACCTGTGCATAATGCTCTAACTGTTTGATCAATGGCACAGCCTGATCGACATCTGTTGGCTGCATTTCGGGCTTTTCATTCCAATGTGCGGCCCCACTCCAAACATTTAGGGTCGGAAATTCCAATCCCCCGTTTGAACAGGCGATCTGCATCGAGGTTTGTGCCGTTTTCGGGATATGCGGGCTTTCTCCTGTGCCAGCCTCAAACCCCCATGGGGTTGGCGTGGCATCAGAAAAGGCAATCGTGACAATCGCCCCGCTGTCAAATGTTAAAACCACACCACCGCTTTCGTGGCGCGGCGCATTACGCATCACATTGCTGCCCGCACCTGTGACGGATGTCACCTCGCCAAAAAAGGCGCGCAGCGTATCAACGTCATGGATCAGGTTTTGTTTGACGGGTCCGCCATCCACACCTTTGCGCCAGTCCACATCGAAATAATCATCAGGTTTTTTCATGCACCACAAAAGCGAAGCCACTAAGGGACGGCCAATCTGACCCGAGGATAGAATTTCAACCGTCTTGCTGACCAAGGGATGATGGCGGCGATGGTGCCCCACCAGTATCTTTTTCCCTGTGCGCTTTGATGCGGCGATCATCTCATCCGCTTCGGCCAAGGACGCGGCCACGGGTTTTTCAACCAACACATGTAATCCCCGTTCCAGCGCCGCCATGGTTAAGGGCGCGTGGGTATCCGTGGGGGTGGCCAATATGATCCCATCGGCCGCAACATCCACATCGTCCAAGGTGGCAAACCCCGGCGCATGGGGGGTGGTGCGATTTTCGACCACTGGGTCAATGATACCCGCAAGCGTCAAATCAGGGTGTTCCAAGATATGATTTAGATGGCGTTCCCCAATCAATCCCGTTCCTGCAAGAAGAAGTTTCACCATTACATCACCGCCCCTATTTGCCAGGGCACAAATTCATAATCACCCAGACCCTGCGCCTCGGATTTCGATGCTTCGCCCGAGGCGACGCGCAGGAACAATTCATAAATCTCACGACCCTTTGATTGGATTGTTGCGCTGCCTGTGATGATGTCCCCACAATTGATATCCATGTCATCCACCATCCGTTCATACATCGCCGTATTGGTGGACAATTTAATGGTTGGCGCAGGCTTTGATCCAAAGGCCGATCCGCGTCCCGTGGTGAAACACACTAGGTTACAACCCCCCGCGATCTGCCCCGTAACCGAGGCGGGATCATACCCGGGGCTGTCCATAAATGTGAACCCCTGTGCGCGCACGGGTTCAGCGTATTTATAGACGCCTGTCAGCGGGGTTGTCCCCCCCTTGGCCGCGGCCCCCAGTGATTTTTCAAGGATGGTGGTTAGCCCCCCTTTTTTGTTTCCAGGGCTGGGGTTGTTGTCCATCGATCCGCGGTTTCGCGCGGTGTAATCCTCCCACCAGTTGATCAATCCGATTAAACGATCCCCCGTTGCGCGATCAATCGCACGTTCCGTAAGCAGATGTTCGGCGCCATAGATTTCGGGCGTTTCGGCCAAAACCCCTGTGCCCCCTTGGGCCACCAATAAATCACAGGCTTCGCCCAATGCAGGATTGGCGGTGATCCCCGACCAGGCATCTGATCCCCCACATTGCAGCGCCACCTTTAATTCGGAGGCAGCACAGGGCGTGCGTTGCGCGGCATTCAAGATGGGCAGCATCTCGCGTACCTTTTTCACACCCATTTCAATCGTTTTCTGCAAACCCGCAACGGATTGAATATTCATGGTTTGAAAGGTCGGAGATTGTTTCAAACCATAGGCATCCAGCAGCCAGTCAATTTGGTTCATTTCACAGCCCAACCCAACCATCACGACACCGCCGTGATTGGGATGTTTGGAGTAGCCCCACATGACGCGTTGCAGAGCCTCAAACCCTTCACCATCGCCTGCCATGCCGCACCCTGTGCCATGCACAAACGCCACAACACCATCGACGTTGGGATATTGGGAGAGTTCCTCTTCCCCAAAACTGTCCGCAATGCGCCGCGCAGCCGTGGCGGAACAATTTACGGATGTAACAATGGCAATGTAGTTGCGCGTTCCCACGCTGCCATTTTCACGCCGATATCCCATGAATGTATCGCGCTCTTGCTCTGGAACAGGGGCCACATCGCGCAGGTTGGTGCCAAATTGATAGGCAGCATCCGTCGCGCGAAATTCAACATTATGCGTGTGCAAATGCGTGCCACTTGGAATGTCAGACATGGCATAGCCAATGGTCTGTCCATATTTCAAAATGCGCGCCCCCACGGGGATATCACATGACGCGATTTTATGCCCTGCTGGAATGGCGTCCCGCAGAATGATGCCCCCAATGTCGTGCCCCGCCTCCAATGCACTATTTGCAACGACCACGTTATCTTCGTCCCGCAGTCTGACAATTTTTTCCATGTTACATCCTGTTAGGCGCAGTAAGGCCCGTCTGAGGACCACCGGCCGTGTTGATTGATATGTTCAGAAACAGCAATGCGTGCGCGTGTGGCTTCCCACATGTCCTTCCATGCACGCCAATCGCGCAGCTCTGAGGATGGACTTGAACGTGAACGCGCAATAAATTCAGGGAAATGATCGCGTCCCGTGCTTTGCCCCGTAACGTTATAGCGCAGGTCAAAGGACCAGCGATATCCGTCCGACAAATTCCGCAAACTTGCATGCGGAGTTAGCGGATGGAATATAACGCCCCCACCAGCTTTGACCGGTGCAGGAACCGCATCATGTTTTGGCAAAAATTTCTCTGAAATGCCGACTTGGGTCATCGAACAATGTGGGATCATCTCGGGCGTCCTGCCGGGTTTCACCTGCAAACACCCATTTTCGACAGTCGCATCCGTAATTGCCAACCAGACTGTGACCATTTCGGTATTGTCTGCGGTTTCTAATGTGACGGCTCGATCTTGATGCCAATCTGTGGACACGATATGTGCACGGGTTTCGCCATCTTTCACGTCACGCTCTGGTGGTTTAATCCGCACGTGTTGAATAGGGTTTGACGTAATTTCAGATCCTATCAAACATTCAACAGTGTCCAAAATCCGATCACTGGTGACCATGTCAAAGACGGCCGGTCCAAAATGCATGGGCGTGTCATTTGTGATGTTATCGTGGGGCAGTGAAATATCGAAGGGTTGATACCAATCAAATCCCCCTTTTATCGCCACATCCAACTTATCCCAAAACGTCGCATCTGCGGCCAGTTTTGGCACAAGGCCATCGGATAGCCAACCTGCATATAATGCATCTAACAGTTCTTCATATTCTGCTTTTACTGCTTCACGTACAGGTTGCGTAATGAGATCCTCAACGACAAGGTATCCGTCGCGATTAAATTGATCAATTTGCGCTTGGCTCAGCATAAATTTCTCCTCTCTCTAAAATAGAAGCGTGACGATGTTCGGCCAAATCAGCAAAACAGCCAAAGCACACAGCTGAACACCGATGAAGGGCAAGAAACCCTTAAAAATATCAGTCAGCGAAATGTGGGGCGGCGCCACGGATTTTAGATAGAATGCCGCAGGACCAAAGGGGGGTGAAAGGAAGCTGACCTGCATGTTCATACAGAACAAAACACCAAACCAAATGGCGACATTCTGAGGTTCAAGTTGACCGATAAAGCCAATTTCTTCGATGGGGAGTTTGCGAACGATGGGTAAAAATACGGGTATGATCAGCAACACGATCCCAACCCAATCCATGAACGCCCCCATAAACAATAGGATTACCATCATCGTCAGCAAAACCAACATGGTCGGCATTTCAGATCCTACAATCAGGTTCGCGATATAGTTTGGTCCACCTGCAAGCGTATAGGCCCCCGCAAGCGCAGCAGCCCCAATTGTGACCCAAATAATGGTGCCCGTGGAGCGCAATGTGCGCATCATGGAATCCCAAAGCAAACCAACCGATGCCTCTCCTCTAAGAACAGCGATCATAAACACAGCAAAGGCGCCCATGCCTGCAGCCTCGGTGATCCCAGTCACACCACCGTAGATCGAGCCCAAAACAACGCCAATAACAAGTATCGGAGGAACCAACCCTTTGCCGTGTTCCCAACCCAGCATGGTGCGTTTGCGACCAAAGACGACAAATGCGAGGACCAAACCAACAACGCCAGAAATGGCCAATGGCATGATATCTTCGGGCTGTCCAAGTGCGATTGGATCAACGCCCTCTTCCAGGACGTTCATACCCATCACGGTAAAATAAATCGCGCGCAACAATAACAGGGCCGAAGCCCCTGCCAAAAGCAGGCTAACGAAACCGCCGAACATGCCCAGTTTTTGTAGTCCCGTTGGATCGCCCTCTCGGGGTTCGGGCAATGGTGCATCTTGTGGCCGCAATTGTGTGCGGATCACGATGTATAATATGATAAATGTGGCCAGCATAAAGCCAGGCACAAAGGCACCTGTAAATAGCTTTTTGATCGATGTTTCTGTGATCAAACCATAGATAATCAAAACGATTGACGGTGGGATCATGGTTCCCAATGACCCCGAGGCACAGATCGTTCCGATTGCGAGGTTTTGATTATAGCCCAAACGCAACATTTGAGGCAGCGCAATCAAGCCCAACAAAACGACTTCGCCCCCAATGATCCCAGACATAGCAGCCATGATAACAGCCATGATGGACGTCACAATCGCAACGCCGCCGCGCACCCGACTTAGCCAGAAATCAAGCGAATTATACATTTCCTTAGCAATACCAGAACGCTCCAATAGCGCCGCCATGAAGATGAACAAGGGGACCGAAATCAGAACGTATTCTGTCATCAAATCGAATATCTTCTGGGTAAGTATATATAAGGCCCCCGTCCCCGGTCGACTGGTCAGCATCGTTCGCATGCCTTCACATTCCGCACCAGGGAAATAGCACCAAGGTGCCGTTAACAATGTTGGCTCAAACTTCATAACCAACACGACCAACGCCATCACAGCCGATGCAAATCCAAGCGGCATCCCAATGGCCAACAGAATGATCAGTCCAAGGACCAAAACAAGTGAAATTGTACCAATATCCATTATTCTACTCCCACGCTGCGCTTGATTGCGTCAATCTCGTCCTGATCTATTTCATCAGTTTTGCTAAAGTCTTCTTCTAGGTTCCAATCTGCGATCAAGTTTGCCACCGATTGCAGTGCGACCAATGTCAGTACGATCAAAATCATCGGCTGAATGGTTGCTGGGATTGGGGGATCAAAAGCAGTCCCAAACATTTCCCAACGATAGAATTTAACAACAAATACCTGTTTATAGCTGCCAAAAATCAATCCAACCACAAAGACCACAATCATCAGCGTTGAAATCACATCGAATATTTTGCGCACCCAACGTGGAACAGCATCATATAGAATGACAATACGAATGTGGCAGCGTTGCTGCATCGCATAAAATCCAGAACACAAGAATACAAAACCCGCAATCCAAAGGGTCAATTCATTGGCCCATTTGGTTGGGGCTTCTATGGCGTAACGCAAGAATACCTCGTAAAGCATCACAGATGTCATCGAAACGATCATGATCATTGTGGCCCGCCCAATAAACAGTGCAATACGATCCCACGGACGCCAGTCTTGAAATTCCATGGGCGCAACAACGACCGCACGCGCACCAAAATAAAACGCGATCGGCAGCGTCACAAGCGCAAGCCAATCAAGAGGATCCGCAAATCCACCAAATAGGCCAGCCATGTTGGGGGTGACATCCTTGCGCTGATGCAACTCGGAAATCTGACCGAACAGGCTTTGACTTTCGGGCGGTAAAAAATCCAGAATAAATGCTGGCATGTGCCAAACAAGCCATCCCGCGGCGATCAGAAAGATGGACGGATATATCCATTCTTTCAACGAACCCTGTTGCTGCATCTTGTTTTCTCCCCCTGTTTATATTTCGTAGTGCGCGATGAAATCAGGATCAGGTTCCACCCCGAGCCCAGGTCCCATCGGGATCATCACGCGCCCGTTATTTTGTTTGACTTGTTGTTGAATATTCAGCGGATTTTTTAGCAATTTGTCACGAAAAATATTTTCGGTCGTATCAAATTCCAACATCGGTTCCCAAGGGTGTAATCCCCCGGGTAAATGCGGCATAGCTGCCAACAATTGCAAATTGGTCGCAACTGAAATCGCAGATCCCCAGACATGATTTATGACGGGCGTTAAATGCGCATGACATAGCGCAAGAACACGGAGATATTCCGAAATACCCCCTAACGCGCATACCTCGGGCTGTGCAATATCTAGGGTACGCGCCTCAAGAAGCCTGCGCCAATTCCAGCGGTTGAACTCCGCTTCACCACCAGAGATGTTTAGGCGCAAACCTTGGCGAAGTTCACGGTATCCCTCTAAATCTTCTGGGGCGACTGGCTCTTCAAACCAATAGGCGCCAAGCTCTTCTAATGCACGCCCAACATAGAATGCATCTGATGTGGTATAACAATGGTTGGCGTCCACCATGAACTTTGCACGATTGCCGACCCCTTCTGCAACTGCGGTGGCCAATTTCACATCGTCATGGGGGCCTAACCCCACCTTCATCTTGGTCGCGATAAACCCTGCATCGATAATTTCCGCCGCCTCATCTTTGAAACGCGCCGTCAAATCATCAACACTTTCGCGCCGCAACATCATGCCGTACCCATAACAAGGGACATCATCGCGAAATTTGCCACCGATCAATGCGTGAATGGGCAACCCAGTCGCTTTTCCCGCAATGTCCCAAAGGGCAATGTCAACACCAGACAGCGCCTGCAGTGGCATTCCCTTTTGTCCATGATCTCGCAAAAGGTTATAAACCTTATGCCAACTCACGTCGCGATTTAACGCGTCATCCCCCATAATCATTGGGGCAATTACATTTTCCACAATGGATTTATTGGCAATAGCAACATTGCCCGGACCGAAACATTCACCCCATCCTACGATCCCTTGATCCGTTTCGACACGTACCAAATGCGCCGTGCGCTTGGTATAATATTGCTGCGAATAGCCCAACTCTTCTGGCATATCGCACAACAAAACATGTGAGGTGATTTTGGTAATTTTCATGTTGTTAGCCAAAATTGGCGGGACCACTCAATAGTCCCGCCAATCCGTTCAAACCTGTGATCAGGTTTTATTTCATCGCGCCGATGCCGCGTAGGAACGCAAGGTGGCTTTCAAGCAACTCTTTTGATTCAGGAGTTGTTGCAAACTTAACCCATGCTTCTTGAACCGCTGTACGATACTTGGCCAATTCTTCTGGTGACCATTCGTACATGTTCAGGCCTTGCTCTGCCAATGTCACAGAGTTTTGCGCATTCTTAACTTCGTTGATTGTTGTGTTTTTCAACGCAAGCGCTTGCATACCTACTTTCAGGATGGCTTTGTGCGCGTCTGGCATTGCGTCCCACACGTCCTTGCGGCACGCAAGGTGGTCCGCTGGCATCGAGTGGAAGCCAGGATAGTTTGTATGCTTGGCGATATCATATAGACCCAGGCCAATGTTATTGGTCAAGTTTGCCGCGTCCGCACCATCGATGATGCCTGTTTCCAACGCTGTAAAGATCTCGTTAAAGTCCATCACGATTGGAGATGCACCCAACTCTTCAAAGATCATTGTGATGATGCCAGGAGGTGAACGGAACTTCCAGTTTTTGAAATCTTCAACACCGCGGATTGGGCGTGTTGATGAAAGTGATTCAGGACCAGGGATCCACCAACCGATGAATTCCATGTTGTGTTGGTTATATAGTGAATTCAAAGCGTCATAACCGCCACCATGTAGCAACCACGCCATTTGCTGATATGGGTTCGCGTAGCCACCGTTAAGGTCACCTGTAAATTGGAACGCTGGGTTTTTACCAGTTTGGTAAGCACCACCTGTCATGTCACAATCAAGGATACCTGTTGCAGCCGCGTCAAATGTTTCTGCCGACTTCACAACTGAAGATGAGTAGAACATTTCGATCGCGATGTCGCCACCTGACATTGCGTGAATATCTTCAACAAATTCTGCCGCCATCTGACCAGATAGTGTTTCTGGGCTAAAGTGCGTTTGAATACGCAGGTTCGTTGTTGCCGCTGTTGCTGATGTTGCAAGCAACGCTGCTGCACCTAAGGTTGCAGCAACCTTTTTAACAAAACTCATTTTGTTCTCCCTATTGGTTGTTTTGTCGTTCCACCCAACGTTCAAATGTGGGCGCTAACGGTAGCCTACATTCAAAAGCGCGTGTGGCAAGAAAAAAGTTGAACTTATTTCTAATTTCAATAATACATAAAAATGTCAAAATTTTTGGATGTGTGATGAAGACCTACTCAACCAATGAAATCTATTCTGATCTGTACGAACAACTGATCAATGCTGTGATCCCAGCGGGCAGCAAAATCAAACCCGTTGAACTTCAATCCAAATATGGATGCTCTACGAATACAATTCGTGACACTTTGCTACGGCTATCAAAAATCGGCTTAGTGACATTTCAAATGCAACGCGGGTTCCGCGCCCGCGAGACATCACCTAAAAAACGCTCAGACATCGCGAAATTTCGTGTTCTATTGGAACAAGAAGGCGCCGCACTTTCCATTCGCAAGGCGGGGTTAGACTGGGAAATTCGTTTAAATAGCGCGCATCACAAGCTGAGCCATATTGAAAAACTGATGACCAAACATGGCCTTACCGATGAACATTTATTGGTGTGGTCGAGCGCTGAGTTTGAATTTCACGATGCCCTGATTTCAGGGTGCGCGTCGGATATTTTAATCGAAACATATGGTCACATTTATGCGCAATTTCGACAGCAATTTGTCGCCCAAGAGCGTGATTTTGGCGCAAACTACTTTGAATCTATCATCCACGAACACGCCACAATTTTGCAGGCGGCACTGGCACGTAATGAAGAGGCGTGCAAACAGGCCATTCACGATCACATGAAAAGGAACTTTTAAATTCAGTCTTAAACACGCCAAGAATTAAAGAATCAGAATTAAATAAAATTTTGAAATTCTGACGAATTGCAAATCTGATTGAACATCAGCCAAAGCGTGGATAGGGTCTCACACAACAAGTACGCTGTACGGTTCGCACGCGCCCAATACGAAAACGAAACACAACCTGGACAAGAACATGTCAAAAAAACTTAACAACAAACGCGCTCTTTTAACCGCTGCTGGTCAGGGGATTGGGCGCGCAACAGCGATCGCAATGGTGCGCGAAGGTGCGCATGTGTTTGCAACGGACATCAACGACGAAACCTTGGCCGACCTGCAGCGCGAAGCAGAAGGTTTGGGCACGATCGAAACGTTTACATTGGATGTGACGGACAAAGACGCGGTTGTTGCGGGGGTCGCCCGTGCGCAGCCCGATATTCTGTTCAATTGCGCAGGTTTTGTTCACAACGGTACCATTTTGGAATGCACGGATGAGGAATGGTCCTTGGCGTGGGATTTGAACGTTGGTTCCATGCATCGCACGATCCGCGCGGCCCTGCCCGGCATGGTAGAGCGCGGCACGGGGTCCATTATTAATATGTCCTCTGTGGCCTCGTCGATCAAAGGGGCGCCAAACCGTTATGTGTACGGCACGACCAAGGCCGCTGTCATTGGATTGACGAAATCTGTCGCAACTGATGTCATCACCCAAGGGGTGCGGTGCAACTGCATTTGCCCAGGAACAGTGGAAAGCCCGTCACTGCATGATCGTTTACGCGCAACAGGGGATTATGAAGCGGCAATGAAAGCATTCATCGCACGCCAACCCATGGGCCGCATCGGTGCTGCCGAAGAAATTGCCGCACTTGCCGTTTACTTGGCCTCAGATGACAGCGCCTTTACCACAGGGCACGCGCATGTGATCGACGGCGGTTGGTCAAACTAATATTTATGTCGGAGAAAAGAGAATGAGTGAGAAAAAAACACTGCGCTCTCGGTTGTGGTTTAACAACCCAGATGATCGTGAAATGACGGCTCTGTATCTTGAGCGGTATCTTAACTACGGCCTGACGCGCGAGGAATTGCAAGGCGACAAGCCGATCATCGCAATTGCCCAAACAGGCAGCGATCTAAGTCCCTGTAACCGCCACCACATTGAACTGTCCAAACGTGCGCGCGATGGTGTGATCGCCGCAGGTGGTACTGTGATTGAAATTCCTGTGCACCCCATTCAGGAAACAGGCAAACGCCCCACGGCCATGTTGGATCGTAACTTGGCCTATCTGTCCTTGGTCGAAACGCTTTATGGCTATCCCATTGATGGGGTCGTTTTGAACATCGGATGTGACAAAACCACCCCTGCACTGCTGATGGCAGCGGCATCGGTGAATATTCCTGCAATTGCATTATCCGTGGGTCCGATGTTGAACGGATGGTTCCGTGGTCAACGCACAGGATCAGGCACAATCGTTTGGAAGGCACGCGAATTACATGCCAAGGGCGAAATTGACGATGATGGGTTCATGGATTTGGTCGCCTCATCCGCGCCATCAACAGGGTATTGTAACACCATGGGCACGGCAACCACGATGAATTCAATTGCCGAAGCCTTGGGCATGCAATTGCCAGGGTCCGCCGCCATTCCCGCCCCCTATCGGGAACGGGGGCAAATGGCCTATATGACAGGCAAACGGATCGTTGATATGGTGTATGAGGATTTGAAACCCTCTGACATCATGACGAAAGAGGCCTTTGAAAACGCGATTGTTTTAAATTCGGCAATTGGAGGTTCAACAAACGCGCCTATCCACCTGAATGGATTGGCAAAATTACTGGGCATCGAATTGACGAACGATGATTGGCAACGTTTGGGACACAAGGTGCCACTACTGGTAAATTTACAGCCTGCGGGTGAATACCTGGGCGAGGATTATCACCGCGCGGGCGGCGTTCCTGCGGTGATGGGTCAGTTGATTAAGGCGGGCTTGTTGCCCCACCCAAATCAGATCACCGCCAATGGTAAAAGCATGGGCGAAAACTGCACAGATGCGGAGATCATCAATACAGATGTGATCAAACCCATCGAAACCCCGATTAAGGAACATGCAGGTTTCATCAACCTATCGGGCAACCTGTTTGACAGCGCGATTATGAAAACCAGTGTGATCAGCCAAGAGTTTACAGATCGCTATCTGTCCAACGCCGACGATCCGAATGCCTTTGAAGGACGCGCGATTGTGTTTGACGGACCTGAAGATTTCCACAAACGCATCGACGACGAAAGTCTTGGGATTGATGAAAACTGCATCCTAATGATGCGCGGCACAGGCCCAATTGGGTATCCGGGTGGGGCCGAGGTGGTGAACATGCGTCCCCCTGCCTATTTGTTGAAACGGGGTGTGAATTCATTGCCCTGTGTAGGCGATGGTCGCCAATCAGGAACATCGGGTTCCCCCTCTATCCTGAACGCCGCGCCAGAGGCGGCCGCGGGTGGCGGACTTGCCCTTGTTCAAACGGGGGACATGGTGCGCATTGATTTGAATGCCTGCAGTGCAAACATCCTGGTGAGCGATGAAGAACTTGAGGCGCGCCGCGCGGCACTGCCCACAAACGCGCATCGCGCCACAGCGCAAACTCCATGGCAGGATATTTTCCAAGAAAAGGTACGCCAATTCGACGATGGCATGCTGCTGGAAGGGTCAGACAAACACAAAGATATCGCGTCACGCCACGTGCCGCGCGACAACCACTAAAGGACAGAAAAGACAATGAAACTTGTACGTTACGGCGCGACAGGCCAAGAAAAACCCGGAATGATTGATGCAGATGGCACATTGCGCGATCTATCCGCACATGTGGCCGACATCACGGGCGCAACCCTTGGCGATGACAGCATCGCAAAATTGCGCGCATTAGATCCCGCCACCCTGCCCGCGGTTGAGGGCAGCCCGCGCATCGGGGCTTGTGTTGGTGACATCGGCAAATTTATGTGTATCGGTCTGAACTACGCCGATCACGCGGCGGAAACAGGTGCTGATATTCCTGAACACCCCATTTTGTTCATGAAGGCAAACTCTGCCATCACGGGTCCAAACGATGACGTGGTGATGCCACGCGGGTCGGTAAAAACCGACTGGGAAGTGGAACTGGGCGTCGTGATCGGCAAGGCAGCGAAATACGTCAGCGAAGAAGAGGGATTGGAGTATGTCGCGGGCTACTGCCTGTGTAACGACGTCAGCGAACGTCATTTCCAAACATCGCTGACAGGTCAATGGACCAAGGGCAAATCCTGTGACACTTTTGGCCCAACAGGCCCATGGTTGGTCACACGGGATGAGATTGAGGACCCCCAAAACCTAGACATGTGGTTGGATGTCAACGGAAAACGCATGCAGACAGGCAATACAAAAACCATGATCTTTACTGTGGCGCAGGTGATTTCACACCTCTCCCAACTGTTCACGCTGCATCCGGGTGATGTGATCTCAACAGGGACACCTCCGGGCGTGGGCATGGGAATAAAGCCCGAGCCTGTCTACCTAAAAGACGGGGACGTAATGGAATTGTCGATCCAAGGTTTGGGTATTCAACGACAGAACGTGCGCGTCGATGGCTAAGCCCATCTTGCTTCAAATCGGGAATGTGACAGAGCGGATGAAAAACCGCTTTGACGCATTGTTTGATGTGCACGTCTGGTTTGATCAACAGGTTCAAGACGCCTTTGTGGATACACATGGCGCGAATGTTGTTGGCATCGCAACAGACGGACATTGGGGTGTCCCAGACAATTTGTTGGCCCGCCTGCCAAACCTAAAGGTCGTTTCATCCTATGGGGTTGGGTACGACGCTATTGATGCGGATGATGCCGCCGACCGCGGTATTTTGGTGTCACACACACCCAATGTTCTGAATGATGAGGTTGCCGATACGGCGATAATGCTCTGGCTTGCCACATCCCGCCGCTTGGTTCAGGCGGATAAATGGGCACGATCAGGACAATGGGAACGTGAAGGCGCCTTTCCCTTGACTCGATCCGTTCAAAAACGTCAGGTCGGCATTTTGGGCATGGGACGCATCGGGGATACCATTGCGAAACGCGCATTGGGGTTTGATGCAACCATCCATTATCATTCCCGCACGCCGAAGGATGTTGAATTCATTTATCATAGCACAGTCAAGGAATTGGCGGCCGCAGTTGATGTATTATTCGTAATCACGCCTGGTGGTGCATCGACCTATCACTTGGTTAATGATGAGGTCATGAATGCCCTTGGTGACGAGGGGATGCTGATCAACGTGGCACGTGGATCAGTCGTTGATGAAACCGCATTGATCGCGGCCCTTCATGACGGGCGATTGGGATCAGCGGGATTGGATGTGTTTGAACAAGAACCCAAAATCCCAGACGCGCTTAAGGCCATGGAAAACGTTGTTCTGTTACCCCATGTTGGAAGTGCGTCTGTAGAAACCCGTCAGGCCATGGGCGATCTGACCTGTGAAAATCTGGAACGCTATATGCAGGACGGCACTGTCGTTACACCCGTTCCTGAATGTGCAGCATTAAACGGAACCTAAGATGACCACGATCCAAAACATCCGCGTTCAGTATTTTTGCCCCCCCTTGAATGAAGTGTTGGAGGATGCCAAACACGGCGCCCACACACATTTCGAATTGGTCACGATAACAATCACAGACGCGGATGGGATTTCAGGCACAGGCTATACCTACACGGGTGGCAAAGGCGGCCGTTCGATTGAGGCCATGATCCACCATGACCTTGTCCCATATTTAGTGGGCCAAGATACGCAGGACATTGACGCCCTTTATGACGGAATGCAGTGGCATGTGCATTATGTGGCCCGCGGTGGGATCGCATCCTTTGCCATATCGGCGGTCGATATCGCGCTGTGGGATCTGCGTGGCAAGCGTTTGAACACATCCCTTTTGCAGATGGCGGGCGGTGCGCAAGATCGATGCAACGCCTATCGCGGGGGTATTGATTTGGGTTATGATCTGCCGCGCCTGATGCAAAGCATGGATGAGTATATGGATGCTGGTTTTGATGCGGTTAAGATCAAGATCGGTCAACCAGAATTGGCCCACGATATCGAACGCATCCGCGCCGTGCGCGCCCAGATTGGGGACAAACGCACGTTTATGGTGGATGCGAATTACGCGTTTAGCGTGGAACAATCCATTGCCGCATCAAGAGCGTTTGAGGATCAAAACATCTATTGGTTTGAGGAACCCACAATCCCCGATGATTATCAGGGCTATGCCCGTATTGCGGCGGAAACCGCTGTTCCGCTGGCAATGGGTGAAAACCTGCACACCGAACATGAATTTGGCTATGCCTTCGAACAAAGCAATCTCGGATTTATCCAACCTGATGCATCAAACTGCGGCGGGATCACAGGATGGTTGCGCGTGGCCGCGATGTCGGAAAAATACGGCATCCCAATTTGTAGCCACGGGATGCAGGAATTGCACGTTAGCCTTGTGTCCGCCCGCCCCAATGCAGGCTGGCTAGAGGTGCATTCCTTTCCCATTGATCAATATACCCACCGCCCATTGTCGATGGAAAACGCCATGGCCGTGGCCCCCGATGTAGCGGGGATAGGCGTCAGTTTTGATTGGGGCAAACTACGCGCGCATTCGGGTTGAAAAAACGCCCAACCAGGGCACGTTTGGTCCCCTAGGACAACCGCTCCAAAGCGCGCTTCACAACGCTGGGATCGCCCAAATGCGCCTCTTCTGACAGCAGTCTGCGCCAGCCCCGTGCGCCGGGGCGGCCCATGAACAGGCCCAGCATGTGGCGTGTCACCTGATGCAAACGACCCCCCTGCGCGATGTGACGGTCGATATAGGGCAGCATTTGCAACACAACCTCATGCGGGTCCGTTATCCCATCGCCCCCATAAATACGCGCGTCGGCGGCGCATAGAATATCACTGGGCGAATGATAGGCCGCGCGCCCAACCATGACACCATCCAACCCGTGATCCAAATGCTGCTCTGCCTGATCCAGCGTTGTGATCCCCCCGTTGATCGAAATATGTAGATCGGGGTTATCCGCCTTAATCTGATGTACCAAATCGTAATCCAGTGGTGGGATTTCACGATTTTCTTTGGGGCTCAGCCCCTGCAACCACGCCTTACGGGCATGAATGATAAACCGCTTCACCCCTGCATCCGACACCCGTTTGATGAAATCGGGCAGCACCTGATGGGCATCTTGGTCATCAACACCAATGCGGCATTTCACAGTTACCTCAACCCGCACCGCGTCCTGCATCGCAGCACAGCACTCCGCCACAAGATCGGGGGTGCGCATTAACACCGCACCAAAGGTGCCTGATTGCACACGATCAGAGGGGCAACCGCAGTTTAGGTTAATTTCATCATACCCCGCATCCTCGCCTATCTTGGCCGCCGCGGCCAATTCGGCAGGGTCAGAACCGCCCAATTGCAGGGCCACGGGATGTTCCTCGGGGTTATAGTCCAACAAATGCAAGGCCCCGCCCTGCACCAAGGCGGGCGAGGTGACCATTTCCGTATAAAGCAAGGTTTCCCGCGACATTAAACGATGCAGATACCGACAATGCCGATCCGTCCAATCCATCATCGGCGCAACCGATAGGCGCGCTGATCTGTCAAGCGATTGATATTGGTTCTCCTGCACCATGATCCTCACGCAACTGTTTTGCGGGCAGATAACATATATCTGCGGGGATTGTAGAGCAAGAAATCCAACAGACACATAATTCTAGTGAAAAACCACTGCAGCATAACGAGCCCTCTACACGATGAGGGGAGCGCCTGACTGGGTAGTCGCACTAGGGCAGCGGTGCAAAATGCGATTGCTGGGGAAAACAGGCCCACGTTTCAAAACGGTGATGGGGTTTAAGCGCCTGCCGAGGGGCAGGCAAGCGCGACCCGGCGGTGCCGCCGGGTGGGACATGATTGTTGGTGTGCATTCATGATACCTAGGCGATGCCCCACCTACCCCTTCGCCACAAAATCAATCAGGGCCGAGGGGCCAGAGTGGCCGCGGCCTTCGTCTAGGGTAGCGGTATAGGCGCGGTTCACTGTGATCTGCATGTGGGGAAAAGCATCTGCCAGCATATCGGGGGTGTACATATGGTCGGGATTTCCCGGCCCCCCGTGCCCAAGGCGACCTGTTCGGGGGTATATCCGTGGATCAGCAATGTGCCCCTGCCCCTGTGGCGCGTGCGAGTGCGAGTGCGGTGAATATTTCACCCATGCGCTCAGGCGGGACAAATTGGATAAAGATTGCGACAACGTTGTCATACGCCTCATCACTCCACCCTGCATCGTAAATATCGGACAGGACAAAATCCACATCAACGCCTGCCTCTTTCGCCAATGCCTTGGCCTTCTTTTGGGCGACCTGTGAATAATCTGTGGCACGCACATCGTATCCGCTGGAGGCAAGATAGACGGAATTCCGCCCCTCGCCATCCGCAACGACAGGCGTTTTGCCCCCCGCCACCAGATGGTGTTCAAGGGCGATGAGCCCCGCCGCAGGTTGCGTTCCAAAGAGGTAGTCCGCACCTGCGTAACGTTTGTCCCAAAAATTTTCCATGTCTCAGCCACATAAATTACGGAAACGATCTATGGATTGATGGCGAAATTACAATGCGACGATTAGGTCACGGGATCGCGGGGCGCCTTGCCCGACATGATCGCGTTTAGGTTTTCCATCGCCCGCATGCCCATCTCAACACGGGTTTCATCCGTTGCACTGCCCAAATGCGGAAGCATGACGATGTTTGGCGCATTCAGGGTGTCGGACATGATGTTAGGTTCGCCTTCAAACACGTCCAACCCCGCACCCCCAATCGTGCCATCATGCAGCGTTTGAGCCAAGGCGACTTCATCCACAACCTCACCACGGGCGGTATTGATCAGGATCAGGCCGGGTTTTGAATGGGCCATGATGTCTGCATTGATCAGATGCCGATTCGCGTCCCCCCCTGGGCAATGAAGCGAGATAACATCACAGGTTTGGAAAAGTGTTTCCAAATCAGGCACCTGTGTTGCGTTGACTTGGTCCAATTTATCTTGGGCCACTTGTGATCGGTTTTGAACAAAGATTTCGCAATTAAACCCGAAATGTGCGCGGCGTGCGAATTCCTGACCAATACGGCCAAATCCAACGATCCCCACCTTTTTATTGCTGGCCTTTTTACCAATCAGATGGGTTGGGCGCCAACCGCTCCATGCGCCTGCGCGGACCTCTCGTTCGCCTTCCCCTGCGCGGCGAGCCACCATTAACATCAGCGTCATGGCAATATCGGCGGTGCATTCACTTAGCACATCGGGTGTGTTTGTTACCGTAATACCCGCCGCCTGCGCAGCAGGAATATCAATGTGCGAAAACCCAACGCCATAGTTGCAAATCGCCTTTGTGCGAATGGTATCGGTATCAAAAACGGCCGCGCCCATATTATCCGTCACGGTGGGCAAAATAGCATCATATTCACCCAACGCCGCACGTAATTCATCAACCGTCATTGCCACATCGCTGTCGTTGCATTGCACGTCATAGTGCTTCATCAACTCCGCCTCGACGCTAGCGGGCCATTTGCGGGTGATAAGGATTTTTGCTTTGCTCATTCTGCTGCCAAACTTGCCTGAAGGGACCCAATGATCTGATCAACTTCTGCCACATCGTATGATCCGCCTAAATCCACCAGTGCCGCGCCAAAACGGGTGACGATATCTTCGATGTCCGCGTTACTAAGTAGGTTCAGGATACCAACGCGCACTTGGGTCGGCTGTGACAAAGTCGGCCAAATACCGAAATTTTGCGACCTACAATAAGTGACAAATTCCATTTCGCGCCCTGCCATGTTCGGTGGTAGGTTCAACACAACCAAAGAGGTCATGTTTGACGTCACCTCGCATCCCATGGCCGTGAAGGCGCGGCGCAAGATATCTTCACAGGCTACATATCGCGCAGCGCGATTTGCCAATCCTTCGGCCAATGTTAAACGCAGTGCTTCATGAAAGGCGGCAACGGCATAGGCGGAATGTGTCCTGTGATAAGCGCCTTTTTCAACGTCTTGGCCGTCCATGATGCCCCAATGACGTGCTTCCATCAGCGGGTGGTGCACAAAACAACGCGCGCCTGATTGATTTAGAACATCAATATAGTCCTGACGAAAACTGACAGGTGCATAGGTCAGTGGCAGGCAAGAGATCCCTTTTTGTGGACAGGATGCCCATGCGGCCACGCCCGGGTAATCATCAATGCGAAAATCGGCAACACCAAGCGAGCTGACCGCATCCACCATCCCCAAAACACCGTGCCGCAAACAGGCATCTGAAAACCCCTGAACGTCATTGATCCGTCCTGATCCTGTTTCATAATGCGCCATCAGCGCCCATTTGGGTTTATGGGTGGCAAGCGCCTGTTCAATCGTATCGCCACCCACAGATGTTCCGTGGGCAATGGTGATCACATTCACAGAGGCCGCATCTGGATCCGTTGGATTTGCGGCCAATTCCTCGGCAGTGGCGGCCTTCATCCGTAACGACAGGGCATCAATCCCTGAAAACGTGCCGTTTACAAAAACAACCACGCTGTCGCCTGGTTGAACGGCCGCGATCATGCAATCCAGACCGCTCCACCCCGTGCCAGCCACGCCAAATGTATAGGTGTTTTCCGTTCCCCAAATCGCACGCAACATATGTTTGCATTCGATCATTCCGTTCAACACATCGGGATGCATATGATCGGCCAAACCAGCGCTGGCGAATTGTTGTAAAACACGGGGGTCTGTATTGCCTGGCCCTGGTCCTGCGGCAATCGTGTTTGCGATTTTCAACTGCTCGTACATTTCTTTCTCCTACGTCTGTGCAGATTTACGAATAAAGGCCCGCGGTGCGCGCACGCAGTCGGATCAGACCCAAAACGGTATCAATGGTGGGTGTTGGCACCCCCGTGACGCGGCCCAATTCCTGAACCGAGGCTACAAGGGCATCAATTTCCATTGGACGCCCCTGATCCAAATCCTGCAGCATCGATGTTCGGTGCGCCCCAACAGCAGCACCGCCTGCGATGCGGCGATCAACATCAATTGGGAATTTCACGCCCAATCGCTCTGCGATTTCCTGCGCCTCGACCATCATGTTGCGCGCAACTGCGCGGGTGCCTTCATCGGTGCACAGAACGTCCAGCGTTGCATGCGTCAGTGCAGAAATTGGGTTAAACGATAGGTTCCCCCACAGTTTCACCCAAATTTCATCACGCAATTTTGGACGCACAGGCGACTTTAGTCCCGCATTGGCAAGGATTTTTGAAAGTGCCTGTGCGCGCTCCGATTTTGATCCATCTGGTTCACCCAAAGAAAAGCGGTTGCCCTCGATATGTTTAATCACACCGGGTTCAATCACCTCTGCCGCGGGATAAACCACACATCCCAAGACGCGATCTGGGCCAAATCCATCCCATTGCACATTGCCTGGATCCACGCTGTCTAATCGGGTGCCTTCATGCGCGCCCTCTAATTTATGGAAATACCACCATGGAACACCGTTCACACCAGATACAATCGTGGTGTTAGGCCCGATCAAGGGGGCCATTTTGGACACGACGGGGGGCACAGAATGCGCCTTAAGTGTCACAATCACATAATCCTGAACACCCAATGCGGCGGGATCGTCCGAAGCTGTGACGGGAACCGTTGTGGTTTCGCCTTCTTCGATCAGGGTCAGGCCCTTTTCCTGCATCGCGGCCAAATGTGGACCACGGGCAACCAGACTGACATCCGCGCCCGCGTTGGCCAATTTCACGCCCATATAGCCGCCAATGGCGCCCGCCCCAAAAATACAAACTTTCATCTTTTACTCCGCAGCAACAAGGCCAAGTTTTTCGGCCATGCCGATCCGTTGCATTTTGCCTGTGGCCCCTTTTGGGATTTCATCCATTATAATGACGCGACGCGGCACTTTGAAATCGGCCATACGTTCGGCAGCAAATTCGCGGATTGATTTTTCGCTTGCCTCGTGCCCTTCGCGCAAAACGGCGGCGGCGGCGACCTCTTCCCCTAATTTGGGATGGGGCAATGCGAATGTGACAACCTGTTGAATGCTGGGGTGATCCATCAGGACACCGTCAACTTCTAACGGTGAAATCTTTTCCCCGCCGCGGTTGATGATTTCCTTTAGGCGGCCTGTCAGTTCCAGGAAACCATCGGCGTCAAATGCGCCCTGATCACCTGTGCGGAACCACCGTTTGCCTTCAAAGTCGAAAAAGTTCTTTTCGTTGGCCTCTGGGTTGCTTTCATATCCGGGCGTGACGTTTGGACCTGAAATCACAACTTCACCCGTGCCGCCAACAATTCGGTTTTCAATCTCGTGTGCAATCGCCACTTCGGGTCCTGCGGCCACACCAACGGATCCTGGTTTTTGACGATCCAGAGGATTGCAACACATTTGGTGCGCGGCCTCGGTCATGCCATATGCCTCGATCACGGGGGCGTTGAATGTTTTGTTCAACTGCTCCATCACCTGCGCGGGCAATGAGGCCGAGGAAGAGCGCAAGAAGCGCAGCGGCACATCCGCGATCACATCGGCATTACGCCCCGCACGGGACAAAATCGCCTGATGCATCGTTGGAACGGCCGTGTACCATGTTGGACGCGCCTCTGACATCATTGCAAAGAAATTCATGGCGTTAAAACCATGTGTGCAATAAATTGACCCGCCCGATGCAAATGTGGCCGAGACAGCAGCGACCAAGCCATGGATGTGGAACAAGGGCATCACATTCAAACAGCGATCTGTTTCAGTCAGCGCCAGTGATGCCGCTATATTTTGGGCCGATGCCGCAACATTGCGCTGCAACAGAGGCACAATTTTAGGACGTGATGTTGTGCCCGATGTATGCAGGATCAGTGCAACATCATCCTCGGTTGGGGTGACGTCCTGCGCGGCGTTTGCATCGGGGCCTGCCAATGTAAATTCGCCCGCGCGCGATGTTGGGATCAAGTTCAACACAATCAATCCCAATTTTTCTGCCGCCTGACGTGCAGGGCCATTATAGTCATTTTTCAGAACAATCGCCTTGGCGCCCAAATCCTCAAGGTAAAACGCAAATTCATCCTCGCGGTAACTAGGGTTCAATGGGGCGGTTGTTGCCGCCTGCGCAATTGTGACAAAGGCCGATGCCATGTCCGATCCATTGGCCAGTACGATTGCCACGCGATCCTGCGCACCAATTCCAAACTGACGCAGGCTTTGGCGTACCGATGTCGCCATGCTCCGCAATCCAGCATATGTTAACCATTCCCGCCCGGGTTCACCGATTGCAATGGCATGATCTGGATGTTGGTCGATCAAATCGTGTAGTGTTGTTTTCATTTTACTGATCCATTCAATCTAGTTAATTTTTGGACGTTTGCTGGGAACATGCAGGCGCTCTTTCGCGCCTGTGATGAAGGCCACCACAAAGGGCATGACAAAGAATAGAATTGCCAAACCGATAAAGGTTGCAGAGAGGGGGCGTTCCACAAAGGCAAGGATGTTGCCCTGTTCCGCAATCAGGGTTTGACGGAAACTTTTTTCCATCAATGGCCCAAGAACAAGCGCCAAAACCAAGGGGGCCAATGGATAATCGGCCTTGCGCAGCAGGTACCCACCCACGCCAAAGGCAAAGATTAACCACACATCATGCATCTTTTGCGATGGTGCAAACCCACCCACGATGCACAGCACCACCACCAACGCACAAAGGACCGTAAACGGCATGCGTAGCGCCCAGACAAAGACGGGGATAAGGGCGATGTTCACAGCCACCGCAGCAAAGTTTGCAGTATAAAGCGATGAAATCAGACCCCAAACAAAATCAGGCTGTTCAATGAACAACATGGGACCTGGCACCAATCCCCACATCACCATACCGCCTAGCAAGAGCGCCGTTGTGGGCGATCCTGGAATGCCAAGTGTCAACATCGGCAGCAATGACCCGGTTGAGGCCGCGTTGTTTGCCGTTTCAGGGGCGGCAACGCCTTCGATGTTGCCCTTGCCGAATGTGTCAGATGTTTTTGATGTCTGTTTCGCAATCCCATAGGACATCAGCGCCGCAGGGGTTGCCCCCGCCGCAGGCAGCATACCCACGAAAAATCCAAGGAATGATCCAAGTGACATGGTTTTCCACAAGCTGTTCATGCGCTTTAACCCCGCGCCCAATTCCGCAAATGTGATGCGGGCGTTTGTGACTTTGGGCGCGGTTTTGGATGTTTCGATGGTGTATAGGATTTCACCCAAGCCATAGGTGCCAATCGCCAGCACAAGGAAGGAGATCCCAGAATAAAATCCAGGCATATCGCCAAAGATCAAACGCGGTTGCCCCGAAATCAAGTCAAGGCCCACTGTAGAGAGCGCAAGGCCCAAACAGATCATGATGATCGTTTTAAGGGAGTCGTCCCCCCCAAGTCCGACGAATGTGGTGAAGGCCAACAAAACCAACGCGAATTCTTCCGCTGGTCCAAAGCTAAGCGCGATATCCGCCAAGGGGGCCGCAAATAGCGTGAACAAAACAACCGAAATTGTGCCCCCCACGAAGGACGCCACCGCCGCCGCAATCAGGGCCAGACCCGCCTGCCCCTTTTGCGCCATGGGCCGTCCGTCAAAGGTTGTCGCCACAGCCGTCGAGGCACCAGGTATCCCAAGTAGGATTGAAGAGACCGCGCCCCCATACATCGCCCCATAATAGATAGCAGCCAGTAGAATAATCGCAGAGGATGGCGGAACGATAAAGGTAAGTGGCAACACAATCGCAACACCATTTACCGAACCCAAGCCGGGCATCGCACCAATGAAAAGGCCCGCGGTGACTCCAATGATCACGATGAACAGGTTAAAGGGTGAAAGCGAGGTCGCAAAACCATCCGCGAGGAGTGAGAGAACTTCCATGATCTACCCCTTAAAAGAACATCGCATATAGCGGGAAAAAGAAGGGTTCTGTGATCCCCTTGGGCAGCAGAATTTTAAGCGTTGCCTCAAAGAAAAAGAACACGGCAATTGGCGTTAGCATCGTAATGGACAAGGCAAGGGTCCAACTGTGCTTGCCATAAATTTTCAGGTACCAGAATAAAAACAGGGGAATTGCCACATAGGCGCCCGCTGTTGGGATCAGTGCAATGGTGACCGCAATTGCGACAATCACTTGGATTAGCGGTCCCATCATTTCACGATCAAATGTGAATTGATCCGCTTCATAGGATCGTGCTGGTCGAAAAATCACAAAAACCGCGCAAATTAGGATGATCAGTGAACACCAAAATGGAAAGGCACCACCGCCCGGTCCGCCCGTTTCCCCATTCCAACCGATCGGCAGAAGGATTGCGTGGCTCATCATATAGGCCGACAGCAGAACCAATGCGCCAGCAATTACTTTGTCCAATAACATAACAGGTCCCGTAGAAAAATTTGGCCCCCGAATGTGGGGGCCAAAGCGTATTGATTTTTGGATTATTCAATCGATGCCAAGATTTCGGCGTGTTTTGAGCGTTCGTTCAAGAAGTAGTTTTGAAGTGCGTCACCGGTTAGCATATCCGCAACCAAGGCTTTGCCTGATGCGTATTCTTGCCACTCTGGCGTTGCACCCAACTGCTCTAGCATATCGGTGTAGTAAGCTACTGCGTCTGCTGGCATATCCTTTGGTGCGACGAATGAACGTTGCATCCAATAAACGATGTCGTGGCCCAATTCACGTGCGGTTGGAACATCTGGGAATACCGCAAGGCGTTCAGGTGTGAAGGCCACGATTGGGCGAACCTTGCCCGCCTGCCAGAAACCCATTTGCTCGGCAGGGTTGTTCACAGTCGCATTGATGTGATTACCGACCAAGTTTTTCGCAACTGTTCCGCCCCCTTTGAAGGGTACATATGTGTGCTGAATGCCGAATTCTTTTTCTAACATCGCGGTCACAAGGCTGTCTTCTTGGCCTGTGCCTGTACCACCCATTTTCCAGCTGCCACCAGCTGCCTTCACAGCTGCAACGTAATCATCCAATGTCTGGATGTCGCTGTCTGCGTTGACCCACAACACGAAAGTGTCCATCGCCATGCGCGCCAGTGGTGTGAATTCTTCGATGTCCACACCGATGTCTGTGCGTAGCGGTGTTGTGTAGTATGAATTTAGTGTCG
The DNA here is from genome assembly GCA_000472185.1 of Rhodobacteraceae bacterium HIMB11. Lineage (GTDB taxonomy): Bacteria > Pseudomonadota > Alphaproteobacteria > Rhodobacterales > Rhodobacteraceae > HIMB11. The sequence continues at coordinate 18,069 of AVDB01000006.1, read as the reverse complement.
CCATGATCACATGGGCATCACCCTCTTTGTCCTTCAAATAGCGCAAGGCTTCTGCGCCTGATCCGCCACCCTTGTTCACAGGAAGGATTGGCATGTTCGATAGATTTTCTTTTTGAATGATAGATTGGAACAAACGCGCAATACGATCCGCGCCGCCGCCCTGACCTGCCATAATAACCAGCTCAACTGGCTTTTGTGGCTTCCAATCGCCTGCAACGGCCTGTGCAGCACCTGCAAGCAAGGCTGCTGTTGAAATCGCGGCTACCGCAATCTTTTTGGTTAATTTGTTGTACATCATTGGTCCTCCGTACCCAAGTTCTCTGAATTACAACCGCGAGAATCCCCGCATTGTGCGTCGTTGTGATTGAAAAGAATAATTTGATCGGTGTTTTTGCAACAAAATTAGTGTTGTGTTGTTTTTTATGTTTATTACAAAATTATAATCTGTTAATTTGTTAACATGGATAAAGTATTTATTGGCCCTAAATTGCGCCAGTTGCGCAAACATCACAAACACACCCAAGCGGAATTGGGGAAACTGATCGGGGTCACTGCGGCCTATGTAAACCTGTTGGAAAACAACCAACGCACCTTGACGGTTAAGGTCCTGATGTCCTTAACAGATGTCTACGGTATCAGCGCACAAGAACTGGCACAAACGCATGAGGCCGAGGATTTAAATGCCCTGCGCATGATGGTGCGCGACCCGATTTTCAGCTCGAATGAACCCGATCTACAGCAATTGCGCGGCGCCGTTGCCCATGCCCCGCAGTTTGTTGATCGATTTAAAGAACTCTACAATGATTATCAGCGCTTGGCCGAATTTGTACAAAACAGTCTGTCCAACAATGAAACTGTTGCAGCCCAATCCAACGATGAAACCCAAATTTACGATTTCTTTAAGGCCAATCGAAACTATTTCCCGAAATTAGAGGCCATCGCCGATCGGTTACGCCAAAAAATTGGCCACCCCCAGGATGAGCTTTATCATCGGCTAAAGGATTACCTGCGTTCTATGCATGGCATACGCTGTCACGTGGAAAAACTCTCGCTCATGGAAAATATGTTGATGAGCTTTGATGATACAAACAACATCGTCCGACTGTCCGAAGGGTTAGATGCCCCAAACCGCATTTTCCAACTGGCCTATATCATAGCGCGTGTTGAATCCTATGACGTGTTGCAGGGGTTTCAGGTAAAAAACCTGACGGCGCGCAACCGATTGTTCAACGAATTGCTAAACTATGTCACCGCCGCAATCGTGATGCCCTATGACGCGTTTTACGATGTGGCCACCAAAACCCGTTATGATATCGACAGGATCGCCGCCGCCTTTGGTGTGACGTTTGAACAGGTGGCGCATCGCCTAACGACATTACAGGCCAGTGGGAAACAGGGCATTCCATTTTTCCTGATCCGATTGGATCGCGCGGGTAACATTACAAAACGTGTGAACCCCAATAACGCGGTTTTGGCCGATTTTGGCGGGCGCTGTTCGGTGTGGAATATTCATAACGCGTTGCAAAGCCCGAATGTGGTTTTGACGCAGGCGGTCGAGCTGCCCGATGGGACACGATATGCAACAATCGCGCGGACCACGGATAGATCGGTGTATTCCCGCAAAACGCAGGATCGACGCATGATTGTGGCCTTGGGGTGCGAATTACAATTCGCAAACGACATTACATATTTTGATGAAAGCGGGCACCGTTTTGATCAGGACCCCGCCCCAATCGGCCTGAATTGCCAAACTTGCGAACGCCACCATTGTGCCCAGCGGGCGCATCACCCGTTGCATGTGACGCTGAATTTCGAAACGCACCGCCGTGGGGCGACGCGTTACGAGAACTAGGGTTAGCCGCCGATGTAGCTGTGGCCCGTTTTCGGACGGAACCAGTTTTTCTGATTGTGCAGACGTCCCAACAGATCATGCATCTCGCTCATCTCGGCCTCGGCAGAAGCGCGGTCAACGGTTGAATTTTGCGCATCTGACGCAGTGATCAAATCGTTGCTACGTTTTGCGATGACGGAATGCAGCGCATCTTCGATAAGTTCCAAATCTTTGACGTCCAGATTAAATGTCGTGTTCGGCTTTGCCATCTCAAACTCCTGCGATCGCTACTCGTGGCGTGGTGTTTCCTATAAGAAACAATCCAAAATTTTGGAAAAGGCAAGAAATACAATAGTATACATGAATAACCATATAATTTCATATGGTTAGCCGCAGTCAAAATAGGACATTTGCGACGAATCAATGTACAAATTCGTCACAAACTGTCGAAAAAGGGAATCAAATTAGACCAACCGACTTGGGTCAGTACCACTTCATACAGTCTTTGTAGCTCATATTCGGGTGGTACTTATCGCACAGCTCAACCTTGTCTGCGGGATAAAACAAAATCGCAATCGGTTGGGTATAGGCAAAGGCCGCCACCCATCCTACCAGAAAACAACTGGCGATAATGGCGCAATCACAGCTGAGTGTTCGGATCAAAAATCGTGACATATTGCGTTGGCTACACTGTTGTACACTACACATGGTATAGCACAGTTGTATGCAATTGTCGACAATTTGATTATCTACGCCACGTTACCCCAGCATACGCATCGCGGCCGTGTGCATCAGATTGCCCAGGGGATGTTCGCTGCCAATGTATTGGGTCATGACGCATCCTGTGACCTGGCGTTTGGGATCAACCCAGAAATAGGTTGCGGCGGCCCCACTCCACCCAAATTCACCCTGCGATGTTGGGTATTGGGCCTGTCCGATGTTTTCCATCACACGGCCCAGCAATCCCCACCCATATCCAGAAAACGGCTCATCATTAATACGAAAGGTATTCTGCGCAAAACTGACCCGCACCGCACGCGCCATGTCCATCATTGCAGAGCTGAGGATGATATCGCCGTTCGGCCCGCGCCCTGTCAGCAACATATTCGCAAAGGCCATATAATCAGGCACAGTGGAATAAAGCCCATATCCGCCCCGCCGAAAATTAGGATCGGACAGGGGATGGGACGCCCCCAAATCCGCCTGAACCGACAGATCATGTGGCATTTTTTGCAACACAGGCAGCGCCGAAATGGAGCGCGGGCCATAAATGGCCATGAGCCTGCCTTGCTGATCGGGGGTCAGACAGAACGTCGTATCGACCATCTCAAGCGGGTCGAAAATATGATCCGTCAACAGGGCATCAACCCGCTTTCCCGTAGCGCATTCAATCGCGTGGGCCAGAACGTCGGTTGAGACGCTGTAGAGCCAGGAGTGACCGGGGTTGAAAACCAGAGGCTGTTGCGCAATGGCGCCTGCAAGGTCGGACAGATCCCGCACGCCATCGCCCATAATACCTGCCGCGCGATAATAGGGCGCAACGGGACAGCCAACCGTAAAGTCATACGAAAACCCAGCACGATGTGTCAGCAAATGTTCAATTGTTATCAAACCATCAGCGGGGGCCAAATGTCCATCTGCGCCAAGAACACGCATCTTGGAAAATCTCTGATCTAATTCGGCAAGGGGTGTATTAAGCCTTAAAAAACCAGTTTCCACTAGCTTCAAGGCAAGCACAGATACGATCGGTTTGGTCATCGAGTATACGCGAAAAACAGGATTTTCTGGGATGAATGCACCTGTCGATACATCCCGAGTGCCAGATCGACCACAAAACATAGGGGTTGAATTCTGGTCAATACGCCAAAGCACACCAGAAAATACGCCTTGATTAACAAGATTATCCGCACAAACTTTCAGCAAGTCTGACATGTAAAACCATACCCTCATGTTACGCGTATTGACCAAAATTTGTGCAATACGCTAGATTAAGTGCCAGATGTAAATCATAATGCACTAAAGGTGTAATTTTCAAAATACAGAAACATCGTTTTTGTAAATTTCTAAAACTTTCTAAACATTAAATGTAAACTTTTTCTAAATAAGCTGTTGAAATTTTTGTAATTTCTGTTAGCGCTATCGTTGTTGTTTTTGTGAGGCTTATGCACAGTGCAAGTTTTGCGGAATAACGTCAACTTGCCTTAAGGCACTCGGGAGGAAAAATTATGAAAAAACTATTGGCCGCAGCAGCGGCATTAGCAACTGTTTCAACAATGGCAATGGCAGAACGCTATGTCATGATCACACACACACAAGGTACAGACCCATTCTGGCCAGTTGTGGAAAAAGGTGGTCGTGATGCGGCAGCAGCGATTGGTGCAGAATTCGAATACAACTTTGACCCATCAGGCGATATGTCAGGCATGGCGAAGTTGATCGAAGCGGCAGCGGCGTCAAACCCAGATGGCATCATTGTATCACTACCTGATGCGGACGCATTGGGCGGTGCGATCCGCGCAGCAGCAGACGCAGGTATCCCCGTTGTCACAATGAACTCTGGACTTGAATCATCAGCAGCGGTTGGCGCATTGATGCACGTCGGTCAGCCGGAGCGTCTTGCAGGTGAAAAAGCAGGTGCACGTGCGAAAGCAGAAGGTGTAACCAACGGCCTATGTTTGAACCAAGAAGCGTTCAACACAGCGCTTGTTGACCGTTGTGAAGGTTACTTCTCAGGTCTTGGTGGCGATCTAAACATGATCGACGTTTCAAACGACGTTACACAGATTGAAACACGTACAGCGGCAGCACTTTCTGCAGACCCATCAATCGACGGTGTTCTAGCAGTTGGTCCACACGTCTGTGCAGCAGCAAATAAAGCGATCAAAGACGTGGGTGCAGACGTACACCTAGCGTGTTTTGACCTATCACCAGAAGTTATGGACATGATCCAAAACGGTGATGCGTCGTTCACAATCGACCAGCAGCAGCGTCTACAAGGTTACATGCCAGTGATCGTTCTACACCTGTACAACACAAACGCAGGTATGTTGCCAGGTGCAAACATCCCATCAGGTCCAGGTTTTGTTGACGCGTCAAACGCAGCTTCAGTTGCAAGCCAAGCTGGTGTGAACCGCTAATATTGATCACATCATGTGATACGAACAGGCGGGCTATGTCCCGCCTGTTTTCATAACAAAAATAATAAATGGGGATATTATGTCGGAACGGAGTGAATCGGACCGTCTTCAACGCGAAAGTTGGCTGCAACGCATGCTACGCCGCCCAGAGATTGGATCATTCGTTGTGATGATCATCATCATTCTGGCGCTGGCCTTTGCATCAAACGGTAAGGCTTTTAACGCGTTGGGTTTAAAGAATAATATCGCGATCATTGCACAGTTGGGCATCATTGCAGTTGGTGCCGCTCTTTTGATGATTGCGGGTGAATTTGATCTGTCGATTGGGCCAATGATTGCCTTTGCGGGTATGTCGATTGCCATCATGATGAAATGGGGTCTCCCCTTTGGTTTGGGTGAGGCAACGCCGTTCCTGGCCTTTTTGATCACGCTTTGTATGACCTTGGCCTTTGGCTGGTTGATCGGGAATATCGTAGTGCGATCAGGCCTATCCAGTTTTATTGTGACCCTTGCATTTTGGTTCTTCTTGCGCGGTTTAACCGAGGTCTGTTTCCGCCTAATTAACCAAAACACCAACGTTTCGGGCCTGCCTGATTTCAAAAAAGAAAGCTGGTTTGCCGAACAAATGGGCGGCGAGGTGTTTGGATGGTTCTTTGATGCGTGGTACTGGATCGGAACAAAGGTTTCCGCAGGTGCCGAATTCACCGCAGAGATGACCAAATCCGAAAAACTGGACATGATCAATTACCTTAGCTTTTTGAACATCAACCGTAAAATGGAACAATGGGTCACAGGGTTTGATGCCCGTCTCTTGTGGTTCATCATTATCGCAGGCGCTGCATGGTATGTTTTGGCACGCACACAATTGGGCAGCTGGATTTATGCAACAGGCGATAACAAGGAAAGCGCACGTGCAAATGGTGTGCCTGTGAACCGCGTGAAAATCGGTTTGTTCATGTTCTCGGCCTTCTGCGCGACGATCTTTGCGACTTGTCAGGTGTTTGATACCAATTCATCCGACGCCGCGAAGGGTATGTTCAAAGAGCTAGAGGCAATCGCGATTGCCGTTGTGGGTGGTATCCTGATGACGGGCGGATTTGGCTCTATCGTCGGTGTCATCTTTGGGGCGGTCACCTTTGGCCTTGTGGCGAACGCCGTGTTCTTTATTCCTTGGATTGACGGCGCATGGTTCCGTGTCTTTGTTGGCACCGTTCTATTGGCCGCTGTGTTTGCAAACGAACGCATCCGCAAACGTATCACAGGAGGGATCTAATCATGTCTAAACAAGCCTATATGCGCGTTGAAAACATCGTTAAAAAATTCGGTCCCTTCACGGCCCTAAATGGTGTCGACCTTGAGGTTCATGCGGGCGAAGTGCACGCGCTCTTGGGGGACAACGGTGCGGGGAAATCAACCCTGATCAAAATCCTGTCTGGTGTGCATGAACCCACCAGCGGCACAATCTATATCGAAGGTCAGCCAACGGCGTTTCGCAATCCCCGCGATGCATCGGCGGCGGGCATCGGGACCGTGTATCAGGATTTGGCGATCAACCAATTGATGAGCGTGACGCGCAACTTTTTCATGGGGCGTGAATTGACATCACGCTTTGGGTCACTTCGCATGAACGAAATGAACCAAATCGCCCATGATGAAATGTTGAAAATCGGCATCAATTTCTCGGATCCCACACAGGCTGTTGGCACCATGTCGGGCGGTCAACGTCAAACATTAGCGATTGCCCGTGCGATTTATTTCGGGGCCAAGGTCTTGATTTTGGACGAACCCACATCTGCGCTTGGACAAAAGCAGCAGATGGAAGTTCTAAAAACAATCAAACGGGTACGTGCGCGGGGGGATATTGCGATTATCTTTATCACGCACAATGAAATCCATTCCCGTTTGATTGCGGATCGCTACACCTTCCTTGCGTTGGGTGAAGTCATCGGGTCAGGCACCAAGGCCGAGCTTGAGGGCGAAGATATTCGTCGCCTTATGGCCGGTGGCGCCGAGATCAAAGACCTAGAACAGGAATTGGCCGCAATCTAGTGTCCACACCATATGACTGAAAAAGCCGCCCGTTGAGGCGGCTTTTTATTTGCTCAGACCTCAAACGCCACCTGCTCGCTGGCCAGCAAATCTTTGATCTCTTGGGGCACGGTCAAACCTTCGCGCACCTTGGCGTCCAGATCCGTTTCCAACTTAAGGATTTCGTGACAGCGCGCTGTGATCGCGTCCAATTCATCCAAGGGAATCACGACAACTCCATCCAGATCGGCCACAATCACATCGCCGCTGCGCACGGTTTGGCCGCCCGTTTGGATATCAAAACCAACGGTTCCTGGACCTTTTGCGAAGGGCGACGCAGGGGTCAGCCCCGTGCACCAACTGGGCAGGTTCACCTCCCGCAGGCCTGCAAGATCACGCATGGGTCCATCGGTCACAAACCCAACTGCGCCACAGTTTTTCATCATGCCCGAAACGCGGTCGCCCGCCGCGGCACAGCCCTGATGCGCCCCAAAGGATTGGACAACAATATCGCCAGGCTGGATATAGGCCAAAGCCGCCAAAAGCGCCAAAATATCCGCAGGCCCCGTTTCAACGGTTAAGGCAGCGCCCACCGCATGTGCGCCCATCTGACCATAGGTATCCACAGGTTTGATAACCTTATGCAGCGCCCCGCGTCCCCAAAGTGCGTCATTGACAACCCCTGTGGGCACATTGCCCAATGCCGCGATCTGCGCCGCCGTGGGACGTGGTGTGTTGCGTTTTATTCTGATCAGTTTTGGCTCTTCAATCATGCTATGTCCTTCGGTCTTTTCAGACAGCTTGGCGCAAGTGTGCCCTGCGATCAACAATCAGATCACAAATTTGATCTGCGAAACCCGAAAAACCCCAATAGGAAAACACACCCCGACATCACCAACATGGGCCAAATTGCAACGTCCCAATCGCCCCCTGCTTGGGTGACCAAGGCCGCAACGATGGGCGCGCCAAGGGTTTGGCCAACGGCAGACCCCTGCATCAATATGCCATTCCCAATGCTGACGTGTCGCAAATCTGGGGCATATTGCGGCACCAAAAGGAAAAGGTTTGCAGGTATAAACCCGCCGATGAAGGAATAAATCATACAGAGGATCAGTCGCATCAGGGGCGGCACCCCTGCCCCAAATATGGCGAATGTCAGAACCGCCATTGTCACAGCCCCAATGACAATCAAACTGGATGATCTCACACCCCGCGCAGCAAAGCGAACGCCGACATAGCACCCAGGCCCATTCATGAACACCACAGCCGCCGTGAAATAAATGGCGTGTTCTAAGGAAAGCCCCACCTCTTCATTCAGGAAACTGGGCAACCATTGCATAATCGTCACCCATTGAAAGGTATAAACCCCAAAACAGGCCCCAACCATCAATAGCCCCGGCGCACGATAGCTGTTGGCAACCATACGGGCGACGGCAGGCGGTTCGCGGGTTTGTTGCGCGCTTGGTTCCTCTAGCGCCCACCAAAGCCCAATCAGCAATGGGATTGCCAATAAAAACATTACAATCCACAAACCGCGCCAGCCGATCTGCGTTAAAAACGGCGTTGAAACCAGCAGCGCAAATGCCATGCCCGTTGGCATATAAATGCTCCACACCCCTAAGGCGCGCGTGCGATCCTGTGGGGCCGCCAAATGCGTTATGAACGCGGGAATGTTTACCGCAATCGCGATAAAGCCAAATCCCTCAAGCGCGCGCAGGACCAAAAACATCCACGGCTGCGTGATCACCGTGGACCCAAGGGTTCCAATCATCACGGATAGGATCCCCAAGACAATGATACTGCGACGCCCGAAAAACGTACTAAATGCACCCAGCGGAACCGCCAGAAAAATCGCGAGCAGCGTAAAAATCGACAGGGCGTAACCTGCATCCACCATCGACAGGCCCAAATCATCGCGCAACACAGGGATCGCAGGCCCAAGTTTACCAACCTGCATCGATACAAAAAGCCCCGCGCAAAGCGCAAGACTGACTTTGCCCCAGTGGGTGTTTTGAGCTGAATTTGTTGGTTTCGCTGACATCAAAGGGTGCAATTCATCTATTCTGACGAACTTTATGTCGGAACCACGGGGACCACAAACGGATTATGATCCGAAATCTAAAGTTCCCGCCCCGCAGCACGTTCCCCCAATTTCAGGCGAATGGTGGCTGCCACTTCGGAAATGGGTTCAGGTGGCAGGCGTTTGGGCGCGGGTTCGGCCAGTAATTCATCCACTATTGTCGAGGGATGTTTCAAACACATCTCTGCAATCGCCATCCCGTGTAATGTGCCCTTCACCGTGCCCAGACCGTTTTGCAGGCACGCGGAATAAAGCCCCTCCTCCAACTGTCCAAATCCTGCAACCCCGTTCAAGGTCAGCGCCAAATGCCCGCCCCAGCGGTGTTCCATTTCGACACCCTTTAACATCGGGAAACGCGCCTCGAATGAAGCATCATGTTGGGCATAAACCCCGCGCAAACGCCGTTCACTGGGCGACAGACGCGGTTCATAGGTGGCACGGTTACGAATAACGATTCGATCGCCGCCAATCCCGGATATTCGGCGCACCGTAGTGCCCAACGGATCGGCGGGCGTAAATCCCCAATTGGGCGCACCGCCCAACCGCTTCAGCTCATCCGCGCTCAGCGCGCGGGTCATGGATGCATAGGTGTAAATGTGAACAACACGGGATTTATAAAACCCAAAAGCCTGCGCCAAACCATTGGTGGCAAGGATCACGGAAGGAGCAGAAATTGCCCCTTTGGCCGTTTCAGCGCGCCATATTCCATCCACCTTATCCAAGACCGTTACGGGCGAATTTTCGTAAATTGAAACCCGATTACTGACAATGGCCGCGCCTAGGCTTTGGATATATTGCGCAGGCTGCAGCATGACCGTACCAGGCGTGAAAAGCCCCTGTTTATAGAATTTTATGCCCGTCAATTCACGCATTTGACGATCATCCAAAATCTCAAAAGGTTCGTTTAGATGCGTGAGGTGTTCTTGGTATCCTTGATTGTGGGCAATGCCCCGATCCGTCGCCGCGGCATTGATTTTTCCGATCTTTTGAAAACAGTCCTGTGGAAGACCAAGTGTCGCGACCATATCCGAGGCATAGGAAATTGCTGCACGATTGTGCCGAATGCTTTGATGATCCCGCGCGACATGACCGCCATAATCATCGCTGGCCAAATCATGGGGCAAATCAATCATAAAGCCCGAATTGCGCCCCGCGGGCCCCTCGGCCAAACGAAACGCCTCGACCACAGCAACTGTTGCGGTGGGTTCCAGTTCACTAATCCGCCGCACCGCCGTCAGGCCCGCAAATCCCCCACCGATGATCAGGAAATCAACATGGCGATCATCCTCTAACGTGGGATGACGCGCGGCCTCGGGCAAAATTTTTGCCCATGCTGCGGGTCCTGGATTTTTGGGTTGGCGCGTGACCTTCATGGATCAGTAATCTTGGTTCAGCGCGTCGGCAGCTGGAATTTCGCGCTCTCGACGTGCGATGTAATCCAACAACTGTTCATTAACCGCCTCGTCCAATTTCGGCTCTTCATACTCTGACAACAGATCGCGCGCGCGTTTCAATGCGCGTTCATTGATTTCAACAGATCCCTCTGCCGCCCATTGTTCAATCGAATTGTTATCAAACATTTCTGGCATAAAGAACGCAGAGGAAAATTTCTCTAACGTATGGGGATGCCCCAGATAATGCCCCCCTGGGCCAATATCACCTACAGCGCTGAATCCTTCTTCAAAATCGTCCCAATTGATCCCTTGGCTCATCCGATAGGCCATGGCGCATTGTTCGGCGTCCACGATAAATTTCGCCGTGGAACAATGCATTCCCGCCTCGTTCCATCCAGCAGAGTGCCAGATATAGTTTGCACCCGCCATCATGACGGCCATCAATGTTGTGGCACTTTCATATCCCGCTTGGGCGTCAAATGTTTTTGCCCCGCCCAATGTATTGGATGTGCGCCACGGAACGCCGTAGTAACGCGCCATTTGACCAATCATAAAGTTCATCAAACTGATTTCAGGGGTGCCCGCCATGGGCGCCCCAGATTTCATGGATACGGTGGACAAATAGTGTCCATAAATCGCAGGCGCCCCTTTGCGAATGACTTGGGTATAAGCAAGGGCAGAAAGCGCCTCGGCATTCAACTGTGCCACCGATGGTGCGACAGAGGCAGGCGTATTTGCCCCACCAAGGACGAAGGGCGAACACAAAACCGGTTGATTGCGCGCACAAAAGGCCCGCATCGCGCCTAGCATGGTTTCATCCCAAACAAGCGGTGAATTGCCGTTACAGTTGCCAGTGACGACAGGGTGGCTGTCGATATAGCCTTCGCCAAATAGGATATCACACATGTCCATGACATCCTCGGCATTTTTGGGGCTGGTCGTCATGCCCATGAATGTTTTGTCCGAATATTTCATCGACGAATAGGTGATGCGCAAATGGCGTTGAGAGATCGGGTGATCATAGGGTTCCACGATATGGTGCGCCGATGAATGCATCGCAGGCAGCATTTGGGACAGTTTGTGAAAATTCGCCAAATCATCCAATGTCGGATTACGCCGCACATCGTCCAAATCACGCAAGTATGGCGCGCCTGTCATGGGAATGAACATGGAGTGCCCTTTGCCAAAGGGTAGATTATGTTCGGGATTGCGCGCGTGATAGGTGAATTCAGAGGGGATTGTTGCAATCAATTCCCGCACCATGTGACGATCCAGAAACACCGTTTCATCCACCACCTTGGCACCCACACGTTTCCAATCGGCAATCGCGATGGGATCACGAAAATGCACCCCCACATTTTCCAAGATATGCATCGAGGCCGCATCCATCCGCTCAATCTGTTCTTGGTTCATCGGTTCGGTTAGCGGCAGATTGCGTTTCAATGCGGGTAGCATTTTAACATCGCGCTTTTGGCGGGCGGCAGCGCGTGCACCGCGGCCGCGTCGGGTCGTTCCTGTTGCTTCAACCATGATATCCCTCACGTGGTCAAATTATGTGATTTTGTCGGCGTCATTTGGATCGCTTAGGTCGATCCAAATCGTTTTCAGTTCTGTGTATTGATCATGGGCATGAATGCCATTGTCGCGCCCCCCAAATCCCGATTGTTTATATCCGCCAAAGGGGGTTGTGATATTGCCCTCACCATAGCAATTTACGGTGACGGTCCCTGCACGGATGGCGCGGGCCGCACGGATAGATTTGCGGATATTTGTGCCAAAGACAGAGGCCGCAAGCCCATATTCCGTATCGTTAGCCAATTCAATCGCCTCTTCCTCAGAGGCAACCTCAATCACCGAAAGGATTGGGCCAAAGATTTCCTCACGCGCTCTGGCGTCCGTTTTGTCCACCTCATAAATCGTGGGGGCCAAATAGGGACCTTCCATGGCACCACCAACAACGGCCTCACCTGTTAGATAGCCCGCAACCTTTTGCTGATGTTCCCCATCAATCAGGGCACCCAGATGATTTGCAGGGTCCAGTGGATCCCCCGTTTTCCAATCACGCACACGGGCGGTGATTTTGTCCATCAGTTCGGCTTTGACATCTTTGTGCACAATCAGGCGCGAATTCGCAGAACAGTTTTCGCCCATGTTCCAAAAGGCCGCGTTCACAACATGACCTGCGACCAGATCAAGGTTTTCTGCATCCGCCAAAACCACCGCAGGGTTTTTGCCACCGCATTCCAGTACCACTTTTTTCAGGTTGCTATCGGCTGCATACCGCAAGAACCGCCGCCCTGTTTCGGTGGACCCTGTAAAGGACACCATATCAATGTCCATGTGCAGCCCCAAGGGTTCGCCAACCGACGGCCCGTCCCCAGGCAACACCTGAAACACGCCGCGTGGCACGCCCGCCTCGGCCGCCAATTCCGCCATGCGCAGGGCCGTTAGGCTGGTTTGTTCGGCAGGTTTCACAATTACCGAACAACCAGCCGCCAATGCAGGGCCGATTTTCCATGCCAGCATCAGCAGTGGGAAATTCCACGGCAACACCGCCGCCACAACGCCACTGGGTTCACGCACGATGATTGACAATGCATCGTCACCCGTGGGCGCCGTTTGATCATAAATCTTGTCAATCGCCTCGGCATGCCACTTGATCGTGTGGATCGCCTCGGGGATATCAATGGTTTCGCAATCAAGGATGGGCTTACCGCTTTCGATCGACTCCATCACCGCCAATTCGCGGCGATTTCGGGTCATCAATTTGCATAGACGGATCAAAACATCCTTGCGCCCATCAGGGTCCATTTTCGACCAATGCCCCTGATCAAAGGCCTCTCGTGCCTTTTCAACGGCCAAATCTACATCATCCGCGTTCGCTGTTGTGATCTCGGCAATCACCGCACCTGTTGCGGGGTTTGTTGTTGTCATCACCGCGCCACGGCCCGTGTGATATTTCCCATCAATAAAGGGCGAGCGTGGAGGATTTAGATCGCCCGCCAGTGCCTGATATTCTGCATGGGTCAATAGATCGCTCATGAGTTTGCTCCTGTAATGCGGTTGATCGTTGTGTTCATGGTTTTGATGACCTGTTCCAATTCGCGTTTGTCATCCTTGTTCAGCGGTTGCAGCGGTTTGCGCGGCGGCCCCACATCAATGCCGCGTATGGTCAGCCCGTGTTTGATGCATTGAATGAATTTACCCCCCTGCTCCAAAACCCGCATCAGGGGCAGCATGGCCGACATGATGGCACGTCCCTTTGTAAAATCCCCTTCTACTGCGCAGGCCTGATAAAGGGTGAGATGCGCCTCGGGCGCAAAGTTTGATCCGGCGCAGACCCAGCTACGCGCGCCCCATGCGAAAAATTCCAAGGCCTGATCATCCATGCCGCAGCTAAGCGCAATATGAGGATAATCGCGTGCCAACATGTGCAGACGGTTTGGATCCCCTGAACTTTCCTTGATCGCGCAGAAATTGGGGGAACGGCCCAAACGGTCCAAACATTCCTCATCCATATTCACGCTCATCCGACCGGGATAGTTATATAGCATCGCGGGCAAATTCGCCTCGCGGTCGATGGCCAGCGCATGCAGCGCAATTTCGCGCCCCGTGGGATAGGCATAGGGCGGCGTTGCAATCAAAATCGCGTCTGCATCGTGTAGCTTTGCTTGACGTGCATATTCCACGCTGTCTTCTGTTCGAATGGCGCCTGTCCCGATGATCATGGGAACGCGCCCTGCGATCATTTCCTTGGCAACGCCCATCATATAAACGCGTTCCTTCATCGACATCGCGTAATATTCACCTGTTGTGCCCGCCACAATAATGCCGTGCACGCCTGCGTTCACCAATAGGTCCACAGTTTGCTGCATCGCATCATGATTCAACGTGAAATCATCAAAAAACGGCGCAACCAGCGGTGTGTAAATTCCTTCGAACTTCATCAATTCCCTCATCCACTTTGACGCTTGTCTGAGTCGTCACTTTGCACAAGATTTCAAAGAATGTACGCATGTGTCAATATTTAGTTCATACCTGTATATTTTTTATTTGAACCATCCGCGCTGAGCGACTAAGCATAGGGCATGACAGAGGCAAAAACCAAAACCAAAGGATGGCGTGGATCGCGCGAGGCGTGGTTGAGCGTGGCCAAGGATATTCTGATTGATCAGGGCGAAAGCGCGGTCACGGTTCAGGCCATGGCCAAACTTTTAAAATTGTCGCGCACATCGTTTTATTGGTTTTTTCAGGACCGTCAGGATGTGATGCAGGCCCTGCTGGATTTATGGGCCGACACCAACACAAAACCCATTCAGGATGCCTCAAACACCTATGCCGAAACCATGGTCGAGGCGGTGTTGAACGTGACCTACACCCTGATCAGTGAGGTGGAATATGACCCCCGCTTTGACGCGGCGATCCGTGGTTGGGCGATACAATCGTCCGAGGTGAATGCCCGTTTGGTGGCCGAGGATGAAAAACGTGTGGACGCCATTCGTCAGATGATGATTCGCCACGGATTTAATCAGGTCGAAGCGGATGTGCGCGCCCACGCCATTTATCTGGTACAGCTTGGCTATACCTCGATGCAGATCAAAGAAGATTGGGAAAACCGTATTGCGCGCGTGCCCTATTACATGCGCACCTTAGCAGGCCTTAGTCCGACAGAAGCCGAATTTGCCCGTTTTCGGGCGAAATTCACGCATCTGGATTCCGCTAACGAATAAGAAAGCTAAGGAAAAAATCTTTGTTTCATCTATATTATTGACGATGAAGCACACGCCCGTGGGCGGTTCACTGGGCTGAGGCAACGAAGCCCCAGCACCGTTTTGCCGAAGGCAAACCTGCGGTTTGACAGGACGGGCGTGGGCTGGATCAACCGCGATTAGTCTACGCTACGCTTCGACCGCGCATAATCTAGGTGAAAGATGTCAAAATTCTCATGTACGTTGATCACTGCATTTTCCTCTAACCCACGGCAACCTGAAACGGTTTTGGACCACGAAAGGCCCAGCCCATGTAGTCCACATCAGACAGCAGTCGTGCATTTGGGAAACGATCAAAAAACAGGGGTAAGGCCACCTCTGCAATCATCGCCTTGGATATCCAGGCGCCTGCGCAAAAATGTGGCCCCGCACCAAACGAAATCGCGGGCCCCACATCGCGCGTGATGTCATACTGATCACTGTTTTCAAAATGATCCTCGTCCCGATTGGCCGAGGAAAACATGAAAAACACACGATCCTCCGGCTGAAACGTGAACCCTGCATAAGTGTGCGGCTGCGCGATGCGGCGTGGTGACATGCCGATGGGTGACATCCAGCGGGCATATTCCTCAAAGGCATTCATCCATGTGGCCTGACCCGATCTGATTTTTTCCAATTGATCGGGCATAGCCAGCAGCGTACCAATAACACCCGCAATCGCATCACGGGGTTCGTTTTGCCCCCCTGAAATCGCAAGCTTAACATTGGCGGAAATCGTTGCGGGATCAAAGCCCGCCTTGTGCTGGATCGACAAAAGTGACGGGAAATCATCACGATCCGCCTGCCCCATGCGCTCTGCAATGTGGCGATCAATTGAGGCGGTGCACTCATGACAATGCGCCTCAACCGCGGGATCGCCTGTGTAATTTGCACACCCATCAATCATCCCTTGGGACACGCGGTCCATTTCGCGCCAATCCATATTGCTTAGACCCGTCACCGATTTCAACGCCTCTGCCGAAACGGGCATGGCAAAATCATTGACCACATCAATGTCGGCTTGCCCTGCGATGCGGTCCAAAATATCGTGGGTTTGGCGTATAAACTCGGCCTTCCACACATCACGGACAGTTTTGGGGGAAACCGTGGGGAAAATCGCGTGGCGTTCACGCTGATGGTCTCCGCCATCTTTGCGCATCATATTTTGGCCCATCAGTTGCGTCATCAATCCATCAGGTTGATCAGAGGAAAAGACCGCAATGTTTTTTTCACAGATAAAAATATCGTCGCGTTTGGTCATCAAAATCGCGTTGAGTTCTGGGACATATGCGATGGGTGCGTCCCGCCGCAGGCCCACAAGGGCTGGATAAGGATCGCGAATAAAGGGCGCTAAATCAATATTTTGCTGAATGGGTTTCATGTTACCTCCACGCCCATGGCGCGATATTGGTTGGGATCAAAAACCGACAAGTTTTTGTTCACAGGACGATTTGAAATCATCTCAGCCAAGATGCGGCCCGTTTTGGGGCCCGCGGTTAATCCGATGTGCTGATGCCCAAATCCAACATGCGCATTCGACAGATGCGCAGGCCGTCCAATCACGGGATAGGAATTGGCCGTTGTCGGGCGAAACCCGTGCCACACCTTCATATCATCATAGCGGACATGTGGCAGATATTTTGCGATATGTCGTGTTAAATAATCAACAGCCTTGGGATTATCAGGGGCATCCAATCCTGCAAATTCCAACAATCCTGCCAAACGAATGCGCCCCTCCATCGGGGTGATTACAAATTTGCCTGCTGAAATCATCACGGGCAGTTTGGGCATCATCGATGGATTGATCAATTCGACGTGATAGCCCCCTTCGCTTTCCAATGGGATAGATAACCCCAATTGTTTGGAAATGTCCTGTACCCAAGGACCCAGGGTGAATACATATTGATCCGCTGTGATGGGCCCATGATCCGAGTGCACACATTCTATTTCACCATGGGCAATCACAACATCACTGACACAGGCCTTGCGAAACGCGCCTCCTTGGTCAAGGAAATGATCGAACAAGGCCCGCGAATAGGCCAACGGATCACTGATACGGCCATGGTTTTTGTGCCGTGCGACATGGGAAAAATTCCCCTGATGGAATGGGTCTGTTTTGGCAAATTCTGCGCCTGTTTCAATGTCAATCTGATACCCAAGCGCGCGGCGAAATGCGATGGCGGGCATATCCGCGTCCAATGCCGCCTGACTGTCATATCCGTGGCAATAATCATCAGGGTGGATAAACTGCGCGGCCCCCGTCCCTTGGGCCAATGCCATATGCTGATCATAGCTGTCGCCCAGTAGATAGCTCATTTCCTGCGCAAAATGGCTTACATGTTTTTTTGTGCCAAAGGAGAGATATTTCATTAAAAACGGTAACAACCGCGGCAGATACCGCCACCGCAAAAACAGGGGGGAGTGTTTCGATAAAACCATTTTGGGGATTTTCGTAATCAACCCCGGCACCGTTACGGGCAAAACCGCACCTGCCGCCAAAATGCCTGCGTTCCCATAAGACGTGCCCGCCCCGGGTTCCGAACGATCAACCAATGTCACATCATGGCCAAAGCGTTGCAGCCAAATTGCGGTTGATAATCCATTTATGCCAGCCCCGATAACGACGCACTTCATTTGGCAACCTCCTGTTTCAGGCGAGGCTAAATTAAAGGGGCGCTAAGTCAAATGGGATTTCAAAAAAAAGGGACCGACGCAAGCGCCGGCCCTTAGTGGCATGTAGGGAGTTATTACAAACGAATAACATAGACATTTACGATGCTATTCGCGCTTTGGATCACTGTTTCTGACCCATTTTTTTCGGATCTAGCTTTTTATGTCGGCAACCGCCTGT
>AVDB01000005.1 GCA_000472185.1 Rhodobacteraceae bacterium HIMB11 | reverse complement strand
AAAAGAGCGCTTCGGCGCTCTTTTTTCGTTAGGTATTCCAGCATTGAATTACGCTTAAGCTAACTATAGTTTTGGGACACGTTATTCGTGATGTCGGTGTCTTTTTAAATGATTGAAAAATCGTTCGCGCGTTTTTGGTGATTTTTATTCTGGTTGCTTTGGCAATGATTGTTGCCACGTTACTTGGGTTTTCGGCACAGGTTGAAGAATTTTTGGAAACGTCGTTCCAACGCGCTACCAAATCATGGCGAATTCTGATGCCTATATCAGAATGCTTTCCATGGGTATGTTGATCCTGACGGTCCCTGTGGGGTTTTATGTTGTAATCCGCTTGCTTGGCATTCGCGAAAGTCTGCGTGAAAAGTTGAACGCGAAAAACGTGCGGCAGAAAACCTAAATCAATATCAGCAAGCCTTCAGAGAACGCATGAAGAAACATTAAACCCGCCCTTTTTCAAGGACGGGTTTAATAAGGAATCAATATCGCTGCAGCTTAGCTAAGCTTGTCCGTTAGCTCTGGCACAGCATCGAACAAATCCGCAACCAAACCATAGTCGGCGACTTGGAAAATTGGGGCTTCTTCGTCTTTGTTGATCGCAACGATGATTTTTGAATCTTTCATCCCTGCCAAGTGCTGAATTGCACCTGAAATACCAACCGCAACATATAGGTCAGGGGCAACAACTTTACCTGTTTGACCAACTTGCCAATCGTTTGGTGCATAACCACTGTCAACCGCCGCGCGTGATGCGCCAACAGCCGCGCCAAGCTTGTCAGCCAGACCTTCGATGATTGCAAAGCTTTCTTCTGAACCAACACCACGACCGCCTGAAACAACAACACCTGCTGATGTCAATTCTGGGCGATCGCTGCTTGCGACTTTGTCTTCGACCCATTCTGACAATTCAGGGTTACTCGCCGCCGCGATACCTTCTACAGTTGCTGAACCACCTTCGCCTGCTGCGTCAAAGTTCGCTGTGCGGAAAGAAATCACTTTCTTGGCATCTGCGGATTCAACCGTTTGAATTGCGTTGCCTGCATAAATCGGGCGTTCAAACGTATTGCCATTTACAACCGCGGTTACGTCGGTGATCACCATAACGTCCAACATCGCTGCGACGCGTGGAAGGATGTTTTTGGCAGAGTTTGTTGCGGGTGCTACGATATGTTCGTAATCCCCTGCCAACGAAACGATCAAACCCGCAACAGGTTCGGCCAAGCCGTTCCCATAGGCCGCGTCATCTGCACATAGAACTTTTGCAACGCCATCCAATTTCGCCGCCGCCTCTGCCGCGCCGCCACATCCAGCAGATGCGCACAGAACTGTTACGTCACCCAATGATTTTGCGGCACTGACTGCTTTCGCTGTGGCATCCAGTGCCAACTCTGCGTCATTCACTTCTGCAAGTAGTAGAACTGCCATTAGACTGCTCCTGCTTCTTTAAGTTTCGATACCAATTCATCAACAGAACCAACCTTAATACCCGCCGCGCGCGCTTGTGGTTCACCTGTTGAAACGATCTTCAAACGTGGTGTCACATCAACACCAAGGTCCGCTGCTGTTTTTGTGTCCAGCGGCTTTTTCTTGGCCTTCATGATGTTTGGAAGTGATGCATAACGTGGTTCATTCAAACGTAGGTCAACGGTGATAACCGCTGGCATCTTCACTTTGATTGTTTGCAGACCACCGTCTACTTCACGTGTCACTGTTGCGCTGTCACCTTCGACACTAACTTCTGATGCGAACGTCGCTTGTGACCAACCAAGAAGGGCTGACAACATCTGACCTGTCGCGTTCATGTCATTGTCAATCGCCTGCTTACCGCACAGAACAACACCTGGCTGCTCTTCATCGACGATCGCTTTTAGGATTTTCGCAACTGCCAATGGCTCGATGTCATTGTGAACATCCTCTGTCGCTGTGACCAAGATCGCGCGGTCTGCACCCATCGCCAATGCGGTGCGCAGGGTTTCTTGTGATTTTTCAACACCGATTGAAACAACCACAACCTCTTCTGCCAAACCTTTTTCTTTCAGGCGAATGGCTTCTTCCACTGCGATTTCGTCAAATGGGTTCATTGACATTTTTACGTTCGCCAGATCGACACCTGAACCATCCGCTTTTACACGAACCTTCACGTTGTAGTCGATCACGCGCTTGACAGGCACAAGTACCTTCATGATCATAGGTCTCCTTAACGACAAAATTCCCGAGTCATTACTCGCTTTGCCGCCCTAGATATAGGTTTGTTCAGCGGTGTAATAGGGCAAAATCGTCACGCCTTTGCAAAAGAACGTCGCGTTCCGCAATATTATTGCGCTAACGGTTCGCGCCAGGCACCCAAAGTACGTCATCCGCGCCGTTATTATTGGCAATCCGACCTGCAACAAAAAACCAGTCTGACAGACGGTTTAGGTATTTCACAGCGGCAGGATTGATCTCTTCCATCGTGGCCAACTCAACGCACAAACGTTCCGCGCGCCGTGCAACTGTGCGGCAAACGTGTAGTTTGGCCGCCAATGCCGATCCGCCCGGCAGAATAAAACTGCGTAAGGATTCCAACTTATCGTTCATGACGTCAATTTCCGCTTCAAGTCGATCCACCTGCGCATCGATAATCCGCAGAGGTGGATATTCTGCGTCCTTATCGTTTTCCATTTCTGGACGGCATAAATCAGCACCTAAATCAAAAAGATCATTCTGGATCAGCGACAAAAGTTTGTCCAACTCACCCTCTGCGTCCAACCGCGCCATACCCACGGCAGCGTTTAATTCGTCCGTGGTTCCATAAGCTGTCACACGCAAGGAATGTTTTGCAACACGTGATCCGTTCCCCAGCGCGGTTTCCCCCGCATCTCCCGTTTTGGTGTAAATTTTATTCAGAACAACCACGATTCAGCCCCCAGAGGTAAAGTAAACAAACGCAAGAATAATCAACACAGCAACAAACTGTGCAGCAATGCGAAGTTGCATCAACTTATTTGCATATTTGCGGTTAAACTCACCACCACGGCCAAAGCCACCGATGCCAATAATCAAGATAACCGCCACCGCAGCCATCGACAGTACCACCAATATGAACAGCGGATCGCCAGCCATGTCATTACTCCTTCGTCTTTGTGCCTGTATCTAGCGGTCTTCCGCACAAAAGCGAATGCCAATCCCGAAAAAAATTCGAATTGGCCCTACCCCTTCGCCACCACCCATTCAAACAGGCGCGCGGGTAACACGCGTTTTAATGCCACCATCATATATGTTGGGCGTGTGACATAATAATTGTAACGTGGCGTTTTCGCCTCTAGCGCATGTGCCAATTTGATCGTCACTGCATCCGCAGGAAGCTCAAAACGATCTGGGCCACGGCTTTCGTAAAGTCGCTTTATTAATGTATTTTCATATTGATCTGCACGTGCCGACCCACGCCAATCAATCCATTTTTCAAAATGGGGAATGGAATTTTGTCGAATGTCCGAGGTGATCGGCCCAGGTTGGATCAAACTCACGTGAATGGGCGTGTCCTGCATTTCTAAGCGTAGCGTTTGGGTCAGACCTTCTAACGCGAATTTTGTGGAAACATAGGCCCCGCGCCACTTCATGGGTGTGAACCCCAATACAGACGAACAATTCACAAGCCTCCCATGGCCCTGTGCCCGCATCACGGGGATGATCATGCGCGTTAAATCGTGATAACCAAACAAATTCGCCTCATAAATTGCGCGCAATGCGTCACGCGGCAAATCCTCAACAGCGCCAGGAATGGCATAGGCCCCGTTGTTATAAAGCGCATCAAGCGTGCCGCCCGTACGCCGCAAAGTTTCGGCCACAGCGCCGCGAAGGCTTTCCTCATCCTCATAATCAAGTGGGAAGCTTTCTAGCCCTTCATCCCGCAGGCGCGCACAATCTTCTTGCTTTCGGCATGTCGCAAAGACACGCCAGCCGCGTGCGGCCATACCATGCGCCGCATCATATCCAATCCCCGAGGAACACCCTGTCATCAAAACCGTTTTTGTCATCCTGTCATCCCCAATTTTTCGCGTTAACATGGGGGATTTTTGATGGTTTTACTAGTCAGCTTTTTTCAACAGTTGTTTGGATTCCAACCAAGCCGATTTGTTGCCACGACGCGTAATTTTACCCATGATCCAGATGAACTGGGCAACAGCTGAACCGCGGTCCCGCGTTCCAACTTGGCAATGACACCGTTGCGCGTGCTTGGCCCGTTGCGCATATTCGCCCGATTGACCGATACAGCGTAAAGGTTTTCATCGCTTGGTAGCGCTGCGGTAACAACGGGCATCACATCATCCAAAATATTTTCGATAATCGCACTTGTTTCTGTGTCTGCGCTGACTTTCCACAACGCCGCGTCTGTCACAACATTGACGGGTGCTGCCGACTCTGTGTGATCGTCAAATTCAATACTGCGTAGGGCGTTTGTTGCGGCGCGCGCAACCTCTTCTCGATCAAAGGATCGATCGATTGGTTCAGCATCCTCCGATGGTGCAACCACTTCAGAAACCGACGTTGCCAGTGCGGATTCAAAATCCACACCGCCACTTAGTTCAAGAAACGCCCAGCCCAACATGACAAAGCACAAAAAAATACTTCCACATCTTACCCTTAACCCTTTACGAAAAGCAAACGCGTGATTCTTTTTAATGTTTATTATACCCTAAAGTATTATCGGAAAATTCGGTGTTTTTTCCCGGATGGATGCTTTACCCCATTCTAGTTGCAGAGTATCAATTCGACATGAGTGATACCAACGACCCCACCGACACTGGACTGATCCTTGCTGAACCCTTGCGCCGCGCGATCGGCGAGCGGTATCTGACCTATGCCCTATCCACAATTATGCACCGCGCCTTGCCGGATGCTCGTGATGGATTAAAGCCCGTGCATCGGCGCATTCTTTATGCAATGCGCGAATTGCGCTTGGCCTCAGTAGGTGGGTTTCGGAAATCCGCAAAAATCAGTGGCGATGTCATGGGCAACTATCATCCGCATGGGGACGCCGCGATCTACGACGCGATGGCGCGCTTAGCGCAGGATTTCAACGTCCGCTATCCATTGGTTGACGGCCAAGGAAACTTTGGCAACATCGACGGCGACAACCCCGCAGCCAGCCGATACACCGAGGCCCGCATGACCGCCTTGGCCGAGGCATTGTTGGACGGCCTAAACGAAAATGCGGTCGATTTTCGTGACAACTATGACGGCACATTGCAGGAACCCGTTGTCCTACCTGCCAGTTTTCCAAACCTATTGGCCAATGGTGCCAGTGGCATTGCGGTGGGTATGGCGACAAACATTCCGCCCCATAACATCGCGGAACTGTGCGATGCCTGTCTGCATCTGATCAAAACACCCGATGCCCGCGACGACACATTGTTGAATTACGTGCCGGGCCCTGATTTCCCAACGGGTGGTATAATTGTCGAAAGCCCCGAAAATATTCGCAACGCCTATGCCACTGGGCGTGGATCCTTCAGGTTACGCGCAAGATGGGAGGTCGAGGATTTAGGCCGTGGACAATGGCAAATCGTCATTACCGAAATCCCGTATCAGGTCCAAAAATCAAAGCTGATCGAAAAGATTGCGGAACTGATCAATTCCAAAAAGATCCCGATCCTTGCCGATGTTCGTGATGAAAGTGCCGACGACATTCGCATGATATTGGAACCGAAATCGAAAAACGTGGATCCAGATGTCTTGATGAACACAATGTTCAAAAACTCTGATCTTGAGGTGCGTTTTTCACTGAACATGAACGTATTGATCGACGGTGTCACGCCCAAGGTGTGCAGCCTGAAAGAAGTTCTGCGTGCTTTCCTTGATCACCGTCGTGACGTTTTGGTGCGCCGCACCACATTCCGCGTTGAAAAAATTGATCACCGCCTTGAGGTTTTAGAAGGCCTGATCATCGCCTTCCTTAATTTGGATCGCGTCATTGACATTATCCGCTATGACGAGGACCCGAAACTGGCGCTGATGGCCGAAAGTTGGCAAGTCGATCATGTGCGCGCCACATCAGAGATGGACTATGCTGGGCCAGATACAGGGCGCGAAGGGGAACTGACCGAAGTCCAAGCCGAAGCCATTTTGAACATGCGGTTGCGCTCTTTGCGGCGTTTGGAAGAAATGGAATTGGTGCGCGAACGCGATGCATTAATGGAAGAACGCGCAGGCCTCAGCGATTTATTGGCAAGCGATAGCTTGCAATGGGCACGTGTTGCAGAGCAGTTGAAAGACACCAAAAAGCAATTCGGCAAAGATTACGCTGGTGGCGCACGTTGCAGCCAATTTGCCGAAGCCGCAGAAGCAGAAGATGTCCCAATCGAGGCGATGATCGAACGTGAACCCATTACGATTGTATGTTCGAAAATGGGATGGATCCGCGCCATGACGGGTCACATCGACCTGAACCGCGAATTGAAGTACAAAGACGGCGATGGCCCTGCGTTCATTTTCCATGCGGAAACCACCGACCGCCTCTTGGTCTTGGGCAGCAACGGGCGGTTTTACACCGTCTCTTGCGCAAATCTGCCCGGTGGACGGGGCATGGGTGAACCGCTGCGCTTGATGGTTGACCTCCCGAACGAGGCCGCAATTGTGACGATGTTTACCTATA
The DNA here is from genome assembly GCA_000472185.1 of Rhodobacteraceae bacterium HIMB11. Taxonomy (GTDB): domain Bacteria; phylum Pseudomonadota; class Alphaproteobacteria; order Rhodobacterales; family Rhodobacteraceae; genus HIMB11. Next base: position 275,679 of record AVDB01000005.1, on the reverse strand, counting down.
CAGCAGGAACAAAATTATTGGTCGCATCAAGCGCGGGTGATGGATTTATTGTTCCTCAGGATGATGTGATAGCCCAAACGCGGACAGGCAAACAAGTGCTGAATGTGAAAGGTGATAGTGTCGCCTCCGTGTGTCGCGTTGTGAAAGGTGATCACATTGCCGTTGTCGGTGAGAACCGCAAGGTTTTGATCTTCTCTATCGAAGAATTACCTGAAATGGGGCGGGGCAAAGGTGTTCGCCTACAAAAATATAAGGACGGCGGATTGTCCGATGCGACCACCTTTAACCTAGAAGAAGGCCTAAGTTGGCTGGACCCTGCGGGACGTACACGCACCGAAAACGATCTGGCCGAATGGATCGCAAAACGGGCAAGCGCGGGGCGCATGGCGCCACGCGGCTTCCCACGGGACAACAAATTCACAAGCTAAAAATCAAAACGCACGCGCAAAACATTTCATGTTTGAGCATGCGTTTTTTGAATCCTGCGTGCGCCCGTCAGGGCGCACACAATTTAATAATGCCTACCCGCGGCCTTTCCACGGGACCATGACCTTTTCGGCCCAGCGCATCAACATGTCGATCGCAAATCCGATCGCACCAATCAAAATGATACCTAGGATCACAACATCAGTTTGCTGGAATTTTGATGCAACCATAATCATCATGCCTGCCCCTTTTTCGGCGGCCACCAATTCGGCAGCAACAACAGTTCCCCAACAAACCCCCATCGCGACACGCGCGCCGGTAAAGATTTCGGGCAAGCTGTTGGGTACGATCACATAGCGCATGATTTGCCATTTACTTGCGCCCAATGAATAGGCCGCATGCACCTTTGATATACGCACGCCCGACACACCCGCACGCGCAGCGATTGCCATAATCCAAAGTGCCGCTAAGAACAGAAGGATAATTTTGCCAACCTCGCCGATGCCAGCCCAAATGATCACCAGCGGGATCAACGCAAGCGGTGGAACAGGGCGCATAAATTCAACAATAGGGTCAAACCAACCGCGGAACCAATCGGACAGACCCATCGCATATCCCAGTGGGATACCGACAAGCGCGCCAAAAAAGAAACCAACAACAACGCGGAACAATGAATACCCCAAGTGTTCGACCAGCATGAAATTTTTGAAACCCGCTGTTGCGATTTCAACCAAACGGTCCTTTACTGCTTCTGGCGCGGGCAGCCAAATTGGCTCCATCTGCACACCTTTATCGGGTTCGATGTTCAGTGTCCCCTTGGGGGTGACGGCAACGCGCAGGTTTGGAACAAAAACCTCACCACCCGGTGCGATTGCTTGTCCATCAACGGCAATAATTTTCGCCCCATCTTTGCGGCTGAATTCATCATTAGCATCCCATTTCAAAAGCTTGTTCCGATATGCTTGGATCGCAACACCGTCATTCTTTGCAGACTGCGCACCTTCGTCGACCAAAAGCTTTGGCGGGTTTTCCCCAGCGCCAAACACGACGACATCTACTGTCGCATCTTGTGTTGATCCATCAGGAAGCTCAATCGTGTAGGAAAATCCTGCCTCACCCTTAAATGCGCCTGGCATATGCAATACGCTGGGCAGCCAACGGGACCCCGTAAATGATCCCCATAGGACAAAGATCAAAACAATTGAAATGACCGAGGCCGCGGAATTTGATGTGACCGCGCTTTCATCTCCAAATGTTACCGTTTTTAGCGCCCCAAAATCCTGTTTTGGCGTCATAAATCGCCGCACAATCCGCCAAATACCCAACGTCAGCATGATCAATAGGACGTAGCCAATCAGGTAGGGCAGCACCATCACGAATGTTGCAAGGATACCCAAAAGCTCACTTACGAGCTGCGTGAAAATACTCATGACTGCGCCTCCATCCGGCCCATAATCTCTTCTTCCATATCCCAAATCATGGATAGGATCTCTTCCCGCTTTTCGGCATAGTCGAGGTGTTTTTTGACTTCGCGCAAATCTTGGTCAACACCCAAATCAGCAAAGGGCAAACGGTATTCGCGATGAATACGTCCTGGTCGGGGTGCCATGACTAACAAACGCTCGCCCAGCAACAATGCCTCTTCCACCGAGTGGGTGATCAGGATAATCGTTTTGCCCGTTTCTTTCCAAAGTTTTAAAACCAGCGACTGCATCTTTTCACGTGTCAGAGCATCAAGTGCGCCAAGCGGTTCGTCCATTAGGATCACATCAGGGTCATTTGCCAAACAGCGGGCCAAAGCCACACGCTGCTGCATACCACCTGACAATTCATAGACGGCTTTTTCTTTGAAATCGCCCAGACCCACTGTGTCCAAAAGGTGGTCCACCGTTTCATGAATTTCACCTTTGGGCGTGCCCTTCATCTTGGGACCGAAACCCACGTTTTCACGCACGCTCATCCATTCGAACAACGCGCCCTGTTGGAATACCATGCCGCGTTCTGCGCTTGGGCCTGTGACGGTTGATCCATTCAATTGAATTTCACCCTCCGTTGGCGCCAAGAAGCCCGCGATAATGTTCAAAAGCGTGGTTTTTCCACATCCAGACGGACCCAGAACCGACATCAGTTCACCGCTTTTTAGATGTAGGTTTACGTTCTTTAACGCCTGCACTGATCCGCCATTTGGCAAATCAAAGCGCATCGAAAGATTGTTAATATTCAATCCATGATCAGTGGTCATAAGGGACGCTCAAATTTTATAAGGTAGGTATAGAAAAGGCCGCGGGACATACCCCGCGGCCTAAGTATATGGTCAGATTAGTTGCCTGCAGCAGCCAATGGACCTGTGTTCACGTTGCCAGCATAGCTGTTTAGTGCTGAATCGATGCTACCCGCATTCACGAACACGTCTGCAACGCCTTTCATGAATTCTTGCGCACCGCCACCAAGCCATTTTGCTGATAACTGGTCTTCAACTGATGGGAACACAAACGTTGACATTGTCGCCACTGTGTCTTCTTCAGACATACCTGAATCTTTGGCAATTGCTGGAACCATTGCTGCTGCGCTGTCGCCGCCTTTATTCCACATTGCGTTTGCGTCTGCTGTGACTTTCAAGAAGGCTGAAACAAGATCGCTGTTTTCCGCAACAAAGTTTGCTGGTGCTGAAGTGACGTCAAAAACCAAGATGCCCAACTCTTCTTTCTCTGCGCCTGTCAACAAAACGTTACCGTGCTCTTTCATACGACGAAGCGCACCACCCCAACCGCATGACATGTCAACTGAACCCTGTGCCAGTGCCGCTGCGCCTTCTGCAGGCGCCATGTCCACAACCTCTAGGCTACCAACATCAACACCAAAGTGGCTCATCTGCTTTAGGAAGCCATAGTGTGCTGCTGTACCTAGTGGAACTGCAACTTTTTTACCGGCCAATTCGCCTGCGCTGTCTTTGTCGATTTCAAGGCCAGATGAAACAACACAGTTGTCGTTGTCTGAGTATGAAACTGCGACGTCTAGGATTTGAAGGTCCTGGCCCGCTGATGCAGCAACAACGAAAGGTGGAACACCCTGGCTGACAGAAATTTGTACGTCGCCTGAGGCCATCGCCGCACTCATCGCAGTACCAGTGTCAAAGCTTACCCAGTTTACTTTGACACCCATTTCTTCGTCGTATGTGCCCATTTGCTTGGCGTATTCAAATGGCATTGGCCATTCCAAGAAGTAACCTACAGTGATTTCACCGTGGCCACCCGCCATTGCGGCTTGTGCACTTGCAACCAAGGCAACTGCTGCGCTTGTTTTAAGTAGTGATTTCGTGAATTTCATCATCAATCTCCCTGTTTTCGACGCGCATCGCGCACCGTGATGAAGCCATAACATACATTACATCGACGTATGTTTACGGTATGATCCGACCCGATTGCGTGCATAAGATCAATCCCTTTTTTAAGATTTTTGACGCGAAGCTGCCGCCGCACGAAAACCAACCCACGCTAGGCCTGTGGCGGAACCATTCCACACACACCCCAATTGAGGCAATCAATCGTTTGAATTGGACCTATAGGTGTAAAAATTCTGGCCCTATAATTTCCAGCGCTTTGAAATCAAAACTATCAAATCATATTGTCGCGCCCTGCGCGGATTCTGGAGGCTGATACAATGAATACTTTGTTACGTGAAAATGACCTATCCCATGTGATTGAGGCGGACCGCGCATACGTGTGGCACCACCTGTTGCAGCACAAGCCACTAGAAACCGGTGAACCTCGCATCATTGTAGAGGGCAATGGCATGCGCGTTTGGGACCAGAAAGGGAAAGAGCACATTGACGCTGTTTCAGGTGGCGTATGGACTGTGAATGTTGGCTACGGGCGCGAGCGGATCGCAAATGCGGTCCGTGATCAGTTGATCAAGATGAACTATTTCGCTGGTGCTGCAGGGTCTGTTCCAGGGGCGATCTTTGCCGAAAAATTGATTGATAAGATGCCTGGGATGAGCCGTGTTTATTACTGTAACTCTGGTTCAGAAGCGAACGAAAAAGCGTTTAAATTGATCCGCCAAATCGCCCACAAACGCTATGGCGGCAAAAAGCACAAAATTCTGTATCGCGAACGTGATTACCACGGAACAACAATCGCAACCTTATCTGCAGGCGGACAGGACGAGCGTAACGCGCAATACGGCCCGTTTACACCTGGGTTCGTTCGCGTACCACATTGCTTGGAATATCGTGCGCAGTGGGATCTAAGCGGTGAAGAGTATGGTCGCCGCGCAGCGGACGCCATTGAAGAAGTCATTCTTGCCGAGGGTCCAGATACAGTTGGCGGTTTATGCCTTGAACCAGTAACTGCAGGTGGCGGCGTCATCACCCCACCAGAGGGGTATTGGGAGCGCGTGCAAGAAATCTGCAAAAAATACGATATCCTATTGCACATTGATGAAGTCGTGTGTGGCGTTGGTCGGACAGGTACATGGTTTGGATACCAAAACTATGGCATCAAACCTGACATGGTGACCATGGCCAAAGGTGTTGCATCAGGCTATGCCGCGATTGCATGTTTGGTCACATCAGAGGATGTGTTTGAATTGTTTAAGGACGACGCAAGCGATCCAATGAACTATTTCCGCGACATCTCGACATTTGGCGGATGTACAGCGGGTCCCGCGGCGGCAATTGAAAACATGGCCATCATTGAAGAAGAAGGCCTGTTGGATAATACCCTTAAGATGGGTGAGCGCATGATCGACAATTTGAACGCCCTGTCGGAAAAACATGCTGTCATTGGTCAAGTGCGCGGTAAAGGCCTATTCTGTGGTGCCGAATTGGTTGCGGATCGCGCAACAAAAGACCCGGCAGAAGAAAAGCTGGTCCAAGCCGTTGTTGCAGATTGTGCCGCACATGGCGTGTTGATCGGCGCAACCAACCGTTCCATCCCAGGATATAACAATACGCTGTGTTTCAGCCCTGCATTGATCGCGACCCCCGATGACATCGACGAAATCACCGAAGCCGTTGATCGTTCACTGACCAAAGTGTTCGGCTGATCAAATTCCAGCCGAACTAAGATGCTCATGATACTTGCGCGGCACTTCGGAGAGACTCCGAAAACCACACAGCCGCGCAGCCTCTAAAATAGTCTTTGTATCCTGCTCCAACGGTTGCAGGATACTTGGTACCACGGTTTTACCGATTGGGTTTGCCGAACTCATAACCAAACACCGCCCAGATAAAAACCCATGCGTCGGCCATGTTCGGGTGCCGAAATGATCGATGCCAATCACAATGTTTGGAATACGTGTGGCATACAGGAACGAAAACGACTCCGAAGAATTTTACAAAAAACCACGATATTCGCGCACCTTCATAGGCGTCAGGTCAGATCGTTTCATGCCCCGTGCAATCGGGTCAAATCCACGCATAACCTGTGCACCGTCTTTGTTGAAAAATCGCACCATCCCAATCCAATAACCATCACGCCACATTAAGGATGGGCGGATAATCAGATGCAGGCCATCAGGTACGATTTCACGATTTATGTTTTCCTCATTAACCGAGTAATCGCGACCAAAAAATGCATAATCAAATGGCCCCGACATACCACGCACATCACCTGGGCTTTGATGCCGTTTTTCGGCCTCAAGCTCGGACAACGGCTCTAAAAGAATGCGCGCGTTCACAGAAAAGTGATCGCAAATACGCTTCATCAAACCTGGTTTTGGGAAACTTTCGCCATTCAATATGCGATTCATCTGCACACGATTAACGCCCAGATGATCTGCAACCTCTGCGATCGTCCCGGTTTTCTTGCACAATTCGCGCAAGTTGCGCCCAAAAATTTGATGGACGGATATTTCTTGGTCGCTGCTAGTCAACGAAAATCATTGCCTTTCTTCGCGATACATTCCTACTGAACACACGCATAGCGTGCACTCGACTCTTGCGGCTGATACATATGCCGACAAAGCCTGTACATAATGTATCACGACAAACAAGACGAAAGTCTATAATTTTGACACTTAAGTATATTTTAAAGGAATGTGCAACAGTCACAATTTAGCCGTGCAAAGCAAGCCAAACCTATTGAAAATATTACATTTCTTGCCGTGAAGTAGAAGAAGTACACAATTAACAATATTGTATACAATCTCAATTTGATGATCTCAGCAAAGGAATATAATGCCAGTTTACCATCGACGATAGATCCAGTATGATAAGGTATGGCGATACCTGTCGAAAGTTTTATCCTTCATCCACAGCAAAGTGGCACTCTGCAAGCACGGTTGCAACAAACCATTGCGCAGGGCATTCTGTCTGGCCAATTCCGCAAAGGTGAAAAGCTCCCATCAACACGTAAACTTGCTGCTCACTTGGGCATTAGCCGCATAACAGTGACACTGGCATATACAGAACTATTGGCCAGCGATTATCTGATGTCAAAGGATAGGTCAGGATATTATGTGTCTGACACCGCCCCCGAAACCCCCCCATTTGAAGCAAAAACGCAAATTCCTGATCGTGTAGATTGGGGGCGGGCAATCGGACAACGGTTTGCAGAAGGCGATCCAATCAACAAACCCCAGGATTGGGCGCGGTACAAATACCGTTTCATCTATGGCCAATCTGATCCAACCCTGTTCGACCACGCGAACTGGCGATTATGCGCCATTCGTGCATTGGGTGCCAAAGACTTTAACGCCCTAACCAGCGATCACTTTGACCGCGATGATCCAATGTTGCTTGAATTCATCGCCCGTCACACACTGCCGCGGCGGGGTATCTTTGCCCAAGAGGATCAGATTTTGGTGACCCTTGGCGCACAAAATGCGCTGTGGCTCGCGTCCCAGGTTTTGTTGACACAGCGCAGAACAGCGGTCATCGAAAACCCATGCTATCCAGCGCTGCTTGAAATTCTAAACCAATCACGGTGCCATATTCATCCCGTAGATGTGGACGCAAGGGGAATGGTACCCGATGAGGTTCCTGACAATGCATCGGTGATCTTCACAACCCCCAGTCACCAATGCCCAACCAATCACACCATGCCGCTTGATCGCCGTAAAGCTTTGCTTGATCGCGCGGCAAATTTGGATGCCTTGATCGTCGAGGATGATTATGAATTTGAAATCGCCAACACCACCACCCCCTCGCCTGCCTTGAAATCGCTCGATGCAGATGGTCGTGTTATTTATGTAGGCAGTTTTTCGAAATCGCTGTTTCCAGGCTTGCGCTTGGGATATTTGGTTGGCTCTGCCCCCTTTATTCGCGAGGCGCGCGCCCTACGCGCAAGCGTCCTGCGCCATCCTCCAGGTCATATTCAGCGCACCGCAGCTTATTTCCTAAGTTTGGGCTATTATGACAGTCAAATTAAACGCACCGCCCACACCTATCGTGCACGTCGTGAAACGCTGATCAACGCGATTGAAAAATACAACCTAACCATTGATGGACCTGCGCCCTCTGGTGGTTCATCGGTGTGGATGAAGGCACCAGATCACGTCGATACAGTGGATTTGGCACAACGCCTTCAAAATCGTAGCGTCCTGATTGAACCAGGAACCGCATTCTTTCCCAGCCTGGCACCAAGTGCCACTCATTATCGCTTGGCCTATTCGTCAATCGGCCAAGAACACATTGAAACAGGCATCAGTTTGATCGCAGATGAAATTGCGCGAACTGGACTCGTGTCATAATCCAAACTGGCCCTACTGATTTAGACCTGTTTCACACTAAAACACAGCCAAGGAAAACCGCGTATTTCACGCGCCCATCAGGAGTCGCATTCATGAAAATGACAACAGAAGAAGCATTTGTAAAAGTTCTGCAAATGCACGGTATTGAACATGCATTCGGTATCATTGGTTCAGCCATGATGCCAATTTCGGATTTATTCCCACAAGCGGGCATTCAATTCTGGGATTGTGCGCACGAAGGATCCGCAGGCATGATGGCGGATGGATACACACGTGCAACTGGCGAAATGTCCATGATGATTGCGCAAAACGGTCCGGGTATCACAAACTTCGTGACAGCCGTAAAAACGGCCTATTGGAACCACACACCGTTGTTGTTGGTGACACCACAGGCGGCGAACAAAACAATCGGTCAGGGTGGTTTCCAAGAAGTTGAACAAATGAAATTGTTCGAAGACATGGTCGCTTATCAGGAAGAGGTGCGTGATCCTTCTCGCGTTTGTGAAGTGTTGAACCGTGTAATCATGAACGCAAAACGCGCGTCTGCACCTGCACAGTTGAACATCCCACGCGATATGTGGACACAAGTGATTGATGTTGAACTTCCTGCAATCGTCGAATTTGAACGCCCATCTGGTGGTGAACAGGCGATTGCACAGGCAGCGGAACTGTTGTCAAATGCGAAGAACCCAGTGATCTTAAATGGCGCAGGTGTTGTTCTGTCACAAGGCGGCATTGATGCGTCACGCGCATTGGCCGAACGCTTGGACGCGCCTGTTTGTGTTGGATACCAACACAATGACGCATTCCCAGGATCACACCCATTATTCGCAGGCCCATTGGGCTATAACGGATCAAAAGCGGGCATGGAATTGATCAGCGAAGCAGATGTTGTTCTGTGTCTGGGTACACGTTTGAACCCATTCTCAACCTTGCCAGGCTATGGCATGGAATATTGGCCAGCGGATGCAAAAATCATCCAGGTTGATATCAACCCTGATCGCATTGGCCTTACGAAAAAAGTGACAGTTGGTATCATCGCGGATGCGGCAAAAGCGGCAAATGGTATTTTGGACCGCCTATCAGAGTCAGCAGGTGATGATGGTCGCGCCGAGCGTAAGGCAAAGATTGCCGAGAAAAAATCACGTTGGGCGCAGCAGCTTAGCTCTATGGATCATGAAGACGACGATCCTGGCACAACATGGAACCAGCGTGCGCGCGCAGACAAACCAGACTGGATGAGCCCACGCATGGCATGGCGCGCGATCCAATCTGCTCTTCCGACAGAGGCGATCATTTCGTCCGACATCGGCAACAACTGTGCAATCGGCAATGCGTATCCTGCATTTGAAGAGGGTCGCAAATATTTGGCACCTGGCCTATTTGGCCCATGTGGCTACGGCCTACCTGCGATTGTTGGCGCAAAAATTGGTCAGCCAAATGTGCCAGTTGTTGGTTTTGCAGGTGACGGTGCCTTTGGTATCGCGGTGAACGAATTGACTGCGATCGGTCGTGGCGAATGGCCTGCTGTGACGCAAATCGTGTTCCGTAACTACCAATGGGGCGCTGAAAAGCGGAACTCAACCCTATGGTTTGACGACAATTTTGTTGGCACAGAATTGGATACACAAGTGTCCTATGCCGGTATCGCACAGGCCTGTGGTCTAAAGGGTGTTGTTGCACGCACAATGGATGAATTGACCGAGGCACTGCATCAGGCGGTCAAAGACCAAATGGAAAACGGTATCACCACATTGATCGAAGCGATGATCAACCAAGAATTGGGGGAACCATTCCGCCGTGACGCGATGAAGAAACCAGTGGCTGTCGCTGGAATCGATGCGGCAGACATGCGCAAACAAACATCGGTTTAATCAAACCCTGAATGAAAATAAACCGCGCCCGAATGGGGCGCGGTTTTCAAAATGCTACGAACGACGCAGCCGAGAATTGGCCAGACCTTCAATCGGCAAACATGGCGGATGTAATGATCGCACCAGCAACAATATCATCAACAGTTGCCCCGCGGCTGAGATCACAGACAGGTTTTTTGAAACCTTGTAAAAATGGTCCAATCGCTTGGGCGCCTGCCAATTCTTGGCAGAGCTTGTATGCAATGTTGCCAGAGTTCAGATCAGGAAAAATCAGCACATTTGCATCCCCTTGTCCCAACCCCTTTTTCTCAGCGATTGTTGCATTCAACGCGGCATCTGCCTGGGTTGGGCCGATGTATCCGCCTGCCTCTGCCGCCTCGCGCACCAAATCAACGCTTTCGCCTGTGCCCGATGCGCCCGTTGAAAATGACAACATCGCAACGTTGGCCGCACCCAACAAACGTGCAGCAGTATTTTCAGAGGCCATGGCGATGCTAAGCAATTCATCGCTATTGGGCGAAACATTGACCGCGCAGTCGGCGAATATCAATTCGCGTCCATCAGGAAAACACATCAGGAAAAATGACGATGGCATGTGTACGCCTTCGTCCAACCCAATCGCGATTGACGCGGCCTCGATTACGCGGCGCGTGGGGCTGTCTGCCCCTGCAACCATGACATCGGCCTCGCCTGCGGCAACCATTGCAGCGGCGCGATATAGCGGTTTATTCAACATGCGCTTGGCGATGGCTTCTTTCATGCCGCGCCCTTCAACCAATGCCGCCATTTGCTCAGGCGTTGGATCTGACAATCCCATCGGATGCGCCAAACCATCTGTTTCTAAAATGCGCGCGGCCTCTGCCACGCGTTCATCATCCCCAAGTTCTGGGAAAACCACTCTTAGCGGTCTTTTGCGCGCAGATGCGCGTGAAGTTTCAAGTACCGTCATATCGCCTCCGTTTTGTGAAAGGAGCCAGCAATGAGCGAAAACGTCAAGATCAACCGTGGCCTAAAGGGCATTTATTTCGAACGCTCCGCCGTGAGCCATATCGACGGGTCGGCAGGCACCCTAAGCTATCGTGGATATTCCATCGACGCACTTGCCACGCAATCCACATTTGAAGAAGTCTCTTATCTGCTGATCTATGGCGACCTTCCCACGCAAATAGAGTTGGCAGATTTTGATGCGAAACTGAAAGACGCACGTGAATTGCCCGCATCCGTTTACGATGTCATTCGCGCAACGAAAGACGGCCATCCGATGGACGTTTTGCGCACGGCAACATCCGCACTGGCCGCCCTAACCCCAACAAGCCAAGATGTTTCCGTTGAAGCGTTCATCGAAAACGGCATCAAACTGACATCCCAAGTCCCCATGATCATCGCAGCACATGATCGCATTCGAAATGGATTAGAACCCGTTGCCGCGGACAAAACGCTATCTCATGCGGCCAACTGGCTCTGGATGCTAAAGGGTGAAAAACCATCAGAGGATGCCGCGCGTCTTGCCGATGTGGACTTTATCCTACACGCAGAGCACGGATCAAACGCCTCCAGCTTTGCCGCACGTGTTACAATCGGAACCGAGGCGAATTTGCATGGCGCCATCGTAACGGCCCTGTCGACACTAGCGGGTCCCGCGCATGGTGGTGCGGCCGAGGACGTGATGAAAATGGTGCATGAAATCGGCACCCCAGAAAATGCCGCCGCCTATGTTAAAGCCAAGCGTGCAAATCGCGAGGCCGTAACAGGGTTTGGTCACCGCGTATATCGCGCCGAAGACCCCCGTGCACGTCACATGCGCGAGGGTGTTCGCAAATTGGGCGAAGAAATGGGTGCACCAGAATGGTACGCAATCCTACAGGGTGTGGTTGATGCCATGAAACCCTATGCTCGCCATGGCCTGAACGTGAATGTAGATTTCTATTCCGGCGTTGTTTACCAGTTGCACGGCATTCCCATGGACCTTTATGTCCCGATTTTCGCAATCGGACGTATGCCAGGTTGGATCATCCAGTGCATCGAACAGTTAGAGGGTAACATCCTGATCCGTCCTCTGACACTGTATAACGGTGCCGAGCCGCGTGACTACGTCGCGCTCTCAGATCGCGGATAAGTCATAGGATATGCAAGAGCTGCTGACCCTGACCCAAACGGAATTTACACTGCTGGCAGTGATCTGTTTCTGTGCGGGATTGGTTCGGGGTTTCACAGGCTTTGCATTGTCTGCAATTGTTATGGCATCGGCGGCACTGATCCTGTCGCCGCTTGCCCTGATCCCAATTTGTTGGTGGCTTGAACTTGTGGCAAGCGCCATGATGGTGCGGGGCGGCTGGAAAGATGCGGATAAGGGTGCGGCAGTCACCCTTTGGCTGGGCTCTGCGATTGCTGTGCCGATTGGGCTCTATTTCACGCAAAACGTTTCTGCCGAACTGTCCCAAACTGTGTCCCTGTGCCTGATATTGGTGCTAGCTGTGACACAATTGGCCAACATGCGCTTGGCCTTTTTAAACACACGCGCGGGATTGGTTAGCGCAGGGATCGGTGCAGGCATTGCAACGGGCCTTGCCTCTGTCGGCGGAATGGTTGTTGCCCTATATGTTTTGTCATCTGACCGTAACCCGCGCCAAATGCGGGCCGCGCTGGTCATGTTCCTGTTTTTGGGCACAATTACGACCTTTGCAACACTATTACTGTTTGGGGTTTTGGACAAAATCGCTATGCTGCGCGCAGCGGCACTAACTATCCCTACGTCACTTGGTGTTTTTGCAGGTAAACGCCTGTTCACACCCAACTTTGAACCCTACTATCGCCCTATATGTTTGTCGCTATTGGTCGGTCTGTCCATGGTCGGATTGATCAGATTGGCAACATGAACCCGAGGAGATGCACGTGAAAGACCAACCCTACGTTGATACGTCCCCAAAAGTATCGGACGAAATTCGCAAGACCACATGTTACATGTGTGCCTGTCGGTGCGGAATTAACGTCCACCTTAAGGACGGTAAAGTCGCCTATATCGAAGGCAACCGCGATCACCCCGTGAACAAGGGTGTATTATGCGCCAAGGGGTCTGCGGGCATTATGCAGGTCACTGCACCCTCCCGCCTACGCGCCCCGTTGAAACGGGTAGGCGAACGGGGCTCTGGTCAATTCGAGGAAATCTCTTGGGAAGAGGCGCTTGGCATTGCGACGGACTGGTTGGGTCCACTGCGCGAAAAATCACCCGAAAAGCTGGCGTTTTTCACAGGACGTGACCAATCACAATCCTTTACCGGGTATTGGGCACAGATGTTTGGCACGCCAAACTTTGCCGCGCACGGCGGATTTTGCAGTGTGAACATGGCCACTGCGGGCATTTACACGATGGGCGGTGCGTTTTGGGAATTTGGCCAACCTGACTGGGATCACACAAAACTGTTCATGCTGTTTGGTGTGGCCGAAGATCACGACAGTAACCCCATCAAAATGGGCATTAGCAAGATCAAAGAACGCGGTGCGCGCGTCATTGGTGTGAACCCCATTCGCACAGGATATAACGCCGTGGCGGATGAATGGGTTGGCATTACGCCTGGCACCGACGGACGTTTTATTTTGTCCCTCATCTATTGTCTGATTGAGGCGGGCAAAATTGATCTGACATATTTGGCACGTTTCACAAACGCGCCTGTTTTGTTGGACCCTGAAACGGGTCTCTTCCTGCGCGATGACAATGGCAAACCCTTGATCGTGGATCGCACATCTGGGGATGTTGTTGCCTTTGATCATCAGGGCGCGGAACCTGATCTGCGCGGTTCACACAATGGGGCGACCAGTGTGTTCACCAAGATGATCGAACATTTCCTATCCTCTGAAAACGCACCAGAGGCGGTTGCAGACCTGTGTGGGATTTCGGCAAAACGCATTCGCGCATTGGCCGCAGAATTGGCGCATGTCGCCTTTGATCAGGAAATTCGCCTGCCGCAAAAATGGATGGATTTCCGCGGAAACACCTATGATGAAATGATCGGACGCCCCGTGTCGATCCACGCAATGCGCGGGATTTCGGCCCACGGTAACGGGTTCCAAACATGTCGCGCGCTGCACACATTGCAAATCATTTTGGGCGCGGTTGAAACACCGGGAAGTTTCCGTTTCAAACCGCCCTATCCGAAACCATCGGAAATCCACCCAAAACCACATGCTAAGGCGACACCAAATGCACCGCTAAACGGCCCGCACCTTGGGTTTGTACATGGTCCAGAGGATCTGTTGCTGGATGATGCGGGCAATCCACAACGGATTGATAAGGCGTTTACATGGGAAAATCCGATGTCGGCGCATGGCCTGATGCATATGGTGATTTCAAATGCCCATGCAGGCAATCCTTACAAGATCGACACATTGTTCATGTACATGGCGAACATGAGCTGGAACAGTTCGATGAACACAAATTCCGTCATGGATATGCTAACTGATAAGGATGAAAACGGCGAATACGTCATTCCGCGCATCATCTATTCCGATGCTTATAGTTCGGAAATGGTGGCCTATGCCGATTTGATCCTACCCGATACAACATACCTTGAACGTCACGATTGTATCAGCCTGCTGGATCGCCCAATTTGCGAGGCAGATGCCGCCGCGGATGCCATTCGTTGGCCTGTGATTGAACCTGATCGTGATGTGCGTGGGTTCCAATCTGTGCTGGTTGATTTGGGTGCACGCTTGGGACTGCCCGGGTTCGTGAATGAGGACGGCAGCGCGAAATACGCGGATTACGCCGACTACATGATCAACCATGAACGCAAACCTGGCATCGGACCGCTAGCCGGATGGCGGAGCGAGGATGACACAGGGCGCGGCCCCGTCAATCCAGAACAGATTGACCGCTATATCGAAAATGGCGGTGTATGGATCAAACACGTGCCTGAAAACGCAGGGTATTTCAAACCGTGGAACACAGACTATCAGGATTGGGCGGTAGAAACGGGTCTGTACGACAGCCCGCAACCCTATCTGTTCCAGCTGTACGTTGAACCATTGCAGAAATTCAACAATGCGGCAAACGGCATTGGGGATCTTCAGCCCCCAGAAAACATGCGGGATCAATTGAAACGCGTGATGAGCCCACTGCCCATTTGGTATCCAACCGCCACTGTCGAGAATGAAGACGATTATCCCCTTCATGCGCTGACACAGCGTCCGATGGCGATGTATCACAGCTGGGGCAGTCAGAACGCGTGGTTGCGTCAAATTCACGGAATGAACCCGATGTATTTGCCAACCAAAGTCATGCAGGAACAGGGCTTGGTTGATGGCGATTGGGCCAAGATCAGCTCGCCCAATGGCGAAATCACTGTGCCCGTCGCCGAAATGGCCGCGTTAAACGAAAACACAATCTGGACGTGGAACGCGATTGGCAAACGCCGCGGCGCATGGGCATTGGACCCAGAGGCGCCTGAGGCAAACAAAGGGTTCCTTTTGAACCATTTGATTTCAGAACTATTGCCGCCCAAAGGGGACGGACTTCGTTGGTCAAACTCCGATCCGATCACGGGACAGGCCGCGTGGTTTGACCTGCGCGTGCGCGTTGAGAAAACATCCCCACCAAAAGGCACGCAGCCACAGTTTGACACGCTGACATCGCCTGTTGGTCAGGGACCAAAAACCATCAAACAAAGCAGTAAGGGGACATCATGACCTGTCTTCCATCATCGACTGACAAAAAACTGGGCCTTGTGATCGACCTAGACACCTGTGTTGGATGTCACGCCTGTGTCGTATCATGCAAAGGCTGGAACACCGAAAATTATGGTGCACCATTGGCGGATCAGGACGCCTATGGCGAAAACCCATTGGGGACATTCCTAAACCGTGTGCATTCCTATGAGGTGCAGCCAGAGGATAGCCCAGCACAACTGATCCATTTCCCAAAATCGTGCCTGCATTGTGATGATGCGCCTTGCGTTACGGTTTGCCCAACAGGGGCAAGTTACAAACGGACCGAAGACGGCATTGTTTTGGTGAATGAAACCGATTGCATCGGCTGTGGTTTATGCGCATGGGCCTGCCCCTATGGTGCGCGCGAATTGGACGGCGAAGAGAAGGTGATGAAAAAATGCACCCTTTGCGTGGATCGGATTTACAACGAAAACCTTCCCGAAGAAGACCGCGTTCCAGCCTGTGTGCGCACATGCCCCGCAGGCGCACGTCATTTCGGGGATCTGGGCGATCCAGACAGTGACGTTAGCAAATTGGTCGCCGATCGCGGTGGTTTTGATCTGATGCCAGAAATGAACACCAAACCGGTCAACAAATATCTGCCACCGCGCCTAAAGGATCAGCTTGATCCAGAGCGTAACGAAACCCACGCCCTAGAGGCGCAGGCCGAAAATCCACAAGGGTTCTTTGCGTGGCTTGATCGCACATTGGAGAAGTTATAATGCATCCAGCACCCTCCGTTATTCTGTTCACATCGCTGTCTGGACTTGGGTTTGGGCTGTTGTTCTTTCTTGGTTTGGGCATGCCTGCTTCTACTGGGTTGGTTGCATTTGTGTTCTATGCAATCGCCTATGCCTTTGCCGTGGGGGGATTGATTTTCTCAACCTTCCACTTGGGGCATCCAGAACGCGCGTTAAAGGCGTTTACGCAGTGGCGCTCTTCATGGCTCAGCCGCGAGGCGTGGTTGGCTGTCATGGCACTTTGCGTTAGCGGTCTTGGCGCAATTGCGCAGATATTTTTTGAAACACGCATCGATGCGATTTCCTATTTGGGCGCGGCCCTATCGATGGCAACCGTGTTTTCAACGGCGATGATTTATCGTCAATTGGCGACAATCCCACGCTGGCACACCCCATGGACGCCCGTTTTGTTCCTGGGCTATTCGTTTGCGGGTGGGGCGTTGTTTGCGGGCCAAGTTTCTTTGGCGATGCCTGCACTTTGCGTTCTTGCCGCACTTCAGGTTGTCGCATGGATGCAAGGGGACCGTGCATTGGCAGACTCTGGCACCAATTTGGCAACCGCCACAGGTTTGGGGGATCGCGGCAGCGTACGCGCGTTTGAACCACCCCATACGGGCACCAACTACCTGCTGAAGGAATTTGTGTATGTCGTTGGACGCAAGCACGCGGCGAAACTGCGGATCATTGCACTGATCCTATTCGCGGGCACACCTGTGCTGTTGTTGGCGCTAGAGTTCAATCACATACTCGCCCTATTGGCCGTGATCGCCCATATCGCGGGTGTCATCACATCCCGCTGGCTCTTCTTTGCCCAAGCCGAACATGTGGTCGGCCTCTACTATGGCAAACGTTAAAACCAAAACCCGCCCCAGAGGCGGGTTTTTTAATGGCATCTGTCCACCCAACCAAAAGTATGACCGACTGGCCCACCGACAAAATTAACGTTTTGTATAGGAATTGAACGATAGCAAAGCAGGTACTTCAAACCTGAAATCAAGCAAAAATACTGCGCTATATCGAATTGCTATATCTGCTCACAATCACTGTGATGTTGCCTCTATTCCTTAAAACACTCGCTTTTCTGATACCAGCCATGCACACACGTTTTTGGGTATGTGTTTTTTGTAGTTCTACAATGCATGAATATTTTCCGAATGATGCAAAACAGAACTTTGTTATGACTGATTACCTATGGCGTCTTAATTGCCCTAAACATTGCTGCCTTCACGCTCTTTACGCATTTGAGCGTCTTTTCAACACGAATAACTGTTTTGGAAATCATCAGATCAATGCAGATGTGATGGGAACTGTCCCAGACACAAAAAACCCAGCTCAACGGCTGGGTTCTTTTAATCTTACTCAAGCAATTGCTTAGTGAAGCTTGTCTTCAACGTCGCTGATGGCTGCGTCGATCAGTTTGTTCGCGGCGGCCGCTGTTAGCTGCGCTGCGATTACTTCACGGGCTGCACCGATTGCAACGTTAACGGCTGCGTCACGGACGTCTTTTTCCGCTGCGGCCTGTGCTGATGCGATTTGATCTTCTGCTGCTGCCATACGGCGGGCAACTGAATTGGCCAAATCTGCTTTCGCTTGTTCCGCCGCTGCTTCGGCTTCGGACTTGGCGCCTTCTACGATACGCGCGGCTTGTTCCTGAACTTCTTTTTGCTTGCGCTCATAAGAAGCAAGAATGCTTTGCGCCTCATCCCGTAGGCTGCGTGCCTCGTCCAGCTCGTTCTTGATGCCGTCAGCGCGCTGATCCAACATCTTGCCCAGCATGCCTGGCACCTTGAAGTAAATCAAAACCAGGATAAAGCCGATGAAGCCAAGTGTTACAACAAAGTCTGTGTTGCCCAGCGAAAAGAATGGTCCAGACGCTGCATATGCAGGGCTTGCCAGAACCAGGGCTGAAAGTGCTGCTAATGTCCGCATCGCCTTACCCCTTTAGCTGCGCGTCAACGGCTTTGTTGATCGCTTTTTCATCTGTTTTGCCACCAAGTGCGCCAACCAATTCTGTGGCTGTTGCTTTGGCAACTTCTTCGACACTTGCCATTGCGTTTGCACGGATGTCTGCGATGACTGCTTCGCTGGCTTTCGCCTTGTCTGCAATCTCTGCGTCCGCTTTTGCCATGGCTGCATCCAAATCCGCCTTGATCTCTGCTTTGGTTGCTTCGACGATACGTGCTGCTTCTGCACGGGCGTCGATCAACGCTTGCTGATAGGCCTCTTCGGCTGCTGCTGCTTTCGCCTTTAGATCTTCGGCGGCAGCAATGTCGTTTGTGATTGTCCCCTGACGTTCAGCCAGAACCGCGGCGATGCGCGGCAGCGCAATGCGCGACAGAACGAAGAAGATAACCAGTAGGGTGATCACAAGCCAAAAGATTTGGTTACTCATCCATTCGCCACACAATTGTGGCATCCCTACCGCGCTTCCGTATGAATCCACACAGGCGCTTAATGTTTCAGTTTTTGGCGTCGCCATAATGTCCTCCGTCGGAACCTAAGGGAACCGGACAAGCCCATGATCTACGGGCTTGTCCGACCGTAAGGATATATTCCGCGTGAACTTAGACTGCGAACATCAATAGAAGCGCAACTAGGAATGAGAAGATACCTAGAGCTTCTGCGAACGCGATACCGATGAACAATGTCGCTGTTTGTGATGCTGCTGCTGATGGGTTACGTAGCGCGCCTGCTAGGTAGTTACCTGCAACGTTACCAACACCGATGGCTGCTGCGCCTGAACCGATTGCCGCTAGACCTGCGCCGATGTGTGCCAATTGACCTTCCATGATGAGTTCTCCTTACGATTGGAAGTTATAAGATAAAGGGTGTTCAAACCTTAGTGTGATGGGTGCAATGCATCCTTTAAGTACACACAGGTTAGAATGGTAAACACGTATGCCTGAATGAAGGCCACGAGAATTTCTAGTCCGTACATCGCAACGATTGCGACAACTGATACGGGTGCGATTGTCGCGATCGCGGCAAAGCCTGCGAACACTTTGATAACCGCGTGACCCGCCATAACGTTGCCCGCCAAACGAATAGAGTGGCTAACTGGACGTACGAAATATGAGATAAGTTCGATCACTGCTAGGATCGGGCGCAGTGGTAGGGGTGCAGATGACACCCAGAACAGACCCAAGAAGCCCGCGCCGTTTTTCACAAAACCAACGATTGTCACGGTTAAGAAGACTGCAAGCGCAAGGATCGCTGTCACCGCAAAGTGTGATGTGGTTGTGAAGGATGTTGGGATCAGACCCAAGAAGTTCGCCGTTACGATGAACATGAACAATGTCATAATATATGGGAAGAAGCCGACGGCATCTTTGCCTGTCACATCCTCGACCATCTTATAGACAAAACCGTAGGCCAGTTCCGCAATCGATTGTGAGCGTGATGGTACAACCGCGCGGCGTGATGTGCCCAGAACCATGATCGCGATGACAACGACGATTGCCGCAACCATCCAGAAAGCAACGTTCGTGAATGTGTAAAACTCAATCGGTCCTTCACCGAAAAATGGCTTTACAATGAACTGGTCCATTGGGTGAAAGACCAAACCTTCGGATTTTGCTTCGCTTGCCACGTTCTCACGTCCTTTTGTCATCTTGGGCTGCGGATGCGCCCGTAGTTCCGCCTTGGATCTCTTTGGCGGATCGCATCATCGTTTTGACGCCCGCCGTAAAACCCAGCAATGTAAATATCAGCATCATGAAGGGGGCGGTGCCAATGGCCATGTCCAACCCGTATCCGATGCCAAAACCGATCCCAAGCCCTGCGACCAGCTCTGTCACCATTCGCCAACCCACTTGCGCCGCCGAATAGTGTTCTTCGGTTTTTGGCCCACCTTCCTGCGCCTGCTTCGCCGCTTCAATCCGCTCTTCAAGGTGTTTAAGAGGGTCAGAATTGCGATCTGGCTCCAAGGTGTGCTCCAAATTTCCAGTTGGACGTGTGATAGGGTGTCACGCGCAATGAGTCAACCGACAACCTGACGCATGCATGTAGGCGATATCACGCTGTAATCATTGCATTTTTTACACAGCCAACGAAAGAACATGTCCGCGTTCACAAGCAATCATTGCGGGGAATAGGCGATTTACAATATTCAACCGTTTGGTTGATTATTTTCTAAGATCGCTCGCACCACATTGCACAGAGCGCGCCAAATGACATAAGATGACGTGGCTACCTTGGGGTTAAACGTGCTTATGTCCACGAACGCGAAAATTGATCTTGTCTTCTCTGCACTCGCCGATGCGACGCGGCGGGATATTTTGATGATGCTGCTTGAGGATGACATGGCGGTCACTGATGTGGCGGACCCTTTTGATATGTCGCTGGCTGCGATATCAAAACATCTGATGATCCTGACCAAGGCGGGGCTGATTTCGCAGGAAAAGCGCGGGCGGGTGAAATGGTGCAAATTGGAACCTGATGCGATGCGCGATGCGGCGATTTGGATGCAAAGTTTTGGTCAGTATGATGCGCTGAATATCGACGCGCTTGAGGCGTATTTAGAGACCCAAGACCTGTCCATCGACAAACCGTCTTAGGTCCAATTCTCTTTCGCCCACTTTTTGATGTGTTGGATCATCGCCTGCACCTTGGTCATTTTATGCAGGTCCATATGCGTGACCAACCAAATGTCATCGCCCCACTCTGGCTGTTCGGCCATCGCCAATTCAAGGCCTAGGCCAACCGCACGGGCCTGACTAACGAATCCCAAACCAACACCCGATTGAATGGCCAGATCATGGGCAGTCATGCTGGTTGTCTGCATGACCTCGCGTGGCGGCGTGGGTAGGGCATGCAGCCACCTTGCAAAGGGCGCACGCACGCTATCCCCAATTTGCATCACAAACTTGTGGTGCGCCAAATCCTCGACCGATTGTGGTTTTCCACGCGCTGCGAAATACGCGGGACTGCCGTATATGGCGTTTCGAAACCGTCCCAGCGGAATTACAATGTTATCGGGCTCATCTGGCATCTTGCCCAAACGGATCGCCAAATGCGCCTCGCCATATTCAAGCTTAAATACACGTTCATCCGATAAAATGCGCAGGTTGATATCCGGATAGGCGTCCAGAAAACTGGAAAACATTGGGGTCAGCTTTGGGGTCAGTAAGGACAGGGTCGTCACCACCAATTCACCTGACACACTATCGCCCTGCCCGCGTGCGCGCGATGCAAACTGTGCGAACTGCTCCTGCGCGGTTTGCGCAACGCGGCACAAATCTTCACCTGCTTCAGTCGCCGTGTACCCACGTGGGTGCCGCTGAAACAGCTTCACACCTAACCGTTCCTCCAACGCATCAATATGGCGGATCACAGTCGCATGGTGCACGCCCAGTACCTCTGCCGCACCACTTACGGTACCGATGCGCGCGACGTGAAGTGCTGTTTTTACCTCATCCCAATTGTCCATGTCCAACATCCTCAACTTAGGTTCGTTCAACCTATGCGCAGACATGCCACAGGGCACCACTACATAATTGCACAATCTATGTGCATTTTCACACATACGACTAAAGTATTTGCGATTGATTCTCAACGTCACTTTTGTCAGGGTACTGGGCTATTGGCTTGGCGCATCGCGCGGTAATCCAATCCAGCGCATGGGCAATCATTATTTGCGCTGGTATTTGTGGTCCGCTTTGGGGAAAGCGTACCGCACAAGGCATAGCCTTGCTACTCACGAAAACAGGGGCGGGTTGACTCTCGTCCCTGTTTTCGTTAGGCCGCACTCAAATTCATCCGGAAGCGTTATACCTTCCGGTCCTTGCACTTACCAAGGATCGCCCCCCGTCAGCGAGTTTCGCCCACGGGGGCTGTTCTACATTGGGCATTGCGCACCTATATTGGCCAAAGACGAAAGGAGCCAAGACATGTTTGAAAATCTGTCTGAACGCCTATCCGGTGTCTTTGATCGGCTGACGAAACAAGGTGCATTGTCCGAGGATGATGTCAAAACCGCCCTACGTGAGGTGCGTGTCGCCCTGCTTGAGGCGGACGTGTCGCTACCCATTGCGCGCGATTTTGTGAAAGCGGTCCAAGAAAAGGCAACTGGCCAGGCGGTAACGAAATCGGTCACACCGGGCCAACAGGTCATTAAAATCGTCCATGACGAATTGGTACATGTTCTAACGGGCGATACCGACCCCGGTGTTTTAAAGGTCGATAATCCCCCTGCCCCGATCCTGATGGTGGGTTTGCAGGGCTCTGGTAAAACGACAACCACCGCCAAATTGGCCAAGCGCCTAAAAGAGAAAGATGGCAAACGCGTTCTGATGGCGTCCTTGGACGTCAACCGCCCCGCCGCGATGGAACAGCTGCAAATTTTGGGCGCACAGATTGGTGTGGATACCCTGCCGATTGTGAAGGGCGAAGATCCCGTTGCCATCGCAAAACGCGCCAAAACCCAAGCGTCCTTGGGCGGGTACGACGTGTACATGTTGGACACCGCAGGTCGTTTGCACATTGATCAGGAATTGATCGCACAGGCCGCAGCTGTGCGCGATGTGGCAAACCCACGTGAGACGTTATTGGTGGTAGATGGCCTGACGGGTCAGGACGCCGTAAATGTGGCAACCGAATTTGATGATAAAATCGGCGTCAGCGGTGTTGTCCTAACGCGGATGGACGGCGATGGCCGCGGCGGTGCGGCCCTGTCTATGCGGGCTGTCACGGGTAAACCCATCCGATTTGTGGGTTTGGGCGAAAAAATGGACGCCCTTGAAACCTTTGAACCTGATCGGATCGCTGGCCGCATCTTGGGTATGGGCGATATTGTTTCCCTGGTTGAAAAGGCCCAAGAAACGATTGAGGCTGAACAAGCCGAACGCATGATGAAACGGTTCCAAAAGGGCCAATTCAACATGAATGACCTGCGCACCCAATTGGAACAGATGATGAAAATGGGCGGCATGGAAGGGATCATGGGCATGTTGCCTGGCATGGGCAAAATGGCCAAACAGATCGACCAAGCAGGCATTGATGACAAGGTGTTCAAACATCAGATCGCGCTGATCAATTCAATGACCAAGAAAGAACGCGCCAATCCACAGCTGTTGCAAGCCAGCCGTAAAAAACGCATCGCGGCAGGCGCGGGGATGGAAGTCAGCGAATTAAACAAACTGCTGAAAATGCACCGTCAGATGGCCGATATGATGAAAAAGATGGGCAAAGGCGGCATGCTGAAACAAGCGATGAAGGGCATGTTCGGCAAAGGCGGTGGATTGCCCGCGGGCATGGACCCCAGCCAAATGGACCCCAAAGCCATGGAAGCCGCGGCAAAACAAATGGGCATGGGTGGTGCAAAACTGCCTGGTCTGGGCGGTGGTATGGGATTGCCTCCTGGCTTGTCCGGTTTCGGGAAAAAGAAATAGGTCATCTATCTATGTACACCAATGCCCCTACATTGCTGTCAGAGAACCTAATCCTGCGCGGACCAGAGGCGCGGGACCAAGAGCCCGTGATCGCGTTTTTGCAGGATGAGGATCGCGCAGCTGGGTTTGGCGCTCTGCCCAATCGTGGGGATGCATGGCGTTGGTTCGCCTTAAATGTCGGGCATTGGGCGATGCATGGCTATGGCTATTTCATGATCGAAACAAAATCGGGAGAAACCGCGGGCATTTCGGGCATTTGGAATCCCGAAGGATGGCCCGAACCCGAGGTTGGCTGGGTCGTGTTTGACGGGTTTGAGGGACGCGGCATCGCTTATGAAGCGGCCTGTCGCGTGCGCCGCTGGGCTTATGAGGATTTGGGGTTCAAAACCATCACAAGCAATATCGTGCCTGGCAATACCCGTTCCATTCGTTTGGCCGAACGGATGGGCGCCGTTCACGAGCGGACCTATCAAAATGTGCATATGGGCGAGGACATGTTGTTTCGTCATCCAAGCCCTGCAGAGGTGGCGTCATGATCCAAAACACCGACGCGACACCGACATTATACCGACGCAATACCGACGTTCAAAATTGGGGGAAATCCTAAGATGTCAGATGCCGTAATTCGCGCAGCCGAAGTCTTGAAAGAACACCGTGAAAGCATCGACCGTTTGGATGCGATCTTGGTTTACACATTGGGTGAACGGTTTAAACACACCCAAGCCGTAGGGAAGCTTAAGGCCGAACACGACCTGCCCCCTTCGGACCCAACACGTGAGGCAAAGCAGATTGCGCGCCTCGAAGAGCTTGCAGATCAGGCGAACTTAGACCCTGAATTTGCTAAGAAATTTCTGAATTTCATCATTCAGGAAGTCATTCAACATCACAAACAACATCAGTCATAGGGGACATGTCCCCGACCGCCATTTCGTAAGGAGAACATATCATGGCAATGAAAATCCGTTTGGCCCGTGGTGGCTCAAAAAAGCGTCCATTCTATCGCATCGTTGCAGCAGACAGCCGCATGCCACGCGATGGCCGCTATGTTGAGAAACTCGGCACATACAACCCACTTCTTCCAAAAGACAGCGAAGAACGCGTCAAAATGAACGTGGAACGCGTTCAATACTGGATGGGCCAAGGCACACAGGTTACTGATCGTGTATCACGTTTCCTAGAGGCAGCTGGCGTGATCGAAGCAAAGACACGTAACAACCCACAAAAAGCGGTTCCAGGCAAAAAAGCACAAGAACGCGCAGAAGAAAAAGCCGCAAAAGCAGCTGAGGCGGCAGAAGCAGCCGCAGAAGCAGAAGCACCTGCAGCAGAAGAAGCCGCGGCAGAGGAATAAACCCCTCAACCTGACCCGCCACAGGGTCAGGTCTTTGGCAAAGGATTGCGATGTTTGGACCGATCCGAACATTCATGTTGCTTTTGACATTAGCCCTGGGAACATATCTGGGGCTAATGATCGAACGCACCCGTCTTTCGCCAAGCATTGACAGGATTTGCAGCAATCCTGATATTAAACTGCAACTCTCAGATTTCGACCGCAAACTGGTGTGTAAGGATTACCAATGAGTGATGACCTTCTCTGTGTAGGAACCATTGCAGGCGCATTTGGCGTACGCGGCGAGGTGCGTTTGAAAAGCTTTACATCAGACCCCTATGCGATCGCGGATTTGGCCCCTTTGGTCAGTGAGGATAGGGGACAAGAGTTTGATGTCGTGATCACAGGACAGACCAAAAATGGTCTGACAGCACGGATGAGCGGGATTGTCAGCAAGGAAGAGGCCGACGCCAAGAAGGGCACCCAACTCTTTGTTCCCCGCTCCCGTCTG
The DNA here is from genome assembly GCA_000472185.1 of Rhodobacteraceae bacterium HIMB11. Lineage (GTDB taxonomy): Bacteria > Pseudomonadota > Alphaproteobacteria > Rhodobacterales > Rhodobacteraceae > HIMB11. Next base: position 250,018 of record AVDB01000005.1, on the reverse strand, counting down.
CCCGATCTGCCAGATGATGAATATTATTACTCCGACCTTGAAGGTTTAGAGGTGTTTGACACAGGGGGCGCCCCCCTTGGTCACGTGAAATCGGTCCATAATCATGGCGCATCGGATTTGTTGGAAATCAAATTACCCAACAGCAATGCAACCGTTTTGCTGCCCTTTACAAATGCGGCTGTCCCCACTGTCGATCTAAAATTGGGGCGCATCGTGGCCGATCCCCCATTGGGCATTTTTCCGGAGCAGGAATGAGCGTTCCACCCAGCAAATCACATGGACGCAAATCCATTACAGCCTCTTTAAAGCCGCGGGATTTGATGGATCAAAATCCGCGGCTGGCGGGCGTGTGGACCGCGCAGATTATAACCCTATTCCCCGATGCGTTTCCGGGCGTCTTGGGCGAAAGCCTGACGGGACGCGCCCTAAAGGATCGCAAATGGGCATTGGAAACCATTGATTTGCGTCGATTTGGGGACGGCAAACACAGAAATGTTGATGATACCCCCGCAGGTGGCGGCGCAGGCATGGTTCTGCGCGCAGATGTTGTGGGCAATGCGATTGATCATGCAATCGCGCAATCCCGCGCACCCCGTCCGTTGGTATATCTATCGCCACGTGGAAAACGGTTTGATCAAAAAATGGCACAAGGCTGGTCAAAACTGCCGGGTTTGATCATGCTTTGTGGTCGGTTCGAAGGGGTCGATCAACGGGTGCTGGACCATTACAATATCCAAGAAGTGTCGCTTGGGGATTTTGTTATGACAGGGGGCGAATTGGCCGCCCAAGCGATGATTGATGCCACTGTACGCCTGCTACCAGATGTGCTGGGCAATGCCGAATCCACGGTGGATGAAAGCCATTCAAATGGCCTATTGGAACACCCCCAATACACCCGCCCTGCCAAATGGATGAGCCACGAAATTCCAGAGGTACTGACATCCGGCAACCACGCCAAGGTCGCAGAGTGGCGCAAAAAACAATCCGAAACCCTAACCCAGCACCGCCGTCCAGATTTGTGGGAAAAGAGAACGCAAAAAGAAGAATAAAGAATTCAGGCATGCTTATGCCATGAATTTTAGAAGTTGTAGTTTGGATCGACTATGCGGATATCCTTTAACGCCATAAAACAGTCAACTTTCCCTTGATCTTCTGATTGAATCACCCTAAACGCAGCGCATTGGTGGGCAAAGGCGACTTTGTCCGTCTTCTGTATTTGTGGATCGTGGCTTCGACGAAACTTAGCAAACCAAAGACGCACCAATTAGAAATGACGACCCTATTCTCTGGCGGGCTGTATATCGGGACCCGGACGAAGACCAAGAGCTCTGAGGACGCGCACAACTTTGCGGGACAACCGCAGGCAAAAGGAGAATCGCGATGAATCTAATCGCTGAGCTAGAGGCGGAACAAATCGCCGCCCTTGGGAAAGACATTCCCGACTTTAAAGCCGGTGACACAGTGCGTGTCGGCTATAAAGTGACAGAAGGGACACGTACACGTGTTCAGAACTACGAAGGTGTTTGCATTTCACGTAAAAATGGCGCTGGCATTGCTGGGTCATTCACAGTGCGCAAAATCTCTTTCGGTGAAGGCGTTGAGCGTGTGTTCCCACTGTATTCAACAAACATAGATAGCATCACTGTTGTACGCCGTGGCCGCGTACGTCGTGCCAAGCTATACTATCTTCGTTCACGTCGCGGTAAATCTGCACGTATCGCAGAAGATACAAACTATAAGCCAAAGTCATAAGGAGCGATGTCATGAGAAAAGATATCCACCCAGATTATCACATGATCGACGTCAAAATGACCGACGGCACAATGATCAAAATGCGTTCTACATGGGGCAAAGAGGGCGACACGCTTGCGCTTGATATTGACCCAACTGCACACCCTGCATGGAACGGCGGCAGCGCGCGTCTTTTGGACCAAGGTGGCCGTGTTTCAAAGTTCAAAAAGAAATACGAAGGCTTGGGCTTCTAAGCTTCCCTTTGATAGATTTCCAAAAGGCCACCCAATGCGGTGGCCTTTTTGTTTTAAGTCGTGTTTCATAGGGTGAAACAAACCAAATTAAGACCATGACAATGCCCCATAATGCTGTTGATATCTGGCTTCATGCGGCAAGTGCCGCCGATATTTCAGCGACCCTTGCGCTTTATGAACGCCTGTTGCAACAGGATGATTTTGACATCGTCCTATCATGTGGCGATGACATTGTGCTGGATCATTTGGGGGTTGCGGGGGATGATTACTTTGGGCGTATTCCCGAACAATGGACGGCGCAAAAATTGGTTCGGGATCACAGACCCAAAGAATTGATTTGGATTGGGTCCAAGGTGCATGCCAACACCATCTTGGCCGTTAGGTCGAAATTGGATCACATGGTTTTGGCCAACATTGATGCTGATGCAATCCCTCAGCGTCGCATCAAATTCATCCCAATGCCACTGGAACGGGCCCTGCGCAGTTTTTCAGATATTTTTTGCGCGGATGGGGACACCGCGGCCCGCCTGCACATGCTAAACATTTCCGATGAGCGTATCCACCCCGTTGGCAGCCTACAGTCGCAAACATCGGTGCCGGCCCTATTGGGGGATCCAGACGAATTTAACGTTCTAAAGGGGCGACCAATGTGGTCTGCCGTTTCCGTACATCGTGAGGAATTGGCCGCGATTTTGACCACGCACCGTTTGATAATGCGGGAAAGCCACAGAAGTCTTTTGTTACTCTCCCCCGCATCTGCCAAGGACGAAGAGCAGTTTTGGCAGACCTGTCAGGACTACGGGCTCACCACAGCGCGTCGGTTGGACGATGACATGCCCGAGGCGCGAACGCAGGTATTTTTAGCCGACTCCAACGATGAAATGGCGCGCTGGCTCTCGCTTTCGCCGGTGGCGTTTTTGGGTGGGTCTCTGATCAGTGTTGGCAAGGGGTGCAACCCATTGCCCGCCGCCTCATTGGGATGTGCTATATTATATGGGCCGAACATCAAAAATCACCTCAGCACCTACAGCAATCTGGCGGGTGTTGGCGCCGCGCGTATCATTCAGGACAGCGATAGCCTTGCTTCCGCCGTCCTTGACTCCTCGGCTCCGGAACAGGCTGCAAAAATGGGATGCGCGGCCTGGGAATTTGTGACAAGAGGAGCAGAAGCAACAGAAGCGATCTATGCAACCATCACGCGCAACCTAAAAGGAGAGCCCTGATGCAGGCCCCAAAATTTTGGTACAGATCGCGCAGTTGGCAGGCAGTTTTGCTGTCCCCCTTAGGGGCGCTTTATGCATGGGCGACTGCCAGACGGCAGAAAAATGCACGTCCCACTCGGGTGGATATTCCCGTCGTTTGCATTGGCAATCTAAATGTCGGCGGAACAGGTAAGACGCCCACAACAATTGCAATTGCACAGATGTTCATATCTCGCGGCATCGCCGTGCATATCGTATCACGCGGATATGGTGGATCACTACAGGCGGTCACACAGGTTGACCCAGGCACACACACGTCGGATGAAACAGGGGATGAGCCACTTTTAATGGCGGCCTTTGCGCCGACTTGGGTCGCAAACGAACGGGTCGCAGGTGCGCGTGCCGCACAAGACGCAGGGGCCGATGTAATCCTGCTGGATGATGGTTTTCAGGACCCTTCATTGGTCAAAGGTCTGTCCATTATCGTTGTGGATGCGACACGCGGATTTGGTAATGGGCACTGCCTGCCCGCGGGTCCATTGCGCGAACCTGTGCATGTGGGTTTGAAGCGAGCGGATGCCGTAATCAGCATCGGAGAGCCACAGGCGCAATCCCAGTTTCGGGAACGCTCCGCCAATCAGGTGGGCCGCATCGAACACCTAACGGCAAGCTTGAAACCAATCGAAATGGGCATGCCCTGGGCCGATGGGCGATACCTGGCTTTTGCAGGAATTGGGGATCCAGAAAAATTTTTTGCAACACTACGCGGATTGGGTGCCCCATTGGTGCGAACCGTCGCGCTGGATGATCATCAGAAATTAGCGCGTCCCATGATCCAAAGACTAATGAAAGAAGCGCAGTCCATGAACGCGCAATTGGTTACCACCGAAAAGGACGCCGCACGCCTGCCTGCGGATTTGCGATCTGGCATCCTTTCCCTGCCCGTACGGTTGGAATTTGACGATGCGAACACACTTGAAACCTTGCTAGAGCCGGTTTTGAGCGTGATCAGAGATCAGGCAAACAGGCCTTAGTTATCTTCGCCCAATTTGGGCGCACCACGGTTTAGCGTAAGGTCCGCATCCGAAAATACGAAGGGCGAGCGGACATAGGGAACGCCGTCCAGTTCCACTTTCATCCCACGTGCGATCACCTGCGGATCCGCAAACACCTCGGCCATATCATTGATTGGCCCCGCTGGAATTCCCTGATCTTCACAGGCCGATAACAGCGCGTCTTTGGCAAATGTCTTGGTGCGCTCAGTAAGGTGTTCGGTCATGTCTTCACGATTGGCGATACGATCAGAATTGCGCAAATACTTGGGGTCCTCGGCCATATCATCCAGATTCAGGACGGAACACAATCTGCGATACTGTGCATCGTTTCCTGTGGCGATAATGATGTGACCATCGGCGCATTCAAACACCTGATAGGGCGTTAAATTTGGGTGATAGTTTCCCGTGCGCACAGGCGGGGTACCCGTGCTTAGGTAATTCAACGCCTGATTGGCCATGACGGACACGGCACTGTCGAACAGTGACATATCAATGTGCTGTCCCTGCCCTGTTGTATCGCGCATCCGCAGTGCGGCCAAAATCGCAGTCGTCGCATAAACCCCTGTGAAAATATCCGTAATCGCCACACCCGCACGTTGCGGCATGCCATCGGGATCCCCCGTTATCGACATAAAACCAGACATGCCCTGAATGATATAATCATATCCTGCACGGTGTGCATAAGGACCCGTTTGCCCAAACCCCGTGATGGAACAATAGACCAGACGCGGGTTTTCCTGTTTCAGGCTGTCATAATCGAACCCGTATTTAGCCAGCCCGCCAACCTTGAAATTTTCGATTAGGATGTCGGCATCTTTGATCAAATCACGCAGGCGGTCCTGATCATCGGAATCGCGCAGATCAATGGTGACCGATGATTTGCCACGATTGCACGAATGAAAATAAGAGGCGGTTTCCTCATCCTCTTTCGTGATGAATGGGGGGCCCCATGCGCGCGTGTCATCGCCCTGTGCGGCTTCAACCTTGATCACCTCGGCCCCGAGATCGGCAAGCGTTTGACCCGCCCATGGGCCCGCAAGAATGCGGGCCAATTCGATGACCTTTAAACCGTGTAATGGGCTGGGCATTAGGAACCTAGTTTTTCATCCAACAGCGCTGACAGTTCGTTATAAGAACGGTTTGACACCATTTCACCGTCAATCACAAAACTGGGCGTGCCGCTGATTTTATGCTCTTCCATATTGGCTTTGTACCAGCCCACCAAATTGCGCAGATTATCCGCATCCTGCAGACAGGCGTTGATTTGATCATCGCCAAGGCCCGCCAATTTACCAATCTTGCTCAGCTCTGTGACAATCGCCAAGTCGTTGCCTGCGCGTGACCATGTTTTTTGTTTTTCAAACATTTGATCAATGACGCCAAAAAACCGATCTGGCCCCGCGCAACGTGCGATCATGGATGCCCACATGCCATATTTGTCGAAATACACCTCGCGAAACACGAACTTCACTTTCCCTTTTTCGATGTAGTTTTCTTTTAACTGCGGATACACATCACTGTGAAAATTTGCGCAATGCGGACAGGTCATTGAGGCATATTCAATAATTTCGATGGGCGCATTCACATCCCCCAAAATCATTTCGGTGACCGCTGGTTTATCTGTTTCGGCCTGTGCTGCGAGTGTTCCCATCATTGCGATCCAAACAGTCGATAAAAGTGTCATCAAAAATTTCATTGTCTACGTGCCTTTCTAATGTGGCGTATTTTTGGTTTGGTTTTTGGTTAGAACATTCCGCCCCAATTCTTCAAGGGCGCGGCGCAAATTTTGGTCTGTGACCATACGTGCGGTTTCATGGGCCTGCTGTTGAACAACTGGGCTTAACGTTGGTTTGGTTTTTGGTTTGGCCTGAAATTCCACCTGACCTTCTGAAAATCCGATTGGTGCCGTTTGCGTGATCCGAACCCGCGCAATGGCGTTATATCCATAGACTGCGTTCACTTTGGTGCGAATGGCCTCTTTTTGCATTTCGATCATGGGGGCATGCGCGCCCGTTGTCAGAATGCTAAGGGTCGCCCCCATACCACCGCGTCCATAGCTGACCTCAACAGGGCGTGTGATCGCCGCGATGTCGGCACCCACAATTTCCAACCAATGGGTCAAAACACGCGATTGCGCAAACCCGCGGCCTTCGCTGATTTCGCGAATGCGGGACTGCAGAACAGTCGCGGTTCGTTTGAACCGATTTTTACGTGCGATATCTGTCATCAATCTTTACGAGTCGGTGTTGCGGTTTAGTTTAGTTTGTTGTTGAAATCACACCACCCTAAATCCACAAAATCAGAGTTCAAACTTGCGTGACTATCCGAAATCCCAAGATCTGCTTGATTGGTATGATCGTCATGCCCGCGTTATGCCATGGCGCGTCGCGCCCGCAGATCGTGCAAAAGGGGTGAAACCAGATCCTTATCGCATCTGGATGTCCGAAATCATGCTGCAGCAAACAACCGTTGCGGCAGTCAAAGCGTATTTTGTAAAATTCACTACCCTATGGCCCACTGTTCAGGATTTGGCAGCGGCCGAGGATGCAGATGTGATGGCGGCGTGGGCGGGATTGGGGTATTACGCACGGGCGCGGAACCTGTTGAAATGTGCACGTTTTGTCACCCTGCATCACAACGGGGTGTTCCCACGGTCGCATGAACAGTTGTTGGAACTGCCCGGTGTCGGCCCCTATACGGCTGCTGCGGTATCGTCCATTGCGTTTGATCTGCCTGAAACGGTCGTGGATGGGAATGTGGAACGGGTCATCGCACGCCTGTTTGATATCCATACCCCCCTACCAACGGCCAAGGCAGAATTGACAGAATATGCAAAAACCCTGACACCGCAAAAACGCCCAGGCGATTATGCACAAGCCATCATGGATTTGGGGGCCACGATTTGCACGCCTAAAAAACCAGCCTGCGGATTATGTCCATGGCGGACAAATTGCATCAGCTTTGCCAATGGTACGCATTTGGAATTGCCCAAAAAGCTGCCCAAGAAAAAGAAACCAACGCGCATTGGTACCGCCTACGTCGCGCGTCGCGTCGATGGTGCATACCTATTGGAAACGCGGCCTGAAAGCGGGCTTTTGGGTGGTATGCAGGCATGGCCCACGACAGATTGGTCAGAAAAAGCGGTTGAGGAAGATGCCCCAATCCATGCAGAGTGGAAAACCCACGCAGGCGAGGTGCGCCACACCTTTACCCATTTTCATTTAAAACTGCGGGTAAAAACCGCGTTAGTTCCCCTAGATCGCAGACAAACGCGCGGCGAATTTGTGCAAGCTGCCGATTTTGCGCCAGCTGCACTTCCCACAGTGATGCGCAAGGTGTTTGATCTGGTCCGATCTGAATAAACTTGATAGAGATATACAAGGTGTAATGCAAAGAGGGACGAACATGTCGCAGACGAACCCGTTTCGCATTGGAGACTGGCTTCCTTTTTGGAGCTCTCTCCTTCTATTTGCTTTGGGATGGTTTACGGTTGTTACGGGCGGTTATAGCTTTCTTTTGGTGATTGCCGTTGTCTGGTACGTCGTTCCAATTTTGGATCAAATCATGCATAAGGCAAAAAGCAATGTTGACCCTGAAACAGGGGAAAACACCCTTGCCCCATTTGTCCTAATCACCAAAATTTGGCCGATTTTTCAATTCATCCTGATTTTTGGTGGGCTATGGATCGTTGAACAGCGTGATGATGCCTTTGGCCTGCAGATGGGTGTCTTTTTTGCCGTCGGTATGATCAGCGGAACGGTTGGCATCAACTATTCGCACGAATTGATGCATCAGAAGAATAAATTTGAACGCAATATGGCCGATGTTTTGTTGGCCATGACGCTTTATTCGCATTTTCGCAGTGAACATTTATTGGTGCATCACCGCTATGTAGGAACGCCACGCGATCCTGTCACCGCGCGTTATAATGAAGGGTTTCACCGCTTTTTCCGCCGTGTGATTGTGCAATGCTGGAAATCGGCATTCCGCGCGGAAAAGGACATGCTGCGCCGCAAGGGGCTACCGTGGTATGATCAAAGCAATCCATTTTGGCGTTATTGGATGTTGCAAGGGATCTTTTTGGCGCTTGCCATCATGATCGGTGGGGTGTCGGGCCTGATCCTGTTCCTGTTTCAGGCGTTAAACGCAGTATTCCATTTGGAATTGGTGAATTACATCGAACACTATGGGTTAACCCGCAAACATCTGGGTGGCGGCAAATATGAACCCGTTTTACCACATCATTCATGGAACGCGGAACATCGTGCGGCGAATTGGATGTTGATCAATCTGCAACGCCATTCGGATCACCATTATAAACCAAACCGACGGTACCCTTTGCTGCAAACATACAGGGGATCGATTGCACCACAGTTGCCCTACAGCTATCCGTTTATGGGGATGTTCGCCTTTTTCCCCTCCGTATGGCGCAAGGTGATGAACCATCGCGTGCAAAAATGGCGGGCCATGTATTATCCCGAAATCACGGATTGGTCCGACTATAATAAAATGACAAACCCAAAACCGCGGTAAAAAGATGCCCCACGACATAAGTCGCGGGGCACAAGTCGGCTTGTGTTGTCAGGACACAGGCGGATCGAGGGGTGCCCAAAACGAATTGGGCACCATCGGTAATTAGTTCATTTCTGATCGGATTTGTTGGCGCAGCATATCAATAGGCACGGTTTTTCCATCCCGCTTATACCCCCAATATGTCCAGCCATTACAGCTTGGGGCACCTTCGAGTTTTGCGCCGACTTGGTGAATGGAGCCTTTGATATCGGCCCCCACCAATGTGCCATCTGCACGTACTTTTGCCTTATAGCGGCCATTTAACGACAAAAGCTCTTCTCCGGGACGCAACATGCCACGCTCAACCAACTGGCCAAAGGGCACGCGAGGTTCCGCACGCTTGCCTGTGGTTACGGCCAAGGCCTCGCTATCATATTTGCGTACCTTTGAAATGCGTTTCTCGGCGACTTTACGATAGGCCTCTTCACGCTCGATCCCGATGAAATTGCGGCCCAGCATTTTGGCCACGGCGCCCGTTGTCCCCGTGCCAAAGAACGGGTCCAAAATCACGTCGCCCGGATTGGTTGATCCAACCAAAACACGATGCAAAAGGCTCTCTGGTTTTTGGGTTGGATGCGCCTTATCGCCGTTTTCATCCTTCAGGCGTTCGTGGCCTGTGCAAATCGGCAAGACCCAGTCTGACCGCATTTGCACGCCTTCATTCAGGGCCTTTAACGCTTCGTAGTTAAAGGTGTACTTGGCACCTTCGGATTTCGACGCCCAAATCATGGTTTCATGCGCGTTGGTAAATCGTTTACCGCGGAAATTTGGCATCGGGTTTGATTTGCGCCAAACCACATCGTTCAAAATCCAATAGCCCTGATTTTGAAGTGCTGCGCCCACGCGGAAAATATTGTGATAGGATCCGATCACCCAAATCGCACCATTTGGTTTCAGGATACGGCGCGCGGCCTTTAACCAGTCTGTCGTAAACTCGTCATACGCACGGAAACTATCAAATTGATCCCAATCATCATTGACGGCATCCACCTTGGAATTATCGGGACGATGCAGATCGCCTTTTAATTGCAGATTATAGGGGGGATCTGCAAAAATCAGATCGACGCTGTTTTCAGGCAGCGCATTCATCACTTCGATGCAATCACCCGCCAAAATACGATTCAACGGGAGCGAGTCCGCCCCCATAGGAGTTGTGTGTTTGTTCATTTTCTTTGCCTCAATCAACCGGCGCATTTTTGCGCTCTTGTTGTCCCTAAGATGAGTCAAAGATGATTCGAGGTCAATTTCTTTTTTGAATCAGAGGTTTATTTATTCTTCTTGATACAAGATATTGTGTACGGGTTTGAAAGAACGCCTATGATGTGGGGTTATACCGAGTGACTTTAATGCAACAAGATGCTCTTTCGTGGGATAGCCCGCATTCTTAGCCCAGCCATATCCAGGGTACTGCGCGTCCAATTCCAGCATCAAATCATCGCGCGTAATCTTCGCCACGATCGATGCGGCCGCGATGGACAGGGATCGATCATCCCCTTTCACAACACAGGTTGATGGAATTATCAAATTTTTTGGCGCGCGATTACCGTCGATCAACGCGAAGTCAGCGGGTGTAGGCAAATTTTCAATCGCACGCACCATGGCAAGGTGGCTTGCCTGAAGAATATTGATCTCATCAATCTCGGCCACGGATGCATGTGCCACCCCAACCATCGCCGTGTCCATGATCTGCGTAAACAGCAGGCGGCGCTTGCGGTCCGTTAATTTTTTGGAATCGCGCAAACCATCTGGAATATGATCTGGGTCCAATATCACCGCAGCCGCCGTTACAGGCCCACACAAAGGCCCCCGCCCGACTTCGTCCACGCCTGCAATCGCGGCGTACCCCAGAGATGACGCCTCAGTCTCAAATGAAAAATCAGGCATGATCGGAAAGTGCCTGTTCAAAATCGGCAATCAAATCTTCAACCTTTTCCACGCCAATTGAAATTCGGATTAGGTTTTCTGGAATCCCTGTATGGGGTTCAATCGTTTGGCGATGTTCGACCAAGCTTTCAACACCACCAAGCGATGTGGCCCGATGGAACAGTGTAAGTTTTGAAATCACATCCAATGCCGCCTGTCGTCCACCACTAACCAACAACGACATCAAATACCCACCACCATCTGGCATCTGACGCTGAACGCGCGCGGCATGCGGATGCGATGCCAATCCTGGGTACCAGACGGCCTCAACTGCGCTGTGCTGTTCGAAATGGCGGGCAAAAATCAGCGCATTGTCGCACATCCGTTCCACCCGAATGGGCAAGGTGCGCAGGGATCGCATCAACATCCATGCCTCAAACGCACCAATAATTGCACCGGCGACCTGCCGATTTTGTGCGATGCGCGTCCAAAGGTCGTCTTTTGATGCACAACACAAAACACCTGCCAACACATCCGAATGCCCATTCAATGCCTTAGTCGCAGAATGCACTACAATATCGGCACCATGTGTGATTGGTTTCGTCAGCATTGGCGTGGCGGCCGTACTATCCACCGCCAAAATTGCATTTGGAAAGCGTTTGCGGATATCGGCAATATCGGTGACCTTCAGCCATGGGTTTGAGGGAGTTTCAATGAATACCAAATCATAGTCTGATGTGACCTGATCCAAGGCACGCTCATCAGATGTATCAATAAAATCGACATCCATTCCAAGGTGCGCAGCATGATCGCCGATAAATTTTGTCGTTCCCCAATAGATGCCTGATTGCACCAAAACCCGTGATCCCGTTGGCAGGGCCTGAAAAATGGCCGCAATCGCCGCCATGCCCGACGGGAACAACAATGCATCCTCCGCCCCTTCAAGTGCCGCAATTACGTCTTCGGCCAAACGCACGCCATCATTTTGATCCCGACCATATGAATTATCTGGGCGCACCAGTGCATTTTTTGCATCGCGCACAAATGTTGTGGACATCTGCAAACTGGGTGTCACCCCCGCCGAATGTGGATCAATATGCCCAAGGAGCTGTGCGGCAATGGTATTGTCATGGGATTTTTTCATGAACGGTCCTCAACGAAAAACAGCGCCACACTGACGCTGTTTTCTAGGGTTACCTAAGCCTTTTAAAAAGCGCAAGAAACCTAATCTATTCACCCAGCAACTGTTTAAAGATTTGCTCTGCGGCTTCGTCGATTGACATTGCGGTTGTATCGATGTGGATTTCTGGGGTTTCTGGGGCCTCGTATGGGCTGTCGATCCCTGTGAAGTTCTTGAGCTGACCAGATCGCGCCTTGGCATACAGGCCTTTGACGTCCCGTTCTTCTGCAACGGACAGGGGTGTGTCCACAAATACCTCAACAAATTCACCAGGTGCCATCATATCCCGCACCATTTGCCGTTCGGATCGGAAGGGTGAGATGAACGCCGTGATCACGATCAAACCTGCGTCTGCCATCAGTTTTGCAACCTCACCCACACGGCGGATATTTTCAATCCGATCCGCATCGGTAAAGCCCAGATCCTTATTCAAGCCATGGCGCACATTGTCCCCATCCAACAGGAATGTGTGACGGTTCATGCGCGCAAGCTTCTTTTCAACGGCGTTCGCAATCGTGGATTTCCCTGATCCCGATAGGCCCGTCATCCACAGGACAGCAGGTTTCTGGTTTTTCAGGTTCGCGTGGTGATCCCGCGTGATGTCCGTTGCCTGCCAATGGATGTTTTGTGCACGGCGTAGGGCAAAATTAATCAGGCCCGCACCCACAGTGGCATTCGTCATTTTATCGATCAGGATAAAACCACCCAACGTACGGTTTTCCGCATAGGGTGCAAATGGAATGTCGCGGTCCGTTGTTATGTTAGCCACACCAATTGCATTCAACTCAAGCGTTTTGGCCGCCGCATGTTCCATCGTATTGACGTTGATCTGATACTTGGGTTCCGCCACCGTTGCAGAGACGGTTTGCGCACCGATTTTCAGGTAATAGGAACGGCCTGGGATCAGCGCCTCTTCATCCATCCAAATCAGGGTGGTTTCAAATTGATCTGCCACTTCCAGCGGGGCAGACGCGGTTGTGATCACCTGACCACGGGAACAATCCACTTCATCCTTAAGCGTCAGTGTGATGGATTGCCCTGCCGTCGCACTGTCCAAATCACCATCGTATGTGACAATGCGATCCACATGGCTTGTTTTACCAGAGGGGAGAATGCGCACCGCATCCCCTGGTTTGATGGTGCCTGCGGCGATTTTGCCACTAAACCCGCGGAAGTCCAAATTGGGTCGGTTCACCCACTGAACGGGCATGCGGAACTCTTGGGCCGCGCTCGTGTTTTGATCCAGATCGACACCTTCTAAATGAGCCATCAGTGTTGGACCGCTATACCAACTGGTTGCATCAGAATGCCCCGCGATATTATCCCCTTTGAACCCAGAGATTGGGATGGCGGTAAAGTCCGTAATACCGATGCTGTTTGCAAATTCGGTATACTCCGCAACAATCGCATCGAACTTGGCCTGATCGTAATCAACCAAGTCCATTTTATTGACGGCCAGAACGATGCATTTAATGCCAAGCAGGTGACACAAATAACTGTGGCGCCGCGTTTGCGTTAAGACACCTTTGCGCGCATCAATCAGGATCACGGCCAATTCGGCTGTGGAGGCACCCGTGACCATATTGCGCGTGTATTGTTCATGCCCAGGTGTGTCCGCAACGATGAACTTACGCTTTTCGGTCGCAAAGAAACGATAGGCCACATCAATTGTGATGCCCTGCTCACGCTCTGCGGCCAATCCATCGACCAGCAGCGCAAAATCAATCTCTTGGCCCTGTGTGCCCACTTTTTTGCTATCTGCTTCCAGCTGGGCGAGTTGGTCTTCAAAAATCATTTTGCTGTCATAAAGCAGACGACCAATCAGCGTTGATTTCCCGTCATCCACCGACCCACAGGTGATGAGGCGCAACAGCGATTTGTGTTGATGCCTTTCTAGGTAGGCATCAATATCCTGCGCAATCAGCGCGTCAGTTTTGTAAACTTGATCTGTCATATCGCGCACCCCCTAAAAATACCCTTGCTGTTTCTTGACTTCCATCGAGGCACCTTGATCCTTATCGATTGCGCGGCCTTGTCGTTCAGATGTCGTTGTCAAAAGCATTTCTTGGATCACGTCAGTTAGGGTCGCGGCCTCAGATTGCGCAGCGCCCGTTAGGGGGTAACAGCCCAATGTTCTAAACCGGATCGAGCGCATGACGGGCTCTTCGCCAGGTTCCAATGGGAAGCGATCATCATCCACCATCAGGATCAAACCATCCCGTTCCACAGTCGGACGCGGCGCCGCAAAATACAGCGGTACGATTTCAATGCCTTCTAAGTGGATGTATTGCCAGATGTCCAATTCCGTCCAGTTGGAGAGTGGGAAAACACGCATACTTTCGCCCTTGGCCTTACGCGCATTATAGAGCGACCAAAGCTCTGGGCGCTGTGCCTTGGGTTCCCATCTGTGTTGGGCGGTACGGAAGGAAAATACACGTTCCTTGGCGCGCGATTTTTCTTCATCCCGACGCGCACCCCCAAAGGCCGCATCAAACCCATGTTTATCAAGCGCCTGTTTCAGCCCTTCGGTCTTCCACATATCCGTATGCAGTGCACCGTGATCAAAGGGGTTGATCCCCTTTTCCTTAGCCTCGGGGTTTTGGTGCACGATCAATTCCATCCCCGCGTCCTTCGCGGCCTTATCGCGCAATTTATACATCTCTTGGAATTTCCAAGTCGTATCCACATGCATCAGCGGAAATGGAGGAGGAGAGGGATAAAACGCCTTTTTCGCCAGATGCAGCATCACCGCGCTGTCCTTGCCAACCGAATACAGCATAACTGGATTCTCGGCCTCTGAAACAACCTCGCGCATAATCTCAATCGCCTCAGCCTCAAGCCGTGACAAATGCGTTTGAACGTCTTTCATGGTCCCTCTTTCAATCGTGACTACAGGGCTGCACCTATAGATGAATTACGTCAAATCTATGGAGTTTGAAAGGAGACTTCACGCACAATTTCCCATAGGTTGTATTTAAGAACACACGTCCCATCAGGCGCGAAATCACAGAACGCCCCACATCACACTAACGGCAACAGGGGACGCAATTTCAACATGGTGCCAAAATATGCCCCATTAATCCTGTAAAAGGTTGGTAATTTCCTCAAGTTTTGAGCGTACAAGGTCACGATCTGCCTTGGCCTCGATATTCAGACGAACCACCGGTTCGGTATTTGAACTGCGCAAATTAAAGCGCCAATCCGCGAAAGTCAGACTGATTCCATCAGTTTCATCACGGCCCTCGGCTGTTCCCGCAAACGCGGCGATTACTTTGGCGATTGATGCCTTGGGGTTCTCCAATCTGAAATTGACTTCACCTGAACTTGGGTAGGCTGCAATACGCTCGGCCACCAACTCAGATAAGGGTTTTCCCGTGCGGCTCATCAATTCAATCACCAAAAGCCATGGGATCATGCCACTGTCGCAATAGGCAAAATCGCGGAAATAGTGGTGGGCCGACATTTCACCACCGTAAACTGCATCCACCTCGCGCATGATTTGTTTGATGAACGCGTGACCCGTTTTTGATTGCACCGCGGTTCCGCCCTTGGCAGCGACAACAGATTGCGTGTTCCAAATAATACGCGGATCGTGAACGATTGAGGCCCCGGGCACTTTGTCTAGGAACACATCAGCCAATAGGCCAACGATGTATTCACCATCTATAAACTGCCCCTTTTCATCAAAGAAAAAGCAGCGATCGAAATCCCCATCAAAGGCAACGCCAAGATTGGCAGCTTTTTCCATCACGACATCGGCCGTGGCGGCGTGATTTTCGGGTAATAACGGGTTTGGGATGCCGTTTGGAAATGTATGATCTGGTTGATGATGGACGCGGATGAATTCAATCTGCGGTGCATTCTGGCCAAGCGCAGCTGCAATCGCATCAAAGGTTGGACCCGCAGCACCGTTTCCTGAATTCACCACAACCTTTAGCGGTTTCAAAACAGATGCGTCCACGAAAGAAAGCAGCTTTGTCACATAGGCCGATTTAGCCTCTGATGCGATATCTTTATGCGATCCTTTTGTAGATGGCGTTGCAAACACGCCGTTCTCGGCCAATGTTCGAACCGCAGGAAGTTCAGAGGCAGGATCAAGCGGTTTTGAACCCGCCTTTACCATTTTCAGGCCATTATAATTTATTGGGTTGTGCGATGCCGTGACCTCGATACCACCGCATGCCGTAAATTCAGTTGTGGCCCAGTACATTTCCTCGGTCCCAGATAACCCAATATCCAGAACATCGGCACCTGCATCAATAATCCCACGCGAAACGGCATCTGCCAATTCGGGCGAGGTTTCGCGCGCATCACGTCCAACAACAATTGATTTTGCATTCAAGGTTTGCGCGAACGACCGTCCGATACGGTAGCAAATTTCAGCATCAATATTGACACCTAATTCCCCCCGCACATCATAAGCCTTAAAACATGTTAAATCCATTTCATCCCTCACGCGTCAACGCTTGGCCTGATGCATGATCGCATCCAAAAACCCATCCACCGATCCACAATCAAACCGTCGTCCATTCAGACGCACGGTTTCGACCGAGCCCTGCTGTGCATGGATATTGATCGCATCGGCCAATTGAATTTCTCCGCCGGATCCCGCCTTGAGCCCGCGCAAAGTGTCAAAGATATCAGGCGTTAGAACATATCGACCGATGGAGGCCAGGTTTGAGGGCGTATCATCCGCATCGGGTTTTTCAACCAAGCCTGCAATACCCGCACCGGCCCCATTTGGCACAACAACCCCGTATTTTGAGATATCAGGCCCATCAACCTCCATCACCGAAAGCTGTGATTTGCCACTGCTAGCAAAAGCTTGCGCCAGATCCGCAGTCACACCAGGCTTGTAATCCGTCAGAAAATCATCGGCAAGTAAAACAGCAAAAGGGTCACCACTAACAGCGCGTTCCGCGCACAACACTGCATGACCTAGCCCTAGCTGTTCGGCCTGACGCACAAATATGCATTCCACTCCCTCTGGGATGATATTGCGCACCATGTCGGCTTGCGCATTTTTGCCCTTGGCGCGCAGCATGGTTTCCAATTCATTATTCGCATCAAAGTGATCTTCGATCGCGCGCTTATTTCGGCCCGTCACAAAAATCAGGGTGTCGATACCCGCGGCAATCGCCTCTTCCGCTGCGTATTGGATCAAAGGCTTATCAACGATTGGCAACAACTCTTTTGGCATCGCCTTGGTTGCAGGCAGAAAGCGCGTGCCAAAACCAGCAACGGGAAAGACAGCTTTTCGTAGCGCAGTCATAAGAGTGAAACCTTTTCTCGATATGTTGAAATTTGTTTTCAAATATTGTGCCAAGGGTGGCAAGGGGAGTTATTCAAAGGAAACAACACTGTTGCAAAACAACATGTTAACTTGCCAACGCAATTGCGTCCTCGGCCACAGATATCCGTGACGATTGCCCCAACAAATCAATCAGAATCCAGACACGTTGATCAGGTGAAATTTCTTCGACCTTCGCCACAAAATCCGCAAATGGCCCACGTAACACCTGCACATCTTGCCCAACTTCTAATCCCTGTATTGGGCGCAGAACACCGCCATCGTCGCATCGTGAAATAAATTCATTTACAATTGCACTTGGGACAGGCGTGGGTGTTCCACCCAGACTAACAATGCGCGCTACACCTAGCGTGCTATTGACCTTGCGCCATGCGTTTTGCGAGGTATCCAATTCAACAAACATGTATCCTGGGAATAATGGGACGTTACGATCGACGAATTTGTGCGCCGATCTTTTCGTGACATTCTGTAGAGGCAGAAACGTTTTGAACCCCTGTCTCTCAAGGTTCGCTTTGGCCAACCTGTGACCATTTGGCTTTAATTGCACCAAATACCAATTTAACATTTTTATTACCAATTTGTCGCTCAATAATGAGCACACTAACGCAAAAGCGAACAAACTTACAAATGAAACTTTCCCACTCTGGGCCAGTGAAACAGAAATGTGACAGATGACAAGTCAGGAAAACAATACGCTGTGCGATGACTTGTGTCGTGGACTTACTCTAAAGTCACAAAATTTGACCCTTTATCTTAAGACGAAAAACGTATTTAATTAACCTACTTAGACTAATTTGCAGGTTCCACGTGACTGGCCCCAAAAATCGCCCCCTTACCTTACGAGATGTTTCTGAAGCGTCTGGTGTTTCTGAAATGACCGTCAGTCGTGTATTACGCGGGCGCGGCGATGTATCGGAGGCCACACGCGAACGGGTTTTAAAGGCTGCA
Source organism: Rhodobacteraceae bacterium HIMB11 (assembly GCA_000472185.1). Taxonomy (GTDB): domain Bacteria; phylum Pseudomonadota; class Alphaproteobacteria; order Rhodobacterales; family Rhodobacteraceae; genus HIMB11. The sequence continues at coordinate 231,902 of AVDB01000005.1, read as the reverse complement.
AAAGAATTGGGATATGTCCCGAACAAAATTGCAGGGGCGCTTGCATCGCAAAAGGTAAACTTAGTCGCCGTTGTTATCCCGTCCATGTCCAACATGGTGTTCCCAGAGGTTATGACAGGTGTGAACAATGTGCTTGAGGGGACGGAACTGCAGCCTGTTGTGGGCATCACAAATTATATGCCCGAGATAGAAGAGAAGGTTCTGTACCAAATGTTGTCATGGCGCCCATCTGCCGTGATCATCGCAGGGCTAGAGCATTCCGAAGCATCCCGCGCGATGCTGGCGAATTCTGGTATTCCCGTCATTCAAATCATGGACGTGGATGGCGAACCCATTGATACCGCCGTGGGCATTTCTCATCGCCGTGCGGGGCGGCATATGGCCAACGCGATAATCGAAGCCGGGTATTCCAAGATTGGGTTTATGGGAACGAAAATGCCACTTGATCACCGCGCACGCAAACGCTTCGAAGGCTTTACCGAGGCGCTTGCCAAGGCAGGCATCGAAGTAAAAGACCAAGAATTTTATTCTGGTGGTTCTGCATTGGCCAAAGGGCGTGATATGACCCGCGAAATGCTGGAACGCTCTCCTGATTTGGATTTCCTTTATTATTCAAACGACATGATTGGCGCAGGCGGCCTGTTGCATTTGTTGGATGCGGGTGTGCGTATTCCTGATGACATCGGGTTGGCAGGGTTCAATGGGGTTGAGTTGCTGCACGGTTTGCCCATGCAACTGGCAACGATGGATGCGTGTCGTGTTGAAATTGGGGAACGCGCCGCGCAAATTGTGGCCAATCGTGTTCTGGGAAATGAAACAAAAACCGACAGTATTGTTGAGCTTTCTCCGGTGCTAGAGGTTGGGGATACTCTTAGAACGGCACGCACCTAACAGGCATCCTTTGATCATTGCGAGTACCGCGCGTGAACTTTTCCAGATACGCAATTTACTACATTCCTGATCTGCCGTTGTTTCAAATCGGCTCTGACTGGCTTGGTTGGAATTCAATAACAGGACAAGATACTTTGCTATCTGCCGATCACCATCGCATCACTGATCGGCCGCGAAAATACGGGTTTCACGCAACTGTGAAACCGCCCTTCTCGCTTGCATCGAATTCCACACTAGGTGAACTGCAAAACGCATTTCACGCGTTTTGCGCAACCGTTTCACCCGCAACAGGTGGCACTCTGAAAATCAGTCGCCTTGGTCGGTTTTTGGCAATGACGCAGGATGTACAATCTAACGAAGTGACAGAATTGGCGGCATCGACAGTTTCGCATTTCGATAAATTTCGCGCGCCGCAGTCTGACCAAGACATCGAAAAACGCCGCCAACGCAGGCTCACACCCGAACAAGACGCACTGATGTTACGTTGGGGGTATCCTTATGTGATGCAAGAATTCAAATTTCACATGACCCTGACTGGCCCGCTTCAAAATGACGAAATTGATACGATCAAACATGATGCAAACACACGGTTTCAGGAATTCCTCGGACAACCACTGAAGATCGCATCACTCGCTCTGCTGGGCGAAGACAGCGACAGCGGACGCTTTCACGTAATCAATAAGCTGTCTCTTCAAATGTAAAACCCCGCTTGGTTAAAGCGGGGTGAAAGCTCATCGAGAGCTAAGTCGCGTTATTTCTTCTTTAAGTCGGAGTTTTTGTTTTTTGAGTGATTTGATGTCTATGTCGCTGATGCCCGGTGATTGTTGGGCCTTTTCGACGGTTTGTGACAAAGTTTCATGTTTTCTTTTCAATTCGCGAACACGTGCGCTTACACTCATCTAATGTCTCCTTTTACTTATATGCTTAGTGGAGCACAGGAAAATCAATTTGTCACGCTGCGTGTGCATCTTGTGTCAATAAAGTTTTCACTACTTAAAGAAGTGTTATTCGCGAAACCAATCGGTTAACGCATCCCCATCCCGCAAAATTTTTGATATTTTTTGTGAATAATCTTCACCATCTTGTTGATGAAATTCTCCTGTATGCAGGATCAAAGGCGATTCGAGGCGGAATGCGGCCCGTCCGTTTTTCCGCGCATGCGCCATGAACAATGTGCTTTCACGTCCCGGTCTGGGGACAATCGGTGTAATCACCCGACTGCCGAGGGAATCGGGCAGGAGTCGCAAGAATTCGTCCATGCGTTCCGTGCGGAAAATAAAGTGCGCATACCCTTTTGGTTTCACCCGTTTTGCGGCCACGCTAAGCCAGATGCCCAATTCGTCACTTTCACCCATTGCACGATCGCGACCATGATCACCTGACCGAGTGCTAGAGCTGCGATCAAAATATGGGGGATTGGCAAACACATGGTCAAACTGTTGATCACGGATTTCGCTTGGCGAGGCGCCCAAATCGGCGCACACCACAGACAGGGGCAGATTATTCAGGTCGGCGTTGTGTCGCGCCAATTCGGCATATCGCTCCTGAACCTCAACCCCGGTGATATTTAGGTGTGTCACGCGATGCGCAAGCGCAAGGGATGCGGTTCCCACACCGCAACCCAATTCCAAAACCGTTTGGCCGGATTTGGCAGGGATGCTGGCCGCAAGAAGGATTGGATCAATTCCCGCGCGATATCCTGATTTTGGCTGCGCGACCTTGATCGCGCCCGACAGAAAATCATCAACCGTAACGTCATCCATCATGTCAGAAATTGCGCCTCAATCCCATTTTCGATCATCGTGTCGTAGGCAATTTCATATTCCTGATCAATCACCATCAAACGCTGGGGTAGAATACCAATCGAACCTTCCAAAACACTCATATTTACGTCCAGTTCAAAGACGGCTATATCAACCTCACTCAACATGTGCTTGGTGAATGCAATCAGTGTGATATCATTGGTGCGCAAAAGCTCTTTCATATATCCAATATATGGACCGCACACGAAATGTGAAGAAATAGGAGTGCCGCATGGCCCTAGATAAAGAGCAAAACAAACCGCATGACGCGCTTGCTCGGATTTTGGCGGATGATATGGATGCGGTGAATACGCTGATCCAAAAACGCATGGCATCGGAACACGCACCTCGGATACCCGAAGTGACAGCGCATCTCGTGAATGCGGGGGGCAAACGTTTGCGTCCGATGCTGACTTTGGCTGCGGCGCATTTGTGTGGATATCAAGGCGATCATCACATTCGTTTGGCCGCAACGGTTGAATTTATTCACACCGCAACTTTGCTGCATGATGATGTGGTTGATGAAAGTGGTCAACGACGTGGTCGCCCAACTGCGAACCTATTGTGGGATAACAAATCATCTGTATTGGTCGGCGACTATTTATTCTCTCGCTCATTCCAATTGATGGTAGAAACGGGATCGCTGCGCGTTTTGGACGTGCTAGCGAATGCCTCTGCCACGATTGCAGAGGGTGAAGTTCTTCAACTGACCGCAGCACAAGACGTGAACACAACAGAAGAGACCTATTTACAAGTGGTCCGTGGTAAGACAGCCGCCCTGTTTTCAGCAGCAACACAAGTGGGTGGCATTATTTCCGCAGCGGACGAGGATATTTGTCAGGCCCTTTATGATTATGGCGATGCATTGGGAATTGCCTTTCAGATTGCGGATGACCTTTTGGATGTGGTGGGTGATGCGAAATCAATTGGCAAAAACGTCGGTGATGATTTCCGCGAACGCAAATTGACCCTACCGTTGATCAAGGCGATTGCGGCAGGGGGTGAACATGATCGCGTGTTCTGGACCCGCACAATCGCAAAAGGCGATCAAGGAGAGGGCGATTTAGAACATGCCATCAATTTGATGCACACTACGGGCGCGATTGAAGCGACACGCAAAGATGCCTTGGATTGGTCGAACAAAGCACAGCAGAGCCTATCTGTGTTGCCTGATAGTGAATTGAAAACAATCCTACAGGATTTGGCAGTCTACGTGGTGTCGCGCTTGTCCTAAACCAGTTTTGTGGCGACAACCCACCAATTTGGATGGACCTTTTGCAAGTGGCTTGCTGCCTCATCTGCATGCTTGATATCCGTGAAAAGACCGAAACATGTGGCACCTGATCCCGACATTCTGGCCACCTGACACTGCGGAGCTGCGGAAATTGCATCAACTACAGTTGCAACCTCTGGGACCATTGCCATGGCGGGTGGTTCCAAATCATTTCGCTGATCACCAAGCCATGCAATATCAATACAATTTCCTGCCACATCCTTCATTGGCAGATTTTGTTTAGAATCCAGCGCATTGAAAACAGCAGGCGTAGAAACGCCAACATTAGGATTAACCAATACCAACCCCCAATTCGGAGCAGTCGACAATTTCGTAACATCCTCACCCGCGCCCTCCATCAGGGTCAAACCCTTAGTCATGCAAACAGGAATATCCGCCCCAAGGGCCATTAATTCATCCACATTCGGCAATGAAACAGACCAATATTGGCTGAGTGCCCTCATAACTGCCGCCGCATCACTGGACCCCCCACCAATCCCCGATGCCATCGGAAGGTTCTTTTCCAGTATGATTTGACAATCAAGCGATTTGGAATGTTTTTGCGCCATCAATTTGGCGGCCTGAACAACCAAATTACTCTCATCCACAGGTATACCCGCAGCATATGGGCCGATGACCTGAAATGAAAAGTCAGCAGCGGGCAACAGGTGAATTTGATCGCCAAATTCTGTCAAACAAACCAGCGATTGCAATTCATGATACCCATTGTCGCGCTGCCCAACCACATGCAATGTTAGGTTCACTTTCGCATGTGCGGTGACTTTAATTGTCTTGCGTGTCGACATATAGCGCAGGCTTTCCTTCTTCGCTTAGCACCTGATCAAGCCCAACCTCTAATTTGCGTAGAATGCGGGTTTCCTCAATCTCTTCGGGATTGAATGATAGGGCACGACGCCATTGAAAGCGCGCTTCGTTTTTACGGCCAACCGCCCAATATGCATCCCCCAAATGATCGTTCACAATCGGATCAGTTGCCATCAATTCCGCGGCACGTTCTAGGTCAGGGACCGCGTCTTCATATTGACCAAGTCGGAATTTACCCCACCCCAAACTGTCAACGATATAGCCAGAGTTCGGCTCGATCTCGACCGCTTTGGTGATCATTTCCATCGCTTCATCCAGCTTTTCACCGCGTTCAATCAATGAATATCCAAGATAGTTTAACACACTTGCTTGATCAGGGTTGAGTGCAAGGGCACTGCGAAAATCCTGATCCGCGTTCGGCCATGTTTTCAGGCGTTCGTGGGTGATCCCACGGGCATAGTACAATTGCCAACGCACGTTGTTTTGCGCCTCATACATGGAAATTGCGGCATTATAGGCCGGTAATGCTTCATCATAGCGTTCTTGGCGACGCAAAAAATCGCCCAGTGTTGCATGCGCGACGGGGACATCAGGATAAGCCGAGGCCAAATTGTTAAGCACATCAATGCCATCATCAACACGGTCTGATCGGCGCATCGCACCTGCCTTGGCAATCTGGGACGTATAGTATTTGGGGTCTTCGGTTTCAATCTTTTGGTAAACACGCAGGGCCAAATTATACTGATCCAATTCCTCAAGAACGTCTGCCACAAACAACTTAATCTCGGCTGATTGCGGGTTCAACGCCTCGGCAATGCGTGCGTAGACCAATGTCGCACTTGGATCGACCTGCTCTTGGATGAACAAAGCCAGCGTGAAGAATATTTCAGACATCGCCTGCGAAACAGTGCGGGGCAAACCCGAAACGATGGGTTCGTTACGGTCCAAATTTCTTAGGATCGCGGCACTTTCTGGTGAACTGCCAACGGAGAACTTCGTATCAAAAAATGCGCGTGCCTGCTCTGACTGCCCCATCCGCTGCAACAACGCCGTTTTAATCAAAAGGGCGCGGTCTGTTAGAATGCCTGCAGTATTGTTAAATCCGTCCAAAACCGCCAAGGCATCTTCGTTTTTTCCATCTGCCAGATACATCATCGCACGATGAAAGGCCGCGAATGTTTCAAATCCTGGACGGCCCGAAATATCATCAATGATGCGCTGCGCCGCTTTGGCATTTCCCTGTCCATGTTCTGCCCAGGCCATGACAACCTCGCGGATAAACGGGTTCAGAGCAAACTCATCTTCGTTTTCAAGTGCTGCGGTCAGACCTGCAAAATCTTCATCCTCAATCAGGCCAAGCAATACGATTAAGTTGGTGACAAAATCGTGTGCCCCACGCTCAGAATACAAATTCGCAACGGGGATCGCATCGCGCAAACGTCCCAAAGCAACGTAGGAAAACAACAAATCCCGCATAGTCGCATCGTTGTCGCGATCCATCGTCAAAACACGCGATTGGTATTGTGTGGCAAGCGCGAAATCGTTTGCCCGCATCGCGCTTTGCGCCGCCAAATATGGCCCCGAAGCATCCGAAGATGCGCCCGATCCAGTCAGCGCAGACAGAAATGCCAATGATAGTCCGAAAATGCGTTGCAACTGCTTATCCCTCGGTTTTCGTTAATGTAAAGCTAAGCGTAGAAATTACAAATGACAACGCGGGACACATGAATAAACATGGTCCCGCGTGATTTTTGCCGATGAAACCTGTGAATGACAGATTACATGTTTGGATAGTTTGGTCCGTCACCACCCTGTGGCGTTACCCATGTGATATTCTGACTTGGGTCCTTGATATCGCACGTTTTGCAGTGAACGCAGTTTTGGAAGTTCACAACAAACCGTGGATCTTGGCCCTCTTCCTCGACCACTTCGTAAACACCCGCTGGGCAGTACCGCTGGGCGGGTTCTGCGTATTTGGGAAGGTTCACTGAAATTGGGATATTCACATCAGATAGCTGCAAATGCGCAGGCTGGCTTTCTTCGTGGTTAGTCATCGAAAATGACACGTTGGTCAAACGATCGAATGACAAAACACTATCTGGCTTTGGATACTCGATTGGCGCGTGCTTATCCGCTGGTTCGGTTGACTGTGCATCGTTTTTACCGTGCTTCACAGTCCCAAAGAGCGAGAATTTGAACGCGCTTTGGAACCACATGTCAAACCCGCCAAGGGTTAGACCGCCAAGCGGGCCTAATTTGCCGTTTAGTGGCGCAACATTGCGTACGGTTTTTAGGTCCTTGCCGACAGGTCCTGCGCGCAGTGCTGCGTCATAGGCCTCAAGTGTGTCGCCTTCGCGACCCGCTTGGATTGCGGCATAGGCTGCTTCTGCGGCCTCAATGCCCGAATGCATGGCATTGTGATTGCCCTTGATCCGCGGTAAGTTCACAAGTCCCGCTGAACAGCCAAGCAGTGCCCCACCCGGGAATGCGGTTTGTGGAATAGATTGAAAACCACCCTTGGTCACGACACGTGCGCCATAGGCAACACGCTTGCCACCTTCCAACAATTTCGCAATCTTTGGGTGATGCTTGAAACGCTGGAATTCCATATAGGGGAACAGGTGCGGGTTTTTGTAGTTCAGATCGACGATATAGCCGACGTAAACTTGGTTATTGTCCAAGTGATAGACAAATGAACCACCCGAATTTTTCCAACCCAACGGCCAACCCATTGTGTGGGTCACTTCGCCTTCGTTGTGGTTTTCTGGTTTTACTTCCCAGATCTCTTTCATGCCAATGCCAAATTTTGGCACGTCACAGTCTGCATCTAGGTCATATTTCGCAATGACTTCTTTAGAAAGTGAACCACGCGCACCCTCGGAAAAGCAGACATATTTACCGTGCAATTCCATGCCTGGTTCATAGGCGTCTGACGGCGTACCATCAGGGTTCTTGCCAAATTCACCTGCAACAACGCCCTTCACTTCACCATTATCGCCATAAACGATTTCTGAACATGCCATGCCTGGGAAAATTTCAACACCCATGGCTTCGGCTTGCTCCGCCATCCAGCGGCACACATTCCCCATCGACACGATATAATTGCCATGGTTGTTCATCAGTGGTGGCATCATTGCATTTGGCAAACGAATTTGCCCAGCCTCACCCAAGACATAGAAGTTGTCTTCTTTCACAGGTACATTCAGCGGTGCGCCCTTTTCTTTCCAATCTGGGATCAAACGCGACAAACCAGATGGATCCAAAACAGCACCAGAGAGGATATGCGCGCCAACCTCTGAGCCCTTTTCAAGGACAACGACATTTAGATCAGCATCAAGTTGTTTTAGTCGAATTGCCGCTGACAAACCCGCAGGTCCAGCACCAACAATTACAACGTCACATTCCATTGCCTCGCGTTCAAATTCAGACATCGGCGCTCCTCCTCCTCGGGTCGCAGAAATTTCGTTGAGGAATGGGTTACCCTGCCGATCAGGGGTGCGTCAATCAAAACGCGTCGTCCAAATGCTGCTTTGCGGCACTTCATCGCAATTTTTGTAACATTCCCTTACGTCTAGGCGTTAATCATGAATAGATATCACGCTAATTTGCACATTTTCCCCCTAGACGTTGCAAAGGCTTGATCGCGTAGATATCAGTGCATACTATCAATCAACAGGTATTATTTTACAGCGGAACACACATGGACAAGATCCCAATGACACCTGCGGGTCACACCGCACTTGAGGTAGAACTAAAGACGCTAAAGAGCCAAGACCGTCCGAATATTATTAAGGCGATTGCAGAGGCACGAGAGCATGGCGATCTGTCCGAAAACGCGGAATATCACTCGGCCCGCGAAAAACAGAGCTTTATCGAAGGCCGCATCAAGGAATTGGAAGGCATTATTTCACTTGCCGAAGTGATTGATCCCTCTCAATTGTCAGGGTCCGTCAAATTTGGCGCACGCGTGACTGTGGTCGACGAAGACACCGACGAAGAAAAATCATGGCAGATCGTGGGCGAACACGAAGCGGATATTGAAAAGGGGTTGCTGAACGTCAAATCCCCCATTGCCCGTGCACTGATTGGCAAAGATGTTGGTGACAGTGTTGAGGTGCGCACACCGGGTGGCGAAAAGGCCTATGAAATCCTTGATATCGTTTACGCGTGAGTAGACGCAGATGAACGACGATAGAGGAACCAACTCAACACCCGCTGGCCTCTATCTGGGGACGCAGAAACAACCCACGCTTTTGATCGAATGGATTGGCATTGCCTTGGCCATTTTGTGGTTGGGCGTCAGTGCCTATGTCCTGCTGAACAATGCGACATTGGCGGCAGGTATGCTGACCAGTATCTTGTTGATTTTCATGCCGGTTTGCATCCTGTGGGTTTCGGTCATGGTGATCCGCACATCCCACCGCATGAAAAAGGAAAGTCAGCGGTTGAACGTGGCAATCGAAGCCCTGCGCAAGGCCTATATCGATCAGGCCAAGATGTCCGGCGTCCCAGCGAGTGAGGGCAACGTCAACAAGCGTCTAGATCAAATTGCGGAAAGCCAAAGAAAAACAGAAACGGCGATTGCGATGTTCACGTCCTCTCGTCTTGCGCAATCAAAGCGATCCTTGCCAGAAATTACCGCCCCACAAGCGGCGGAAGGGGAACAGCAAACTGTGCTTGAACTGGGCACGCCCGTCGAAGTTTTGGCCGAGCCGCTGAAGAACGAAGATTTCATCAAGGCGCTGCATTTCCCAGAGGATGCAAATGATGAAGCAGGGTTCGCCGCATTGCGCCGCGCCCTTGCGGATCGGAACACAAATCAATTGATCCAGGCCGCGCAGGATGTTTTGACCCTGCTGAGCCAAGATGGGATTTACATGGATGATTTGCGCCCTGACATGGCACGCCCTGAAATATGGCGGCGTTTTGCGCAGGGTGAACGCGGGCGCACAATTGCGGCCCTTGGTGGTATCCGAGACCGTTCTTCATTGGCGCTTACCAATGTGCGCATGAAAAAAGATCCCGTTTTTCGCGATGCCGCGCATCACTTCTTGCGTTTATTTGACAAGGGGTTTGCCAAATTCGAGGACACCGCAACCGAGGCCGAGATTTCCGCATTGTCAGAAACACGCACTGCACGCGCCTTTATGCTATTAGGGCGCGTGGCAGGTACGTTTACCTAACATTTAGACGGTCAGGATTGTCGACCCAGTGGTTTTACGCGCCTCTAACGCGTCATGGGCGGCACGGATGTCGTCCAGTGCATGTGTCTGATCAATCCGAATTTTCACGTCACCTGCTTGCACCTTGGCAAACAATTGTGCCGCCATATCCTGACAGGTTGCGTGATCGGCGATATGCGTGAACAATGTTGGTCGCGTGATCTTTAACGATCCTTTTGGACCCAGCAAACCAATATTAAACGGCGGTACTGGGCCAGACGCATTTCCGAAACTGATCATCATGCCGAGTGGTTTTAGTGAGTCAAGCGACCCCTCGAATGTTGAGGCACCAACGGCATCCATAACGACATCCACACCTTTTCCATCTGTTAATTCGCGGAGTTTGGCTGTGAAATCATGATCATTATAGTTGATGCAATGGTTTGCGCCGTGTTCCAGCGCCAGCGCACATTTTTCATCCGTGCCCGCAGTTCCGATCAGATTGATGCCTTCAGAGCGCGCCCATTGGCATGCGATCAAACCAACACCACCTGCAGCCGCATGGAACAAGACTGTATCCCCCGCTTTGATTGGCGTGGTACGATGGAACAGATATTGAACCGTCAACCCTTTCAGCATCATGGCCGCGCCTTCTTCGAAGCTGACACCATCAGGCAAAGGGCAAACCTGCGCTGCGGGCATTACACGCGCCTCGCAATAGGAACCGGGTGGCATGGCGGCATATGCAGCGCGATCACCCACTTTCAAATGTGTGACACCTTCGCCAACCGCCTCGATAACACCCGATGCTTCCATACCAAGTGCCGTTGGCAACTCTAATGGATAAAGGCCCGTACGTTGATAGACATCGATGAAGTTTAGGCCAACTGCACGATGTGCGATGCGCACCTCACCCGCTTTGGGTTCGCCCACATCACGATCAACAACCTTTAATTGGTCTGATCCGCCAAACTCTTCGATAATTACTGTTTTTGCCATTTTCGCTACCTTTATTCGTCTGGATGAACCGCCAGAACAATTTTGCCAATATGCGCACTACTTTCCATACGGCTGTGCGCAGCGGCGGCTTCTGCCATGTTAAATGTACTGTCCATAACTGGCGCAATTTTCCCCTGCGACAAGAGAGGCCAAACCACATCGCGCAACTGTTGGGCAATCTTCGCTTTGGCCAAATCTGATTGAGGGCGCAGTGTTGACCCCGTGAATGTCAATCGGCGTGTCATCAATTGCACAAAATTCACTTCGGTTTTGGGGCCTTGCAAAAATGCGATCTGCACAAGGCGTCCATCATCTGCAAGCGCCTTAAGGTTACGTGGGATATAAGGTCCACCCACCATATCCAATATCACATTTGCCCCACCAACCGCGCGCATCGCGTCCACAAAATCTTCGTCGCGATAATTGATCGCACGTTCTGCACCCAAGTCGGTACAAGCCTGACATTTATCATCACTGCCTGCAGTCACAAAAACCCGCGCGCCAAAGGCGTTGGCCAGTTGGATCGCAGTTGTTCCAATCCCAGATGACCCACCATGTATCAAAATACGTTCGCCCGCCTGCAACCCACCGCGCATAAACACATTGGACCAAACGGTGAAAAATGTTTCGGGAAGGCAGGCCGCTTGTTTCATTGAAAGCCCTGTGGGAATTGGCAAGCAATGCGCTGCGGGTGTCGCAACATATTCCGCATATCCACCACCCGGAAGCAGGGCACAGACACGATCCCCAACCGCCAAACCGGATACGTTTTCCCCGACCTCAACCACAGTTCCAGATGCCTCAAGCCCAGGAAGATCACTGGCACCTGCGGGCGGATTATAAAGACCAGCACGCTGCAAGGCGTCAGGGCGATTAACGCCCGCATAGGCAACTTGAATAATGACTTGATCCGCATTTGGAACGGGCCGTGGGCGCGTACAAGATTGCAGCACCTCTGGTCCACCGGGGGCTGTGATTTCAATTGCGTTCATTGTTGTCATTGGTTCTCTTTCGATGTTGGGTTTATGTACCCTGGCAAATCCGTTTGCCCCTCGGGCGCGGTAAGCCTGTGTAAAATGGCGCGCGGTCCTGAGAGAAGTTTCATCAGGCTGGGGGATTTCCGAATTTGGCCTTTTACTTTTTCAAACTGCATCACGTTATCAATGCGGCGATCCAAAAATTCTTGGGTCGCGCTGTCACCATCTGATGTATCACCCAGCCAATACAGCACAGTTGATCCATAAACCCCGCTGAGTGTTGCGCGTTTACTGTACCAATTATAATCCCGCGATGGATCGCCCAGCGCTGACCAAATCGCATCACAGGTCCCCCAAATCAATTTCGCGCCAAGGGCCGCATTTTGGGGTAATGCAAATAATGTCGTTGCGCGGCGCACAGATTCCTTGTCCCCTGCGCATTGCAAGCGAAGTATCACAGCCGTGGCAATTTTGTCGCGAAAGCGCAGCGCGGACAGATCCATGTCATAGAGTGCCGCCACCATATCGCGATCACCTTTTTTGTGGGCTTCGACTGCTAAATCACGCCCGCCCTGAGGCAAAAATAATCGCGCAAATGATTCGTCGATTTCCGCATCCCGACAGGCCGCAGCAAAGGTTTCGTCCCCCCATCCATCAAATGGAACGTGCATTTCGGCAGCTTCCAATAGCTTTTCAACGACTTCGGCTTGTTCCACGGGCGCTCCTTTTTGGTTCTATCTAGACAATAGGAGATCGGATTGCTATAGCAAGGCCTCCTGCAACTATTGCAAACTCAAACTTAGAAAGGTGGTGAAAACCACATGCAGGTTAGCGTTCGCGACAACAACGTCGAACAGGCACTTCGTGCCTTGAAAAAGAAGCTACAGCGTGAAGGTGTTTTCCGCGAAATGAAGCTTAAGCAGCATTTCGAGAAACCCTCAGTTAAGAAAGCACGCGAGAAAGCAGAAGCGATCCGCCGTGCCCGTAAACTGGCGCGCAAAAAAGCACAGCGTGAAGGTATGATGTAAGTCATCCGCCACACTGGCCAAAATTTAACCCCTGATCTGTCATGGATCAGGGGTTTTCTTTTTCTGCATGCATCTAATTGATAAGCGGTTTGGTTTGTTGGCTACATAATGCCAAAAGATCCCGCAAACGTTTCCCCCGCAGATGCGGACGCGCAAGGACGTAGTTTCCCGACAGAGTTTTCGCAAGCGCCGAACGCTGGGACGGTGTAAGAGCGTTTAGCGCCATTGCACATGGAAAAAAGCTTTCGGTGTAGGCCCCGTTTGATTTTATGATCTCATGCTTGCCCAACCAAATGTGGTAATATTCGACACAGTCGTTTTTTGGTGAATACCGAACGCCGTTGTGACCAACCAAATGTTTGGCGGACACGAAAACCTCTTAAGTAGTGCCGCAAACTGCATCGGTCGATTGAATGAGCATTCGATGTTGCGGTGAAACGTAAAGATCACATTCGGGCACGTCCGGGCCAAGCGCCCCTGCAGGGACCAAAACAGGGCGCAAGCGATCAGAATATTTCACCTGATCTTTGCGCCATTCCGAGACGCCGATCCACTGAATAGCTACGGCCCCGCGATCCAAAGTATGAACCAAATCACCAACCCCTAGGTCCGCAATATTGCGGGGACCTGAGGGGGTCTCAATATAGGAACCTTTACAAAAACAAACCACGTTTGACGCATCTTGGGTCTGCGCAGCTACCGTTTTTACACGATCACTGTCCCACTGAATTGTTGTATTTGATCCCGATGTCCCTGTTCGCAGCGCAGTTGTTCCCGTGGCGGGACCACCAGTGAGTGCAATATTTGATCCGCCGACCGCATACGCATCAATCACTTCACCCGTTTCTGTATTCGACAGGGCGACCGCTCGCGACTCACCGTTACGTGCCCCCGCCGTCGTGAAACGGGTTATGATCGTATACACATTATAATCAGGGTCAGTTGCATTCTGTGACACACCATTGTTTGGGTCACTCAGTAAAAGCAAACCGCCAACCTGACCTGGTGCATTTGAACTTGAATACAGGGCCCCAGATTGCGTGTGAAAAGACAATGTGTAATCTGCTGGATCTTCTGACGCTTTCAGCGTCACTTCTATAAATTCAGTGATACTTGTATTCGGACGATAATACAGCTCTGAAATAAAGGCACTGTGATTTGGCATGAATGGTCCAGCTGCATTGATCTACATACCTACTAACGTCACATTCAACGCCATCTTTACACTAAACGCTTAAAGACAGATAAAAACTTAATAGACCTTAGGGACATATAATTTGTCAGGAAGAACGCGGCGTTCGTAATCTGGATTAAACACACGTTCTGGCAGATCGACCTTTTCATGTTCGACCTCGCGATACGGTATTTTCGAAAGGATGTGTTCAATGCAATTTAAACGTTCGCGTTTTTTATCGTTGCCTTCGACGATATACCATGGTGCTTCTGGGATATTGGTTTTGGCAAACATGTCTTCTTTGGCGCGGGTGTAATCTTCCCAACGGATGCGGCTTTCTAGATCCATCGCGGACAGTTTCCACTGTTTCATTGGATCATGGATGCGCATCAAAAACCGAAGCTGTTGTTCTTCGTCCGTTATTGAAAACCAATATTTCAAAACAATAATACCTGAACGCACCAGCATACGTTCAAATTCTGGGACATCGTGAAAAAACTGATCAACCTCAGCATCACTGGCAAATCCCATTACGCGCTCCACGCCCGCACGATTATACCATGAGCGGTCAAACAAAACGATTTCACCACCTGCGGGCAGATGTGGAACGAAACGTTGGAAATACCATTGGCTTTGTTCGCGTTCGGTCGGGGCGGGCAACGCAACAACACGGGCAACACGTGGGTTCATGCGTTGGGTGATGCGTTTAATCACTCCGCCTTTGCCCGCGCTATCGCGGCCTTCGCAGATGATCAACACTTTGGATTTCGTGTGTTCCACCCAATCCTGAAGTTTCACAAGCTCGGACTGTAAGCGCAACAAATTAGAATAATAGGTACGCCGATCCAGCATATCGGGATGCTTATCTTTGTAAATTTTGCGCAGTTCTTCTGTCAGAATAGGTTGATTGAACTCAGCCTCGAACAGATCATCCAGCGTCTCTTCTAGCTCTGCTTCAATCCACGATCTTTGATATTCTTCTTCTGACATTTTATCCGACTCCGACAAATTTTATTCCTTATTCTCGTTTTGTTACGGTTTTATGACTGTTTCAGCGGATCACCTTTATATGCAGTTAATCCACAAAATGACAACTAAATGGGCAGGGCCGTGGTTTTGAATACCGTGCGCAATGCAAAGGATGACTGCATCTGTGCCACACCTGGCAGTCGCGCCAAATGTTGGCGATGGATGCGCGCAAAATCATCTGTGTTTTCGGCCACGACCTTTAACAAATAATCTGCGCTGCCGGCCATCAAATGGCATTCCAACACATCGGGAATACGCGACACTGCCTTTTCAAAGGCTTCTAGCACCTCATCCGCCTGACCAGACAGTGTGATTTCCACAAACACAGTCGTTGGAAATCCGGATTTACGCGCATCCAGCAAGGCGACATAATCCTTGATCACGCCCTCAGCCTCAAGCCGTTGCACGCGACGGTGACAGGCAGATGCCGATAAATTTGCAGCCTCAGCCAGTTCAGCATTAGAAATTTTTCCACGCCGCTGTAACTGATTCAATATTCGCTGATCTGTAGCGTCTATTTTCATATTTTCGAATATTCTCCCGATTATTAGACATATTTCGAAGATATTACTGTTTTCATACTTTTTATCGACAATAATTTCAAACCTATTTCGCTTCAAACACGCAACTATGCGCCAAATCCAACAATAGGAGCGTGACATGCTAATCGGATGCCCAAAAGAGATTAAACCACAAGAGTTCCGTGTCGGCCTGATGCCAAGCGCGGTGTTCGAACTGACAGAGCGTGGCCATCAGGTGATGATGGAAACGAATGCGGGCACAGCCGCAGGTTTCAGTGACGAAGATTACACTGCCGTAGGCGCAGAAATCGTTGCCACAGCGAAAGAAGTTTTTGACCGCGCAGACATGATTGTGAAAGTGAAAGAACCACAATCAGGCGAACGTGCCATGTTGCGCGAAGGTCAATTGTTGTTCACATACCTTCACCTTGCACCAGACCCCGATCAAACCCACGATCTGTTGAACAGCGGCTGTACGGCAATCGCATATGAAACAGTCACTGATAACAATGGTGGCCTTCCCCTATTGGCCCCAATGTCAGAAGTTGCAGGGCGTCTTGCACCCCAGGTTGGTTCATGGACATTGCAAAAGGCAAATGGTGGCCGCGGCGTCCTTCTGGGTGGTGTTGCTGGCGTTAGCCCGTCGCGCGTGTTGGTTATCGGCGGTGGCGTTGTTGGCACACAAGCAGCCAAGGTTGCAGCGGGCATGGGCGCGGATGTGACCGTTTTGGATCGTTCCGTCAACCGTTTGCGTTACTTAGACGATGTGTTTGGCGGAACCTTCAAAAATGCCTATGCGACAAAGGCGATCACAGCTGAACTGGCCGCGCAGGCGGATTTGATCATCGGCGCGGTTTTGGTACCTGGTGCGGCCGCGCCAAAATTGATCACACGCGCACAGCTATCTGATTTGAAACCAGGTGCGGCGTTGGTGGATGTTGCGATTGACCAAGGTGGGTGTTTTGAAACATCGCGCGCCACAACACACCAAGATCCAATTTACGAGGTAGACGGCATCATGCACTACTGCGTGGCGAACATGCCAGGTGCGGTTGCGCGCACATCTACACAGGCACTGGGCAACGCGACATTGCCATTCGTCATCGCATTGGCCGACAAAGGATGGCGTCAGGCATGCGCAGATGACGCGCATCTGTTGAATGGCTTGAACGTGCATGCAGGCCAACTGACATATGCCGCCGTGGGCGAAGCATTGGGGATCGCATCAATCGATCCAAAGTCTGTCCTTAGCTAAAAAAAGACCCCCTCGGTTTCGACCGAGGGGGCAAGTTCTCTCTCAACTGAATCTTATTTTATTTCTTAAGTGAGTCCCGAATTTCCAAAAGCACCTCTAATTCTGTCGGCCCTTTGGGTTCCTCTGGCGCTGGCGCTGCTTCCTCTTCTTTGGCGGTGGCTTCTTTTACCTTGTTCACGTATCGCACCAACATGAACACGACAAAGGCGATGATCAGGAAATTGATCACGGCCATAATAAAGGCCCCAAACGCAAAAACGGCCGCGCCTGCATCCCGCGCCTCGGTCAAAGAGGCATAGGTTCCTTCACCGCTTAGAACGACGAACATGTTGGTGAAATCGACACCGCCCATAAACAGTCCGATAAAGGGGTTAATCAAATCCCCCACCATTGATTTCACAATCGCTGTAAAAGCCGCACCAATAATAATCCCAACGGCCATATCCATGACATTGCCCTTGGCGATGAAATCCTTGAATTCTTGTAGCATTTGTTTGTCCCTACCTGTGCACTGAGTTCCCCAGCACTACATCCACGCCCTAGCTTTAGCGATAGACGACACAAACATCATGGGAATTTTTCAAATTACATATCACAATTGAGTGAAAAACAAAAAAGCGACGTGAAAAACACGCCGCTTTTCAATCATTTGGCGAAACTGCAAAAATTAGCCGCGCAAGCTGCCACCAGTTGCTTTGACAACCTTTTCGACAATCTTGGCAGAGGTGGCTTCGATGTCCTTTTCGGTCAATGTGGCATCCGTCGGTTGCAAGCGAACAGTAATCGCGAGTGATTTTTTACCCTCACCCAGTGATCCGCCGATGAATTCATCGAACACATGCACGTTTTCGATCAATGCCTTATCCGCGCCCGCAGCTGCGTTTACGAGTGTCAGCGCCTCGACATTGGCATCAACGACAAAGGCAAAATCACGGTCAACCGCCTGCAAATCATTCAGATGCAGCGCGGGGCGCGCGGCCGATGCATTGCGGGGCATTGGGATTTCCGCAGGCCAAATGGTAAAGGCGACTGCGGGTCCTTTGACATCCATTTCAGCCAATGTTTTTGGATGCACTTCACCGAACACCGCCAACATTTTCTTGGGGCCTAGGCAGATGCGGCCATGACGACCCAGATGCCACCAATTTGCCCCATCGCGCAAAATTTGAACCTTGGCGGGTGCACCCAGTGCGGCCAATACTGCCTCAACATCTGCCTTGGCATCAAACAAATCGACACTGCGACTGGATCCATGAACATCTTTGGGACCTGTGCGCCCAACCAAAAGGCCCGCAACCTGCAGGTTTTGCTCCTCTGGCTCGCCACCATGGAATGCGGGGCCAACTTCAAACAGGGCCATATCGGAAAATCCACGCGCCTGATTGCGCTGTGCTGCCTGCAATAGGCCCGCCAAAAGATCGGGGCGCATATGGCTCATATCGCTGGAAATTGGGTTTTCTAGCATCGTCGCATCGTCCCCACCTCCAAAGAGTTCGGCAGATTTGCGATCAATGAAGCTATAGGTCACACATTCATTGTACCCAAGCGATGCCATCGTGCGACGCGCGATTTGTTCGCGTTTCTGCATGGGTGTCAGGATCGCCTTGGGCACACCTGTTGTGGTACGCGGCAATGGTTTGCCCTGCAGCTTGGTCAGCGATGCGACACGCGCAACCTCTTCTACCAAATCCGCTTCGCCCAAAACATCTGGGCGCCAGCTTGGAACATGGGCCATATCCCCATCCAATTCGAAACCTAGCGCGGTTAATGTCTCACGCTGTTCCTCGGCAGGAATTTCCATACCGACCAAGGATTGCACGCGATCAGTGTCCAAACGATAGGCACGTGAATGATCAGGAATTGCACCAGCGATCACCACCTCCGATGCCTCACCACCGCACAAATCCAAAATCGCTTGCGTTGCATGATCCAAACCAATCGGTGTCCATGCAGGGTCAATTCCACGTTCAAAACGGTAACGTGCATCTGAATGGATTTTTAACGCACGGCCCGTGTATGCCGTGCGCACGGGGTCAAAAAACGCAGCCTCGATAAACACATTTGTCGTCTCATCGGTACATCCTGAATGTTCACCACCCATAATACCCGCCAGGCTTTCAACGCCATTGGCGTCTGAAATCGCGGTCATCCCTTGGATCAACGTATATTCTTTTTCATCCAGTGCCTTAAACGTTTCGCCCCCTGCCGCGCGGTGTACGCGCAAGGTATTTCCCGCAACCTTATCTGCGTCAAAGACGTGCAACGGACGATTGCGATCATAGGTGAAGAAGTTGGTGATATCGACCAATGTGGAAATCGGACGCAGACCAATCGCCTTTAGGCAGTCTTGTAACCATGCGGGGCTAGGGCCGTTTTTGACGCCGCGCACCACACGCCCGCAAAAGACGGGCGCTTGGTCCAGAGTGTCCTCGTCAATCGACACGCTGATCGGGCATGGGAATGTGCCCTCGATCGGGTCAGTATCTCGCACTTTCAACGTGCCCAAACCGCGGGCCGCCAAATCACGCGCGATCCCACGGACACCCAATGCATCAGGGCGGTTTGGCGTGATCGCGATTTCAATGACTGTATCGACCTTGGCAGGATCATTTTCGGCCAACCAATCGACAAAGCGATCGCCCACCTCACCCGATGGCAATTCAATGATGCCGTCATGTTCGTCCGAAAGCTCCATCTCGCGCTCGGAACACATCATGCCATAGCTTTCGATGCCACGGATTTTACCAACACCGATGGTCGTATCAATACCGGGCACATAGACACCAGGTTTTGCCACGACAACTGTGATGCCTTCGCGTGCATTTGGCGCACCACAGATGATCTGTGTTTTGCCCGCGTCGGTTTCCACCTGACACACGCGCAGTTTATCTGCGTCTGGGTGTTTTTCCGCATGCACAACTTTGCCGATGGAAAACTCTGCCAATCGCTCGGCAGGGTTTTCGACGCCTTCCACCTCAAGCCCTAAATCTGTCAAAGCATACAGAATATCATCAAGGGATGCGTCCGTTTCCAGATGGTCTTTCAGCCAAGAGAGTGTGAATTTCATCGTCTTATTCCATCATTGTTGCCGCGTGCGATCCGCGTGCTGTTTTACATGTGCCAACCAATTGGCAAGTTCGATTGTGCGGTAGGATACCGTTAGCGCATCTGGCGCCGTCCCCAACCGCGCGGCGGCCTGCGCATCGGTTTCGGCATTATTTAGATCCGCAATTAAGGCCGATTTACCTGCGAAAATGCTATCCCCATCTTCTAGGTAATAGGCCACATGCGTTGTGCGCAATTCTGGATGATATTGCGCACCCCAAAACGATACGCCCCCCTGATCATAGGAAAACGCCTGATGTTCAGAGTGATTGTTATGCGCCAATTTAACGGCCCCTGTCGGCAGGCGCGAAACCTCATCCCGATGAATGCATGGAACGGCGAAAACAGCGGTTCGTGATTTGAACTGCGGATGGGTTTGACCCGCAGGCGTCAGGCGCGTTTCCCGCGCAACGCCAACCTCTAATCCATTGGGTGATGCGGCCACCTGCCCACCCAAAACCACAGCTGCCAGTTGCATACCATTACAGCTACCCCAGCTGGGCAACCCCGCATCAAAGGCCAATTCCATAGCCGCGCGTTGACACGCCGCCTCTGGCGCATCGGTGGACCAAGAAACACCAGACCCTGTAAAGACCACGCCATCGACACCCGCGAAATCATCCACGTTCGCGAACCCTTCATAAGGATTGACCACGCGTACATCCGCATCAGGCGCAAGGTGTTGAAAGGCCTGTTCAAACCCCTCTGCACCACGGCGACCCCGTGCCACCATGTCAGGTGTATTGGCTTCTATGATCAAAAGAGACGTCACAATGTTTTACCGACTAAGGCCCGCGTGAATTGACGGCATATCAAGCGCGCTGAAGCCATAGTGACGCAACCAACGCAGGTCGCTATCAAAGAAGGCCCGCAAATCTGGGATACCATATTTCAGCATGGCGATACGGTCGATCCCCATGCCAAAGGCAAAGCCCTGCCATTCATTTGGATCAATTCCACCTGCTTGCAGCACCTTGGGATGCACCATGCCAGAACCAAGGATTTCCAACCAATCATCACCTTCGCCCACTTTCAACTGACCGCCTGCCCATGAACAGCGAATGTCCACCTCGGCCGAAGGTTCGGTGAAGGGGAAGTGGGACGCGCGGAACCGCAGTTCCACATCATCGACCTCAAAATAGGCTTTTACAAATTCTTCCAAAACCCATTTCAGGTTCGCCATTGAGATATCTTTGTCAATCGCTAGGCCCTCGACCTGATGGAACATGGGTGTGTGGGTTTGGTCATAATCCGCACGATACACACCTCCTGGGCAGATGACGCGCACAGGCGCACCTGTTTTTTCCATCGTCCGAATTTGCACGGGGCTGGTGTGCGTGCGAAGCACATGCGGCGGGCGATCATCGCCCTCGGCACGGTGCATATAAAACGTGTCCATTTCCGCCCGCGCGGGGTGATGGCCCGGAATGTTCAGCGCATCAAAGTTATACCAATCGGTGTCAATGCGCGGCCCCTCGGCCACACCAAAACCCATGTCGGCGAAAATTGCGGTGACCTCCTCGGTCACTTGGGAAATCGGGTGAATGGTGCCCTGTCCGCGTCCGCGGGATGGTAGGGTCACATCCAACCATTCGCTTTGCAAACGTTCGTTTAGCGCCGCATCGGCAAGGGCCGCCTTTTTCGCGGCAAGGGCGCTGTTGATTTCATCCTTTAGGGCATTCAACGCGGGCCCTGCAACCTGGCGTTCCTCTGGGGTCATTTTACCCAATTCACGCATCTTTAGGCTGACCTCACCCTTTTTGCCAACGGCAGCAAGGCGGGTTTCCTCAAGTGCTGCTTCGTCTGCAGCGTTCGAAATAGCGTCTAGGTATTTTTGGCGCAAATCGTCCATCGATATCCCCTATTTTGGATGCCCGACCCTGCTATCATATTCACAGATCAGTGCAAGGTATTTGCCCAGCGCATCAGGCACGCACGTTAGAAAAAGAAAAGGCCGCGCATCTGCGCGGCCTTTGGAATGTCTGTTATCGCCTTGGCTTATGCCGCGAGTGCTGCCTTGGCTTGATCCACGATCGCGCCAAATGCCTCTGGCTCGTGTACGGCAAGATCCGCCAATACTTTGCGGTCAACTTCGATACCCGCAAGCGATAGACCGTTGATGAAACGGCTGTACGTCAATGCCTCATCATGCGCGCGCACGGCTGCATTGATACGCTGAATCCATAGGCTGCGGAAATTACGCTTGCGATTATGACGGTCGCGTGTTGCGTATTGGTTCGCTTTGTCTACGGCTTGTGCAGCAACTTTGAATGTGCTCTTGCGGCGGCCATAGTAACCTTTGGCTTGGTCAAGAATTTTCTTGTGACGACGATGGGTAACTGGACCTGTTTTTACGCGTGACATGTGTTATTCCTTCCTTAGCGTGCGTATGGCATCATGCTCTTGACGATCTTCTCGTCAGGCGCTGACATCACTGTTGTACCGCGTGCATTGCGTAGGAATTTGTTTGTACGCTTGATCATGCCGTGGCGCTTCCCTGCCTGTGCAGTTTTAACGCGACCTGTGGCCGTTACCTTGAACCGCTTTTTGCAGCTCGATTTTGTCTTCATCTTAGGCATTTCCGTCTCCTTAATCTTAGATCGGTGACAACGCGACTCGGCATGCCCTCCGCCGGCCACGTAATGAAGCGAGCGTATAGCGTGGTTGTTAAGGGGGTGCAAGCCAGTTTTCGTGGCTGAATGTGGTTACTCTTTTTCTAAAACAG
Source organism: Rhodobacteraceae bacterium HIMB11 (assembly GCA_000472185.1). Lineage (GTDB taxonomy): Bacteria > Pseudomonadota > Alphaproteobacteria > Rhodobacterales > Rhodobacteraceae > HIMB11. The sequence continues at coordinate 209,136 of AVDB01000005.1, read as the reverse complement.
ATTAATAGAAAGCCACAACCAATCGTTAGATTGGCAAGGCGCTGACCTCCGACATGGGAGGCGCCTTCGTCGCCACCCGAGGTGAGCTACGAACTATGAACCAGCAAACAATTTCTTAGGTCCATGATGCTGATATCTCCAAGTTAGGGAAATTTTCATACAATCTACTCAGGATCCATCGCGTAGATCATGCGTTCGTTGCAGGGGGCGACGCGCAGGATGTTTGTTGTGCCTGGAATATTGAACGGCACGCCTGCGGTAATAACGATTTGGTCGTTTTGGGTGGCGTAGCCTTCGGACAATGCGGCGCGCACGGCGCTGACTACGGCCTCTTTAAACCTATCCTTGCTGCCTGACATCACACAGTTTGTGCCCCAGGTCAGGGCCAAACGGCGTGCCGTATTCGTTTCCGATGTCATGGCAATGATCGGAACGCGGGGGCGTTCGCGGGCAGTCAGCAATGCGGTTGTGCCAGATTGGGTGTAACAGCAGATCGCCTTAATATCCGTTGTTTCCGCAATTTCGCGGGCCGCAGACACGATCCCATCGGCAACGCTTGTGCGCTGCGCAGTGCGCGATGTTTCCATGATCGTGCGGTATGTTGGATCGCTTTCCACCTCGACCGCGACATTGTTCATGGTTGTGACTGCCTCAATCGGGAAGCTTCCTGCCGCGGATTCCGCCGACAGCATGACCGCGTCTGATCCCTCATAGATCGCGGTTGCCACATCCGAAACCTCGGCCCGTGTGGGCATGGGGCTTTCGATCATGCTTTCCAACATCTGCGTCGCCACGATCACAGGTTTCGCCGCCGCACGACATTTGCGAACCAATCGTTTCTGAATGGGCGGCACGTTTTGCACAGGCAGTTCGACACCCAAATCACCCCGCGCAACCATGATTCCATCAGAGGCATTCAAGATATCGTCAAACCGTTCAACGGCAGAGGGTTTTTCAATCTTGGACAAAATCGCAGCGCGGCCTTTGGCCAATTCGCGCGCCTCAACCAAATCCTCGGGACGTTGAACAAAGGACAGGGCTAACCAATCAATGCCCAGTTCACAGGCAAATTCTAAATCCGCGCGGTCTTTTTCGGACAATGCAGCCACGGGCAGGATGACATCAGGGACGTTTACGCCCTTGCGATTTGAAATTGTGCCACCATTGATAACCTCGCATTCCGCGAAATCCGCACCACAGGATTTCACCCGAAGTCGAATTTTACCATCATTCACCAACAGTGTCGCATCGGGGCGCAGGGCCGCAAAAATTTCTGGGTGGGGCAGGCAGACACGGGTTTTGTCCCCCTCTGCCGTATCCAAATCCATGCGGAACGCGGCGCCATTTTCCAACTCTTCCGAACCATTGGCAAAAGAACCAACGCGTAGTTTTGGGCCCTGCAAATCCGCAAGGATTGCGATCGGGCTGCTGAGCTCTGCCTCGATCTGACGAATAAGACGGTGACGTTCTGCGATTTCATCGTGGGTTCCATGTGACATGTTCAGACGAAAAACATCTGCGCCCGCCTCATGCAGCGCCTTGATCATTTCATAGCTGCTGGATGCAGGGCCAAGGGTGGCTACGATTTTCACATTCCGATGACGTCTCATGTCTCAACCTTTTCTTCACCACGTGGCGGATCCGTGTGGCAATTTTTCATACTACTGTTAGCGTTAACATTTTCTGCTTTATGCAGTATGTTTTCACATTTCGCAACGCTAATTCCTTGGACATACTGTCAAATTATAGAAACGATAATGTGACAGTTCTGGACCAATGCGCCTGGACTCCATATATCCTGAGGAAAGAGTTTAAAAGGAGCAATCCGATGGATGATCAAACGCGCATCGAATTAGAAGCCGCCGCTTTCCGCACTTTGCGAGAGCATTTGATGGAAAAACGCACCGATGTTCAAAACATCGACATGATGAACCTTGCGGGATTTTGCCGCAATTGTTTGTCCCGTTGGTACCAAGAGGCCGCGAATGAGCGCGGCATTGAAATGGGCAAAGAAGAAGCGCGCGAAATCTTCTACGGGATGACAATGGCAGAGTGGAAAGCCAATTATCAAACCGAAGCCTCAGGCGATCAGCAAAAGGCCTTTGACAAGGCCTTTGCCGAAAATGTTGGAAGCAAGGGTTAACGACGCAAATGGAACAGGCGCAGTTGATGCGCCTGATGCGTTTGCACCTCACTCTCGCGGTCTTGGCTTTGCTCCATCACGCGCCGCGCCAAGGCGAGCCCCAGCAGACCAAAAATAACACCACCCACATAGGGCCCTGCCAAAACACCAACAGCGCCAAACCACATCCCGCCTAGGTATAGGAATGGAATGGTGCCAATGGTGTGACGCCCCCAATTGATCCATGTGGAATAATAGGGGTGACCCAAATTATTGAACGCCGCATTTGATACAAAAATGGCACCGATAAAATAAAACAGGATCGCAAGCGGAAAGCAAAATGCATAAAGCCGTGCAAGCGCCGGCCCCTGCTCCAACGCAAACAGCGCTGCAATCGGATCACGCATTAGAAACAGTGCCAATGCGATGACAACGACAACCACGCCTGTGAACAATAATGCGTCATAAAATGTGCGCTTAACACGGTCCATTTGACCCGCACCATAGTTTTGCCCAGTGATTGGTCCCACGGCCCCTGACAGGGCAAAGACGACACCAAAGGCCAAGGGCACCAATCGCCCGATTACGGCCATGCCTGCAACGGCCGCCTCACCAAATTCTGCCATGGCACGTGTGGCAAAGGCTGCGCCGACAGGAGTGGCAAGCTGGGTCAAAATCGCGGGGATCGCAATGACCATGACCGGATTGAAATCACGCAGCAATCCAACGCGGTCAGGTGCCTCTAACCCGCCGTGGTTTTTGAATAAGAAATAGAATGACAATGATGCCGAGGCGATGCGTGCCGCAACGGAGGCCCATGCAGCGCCTGCCAAATTCATGTCCAATGCAAAGATAAAGATCGGATCAAGGATTGCATTCACAACGCCTCCCAAGATCGTGACATACATGGACGATGACGCCGCGCCATGCGAACGTAAAACCGCGCTGGCAAAAATACTGGCAACCAAAATTGGCAGGCTTGGAATGATAATGCGCAGGTATGAGGCCGCCAATTCCGCCGTTTCACCAGAGGCGCCAACCAATGTGACAAGGTGCAGAACACTAAACCAAACGGCGGCCGCAAAAATGGCCCCCAGTACCACACCATAAAACAATGCATATGACGCCTTTGATCGGGCAAGCACTTCATCACCTGATCCCAATGCCCGTGCAACCAAGGCACCTGCGGCAATCGCAATCCCAATCCCAAAGGATGTTGTGAAAAACAAAATGCTACCCGCATACCCAATGGCCGCGGCCAAGGCCGCATTTCCCAACATCGAAATAAAAATCATGTCGACAAAATCGACAACAAACATGGCCATCAGCCCGATCGAGGCAGTGGCCGACATAACCGCGACATGCCGCATGGGCGCGCCGGTTAGAAACTTGGCGTTACTGTTTGACATAAGGTTCCCTTCCCTTGCGGGAACGAACCTATGTTATTTTTTCGCTTTTACAACCTGCAGCAGGGGCATCAGTGCCGACATATCTGGACCGTGTGCCATTCCTGTCAATGCCTTGCGCAGGGGCATGAACAATCCCTTGCCTTTGCGCCCTGTTGCCGCCTTCACTTCAGATGTCCATGCGGACCATGTGCCATCATCGAATGGCAAGGCAGGGAGCATATCCATTGCGGCTGCAACAAATTCGCGGTCGTCCTCTTCGATCAGAGGATCGGCGCCTTGGCTGATGAGGGTCCACCACGCTGCGATATCTTTGCGTGTGGTGATGTTTTCGCGCACAACGGCCCAAAAAGCGTCTGCCAAATCCGAAGCTACGCCTGCGACGTCCAAGTCGGATTGGATATCCGCCAAGGGTAGATCGTGTAACAAACGCGCGGTCAACGGATACAAATCCGCCTCGTCAAATTTGGTGGGTGCAGAGCCAAAGGTCGACAGATCAAAATTATCCGCAACCTCATCCAATGATGTGCGCAGTTCGACAGGTTCGCTTGATCCCAATCGCGCCATGTGGCTGATGATCGCCTCAGGCTCGATACCGTTTTCGCGCATGTCCTTTAGCGCCAGTGTTCCCAAACGTTTTGACAGCGCCTCGCCTTGTGGGCCTGTCAAAAGAGAATGGTGTGCAAATTCAGGCACGTTGCCACCCAAGGCTTGGATCATCTGGATTTGCGTGGCTGTATTTGTGACGTGATCGGATCCGCGCACAACATGGGTGATGCCCATTTCCGTGTCATCCACAACGGACGCTAAGGTATAGAGGAACTGACCATCCGCGCGGATCAAAACAGGATCCGAGACAGATGCCGCATCAATCGACAGATCACCCAAAATTCCGTCTGTCCAATTGATACGTTCATGATCCAGCAAAAAACGCCAATGCCCTGATCCGCGTTCCGCGCGCAATGCATCCTTTTCCGCGTCACTTAGGCCACGCGCCGCGCGATCATAAACGGGCGGTTTGCCCATGTTCAGCTGCTTCTTACGCTTTAGGTCCAGTTCCGTTGGCGTTTCAAAACATTCATAAAACCGACCCATGTCGCGCAGTTTATCCGCCACCGCGTGATACCGATCAAGACGCTCTGACTGACGTTCGATACGATCCCAGGTCAGGCCCAACCATTCCAAGTCACGCTTAATCTGATCAACGTATTCTTCCTTAGAGCGTTCTGGATCCGTGTCATCAATGCGCAAAATGAACGTGCCCTGCGTTTTGCGCGCAATCAAATAATTCATCAAAGCCGCGCGCATATTACCGATATGCAGATAGCCGGTTGGGGATGGTGCAAAACGCGTGACTGTCATTGGTATTCTCCTATGTCGCGGGGTGTTTTTCACACCTCACCCAATTTGTCCAGTCAGCTTGGCCTGACAGGCCATATCTGATCCAACCGTTCCAACCCCGCCGTGATCAGTTGCGCAAGTACGTCTAAATCAATATCCGCCAATTTGTTTACGTATAAGCAGGATTTTCCCAATTTGTGTTTGCCAAGGTTTTTCAAAATACCGGAAAAATCACCATAGCCAGGCATGATGTAAATCGACAAATTGGATTTGCGCGGTGAAAACCCCGTTGCCAAAAAATCACCTTCGCGGCCTGTGGCATAGCGATAATGATATTGACCAAATCCCACGATGCTGTCGCCCCACATTTTTGGAGCATACCCAGTTGTTTTTGAAAACAGATCAACCAATACAGCGGCGTCCTGACGTCGTGTTGGATGGGTGATCGATGCGATAAAGTCGTCAACGGACGCATCGGTTTGGACAGTTTTATTTTGCGTCACATTCATAATCCTTTATATTTGCAATTAACCCACTACACTTATGGAACACGCAGGAGGATATTATGAAAACACCCTATTACATGCGACGCCGCACATTTTTGACAGGTATTGCCGCAACCGCGACAGCCACCGCCGCCCAAAGTGCGGCCCCGATGCTGGGCCCATCCATGTCGCTACATCGCAGATTTCAATTAGGCAGCTTTGAAATTACGACCATTCTTTCAGGCACTGTCACAGTTAATAATGACCCACAAAGCATTTTTGGCCTAAACGTTAGTGAAGATGAATTCAAACGTGTCTGCGCCGAAAACGCGATTCCAGATGATAAGTTCCAAATGTTCTACACCCCAACCGTGATCAACACAGGCGCGGAATTGATCCTGTTTGATACAGGCCAGAATCCGACAGGCACAGTCGCAGCACTTGAAAGCGCGGGTTACAGCGCGGATCAGGTGGATAAGGTTGTTTTGACCCATTTCCATGGCGATCACATCGGCGGCATTTCAGAAAATGATGTCCGCACTTTTGAAAACGCCGAATATGTGTGTGGGCTTGCAGAATACGAAGATTGGGATTTCTCGGGCAATGACACGTTTGAGGAAAAGGTCCGTCCGCTAGAGGACGAAATCGTCATGCTGGAAGACGGTGAGGATATCGTCACAGGCGTCACCGCGATGGCCGCACATGGTCATACCCCAGGGCATATGGGATATATGATCGAGTCAGAGGGTAAAAACCTGTTCCTTGGGGGGGATTTTGCAAACCACTATATCTGGTCATTGGCCTATCCCGATTGGGAATTGCGTTTTGATCGTGATCGCGAAGGGGCCGCACAAACACGGAGGCGTATCCTGGGCATGTTGGCAGATCAAAAAATGCCATTCATCGGATACCACATGCCATGGCCAGGACTAGGATATGTTGAAACACGCGGGGACGGTTTCCGCTATGTTCCAGCCAGCTATCAGATGATGCTGTAATTAATTGAAGCGCCCTCGGGGTTTGAACCTGCGGGCGTTTTTAAGAGTATCTCAGTTCCACGGGGTCACTTGCCCGAAGTCGATACGTTGCAAAGCCCTAGATATTCGGCGAATTGGCGTGTATACTATTTAGTCGTATTTGCGTTGATCTTCGATCACCAAACCATCGCGGGGCAATCCACCTGGTGCGACCAATTCGATACGTCCGCGTAGTTTTAGGCAATCCATAACCGATGCCTCATACCGTGCAGCATCGGTCGCAGATGTTTCCAGTTGAACAATCATTCCGTCCATTTCGCCATCCCGAATGGCAATGACCCGTGCGCGATCAATTTCATCGTGTTTGGCAACCAAATCCGCAACCTGTTCAGGGCGTACAAACATCCCCTTGATCTTGGTTGTTTGATCCGCGCGTCCCATCCACCCTTTGATGCGCATGTTGGTACGCCCACAGGGCGACTGACCCGCCATGACGGCAGACAAATCGCCCGTTGCGAACCGAACCAATGGATAGTCGGGGTTTAATGTGGTCACGACAACTTCGCCCACCTCACCCACTGCAACTGGGTTTCCTGTGCCTGGTGTTACGATTTCAACAATCACGCCTTCATCGATGATCATGCCGTCCATGGCTTGGGATTCATAGGCGACATTGCCCAAATCCGCGGTCGCGTAGTTTTGCAAACACAGAACACCACGATCTGCATATTCCTGACGCAAGGATGGGAACAATGCACCGCCACCAACCGCGGCTTTGGTAATGCCAAGCTTTACGCCCAATTCATCCGCCTTATCCAAAATCACTTTTAGATAATCGGGCGTACCGGCATAAGCCGTTGTTCCGATGTCGGATGCCGCGCGCACCTGTAATTCGGTCTGGCCAACCCCAGCAGGGACAACCGCCGCATTGACGGCACGCGCGCCATTTTCAAAAATCATTCCCGCAGGCGTCAAATGATACCCAAAGCAATTTTGAACAATATCGCCTGCGCCAATGCCAACCGCATTCAAAAACCGCCCGATGCGCCACCAGTCATGGCCAACACCACCCGGTTCATATATTGGACCAGGGGATTGAAAGATATGTGCGAATTCATGTGTGTTCAGCGCACCATATCCCCCAAGCGGGCCATTTTCCGATTGCGCCTGCACCAGATCAGATTTGCGCAAAACGGGCAGCCCAGCCAAATCATCAATCGTCTGAATTGCGCTGGCGTCAATGTCGCCCATTGCATCTGCATACCCGCTCAATTTCTGAGCATTTGCGATTTGCGCAGGCAGGGCCAAAGCAAGGTCACTGGCACGTTGATCAGCACTGCGTGTTTCTAAATCATCAAAAAAGCACATGAGCGGGTCGTCCTAGTTCAAAGTCGTTGAGAGAAAATATTTCAATTAGCTCAGCCAACGTTTACGACGGCGATAGCTGCGCGTATCGCGATAGGATTTACGTCCATCTTCTGACATGCCCAGATAGAATTCTTTCACATCTGGGTTTTCCCGCAGTTCCGCCGCAGGGCCGTCCATTACCACGCGGCCTGATTCAAGGATGTATCCGTAATGCGCATAGCGCAGCGCAACGTTTGTGTTTTGCTCCGCCAACAGGAATGTCACCCCTTCGTTTTCGTTCACTGATTTCACAATTTCAAAAATCTGTTCCACCAATTGCGGGGCAAGACCCATTGAAGGTTCATCCAGCAAAATCGTTTCTGGGCGGCTCATCAACGCGCGACCGATCGCGCACATTTGCTGTTCACCACCCGATGTGTAGCCCGCCAAGGATTTACGGCGTTCTTTCAATCTGGGGAAATAGCGATAGACCATTTCCAAATCTTCTGCGATTGCCGCACTTCCATCGGTGCGTGTATAGGCCCCCGTCATTAGGTTTTCTTCGACGGTAAGGTGTTCAAAACAATGGCGCCCTTCCATAACTTGGATAACGCCACGGCGCACCATTTCGGCAGGATCTGTTTGATCAACCCGTTCGCCGCGGTAAGACACCATGCCTTTGGTCACTTCGCCGCGTTCAGATTGAAGCAAATTGGAAATGGATTTGAGTGTGGTCGTTTTACCCGCTCCGTTTCCGCCCAAAAGTGCAGTGATACCGCCTTTGGGGACACGCAGGGATACGCCCTTAAGAACCAAAATAACGTGGTTATAGATCACCTCGATATTGTTCACTTCGAGCAGTGTTTCTTGGTCTTGTGATACGTCCAGCATCGGGTTTCTTTCCAATTTGAAAATAGGTTAGGGATTGGCCCCCGCACGATGGCGGAGGCCAAGATGAGATTAGTTACAGTTTGGTGTGATGTTGTTTTCAGACGCGAACGCAGAGCTGTCTGCGTCGATTAGCGGCTGAAGAACGCTCATATCAGACTGTTGATAGTCGCTGATCAATGACCATGTGCCTGCGTTTGCATCCCACTGGGATACCGCAACCATACCGTCACCACCGTGGTTTTGACAGCTGACGCTGAAGCTTGGACCAAAGCCTGGTAGGCCAAGAGCCGCCATCTTGTCTTCTGTCATCTCAAGCGCTTCCATGCCTTTGATCATTTCAGCTTGTGAAATGTCCATGTTGCCTGTCATCGCCTGCGCAGTTTTCACCGCTTCTGTCAACAACATCGCGTTGTACATGCCGCGGTTATAAAGCACTGTACCGATTTGGTCGCCAGCGCCCGCCGCTTTGCCTGTGTCAACAACGTGCTTTTGGATGTCGTCAAAGATTGGGAAGTTGTTACCAACGTTGTGGAACGTCAACGCCTTATAACCGTTCGCTTTCGCGCCTGCAGCCATAACGTCGTTCTCAGAACCTGACCACCATACACCGATAAAGTTTTCCATTGGGAAACGGATGTTCACGGCTTCTTGGATCGCAACTTGGTTCATCACACCCCAGCCCCACATTAGGACATAATCAGGACGGTCGCGGCGGATTTGTAGCCACTGTGATTTTTGTTCCTGACCTGGGTGATCAACGGGAAGCAATGACAGTTCATAACCATGCTTCTTTGACAACTCTTCCAAGGTACGGATCGGTTCCTTACCGTATGCAGAGTTGTGATAGACAAGGGCAATTTTCTTGCCTGCAATGTCGCCGCCGTTGATATCTAGTAGGTGTTTGATACCAACTGATGCACCATCCCAGTAGTTCGCAGGGAAGTTAAAGACGTTGCGGAAAACTTCACCGTTTTTCGCAGATGTACGGCCATATCCACCTGTGTGCAGCGCGATACCGTCTGCTGTCACTTTGGGGATCAACTGATATGTGATACCTGTTGATAGCGGTGCATAGGCCAAAACGCCTTCGCCTTTTGTTGATTCATAGCACTCAACACCTTTTTCAGTGTTATAGCCTGTTTCACATTCCAACAGATTGATTGGCACGCCACCGATACCACCATCGCGTTCGTTCAACAGTGTTAGGTAATCCGCATATCCATCAGCAAATGGAATACCATTGGCCGCATATGGACCTGTACGGTAGCTAAGTGAAGCGAAGGTCAAATCTGCAAGCGCAGGTGCCGCCGCCATGATACCTGCAAGTGCTGCAGTAATCAGTTTGGTTTTCATCGGTTTGGTCCTCCCATAATTTTCCGATGGTTGAAATTGTCAGGGTTCATCCCTGATCGTGATACTCAGGCCCTAGTGTGGGAAGGGCCAAAGCCGTAGTTTTTCCTTTGTTACGCGCCATAGTTGCGCAAGTCCGTGGGGTTCGGCAATCAAAAAGACAATGATCAAACCACCCACGATCATAAATTCAAGGTGTGCCGCCAAATCGGTTGGCCATCCAAGGCCGCCCACCAGCACGTTTTTCAAGAAGACGGGCAACAACACCAAGAAGGCCGCGCCAGCAAAACTGCCAAAGATTGAGCCCAAGCCACCAATGATGATCATGAACAACACCAAGAATGATTTGTTGATGCCAAACACCTCGCCCACTTCGACAGCGCCAAGGTAAACCGCAAAGAACAAGGCCCCCGACAAGCCAACAAAGAAGGATGAGATCGCAAATGCGCTAAGCTTTGCGCCAAGCGGGTTCACACCAATAATTTCGGCCGCGATATCCATGTCGCGAATGGCCATCCATTTGCGCCCCAACGATCCGCGCGTCAGGTTACGCGCAACAATCGCGGATAGTGTCACAAAAACCAAGCACACCAAATAGGCTGCCCATGCTTCGGTCGCTGGCCCCGTGATGGGTTCGCCCAGGAATGTCCGCTCTGGTGCGGAAATCTGACCCGATGCGGAATAGTTGTAGAACCATGGCACACGGTTAAAGAGCCACACCAAGAAGAACTGCGCAGCAAGGGTCGCAACCGCAAGGTAAAACCCCTTAATCCGAAGTGACGGTAGACCAAACAATACGCCCACGCCTGCTGTGATAACACCCGCCAACACGATATGGATCAACACGCTGACTTCGGGGAACATGGTCATCAGTTTATAGACCGCATAGGCCCCAACCGCCATAAAACCACCCGTACCAAGCGATACCTGACCGCAATAGCCGGTCAGAATGTTCAATCCAATCGCCGCAATTGCGTAGATTAGGAAGGGTAAGAAAACCGCATTCACCCAATAGTCATTGATCATGAACGGGATGATTGCGAATGCAACGAACAACATAAAGTAGTACCGATAACGATCAAATTTGATCGGAAAGGTTTGATTGTCATCTTGATAGGAGGTTTTGAAATCTCCAGCCTCACGGTAGAACATTATTTCGCCTCCCAGCAAAGAATTGAGTCAGTGGTCCCAGCCAACAAATATGCGTTTGTGTATGTCATCCCATCACACCCTTTCGATGATTTTGTCACCAAAGAGCCCTTGGGGACGGAACACAAGAAAGACGAGCGCAAGAACATAGGCAAACCAGTTTTCGGTCGCTCCGCCAATGATTGGGCCAATCGCAAATTCAAACAGTTTTTCGCCCACGCCGATGATCAGGCCACCGACAATCGCACCGGGGATCGACGTAAAGCCGCCCAGCATCAAAACAGGCAATGCCTTAAGCGCGATCAAAGAAAGCGAGAATTGAACACCCGACTTGGTGCCCCACATGATCCCGGCAACCAGTGCCACGAACCCTGCAACGGACCAGACCATCACCCAAATAAAGCTAAGCGATACACCGACAGAAAGCGCCGCTTGGTGATCATCTGCCACCGCCCGCATCGCGCGGCCTTGCTTTGTGTATTGTGAAAAGGCCACCAAAACGCCAACCAATAGGGCCGCAATGATCGTTGCGACGATATCCAAGTTGTCGATAAAGAAACCATAATCAAAGATGTTAAAGGTGGTTTCATCAATCCACAGGTTGATGCCCTGCGGCAATCCAACGTCCAGTTTTTTGATCTCGGCGCCCCACATTAGGTCGCCAAACCCCTCCATAAAGTAGGCAAGGCCAATGGTCGCCATAAACAGAATGATCGGTTCTTGATTCACAAGGTGACGGAAAATCACCACCTGCACCAACCACGCCAATCCCACCATCACGACCATGGTCAGCAAAATGCCCAGTACCGCGGGTAAATGCCACCCAAAGTGATGCACATGCGTGCCCAGCATTGCGTTTATCAGGTGGCTAAAGGGAACCTGTCCCTCCATGATGCCAACCAATGTCATCGCCGAGAACAGCGCCATCACACCTTGGGCATAGTTAAAGATACCAGATGCCTTGTAGATCAAGACAAATCCGAGCGCGACCAAGGCATATAGAACCCCTGCCATAAGCCCGTTTAAGAAAACTTCCATCGCAAAGACGAGTTGTTCAGGCATTTGCACGCTCCTCTTTCAGCACCGACACGATACCGACGTGATACCGACGTAAAACAGATTGATATTTTTTAGTCATGAGAGACCCCCAAATAGGCGTCGATCACCTCTTGGTTGTTGCGCACCTCCTCGGGTGTGCCATCACCAATTTTGCGGCCATAATCCATCACCACAACACGGTCAGACAGGTCCATAACAACCCCCATATCGTGTTCGATCAATGCGATTGTGGTGCCAAATTCGTCATTCACGTCCAGAATAAAGCGGCTCATGTCCTCTTTTTCTTCGACGTTCATCCCCGCCATTGGTTCGTCCAAAAGAAGCAGTTTTGGCTCGGACGCCAAGGCACGCGCCAATTCGACACGTTTCTTCAATCCATAAGGGAGCCGCGCAACGGGCGTTTTACGGATGTGCTGAATCTCAAGGAAATCAATGACTTTCTCACAGATTTCGCGGTTTTCAACCTCTTCTTTTTCGGCCTTGCCGCGCCATAATGCTTGGGACAGAATGCCCGCCTTCATTTGGGTCAAGCGTCCTGTCATGACGTTATCCAGAACACTCATCCCTTCAAACAGGGCGATGTTTTGGAACGTCCGTGCGATCCCTTGACGCGCCACTTCATAGGGACGCATAGGTGCACGTTTTTCACCACGGAAATAAACTTGGCCCTCTTGGGGAACATAAAACCCCGAAATGACGTTCAGCATAGATGATTTACCCGCGCCATTTGGTCCGATGATCGCGCGAATTTCGCCTTCCCGAATATCAAAGCTGATATCCTTAATGGCCGTAACACCCCCAAAACGTAGTGTAATATTACGCATATCCATGACTGTGCCGCCGATCTGACGACCGTCTGCTGTCACGTATCCTTGTTCTTGATCTAGCATCAATTCACCCCTTATTCTGCCGCAATTTTTTGGGCAGGTGCGACAGTCGTTGCATCGCACAGTGTCAATGTCGCGCTGATGGCGCCCTTGCGACCATCTTCATAGGTCACTTCGGTTTCGGTAAAGATTTCGTCCTTGCCCTCATAAAGAGCATTGACCAAATCTTCGAACTTCTCACCAATCACCTTGCGGCGCACCTTGCGCGTGCGGGTCAATTCGCCGTCATCCGCATCCAGTTCTTTGTGCAAGACAAGGAAGCGGTGAATTTGGCATCCTGACAGCATGTCATCCTGTGCAACCGAACGGTTGACCTCTTCAACATGTCCTCTGATTGCGCCCAATACCTGTGGATGCCCTGCCAATTCCTGATAGCTGGAATAGGCGATGTTGTTACGTTCGGCCCAGTTGCCCACGGCCGACATATCAATGTTGATAAAGGCCATGCATTTTTCGCGGCCTGCGCCAAATACAACAGCCTCAAGGATGTTGGGATAAAACTTGAGTTTATTTTCAACATACTTTGGTGCGAACATGCTGCCATCGGCCATTTTGCCAACATCCTTGGCGCGGTCGATGATGCGCAAATGCCCCGTATCAGGTTCAAAGAAGCCCGCATCCCCTGTTGCCACCCATCCCTCTGGGTCTTTGGTGTCTGCGGTGCTTTCTGGGTTTTTGTAATATTCCACAAATGTCCCAGGTGAGCGATAAAGAACCTCACCATTGTCATCAATGCGCACCTCAACACCCGGAGAGGGGATGCCAACAGTGTCACTGCGCACTTCGCCATCGGGTTGTTGCGTGATGAAAACAGAGGCCTCTGTCTGACCATAAAGCTGTTTTAGATTGATCCCCAAAGAGCGATAAAAATCAAAGATTTCCGGGCCGATCGCCTCGCCCGCTGTGTAACCGATGCGGACGTTTGAAAAACCCAATGTGTTTTTCAGTGGTCCATAGACCATGAATTCACCCAAGGCGTATTTCAGGCGATCCAATAGGCCCACGGATTTGCCGTCCAAAATCGCTGGTCCCACCTTTTTCGCATGCGCCATAAAGGTATCGAACAACCATTTCTTGGTCTTGCCAGCATCTTCCATACGGATCATCACGTTGGTCAACTGGCTTTCAAAAACACGGGGTGGCGCGAAATAATATGTCGGTCCAATTTCACGCAGGTCAGTGTGCATGGTGCCTTGGCTTTCGGGGCAGTTCACACAGAAACCTGTCCATGCCGCCTGACCAATTGAAAAAATGAAATCCCCAACCCATGCCATCGGTAGATAGGCCAAAACATTTTCGCCCGCGCCCAGTTTATCAAATTCTGAGGATGAGCGCGCTGCCTCGATAATATTGCGGTTTGAGAGAACCACACCTTTTGGTCGGCCCGTTGTCCCAGATGTATACAGCATTACACAGGTGCTGTCATAATTCAGCGCGTCTTCGCGTGATTTCAGCTCTGCAGCCAATGCGCCCGATTTCGCCCGTCCGTTTTCCAAAATGCCCGCGTAGGAATGCAAATGCGTGTGGTCGTATTTGCGCAAACCACGTGGATCCAGATAAATCATCTGTTCGAAATTTGGCAGATCGGACTGAATTTCCAGAACCTTATCAACCTGTTCCTGATCGCCCGCGATGACATAACGCGCACCACAATGGCCCAGAACGTAGGCCATCTCCTCCGCGACCGCATCTTGGTACAGCGGAACGGGAACGCCGCCTGCCATTTCGATACCCACCATCGAAATATACAGGCTGGGGCGATTGCGCCCGATGATCGCAACAAAATCCCCCTGTTTGATCCCAAGGTCGATTAGGCCAAGCGCAAGCGCCTCTGCCTCGGAGGCGGCATCTGTCCACGTCCAGGTTTGCCAAATTCCAAATTCTTTTTCACGATACGCGGGCGCCGACGGATTGTTTTTGGCATTCCGACGAAACAACGCCGGAACGGATCGCAACCCGTTCTCGCCATTCAATGGCTCAGTCACTAAATGTTCCTCCCTTGGTCAGGCGTCATTCCCTGCGCCCGATCTGTTGGCATTACGCTCGGAATCAAAGGTTTCGTCAAGATTGCAGAAATCTAACGAATTGTTACAAGCTGTTTGATCCGCTTTTCACACCCAAAAACGCGTGTTAGCTCTTTTACGAAATTGGAGCCTTAACATGGACGCACGGACACGGGACGCGATGACACGAGCGGGTTTGAACCTGATCCAGCAGGCCTTGTCGATTTATGATGCGAACCTGCGTTTGGTGCTTTCAAATCGTCGATTTCAGGAAATGTTTGATCTGCCCAAATCGCTGATCACGCCTGGCGCCCCATTTGCGGATACAATCCGCTATGTTGCCGCGCGGGGGGATTACGGGCCCCTTGATGATTTGGACGCCTTCGTCATCGAACGCGTGGAAATGGCACAAAGCTTTACGCCACATTACATGGAACGCACCCGCGGCAATGGTCAGGTCATCAGTGTCGAGGGCACCCCCCTGCCCAATGGGGGATGGGTGACCGTTTACACCGACATCACCCAAATCAAACGACAAGAGGATATGTTACGCGCCAGATCCGAGGAATTGTCGGGGCAATTAAGCGCCTATTCCCAAGAACTGAGTACAACGAACCGCAAGCTGGCCTCGACCATTTCAGCGTTAGAACAATCGCAACAAGATCTGCAAGAAATCGAAGCGCGCACACGATTAACAACCGAAATGATGCCTGCGCATATCGCCCATGTCGGACCAGATCGGCGATATACCTATTCCAACAAACGCCTAAACCTTGTGATGCCGGGACGCCCCGCAGACATCATAAATCGACACATCGCCGAAGCATTGGGCGCGCAAACATATTCAATGATCGAACCCTATCTGAATTCTGCATTGGATGGGAAATCATCGGTTTTTGAATTTACCGATGATCTGTCGTCACGTCGGATCAGAACCGCGTTTACACCTGATACATCCGAATCCAATCAGGTAAGCGGTGTTTACATCCTATCCATGGATGTCACCGAAGAGGCCCAAGCGCGCGCCACATTGCAACAGCAAAGCAAGCGTGAAATGGCATCACACCTTACCAGTGGTTTGGCACATGATTTTTCAAATCTATTGACCATCATCTTGGGCGCGCAAGGGCGGTTGGCAAAACTGGAGTTGCCGACCGATGCAAGACAATTGGTGGATGCGACACTAAACGCAGCGACCCGTGGTGGGGCGCTATTGCACTCCATTGCCGATATGGTGGGCAATCGCGCACCCCATCCACGCGCCATCACCATTACAGAGGTTTTTGAACAAATCGCACCGCTGGCGCAAAGTGCGCTGGATAGCCATCATAAATTGTCACTAAAACCCCCGAAAACGGATCAGCACTGGCTTTTGGACGCGGGCCAATTGATGGATGCGTTGTTGAACCTGATCCTGAATGCGCGTGATGCAATCGGTAAAGAGGGGACAATTACCCTTGCTGCCAAAATTGTAAAAGACACATGGATCGAATTTGTTGTCACTGACACGGGCCCTGGGTTTTCCGACAATGCATTACAGCATGCGTTTGACCCGTTCTTTACCACCAAAGGGGAGCATGGAACGGGCCTTGGTCTCAGCATGGTTTATGACGTCGCCAAGATGAATGGCGGTTCCCTAGTATTGCAAAATGGGTTTCGTGGCGCACGCGTGACTTTGCGCCTGCCCGCGCGTCAGGCCATCGCGGAACACCCACCTGGCATGGCATTGTTGGTCGAGGATCAAACCGATCTACGCGATGTTTTCCGCAGCTATTTGACGGGTATGGGGTATTCCGTAATCGAAGCAAGTGGCGTTAACGAAGCCCGTGCGTTATTGCGCGAATTGCCTGAAATCACCCTGATTTTAACTGATCTGCAGCTGCAAGGCGAAGAAACAGGTGTCGATCTGATAAGCAGTTTAGAAAACACCAAAGCACTTGTTCTGTTTATGTCATCACTCCCCGCCGACCACAAATTGGTGATCCGTGCGCAGCGCATGGCACCTTTTCTTGCCAAACCATTTGAAATAGGCGATCTAAGAGCAACTTTGAAAGATGCTTTGAATGTCACAACCTCTCGTCACGATCCTTGATGATGAACCCGAAATTCGTCGTATTCTGGCCGATACATTAGAAGAGGCTGGGTTTCGCACGGTGGGATTTTCACGCGCAACGGAATTTGAAGCCGCCCTCAAAAGTAATACACCAGACGTGTGTTTGGTGGACTTGGGCCTTCCTGATCGTGATGGCCTAACGCTCGTGCATCGCCTTGCTTTGGAACAAGGGGCCATAGTCATCATTATATCGGGACGTGCGCAGGTTCAGGACCGTGTTACGGGGCTGGAATTGGGGGCCGATGATTACATCATCAAACCCTTTGATCCAAGCGAAGTTGTGGCCCGTATCCGCGCACGCCTGCGCAAAGATCGCGCGCAGGCCGAACCAGGAAATCTTGCTAAATTCGCCGATTGGACTGCCGATTTTGACCGATATTCATTGATTGACAGTCAAGGCGAAGAAACCCCATTTTCTCATGCCGAAGGCGAAGTTCTACGCCTCTTTCTTGAAAGTCCCAAACGCCTCATTTCCCGCGCATTCATGCAAGAACGACTGGGCGGCGCGGCGGGTGAAAGCTTTGATCGCGCGATGGATGTGCGTATTTCGCGCCTGCGCACGAAACTGAAAGAAGATCCGAAAAACCCACAACTGATCAAAACGATTTATGGGGCAGGATATATTTTTTTGGGCGACGTTAGCTGGGATCGTTAATTAAAACTGTCAAACGGGATGAATTTCACAAAATCCCCATGCGTGATCGTGACTGCGTGATCTGGCAGTTCGACAAAACCATTTGCCCAACTTAGACCGCTAATGCGCCCCGATCCCTCGGATTTGAAAACCTCAACCTGCTCCCCACTGAACCGCGCGCGTAAATATTCACGCCGCCCGGGTTTTTTCCGTTTTTCGAAACTGGCCTTCACCCAATAGGATTGCGGCGTCATCCAGTGCCCCCCTGCCAACACATTAAAGGAAGGGCGCGCAAAAATCATCGCACAGGTTGCCGCCGCAACTGGATTACCAGGCAGGCCAAATATCGGCATAGCCCCCCACATGCCCATCGCCAAGGGACGACCGGGTTTCACGGCAATCCGCCAAAATTCGATTGATCCCGTTTCAGACAGCAATGCAGAAAGATGATCTTCATCCCCTGCAGAGGCACCTCCAGAGGTGAGCAACACATCGACATTTTCTTCGGCGTGATCCAGCCGTTCGCGCAACTGATCGCGATCATCATTCACATGTCCCAGATCAACCGCCACAAACCCCCATGCCGCGATAAGGGATAACAACATTGGTCGATTGGCATCATAAATCTGATGCGGGGCTGCAGATTGGGTGACATCACACACCTCATCCCCTGTGGACAAAACACCAATGCGTAAACGGTGGAAACATTCGATTTGCGAAACGCCCACTGATGCGGCAAGGCTTAGATCGGTGGATCGCAATCTTTGACCCGTTGTCAGAACAACATCCGCAGGACGCACATCCTCGCCTGCTTTTCGGGTATTGGCGCCTGCTTTCAAAGGTCCATGAAACACAACCTCTTGTCCATCTGTGGCAACATCTTCTTGCAGAACAACGGTATCCACGCCCTCGGGCAGTTGCGCACCAGTTAGGATGCGCACGGCTTGTCCCTCGGCCACCGCAGACTGCAATGGCACACCTGCCGCCGCACGCTCTGGATGCAGGGCGAGGCGCACAACCCCCTCTGCAGTGGCAAGCGATCCTGCAAACCCATATCCATCAACTGCTGAATTCGCCTTGGGTGGCGATGCACGTGGGGCAATCACATCCTGTGCCACAAACCGACTACGCGCCTCTGAGATATCAACTGTTTCGGTCGAAACCACACAACGCAGGGCGGATTTCAACTGGGCTAGGGCATCATCAACGGGTGTCCAATCCACCCCAGGCGGCAAGGCAAAACAATCGTTTTTTAATGGTGGTGGTGTGACCATAACGCCCCCTTTGTCATGCTGACCCCAGCAATCCATCCTTCTTCCCGCACCATATCATCCAAACGTTCACTTGGATAGGCGGCATCCCAATCCGCGCGGCGCACCCTTAAAAAAGCCTCGGTCGACATACGGACCTGTACCGCGTCCTTGATGTGATAGGTCTGATCGGGAAACCGTTGGATCAAATCGTCCTGACCCAAGGCAAATATGGATGGAAAGATTTCCGCCAAAACCACCCCGTTTAAGCCAGGTGGGATCGGCCCGTCAAAGGGCCATAGATGAATATCAGGGAACCTAGAAACCAACTGATGCAGTCGTGCAATTCCCAACAACGCCTGCGACCCGACAGAGCCAGTCGTGAACAATTTCCAACTGGATTGCGTGCCCTTTACCCCATCTTCAGTGGCGCGAATTTCGGGCAAGCCGTGACCGTGTCTTTGGCTGCCTTTATAAGGCAGCTCTGCATATTGCACATTTGCAGGTGCGCCCCAAAAGGGACCTACGCCCTGAAACATCCCGTTTATATCTGCTGCAACCTGAAATCGATTATTCGCGTTTTGCGCATCATCCTGAATGCGATCCGCCAAGCACCGCCACAGCGATCGAATATCGCGTGATCCCGTTAGATGTTCGGCAAACCCGCGGGGATATCCAAATGAAAAATCAAACCCGATTAGGGTCGTTCCCTTTTGATCATTGGACGCTGCGACAACCTTATGGATGTAATCCATCGCTGACTGCCGCGTGCGATGATAAATTGGATGGGATAGAGTGGTTTGATCGCCATAACAGGTAAAAATTGCATCTGCGCAGGGGGCAACCGGCGAAGGTTTTGATCGCCCAGACCAGTCAACCGTTAGAACACGATCAAACATCCAATTCCAAATGTTGTGCGATGAAATTCGCAATCGCAGCCGTATCATTCAAATCCAACACAGGACGATCAATCGCCACTGACGTATCACTGGCCACCGCAACGATTGTTTCATCCTCGGGTGCGATCAATGGCTGACCCGTCTCTTTTCGATGCGCCTCAATTTTCGGGTGGCGATCGCATTTATACCCCTCGATCAGAACCAAATCGACGGGCGACAGTTGTTCTAGCAAATCACCAAGGCTTGGTTCACCTTCATCGCGCAATTCATGCATTAATGCCCATCGGTTTCGCGACGCCAACAAAACCTGCCGCGCCCCTGCGTCGCGGTGGCGATAACTATCGCGACCTGGATGATCAATATCAAAACTGTGATGGGCATGTTTGATGGATGACACGGTTAATCCACGTACGGTGAATTCTGTGATCAAACGCTCCATCAGGCCCGTTTTCCCCGAATTTTTCCAACCTGTAACACCAAATATTTTCATGAAAGTGTTTCCATCATTTTATTCCCCAGCTCCAAATCTTCTGGTGTGTTGATGTTAAAAAACGGGTCGATTTCGCCGCTGTCAAAAATATGAGTTTCCGCACCATGCTGATCCGTCCACAAAACAACCTTGCGCAATCCATCCTGCAAGGCGGATCGCAAATCCTCGCGCAAGGCAACAGGCCACAACCCAAAGGTTGGGTGACGCACTGTTTTTCCACCCTCAATTTTTGTCGCGGCAAGTGCGATTGGCACCTCCATATGCTTTGATGCAGTCTCAAGGGCCGAAACCAGATCGGTTGGAAAAAACGGGGTATCGGCCGCCACGGAAATAATATGATCAAACCCATGTTCCGCAGCGTAATCCAGCCCCGCAAGGACACCTGCCAGCGGCCCCAAAAAACCATCCAAGCTATCGGCAACCACGGGCAGTCCAAATTCATCAAATCGCGCAGGATCACCATTTGCATTCAAAACCATCTGATCCACTTGCGCACCCAATCGCGCAATTACCAAATCCAAAACACGAGAGGAGGCCCCAAGGGACAGCAATGATTTATCACCGCCCCCCATGCGCCGCGCCAAACCACCCGCAAGGATCACACCCAAGGGTCTAACCATGTTCGGCCCCTTTGCGTCCGGCACTTTTGGGATCATCCTGAACTGTGGTTAGATCCGCATCAAAATCTAGGCGTTCGCTGCCTGATAAGCATTGAAACCGTTTGCCCTTCATCCGACCGATCAAGGTCATCCCCACCTGTTCGGCAATCTCAACACCCCATGCGGTAAACCCCGAGCGAGAGGCCAAAACGGGAATGCCCATCTGTGCGGTTTTAATCACCATCTCGGACGTGAGGCGACCTGTGGTATACAGGATTTTATCCCCCCCACTGACATCGTTCCGCATCATCCAACCCGCGATCTTATCCACCGCGTTGTGGCGCCCCACATCCTCCATATAAACCAGCGGACGATCCTGTTCACACAGGACCGTTCCATGGATTGCCCCCGCCTCAAGATACAGGGAAGGCGTCCGATTAATGCGTGAGGCAAGCGTATATAACCATGACGTTTTGACAGATTGCGAGGGGAGTTTGAGGTCTTCTAACCCCTCCATCATATCACCAAAAACAGTGCCAACGGCACACCCGCTGGTGCGCGTTTTCTTTTTCAGTTTTTCTTCATAATTCGTTTGCGTTTCGGTGCGCACCACAATTGTTTCAAGTTCATTATCATAGCTGATGCCCGTGATCGTCTCGCTCGGGTTCAGCATCCCTTGATTGCGCAAAAACCCAACGGCAAGGTATTCAGGGTAATCCCCAATTGTCATGGCCGTTACGATTTCCTGGGAATTTAGATAGATGGTCAAGGGGCGCTCTTCGATCACGCGAATGGTCTGTGTGTTGCCTTCATGATCTGTTCCAAGGATTTGACGCGTCACGCCATCCCCCGTCGCATTTGGCGCGATCAAATATCCATCCCAGTCCGCAGCTGCCATTGATCATCCTCCCGTTCAGAAGAATAGGTTAAATCAAATGTGGCCAATGTCCACAGGTGCAGAACGACTATTTTTGCTTGATCCTATTTGGGTCATAGGCCTCTAACGCGACGCGTTTGTCGGCATCGTCGTATTCATATAATTTTTGTTCACGAACGCCCCTGATTTTTGCGAAATCGGCGGCCAACCGATTTGGGAACATGGTCTGACCAATTCCTTCAAATCCAAGGATTTGGCGCAAGATTGCAGAGCTGGCGCTGGCACAAAATGCGGATGTCACAGGACCATTCGCGCGCACCAGTTACAGCGCGCGTTCTGCGATTTCAGGACTGACATCCAAATCCTAAATGACGACATGGTGAGTTTTGCGGGCATGTGCGCGTGTATAAAATTCCAGCACGCTGGGCGTCGCCCCATACAGGACATCGTCCTGTTCAATGAAAACGTCGTGTTTGATGGTTCCCGCAGGATCAAATATCACACGCTGGGATGCATTAATCACCAAAGCAGAGTGCGCCCCTGCCCCGCTTTCATTATTTACCATTGTGTAGAGAGAGATACGCGGGGGGCCATCATGTACATAGGCCACGTCCCGCACCATTTTATCAGATGCGTAATGTGCGGTTTCTTTTATACATCCATTCAGCGCCAGCGCGGACACCAGCGCAATCGCCACAAAACGCATCCCCAAACGTTTTATTAGCTGTTGACCAATGCCATAAAGACAAGGATGCCGATGCTAAGAAGTGAGATTTTCACTGTCCAGCTGATAAAGCCGTTGAATGTTTCCTCTTGGACTTTGGTGTCCATAGACCCGTGTTTATGTTCAGCCATTTTTAAGACCCTCTTACATGCTTTTTTCGCTATTTAGCTGATTCAGTTTCAAGTGTCACGTGCTTTGGGTGCAGTGATTTGTCCCACCCTAAATTGCGCGATATAGATATGCGCCACTTTGATCTAACACACGCTCTGCACGTCTTGCCAAATAAAGGTGGTTCAGGTGCGCAACAGATTCGACCAAGGCAAGTCCATATTCCCCTTCCCCAATTTTGCGCTTGAACAGGGCAGGAAAACAGTCAGTCGCGCATTTGGGTTCCGCGATATATTCAACCAAGCGATCCAATGCGTGGTGATGATTTTCGATCAATTGCTGCATACGGTGCGGCAAACCCAAAAATGGTAATTTGTGCCCCGCCAGAACCAAATGCGTTGACTTTGAAAGTTGGTTCAACCTTTCACAGGCTTCTAACCATTCGCCTACTGGATCGGCGTCTGGCTCTGTCGCATAGACCCCTAAATTCGGGCTAATGGCCGATATGATCTGATCGCCTGATATGACGATATCATCATCCTGACACCAAAACGTTGCATGCTCTGGTGCGTGTCCATTGCCAATACGAATATCCCAAGTTCGACCGCCCATGGTGATTTCGTCACCTTCCTTGATACGATGAAACCCAAGTGGGATTGGATGAACAGTATCGGCGAAATTAAATGGTTTTCCCTTGGCCCGTTTGTCCAATTCCACAGGATCCATGCCTGCCTTGCGCCAAAAATCCAGCGTTTCGGATGTCGGCAATTCCTGCACGTCTAGGGTCAGCATACGCGCCATTAACCAAGCGGTGCGCGTGGCCCAGATTTCTGCGCCATATTCGGATTTAAACCAGCCTGCCAATCCAACGTGATCTGGATGATGATGGGTTAAAATAACACGCGTGATTGGTCGCCCACCCAATTCACGCGCCATCAAATCCCGCCATAAACCGCGCGTTTTGTTCGATCCCATGCCCGTGTCAACAATGGTCCATCCATCCCCGTCATCCAGGGCATAGATATTCACGTGATCCAATGCCATTGGCAGGGGCAGGCGTATCCACAAGATACCCTGCGCAATTTCAATGGCACGCCCAAATTCGGGCGGCTCTGGCCAGGGATATTCAAGGGGTTGTGTGCCGTCCATGATCAGCCCGCCAACAATTCTTCAGGGGAAAATGCATAAATATCCTCGGCCCCCTGACGCGCGGCATGGAGCAACCCGATATGTTCAGGAAGCAAACGACCGACGTAGAACCGCGCCAATTTCGTGCGCGGACCTTGGCCACCCTCGGCCAAGCTGGCGCGCAGATGGAAATAGGCCCCCAAAACACGTGCCCAAGCACGCAGGAACGGCTGCGCACCTGCAAATCGGTCATTCAAGTCAGATTGTTTCAACATCCAATCGGTTGCTTCACGCAGGCTTTCCAAGGATTGCCAAACAGGTTCTGCGATATCAGACATTTTATCACGCGCGGCTTCGATGGTGGCCTGCATTTCATCCAAAAGCGCATAGGCAGCATCGCCCCCATCCACCAATTTCCGTGCAACCAAATCCATCGCTTGAATTCCATTGGTGCCTTCGTAAATCGCGGTGACGCGCACATCGCGGGCATATTGTGCTGCACCTGTTTCTTCGACATATCCCATGCCGCCATGCACCTGAACACCGATATGGGCCACCTCATTCCCGATGTCGGTACCAAAGGCCTTGGTAATGGGCGTCAAAAATGCAGCACGTGCGGACCACTCGGCAGACCCCGTTGCGTGCCCAAGATCGATTGCCGCAGCATTGGCCAACGCAATCGCGCGGGCCGCAAAAATTTCCGCCTTCATCGTCGCAAGCATACGCCGCACGTCAGCATGGTCCAATATGGTCCCCGTGCCATCGGCAATCGGGCTGCGCCCTTGTTTACGTCCCTCGGCATAGGCATAGGCGTGTTGAAACGCGCCTTCAGCCGCACCGATGCCCTGCCCGCCAACACCCAATCGTGCGTTATTCATCATCGTGAACATTGCGCGCATGCCGTCGTGCGGTTCGCCGATCAACCAACCCGTTGCACCGTCATATTGCATGACCGCTGTTGGGGACCCATGAAGGCCCATTTTGTGTTCTAGGCTGACAACCTTAAGTGTATTGGCCACACCTGGTTTGCCATCTGCATCTGGGATCCGCTTGGGCACGAGGAACAGTGAAATACCCTTGGTCCCTTTGGGTCCATCCGGGAGGCGCGCCAAAACAAGATGACAGACGTTTTCCGTAAAATCGTTGTCTCCCCAGGAAATATAAATCTTTTGTCCCGTGATCGCGTAAGTCCCATCTCCATTATCAACCGCCTTGGAACTAAGCGCGCCAACATCTGATCCCGCCTGCGGTTCGGTCAGGTTCATGGTACCCGTCCATTCACCCGAAATCAGTTTCGGCAGATACAGCGCTTTTATCTGCGCATCTGCATGTGCCTCAAGCGCTTCGATCTGTCCTTGTGTCATCAATGGCGCCAGTTGCAGGGACAAACATGCAGCAGACATCATTTCATTGACCGCTGTCGTGACCGTCATCGGAAGCCCCATGCCACCATATTCAGGATCAGCCGAGGTTGAAATCCATCCACCCGATGCGATCGCGCCATATGCTTCGGCAAATCCAAGGGAGGTGCGTACAACACCATTTTCCAACACGGCAGGATGCAAATCTCCGTTGCGCTGAACGGGTGCCATAACCTCATTACACATCTTGCCAGCCTCATTCAGAATGGCATCAACAACATCCAATCCAGCATCTTGGAACTTTGTTGTTGCGGCGACTTTGTCATAATCGACGACATGGCGAAGCATAAATTCGTATTCAGAAACGGGCGCACGAAACGGCATCTGATCAACCTCATTATGGTCTGTGGGCTGGTCATATGGATAAGATGCCGCTAATAGATCGGGCAACCTAAACGCAGCGTCATACCCATGAAAACACAACAGTTTGGATCATTGCATCACGACATCGAACAGGCCGCGCAAATTTTGGCGGATGGGGGACTTGTGGCGATACCAACGGAAACGGTGTATGGATTGGGGGCAGATGCCCTAAGCGATCAGGCCGTTACCAAAATTTACGAAGCCAAGGGTAGGCCAAGCTTTAATCCCCTGATCAGCCATATGGTATCCCCCGTAATGGCGCGCGATTATGTGGAGTGGTCTGAGGCGGCTGAAAGATTGTCCTATGCGTTTTGGCCCGGCCCCATGACATTGATCCTGCCTGCAAGGCAGGACTGTGCGATTTCACAACTGGCACGTGCGGGTTTACCATCGGTTGCCATTCGTGTGCCCGCCCATCCCGTTGCACAGACGCTGCTGTCAAAACTGGGGCGTCCTGTGGCCGCTCCCTCGGCCAACCCCTCGGGTAAGATCAGCCCAACAACCGTGGATCATGTGATTGCGGGATTAGATGGGCGCATTAATGCGGTGGTTGATGGAGGAGCGTGCGAGATGGGTGTTGAATCCACAATCATCAGCCTATTGGATGATCCAGTGATCTTGCGCCCCGGAAACATTACAATCGAAGACATCCAAACTGTTCTTGGGACAGGCATCAAAACATTGACAGATGTGGATACTATCACAGCACCAGGGCAGCTCACCTCTCACTATGCCCCCAACGCATCCGTGCGTTTAAACGCAACCGAATTTGGGGCCGATGAAAAATCACTGGGTTTTGGAAATATAAAGGGCGACGTAAACCTATCGCCCACTGCCGACTTGCGCGAAGCAACGGCAAACCTATTTTCAATGCTACATGAGTTAGATGCACGTGCGGGCTCGAAAATCGCCGTTGCACCCATTCCCAACCGTGGCCTTGGTATTGCAATCAATGATCGTTTAACACGCGCCGCGGCGCCAAGAAGCTAGGCATGCCCGACCGAGGGCATCAATAATCGCGGATCAACGCCCGCCTGCATCAGGGCCATTTCCCATTTCACATCGTGATCATCCCCAAAAATCAGATCATGATCACAGGTCCCAACAAGCCATGCGTTTTGTTTAAGCTCTTGTTCCAATTGTCCCGCGCCCCAGCCCGCGTATCCCATCGCAAGAAAGGCGGATTTTGGCCCGACACCTTGTGCCATCGCTTCAATCACATCGCGCGTTCCAGTTAGGCTATAGGCACTCGAGGATAGTTCGTTTGACTTGGTTGTGTGAAATTCAGGTGAATGCAAAACCAACCCTTTTTGGGTATCCACGGGGCCACCATATAAAACGGGAACATCCCTTTCTTGTGGGCAGTCAATATCCAAGAAATCACAAATCTCGGCAAAATCCGTTTCGATGATGGGTTTATTCACGATCAAACCCATCGCCCCCTCTTCAGTGTGATCGCATAGAAAAATTAACGATTTGTCAAACCGCGGATCCCCCATTCCAGGCATCGCAATCAAAAATTGCCCTGACAAAGATCGGCTATTTAGGGAACTGGGATCGGTATTCATTTTCACTCACTCCTGATCACTAGCCTATCGCCAGATTGTGACTTGGCAAGTTAGTATTTTTTTCGCACAAAGAAACATGCTTAAACGTTTCCTACGCTCCATGCTTATTACTACCGCTATCGCCTCACCTGCCTTCGCGGATGGATTTAAATCGGCCGCGATCCTGAATGGTTGGATCGCCAGCGATGGCACACGCGTCGCTGGATTGGTATTGGAACTTGAGGATGGGTGGAAAACATATTGGCGCAGCCCCGGCGCGTCGGGCTTCCCCCCACAGTTTGATTTTTCCGCAAGCCAAAACGTAGAAGATATTTCCATCGATTGGCCCGCACCGAATATTTTTGGCAGCGATGAATTTGCCACCATAGGATATGAAAAATCGGTGGTACTGCCGTTGTTGATATCCCCAAAGGTGGCAGATCAGGATATTCAAATTTCGCTATCTGCAGACATTGGCGTATGCGAGGATATCTGTATTCCAACGTCATTTACACTGTCCCAAGACATTCCAGCACAGGCAAATTCGCGCCCATCCGCATTGATGGCGTCATTGGCGAATGGTCCATGGAGTGTGGATGATTTAGGAGTAAAAGGCTTAACCTGTGCTTTATCGGCGGACCCCAATGGTTTTGTTGTCGCGATATCAGCGCGAACTGAAAACCTTAACCCAAACACGCGGATTATTGTGGAATATCCATATTCGGATGTTTGGGTAAATAATGGATTAACATCACACAAGAATGCCAAGTTACAGATGCAAGCCGACGTTTTTGTTGACACAACAATCGCGCTGGCGCGCGACCGTTTTGTCATCAATTTGCTAAGCGACGGAGTTTGGGCACAACACAAAGGGTGCGATTAAGTACCCCTTGTCCGCCGCCGCGCATGCGTCAAGTGCGAGGTCACAAACAGGGTCATAATCACCACAAGCGCCCCAACTATAAACGTCACGAATGCCAACCCAATCGATGGGGCCGTGTTGAGGGCCGCGCCGATAAAGCTGATAAAATCGCCTGTCACAATGTACACACCCATCGTCGCCGCAAACCATGCAAGGATTGCAACAACCGCTGCGATGAACGCCACGCGAACCCCAGAGTTGCGTGACGAGAGCGCGCGTTTCAGGGAAACACGATAGCGCATCACATCCTGCTGAATGGCAATCAGTGAAGGTACGACAATCAAGACTAAAACCATCCCAAAGCCCAATCCATAGACCAGCGTCACAACTGTAGGTTTCAAAAATTGCGCCTGTGTGGAGCGTTCATAAAGCAGTGGTGCAAGCCCCAAAACAGTGGTCAGCGTCGTCAACAAAACGGGTCGGAACCGATCAACCGTCGCATCAATCAACGACGGAATAATTCCGCGATCCTCGGCGTATTCATCAATGGTCGTTATTAAGACGATCGAGTCATTGATAATAATCCCCGTCATCCCCAAAAGGCCGATGACAGTGAACATGGACATTGGAATATCCCAAATATAATGCCCCCAAATCGTTCCAATCAGACCGAATGGAATGATCGCCATAACGATTATGGGTCGTGTCCAGCTGGCGAAAATCCACGTAAGTACCAGATAAATGCCCGTCAAACACAGGATTAGACCCGTGCGTGCATCTGTGCGGAACTGGTCTTCTTGCTCGGCCAAACCCGCAAGGCGCCATTCCACCTGTCGTTCGGATGCGATTTCAGGCAGGATTTCATTTTCCAACGCCTCAATCACTTCGTTCGCGGCAACGGGATCATCCTCGGAAATGTCACCTGTGACTGAGATCAAGCGTATCCCATTTTCGCGCCGCACGGTTGAAAATCCACTTTTCAATTCGACGCTGACAATATCGGCCAACGGGACATATTCCCCCTGCGGAGAACGCAACTGCATTCGTTCAAGGAAATCTGCCGATAGTTCATCTTCTGGCAGTTCGACACGCAATTCCGCACTGCGCGTGCCCAAGGGATATGTGGCGGCTTCGATCCCGTTCAATCGTCCACGCAAAACGGCACCCAACCCATCAATGGTAAAGCCCAACACTTGGCCCTGCGGTGTCAGTTCAAGGATCATTTCCTCTTTGTCGTAGGACAAATCATCCTCAACCGCTGACACGATTGGGAAACGTGCAACAGCGGTTTTCAAATCCTCTGCTGCTGATTTCAGGGTTTCAGCATCTTTTCCATAGAATTGTACATCTAATGAATCGCCACCTGGACCACCGCGCCAGCTGCGGAATGAAAATGTTTCCAACAGCGGATGGCGCTTTAACTGATCCTGTAGGTCCGCAACAAAGGCGTAACTAGAATAGGGGCGCAAATCCGCATCAATCAATTCGATGTTGATCCCGCCCAACAGGTCCGTTGATTTGTTTTCGACACCTGATAATCCGCGCCCTGTGTTGCCACCCACTTGCGTTAGAACGTAATCAATCGGGCTTTTGCCGTGTTCCTTATCATAGGATGCGGCGACTTCATCAACGCTGTCTTGCAGTAGTTTCATCATCGCCATGGTGTCTTCACGGCTGGCGGAATTGACCATCGCAAAATTGCCTGTGACCGAAGATTGTTCGGGAAAGTTGATAAAGCGCCATGATACTGCTCCACTCCAAATCATCACGATTTGCGAAATCAATAACGCGATGGCACCCGACAGCATGACGTAGCGCATCGTAATCACCAGACGGATGAAACGGCGGAAAATTGTATCGCGGAACCAGCGGAAGCCTTTGTTGAAATAATGGCTGGGCAGGTCATACCATTTCACACCGTCACCCACAGAAATCGAATGCGCCATGTGATTTGGAAGGATTAGGAAACATTCAACCAAGGATGCAATCAAAACGGCAATCACAGTGAATGGGATATCCGCAATCAAACTGCCAAAACGCCCGCTGATTGCAGTTAGGCCAAAGAAGGCAATGATTGTTGTTAATGAGGCTGCGAAAACGGGCAGCGCCATCCGTTTCGCCGCGGTTTCGGCGGCCAACATCGGCGGCAACCCGCGACGCGCACGGAAATCGGCATGTTCCCCCACAACAATGGCATCATCGACAATAATCCCCAGTGTTAGGATCAACGCGAACAGCGAAATCATGTTGAACGTAATGCCCGCCACGTACATCAGTGCAATCGCCGTAAACATCGCAGTCGGAATACCCGCCGCGACCCAAAACGCCGTTTTGGCGTTTAGGAACAAAAACAACAACACAACCACCAACAACAGACCAGTCGCGCCATTTTTCAACAGCAGGTTCAGACGACCTGAAATGGCATCTGCGCGCGTGCGGATGAGTTCAATTGTTGTGCCCTGCGGCAACGTGCGTTCCAATTTCGCAGCCTCTTCTTCGACCACCTCTTGGATGGCAATGGCGTCCCCTGCGGCAGAACGATCCACACGCAATGTGATCGCCTGATTGTCGCCCACATAAAAGCTGCGCAGCCTGTCGATCCCTTCATCGCGCAGCAGGGCAACATCGCCGATGGTGAGTTTTGAGCCGTCCCCGTTTGAGCGAAGAACAATTCCCGCGATATCCTCGGCAGAGCGTTTTTCAACACCTGTGCGCACACGCATGTTGGACCCCAACACGTCCCCCGCTGGATCTGCACTGACCTCTTCTGCAATGGCATTGGCGATCTGGCGCATTGTGATGTCTTCTGCAACCAATTTCGCGGTCGGAACTTCAATCACAACTTGTGGCGCAGCGATGCCTTGGATCGAAGTTTTGGTCACACCTGCGTTGAACAATCGCAGTGCAAATTCATCCGCGATCAGGCCCAATTGCGTCACACCAATGGGACCTGAAATCACGACTTCGGTCACACGATCGCTCCAACTGCCGCGCAAAATTACGGGGTCTTCAGCGTCATCTGGCAATGTTGAAATACCATCAAGTGCCGTTTCAACATCCGCATTGGCGCGGGACATATCCCAATCGGGGTCAAACTCTAACGATATGCGGGCGCGCCCTTCGGTTGATCGGCTACTGGCACTGGACACGCCTTCGACCGCCAATAAGGCAGGTTCCAAAACCTTTACGATGCCTTGATCCACGTCCTCTGCACCTGCGCCATTCCACGCAACCGAGATATTGATCGAGTCAACAACCACATCTGGGAAAAACTGTGCCCGCATTTTTGGAAGCGCCACGGCACCTGCCATAAGCAGCACGACCAACAATAGGTTCGCAAGCGTTTTGTGGCGCGTGAAATAAGAGAGGATGCCGCCTGCACTGTCGGGAAGATCGCGTACCATCAGCCGCCTCCTCTGCTCTCAAGTCGTTTCAATGTTTCCGCTTTGATTTCGCCGCTGCGCAGTTGTTTTAACAAACGCTCTTTGGGTTTTGCAGGGATCCATTGATTGCCCTCGACCCGCTTGATCAGTTCTTCTTGTTTTTCCTTGGTCAGTTTGACCATTTTGGGCGCCTCGGGTTCCATCGAACCACCCTCACGCAGGACTTTGACCTTGATGCCTTTGCCCAACAGGGGCGTTTGCTGCGTGACAATATCCCGCCCTGGCAAATCGCGTGATCGCACCAAAACGTTATTCGCCTGACGTCGCATCAGGGTCACGTTGATTATTTCAAGCCGGTCGCCTTCGCCCACGGCCAGCACTTCGTTCTGTGCATTCAAGGCTGTTGCAGGCAATTCAACGACAAAACGCAATGCTGGTTCTTCGACTTTCACAGATACGAAATCACCGGGTTTCAGGCCAATCGCATTATCCAATCTCGCAAACAATACACGCCCTGTTTGACCATCTGCCACCGATCCGCTGTCGCGCGACAGCACGGCCTTGGATGTCACAGATCCACCAATCGCATCCAAGGACACATCAGCAGGCGCAGCAATTAGGCTTCCATCCTCGTTCAGCAGGCGCGCATATTGTTGGGTGGATACGCGAAATGCGACCTCAATCGCGCTTGGGTCAATCAACTGACCGACACGCTCATTCGCGCTGATCAAACCGCCTTGGACCAAACTGACACCGCTTAGGACGCCCGCAAATTCCGCACGCATCACCGTGTCATTCAGATGACGATGTGCATCTTTGTTTGCCAATTCGGCACGGGCGAGACGCGTTTTTGCCTGATTGAAACGGGCGTTTGATTGATCCAAACCACTGCGACGCGACAGAACAGATTGTTTTGCTGAAGATAGGGCCAGCTCTGCCGCCTCGACCGAGGCGGTGGTGCCCACACCCCGTTGCTGCAAATCTTGTTGACGCAACAACGCAGCGCTTCGAAGGGCTTCTTGCTCGACCGCGGCAGCCAACTCATCTTTGGCCAAGGCAATCGCACGTTCGGCCTCGACGATTTCCAATTTCGCATCACTTAAATCGGATTCGGTGCGCAAAAGCGCGGATTGCGCATCAGCATCATCAAGGCGTATCAAAATTTCGCCCTGTTCCACGACCCCACCTTCTGCGAAGTTTGGCGAAATCTCAACAATCTGGCCACCTGCCGCCATGCGAAGATCCAATGTACGGCGGCTTTGAACCTCACCAAATGCGGTTAAATACGGTGTGATGGTTTGCGGCTCTGCGGCCCGCACGTTGACGGTAAACACACGTTCGCGGGCTTGGGGAACCCGCGCCTCACGCGATTGGACCTCTTTATAGGTTTCATAGCCCAGATACCCTGCATATCCCAAAAGACCCAAAGCCATGGACATCAGGACCAGCCCGATTAAAGCCTGACGAAGAAAACGCATAGATTTAGTCCTTTAGTGTAATCGTAGTTCATACGCATGAAATAGGCGAAAAGATCAGTTTGTCACATGCGCACAAATATTGAACGTTCCAAAATTTACTTCCGTCGCAAATGTTCATCCAACCGCGGCATTATTTCGACAAAGTTGCAGGGGCGATGGCGAAAATCTAATTGTTTTTCCAAAATTTCGTCCCACGCATCACGACATGCACCGGGTGATCCCGGTAGCGCAAATAGATATGTCCCCCCTGCCACGCCTGCAGTTGCGCGCGATTGAATGGCCGAGGTGCCAATTTTTTGCATACTCACGATGGTGAACACTGTTCCGAATGCATCAATCTCTTTTTCGTACACATCGCGGTGTGCCTCAACGGTTACATCACGCCCCGTCAGGCCCGTGCCGCCCGTGGAAATCACCACGTCAACATCTGGATTAGCGATCCACACGCGCAGTTGGTCCGCAATTTGATTACGTTCATCCGCGATGATTTTGCGGTCAACCAATGTATGCCCAGCGCGTTCCAAACGATCCACCAAGGTTTGACCAGACTTATCCTCATCCAATTGCCGCGTATCTGACACGGTTAAAACGGCGATGCGCGTTGCAATGAATTCTTTGCTTTCATCAATTCGTGACACGGGTCTATCTGATCCTCTTTTGAACGGCTTGCAAATCCTGCCACGCTTCGCGTTTGGCCAACGGATTGCGTAACAAATATGCGGGGTGGAACATCGGCATAACGTCAACACCACATCCTGTTGCCCATTGTCCGCGAAGTTTGGTAACACCGCGTTTTCCCAATAGCGCCTGACAGGAAATGTTCCCCATCGCGACAATTCTTTCAGGCTTGGCCAGTGCAATATGCCGCCGCAAAAAAGGGAGCATCATGTCAATTTCAATCGGGCTTGGGTCGCGGTTTTGTGGCGGACGCCACGGCACAACATTAGTGATATAAATGCTGGTGCCTGCAACATCGGACGTACGGGACAATCCAATCGCTGCAAACATCCGATCCAACAATTGTCCAGCGCGACCAACAAATGGACGCCCCTCCATATCCTCGTCACGACCTGGGCCTTCCCCCACAATCATGATTTTGGCATCTGGGTTTCCATCGGCAAAGACCAATTGCCGTGCACCGCGTTTCAACTGACAATGTTCAAACTGCGCCATGGCCTGTTTTAAACCGGCCAAATCCTGCGCCCCAGCTGCTGCCATTTCGGCAACCGCAACGGGATCAACCTCTTCGACACGCGGGGCAGGTGTTTGTTTTTGGGCCTTGGCTGGCTCTTTGGCAGGGGCCTTATCGGTCAATTCAAACCTATTCACAGGCGCGTCCAAGATCGCCTCGGACGCGCCCAGTTCAATTTGCCATTCAAGTAATGCCTTGGCCTGATGCCAATCTAACTGCGATTCCATGGTCTTAAACTAGCTTGGCCATATCGAAAGGAAAAGCACCCCTTGTGCCAAATCGCGCTTATGTGTAAGTCCCAACTACCAAATGTGAGGGCAAACATGAGCTTTACCAGTCAACACCTCTTGGGGATTGAGCCGCTAAGACCAGAGGCCATCACAGAGATATTGGATCTTGCCAACGCCTATGTAGAGCAAAACCGCAAAGCCGAGCGGCCTGACCCCACGCTTGCTGGATTAACGCAAATCAACATGTTTTTTGAAAACTCCACCCGCACGCAGGCCAGTTTTGAATTGGCTGGGAAACGGCTGGGCGCGGTTGTGATGAATATGGCCATGCAGGCCAGTTCGATCAAAAAGGGCGAAACCCTGATTGATACGGCACTGACATTAAATGCCATGCATCCCGATTTGTTGGTCGTGCGCCACCCCCAATCTGGGGCGGTTGATCTTCTGGCGCAAAAGGTGAACTGCGCAGTGTTGAATGCAGGTGATGGGCGACACGAACACCCCACACAGGCCCTGTTAGATGCGTTGACGATCATGCGTGCCAAGGGACGTCTGCATCGTCTGAATATCGCGATTTGTGGCGACATCGTTCATTCGCGCGTCGCGCGTTCAAATTTGATCCTTCTGGGAAAAACGGAAAACCGCGTGCGGCTGGTTGGGCCAGTAACGCTGATGCCACCTGATGTGGCCGAATTGGGTGTCGAGGTTTACCACGACATGGAAGATGGGCTGCAGGACGTTGATGTCGTGATGATGCTACGCCTGCAAAAAGAGCGTATGGATGGTGGGTTTATCCCATCTGAACGAGAATATTACCACCGCTATGGGCTGGATCGCGCAAAATTGGGTTTTGCAAAACCCGATGCAATCGTGATGCACCCAGGCCCTATGAACCGTGGTGTTGAAATCGACGGCGAAATTGCCGACGACATCAACCGTTCCGTTATTCAAGAGCAGGTCGAAATGGGCGTGGCCGTTCGCATGGCTGCAATGCACCTGTTGGCGCGTAACATGAAAAATCAAAGGGGCGTTGTGACATGAGCATCCTATTCAAGAACGCCCAAATCATTGATCCCACAACAGCGGACGTTATAACCAACGATCTAATGGTTCGCGACGGAATGATTGTTGATCCATCAGGTAAAGCGGAAACCGTTATTGATTGTTCTGGCAAATACCTTGCGCCGGGCATCGTGGATATCGGCGTCAAGGTTTGCGAACCGGGTGAACGTCACAAAGAAAGCTATAAAACCGCAGGTGCGGCAGCAGCAGCAGGGGGTGTAACGACAATTGTCACCCGCGCCGATACGGACCCTGCGATTGATACCCCTGAAGCGTTGGAATTCATTCGCCGACGCGCAGCCGAGGTTGCGCCCGTGAATGTGTTACACATCGCGGCCCTAACCAAGGGGCGCGCGGGTCGTGAAATGACGGAAATAGGATTTTTGCAGGATGCAGGCGCAATTGCGTTTTCAGATGGCTATCGCGTCGTGCAAAATACCAAAGTGTTGGCCCGTGCAATGGTTTACGCAAAATCCCTGGGCGCATTGATCATTGCCCACCCACAGGAACCCATCCTGTCAGATGGCGGCGTTGCAACCAGTGGCAAGTTTGCCTCCCTTCGCGGATTACCCCATGTGTCACCCATGGCCGAACGCATGGGATTGGACCGTGACATTTCGATGATTGAAATGACAGGCGCGGCCTATCACGCGGATCAAATCACCACAGCACGCGCATTGCCCGCGCTGGAACGCGCGAAAAAGAACGGCCTAAACATTACCGCGGGAACATCAATTCATCACCTGACCTTAAATGAATTCGACATTGCGGATTACCGCAGCTTTTTCAAAATGACACCTCCCCTGCGCAGCGAAGATGATCGCATCGCGATGGTGGAGGCTGTTTCAACAGGGTTGATTGATATCATTTCCTCACAGCACACCCCACAAGACGAAGAAAGCAAACGCCTTCCGTTTGAGGCAGCAGCGTCAGGTGCAGTTGGTCTGGAAACGTTTTTACCCGCGGTGCTACGCCTGTACCATTCTGGGCATCTATCCTTGAACCAAATTTTCAAGGCCGCGTCCTATAACCCAGCCAAGCGGTTGGGTTTGAATTCAGGGCGCATTGACATCGGTTCCCCTGCCGATTTGATGTTATTCGATGCAGATGTTCCGTATGTATTGAACCGCGAAAACCTGCATTCAAAGTCAAAGAACACGCCATTCGATGAGGCGCGTCTACAGGGCAAAGTACTGCGCACATTCGTTGGCGGACAAGAGGTTTACCGCGCATGAGCATCCTACCCGAATTTACATCATCCTTCGTGATCATCGCGCAATGGGGCGTAATTGGGTATCTGCTTGGCTCTATCCCTTTTGGGGTTCTGATCTCGGGCCTTATGGGACTTGGCGATCTGCGAAAAATTGGGTCGGGTAACATTGGCGCCACAAATGTTTTGCGCACGGGAAATAAATTCGCAGCGGCGGCCACCCTAATCCTTGATGGTGGAAAAGGTGCCGTGGCCGTTTTGATTGCCATGGCATTTGCCGCAGCCGATGCCGCACAACTCGCCGCGCTCGCTGCATTCGCAGGCCACTGTTTTCCGGTCTGGCTTCGGTTTCAGGGGGGCAAGGGTGTGGCAACGTTTTTGGGGATATTACTGGCGATTGCATGGCCCGTTGGGATTGCCGCATGTCTGACTTGGCTTGTGACCGCATTCGCATTGCGCATTTCATCGCTATCGGCATTGGTTGCCGCGGCTTTGGCGCCAATTTGGGCGGCACTGCTTGGGTATTCATCAATTTCGGGTTTGGCCGCTGCGCTGGCGCTATTAATTTTTTGTCGCCATAGTGCGAATATTTCGCGCATTATCGCGGGAACCGAACCCAAGATTGGTGCATCAAAATCCTGATTTTTGGTAAAATTCCTGCATCAGCGCAACACATTCCGCCTGATGGGTCATTGGCACCATATGACCCGCCCCATCAATCGCGTGATCGCTGGCTTGTGGCATCAATTCGACCAATGCAATGTGAATATCTTGCATGATTGGAATGCTGCGCGCGCCACGAATAAACAAGGCAGGTCCCTTGTAATTCGCCAAACCCGTGGGCTCCAGCAACCCATGTGTATCCTGATGCAGCGCGGGTGTTCCCGCATCAACCACATCAATTTTATCAATCATAGATTGGCGTAAATTTGGGGGGATCACCTCCCATGGGGTGCCATCGCCCCACATTTTCAAAAACTCGATTGTTGCGCGCGCTTTATCTTTGCTTTTGATTGCCTCGACAAAATCTTGCGCCTCTGCCTCGTATGCTGCCCGCAGTTTTGGCGTACGTTGAAAGGCCGCTTCGACAAACACAGGTTCGAACAAAACCACGGATTTGATGCGCTCTGGCATCTGGGACATCAATCGCAGTGCAACGGTCGCGCCAAAGGAATGCCCAATCAAATGGACCGGTCCGTCGATAAAGCTTTGGGCGACTTCTGTGACACGATCCTGCAAATCACCATTGAAATCCCAATCGCTACTTTGACCATGACCTGGAAGATCAAAGGCGGTCGTCGTGAAGCGATTTTCAAACGCCATTGCCATTGGCGCCATCGCACGTGCCGACGACAGGGTACAATGCATCATCAAGGCGCGTTCGTTCCCATCGCCCAACACCATGTGATTGATGGACAAACCTGCGCGTGTATCTTTTGTCACTTTAGCTGCCTTTGGTTAGATATGCCTCAAGATCCCCAAGTCGGTCCTGACCCCAGAATTTTGCGCCGTCCTCTAGCACATAGAATGGCGCGCCGAAAACCCCATGTGACACTGCGTGCTCAAGGTTTTGCGCGTATGTTTCAGCCCCGCTTAGCATTCCAGACATCGTCAATGTGCGATCAAATCCATTGGCCACCAACAGATCCTGTAGCACGGCATCATCGGAAATGTCCTTTTCCTCGGCCCATGCTGCGCGCAAAATTCCCTGGACCAGCCCCCCTAAATCACCACCACCAACGTTTTGCGCCGCGATGATTGCATAGGATGCAGGCGCGGGATTGGTGGGCACATGCGCAGGCTTCAAATGAAATGGCATATCCAACATCGCTGCGCGACGCGTTAGATCCTGTGCACGATAATCAAGCCGGGACGGATGCCGATCAGGCAAGGCAACACCGCCTGTGTGCCCGAATAGTGAAACCACGTCCAAGGGACGATAATGTATCGAGGCGTGCACTTTTTCCGCGATATTTTCCAACGCACCTCCCGCCAAATAGGTGTACGGCGACAAGGGTGTGAAAAAATAATCGATTTTTGGCATATTTTGATATCCTTTTGAGGCAGTCGCGCCTTTGTTTGCTTTGCCTCACGGTAATGCCATGCTAAGCGAAGTCAACGTCACGAATCTGTAACATTTCGCACCTGGGGACTGAAATCTATGGCAGCAAATGAACCAAAACTCATCGCCGGCAACGCCAACCTACCACTCGCCAAAGCCATCGCGCGCCGCATGAGTTTGCACCGTGGATTAACCATTGATCTGGTGGACGCACGTGTTGAACGTTTCAACGACCAAGAAATCTTTGTAGAAGTGTTCGAAAATGTGCGCGGCGAAGATATGTATATCATCCAGCCCACATCAAACCCAGCGAACGACAACCTTATGGAATTGTTGATTATGGCCGATGCGCTGCGTCGTTCATCCGCATCGCGCATCACAGCCGTCATTCCATACTTTGGCTATGCACGCCAAGACCGCCGCACCAAGGCGCGCACACCCATCACTGCAAAACTGGTTGCGAATATGATTGTCGAAGCAGGGATTGAGCGTGTGCTTACCATGGATTTGCACGCCACACAGATCCAGGGCTTTTTCGATATCCCCGTTGATAACCTTTATGCCTCACCGATTTTTGCATTAGATATCCAAAGCAAATTTGCAGACTCAATGGACGACATGATGGTGGTGTCACCCGATGTTGGCGGCGTTGCGCGTGCACGTGAATTGGCCAAACGCATTGGTGCGCCCTTGTCGATTGTGGACAAACGTCGTGAAAAGGCAGGCGAAGTTGCTGGCATGACCGTTATCGGCGATGTAACAGGCAAAAAATGCATCATCGTTGACGATATGTGCGATACGGCTGGAACACTGTGTAAAGCGGCCGAAGTGCTGATGGAAGCAGGCGCAAGCGAGGTTCACGCGTATATCACACATGGCGTCATGTCAGGTCCCGCGGTAGAACGCGTCACAAATTCTGTGATGAAATCCTTGGTCATTACCGATTCAATCGAACCAACCGAAGCGGTGAAAGGTGCGCATAATATTCGTATCCTGCCAACTGCACCAATGTTTGCCCAAGCGATCCTGAACACATGGAACGGCACGTCCGTTTCATCCCTGTTTGATGATCAAACGCTAGAGCCCATTTACGACGGATTGCTGTAGGCCTTAAACGTCCCAGATTTCAACAGGGTCAATCGCCTCGCCAATTGCTTGCCATGTGATATGCATGCGGGCAATTCGGGTGTCGTCCCATGTTTCGAAACTGGCTGTGAACCCACTTTCCGTAATATCGATGGCCTGCAATTTCATGCGGAAATTTGTTTCGTTATGAACATCCCACAATGAAATGTTCAATGTGACAGAGGGTGGGTTGATGAATTTTTCTTTGAAGGTGACGCGTTTGTGACGCTCGCGTGGCCCTGTTCCAACCCACATCTCGCCCACTTTATAAAAGTCAGAAAACATCGTGAATGTCCCACTTTGAATGCCGATCGTATTCGAAGAAATCAGTTTCATACTCTTCCACCTAAACCGAGGTTTAGATGAGACAAAAAAAGAGGGCAGCGCAAGCCACCCTCTTTAATCATTTGCGGGAAATTATCCTCTCGAGAACTCTGGATAGGCCTCCATCCCCAATTCGGATGTGTCCAAACCGTTGATTTCATCCTCTTCGCTGACGCGAATACCCATGACCGCTTTCAACACTGTCCATAGAATGCCGCTGGTGACACAGACGAACAATCCAACGATCACGATTGAAATGATCTGCACGCTGAAACTTGCATCGCCGTTCGTCAGTGGCACGGCCAAGGTGCCCCAAATACCAGCCAGCAGGTGAACCGGGATCGCACCGACAACATCGTCAATCTTCATGCGATCCAACATTGGAACCGCTAGAACAACTATCACGCCACCGATACCACCAATCAATGTGGCCGCACCCAATGATGGAGTCAGAGGTTCTGCCGTGATGGAAACAAGGCCCGCCAATGCACCGTTTAGGATCATGGTAAGATCAGGTTTACGATACAGCATTTGTGTTAGGATCATTGCCACAATCGCACCACCCGCAGCGGCCGCGTTTGTATTGGCAAAGATTCGAGAGATATCAGCAACATCACCAATTGATCCCATCGCCAATTGTGAACCGCCATTGAAACCAAACCAACCCATCCACAGGATAAATGTCCCCAATGTCGCAAGCGGTAGGTTTGACCCCTGCATTGGAATAACACGGCCGTCTTTGGCGTATTTACCGATACGTGGACCAAGGATCAGCGCACCCATCAATGCCGCCCATCCACCAACAGAGTGAACAACAGTTGAACCCGCAAAATCAAGGAAACCCATAGCATCAAGGAAACCACCGCCCCATTTCCAGCTGGCCTGGATTGGATAGATGACGGCTGTCAACACGATGGTGAAGATCAGAAATGGCCATAGTTTGATCCGTTCGGCCAACGTGCCCGATACGATTGATGCTGTCGCGGCACAGAACATCATTTGGAAGAAGAAGTCTGAGCCTGTTGACGCATATCCGTAATCGTCAACGCCATCCGCACCAACGCCAACCGCCTCAAGGACCGCTGATCCAAAGACGCCAGATAGAATGCCGTCAACCGACCACGTCCCCAATGGATACATCAAGTTGTATCCGATCAAGTAGTAAAAGACTGCGGCCAAGGAAAAAAGCGCCATGTTCTTGGTCAATTGCATGGTCACGTTTTTGGAACGCACCAATCCCGCCTCAAGCATGGCAAAACCCGCAGCCATCCAGAAAACCAAAAAGCCACCGATTAAGAACAGCAGCGAGTTCAAAATGAAAACGCTATCTGTTGGAACCGCAACGGCAACGTCCTGTGCAAATGCGCCACTGGTGGTTCCCACCAGACCCAGTGCAGCAATTGAAATACAAGTACTAAGTTTTTTCATGGTCTCATTCCTTCTAAATTGCGTCCGCGCCGGTTTCACCGGTACGCACACGAATTGTTTGTTCCACGTCCAGGACAAAGATTTTTCCGTCCCCAATTTTCCCAGTGCGCGCAGTGTCGGTAATTGTTTTCACAACCTCATCGGCTTGCGCCGCTTCGACGACCAATTCGATGCGAATTTTTGGAACAAAATTTACGGTGTACTCAGCGCCGCGATAAATCTCGGTATGGCCAGACTGTGCGCCAAACCCCTTGATTTCGGACACCATCATGCCTCTGACACCTTTTTCCGTCAGGGCTTCTCGAACCTCATCCAACTTATAAGGTTTAATTGTTGCTATGATCAGTTTCACATCGTCCTCCTTGGACCTACACAAAATTCCGTGGCACCATCCAAGGCGTGAAATTGCTGAGAGAGAAGAAATTCAAGGCAAAATCGCGTTAAAAATCTACAATTTTGCACAAATTTTAATCTATATTTTTTTAATGATTATTTTTTAATCGTTATTACTATGTTTTTTCATACTTTTTTACGCGCATTCGGCGTCAATTTGGCGTAAACAGAACAAAAAAATTCGAGCAATGAATGACAAATAAGGGCAAAAAACCGCGTTTAGTCGCCGAGAATCGCTATCCCAAAACGGGCGCCGCGAAAAGATCAGCCAAGAAAAAAACAGCGACAAAACGCAAAAAGACGCCCATCGCGAAAAAGCGTGGAAACCTATTTACACGATTTATTTCTGGGCTCATTCGATTTGTTGTCACTGTTTTGTGGCGTGTTTTTTGGCGTGGTACCTTGGCCATCGCCATTATGCTGGCCATCGGCATTGGCTACTACATGCAAGATCTAAAGCCCTATGAAGAGTTGCTTGATGGGCGTGCCAAAGGGTCTGTGACGCTATTGGATCGAAGTGGTGCAGTGTTTGCATGGCGTGGTGAACAATTTGGGGGGATCATCACCGCCAATACCGTGTCCCCACATTTGAAAAATGCCATCATCGCGACGGAGGATCGTCGGTTTTATCAACATTTTGGAATTTCGCCACGCGGCCTTGCCAGTGCAATCCGCATCAACCTGCGCGAAGGACGTGGCCCATTATCGGGACACGGCGGATCAACACTAACCCAACAAACCGCAAAATTGCTGTGTATGGGGACGGAATTTGACCCAAAGAAATGGAAAAACGAACGTGCATATGAACGCGAATGCCAAGAAGGATCGCTGTGGCGCAAGGTGAAAGAGGCGACATTCGCGCTCGCCCTAGAATTAAAATACACTAAGGATGAAATTCTAACAATTTACCTTGCACGTGCGTACCTAGGCGCGGGCGCGCGCGGGTTTGAGGCCGCATCCCATCGGTATTTCGGTAAATCGGCGTCAGAGGTGACGGTATCAGAGGCCGCAATGCTGGCAGGATTATTGGTTGCCCCATCGCGATACGCGCCGACGAATAACCTGAAACGATCACAAGAGCGCGCCAACCTGATCATCGGTTTGATGGAGGCGCAGGGATACATTTCATCAACCTCAGCCCAACTTGCCCGCATTAATCCTGCACAACTCTCAGATGCGGCTGCGGCCCAAGCGGGTGGTTATTTCGCGGATTGGGTAATGCAAGAGGCCCCAGATTTCTTGACACGCACCACAACAGAAGATGTGATCATCCAAACAACGCTTGATCAAAGCATGCAAGCCAAAGCGGAAGAAGCGTTAAAATGGGTATTTGACAACAAAGTCAGCCCTGAATCCAAAGCCCAAGCCGCGATCGTCGTGATGTCTGCAGATGGCGCTGTTCGCGCGATGGTCGGGGGACGACAAACCAAGGTCGCGGGTGCATTTAACCGCGCAACGCAAGCCCTCCGCCAAACTGGATCAGCATTCAAACCCTTTGTCTATGCCAGCGCACTTGATCTGGGATATTCGCCGATGGACAAAGTTGTGGATGAACCGATCACGTTAAATATTCCCGGATCAGGTCCTTGGAGTCCAAAGAATTACACCAAAGAATTCTACGGAACGGTCACCTTGAACGAGGCGTTGCGTCAATCACTAAACATTCCCGCCGTCCGAATTTCAGAGGCCGTGGGACGCGACAACGTGCGCAGGGTTGCATCAAACTTTGGCATTTCAACGGATCTTGCACAGGGTCCTGCAATTGCACTTGGCGCATCTGAATCAACGTTAATTGAAATGACAGGTGCCTATGCGGGCATTCTAAACCAAGGCCTCGCCGTCACCCCGCACGGCATCACGGATCTACGTCTGTCCGGCGAAATATCCCTCTTTTCTGGCGGATCAAAGCGCGTGGGCGAACAGGTTATCCTCAAACAAACGGCGCAAGATTTGATATTTATGATGGAAAACGTTGTGCGCACAGGGACGGGCCAACGCGCACGGTTCGGGGACTGGGAAATCGCGGGCAAAACGGGCACAACCCAAGGC
Source organism: Rhodobacteraceae bacterium HIMB11 (assembly GCA_000472185.1). Lineage (GTDB taxonomy): Bacteria > Pseudomonadota > Alphaproteobacteria > Rhodobacterales > Rhodobacteraceae > HIMB11. Next base: position 165,168 of record AVDB01000005.1, on the reverse strand, counting down.
GCACGCGATGCGTGGTTTATCGGTTTCACAGCGGACTATGTGGCAGGTGTATGGATGGGATACGATGACAACACACCACTTACGGGTGTCACTGGGGGCGGCCTGCCCACAGAAATTTGGCGCGAAACGATGCAGCGCATTCATGAGGGCATCACGCCAAAACCCCTACCGATGTCACGCAACATAGCCGCCACTGGGCAGAGTAGTTTACCAATTCAAGGCAGCAGAGGCGACGAAAGCAATGTCATTGATCGGCTATTGCGCGGAATTTTTGGCCTGAACTAACCCGCGGTCAGAACGCGCATATCCGCAATCAATTTATCCAAATCACCGCGACGCTTATCCAACATCGACCCGATCTCATTGCGTTCAGAAAGCAACATCGAAACACCTTCAACGTACAGGTTGAACAACAACAATGATCCAGAACGATCCGACACATGGAACAGAACTTCCATCGGTTCTTGGCCACGCAATTTTGTGGATGTTTTGACTTCGAAATATTTTTTGACTGCACGGGACCCAAGCACTGTGATTTCACCGCCTATGAAATCCTTGAAATAGGACCCATATTTTCGCGCGATATATTTGACAAACACATCACCAAATTCAGACAATTGTTTCTTGGTCGCGCTGCGGGCATCCGCCCCTAATGCATACCGAGAGATCGTTGATACATCCGCATATTTTCGGAATATTTTTTCAAATTGCATAGATAAGGCCGCGTCAGATGAACGTGCCTCGATTGATTTATTAATGTCTTTGGTCAATCGCGTGATTAAGTTTTCCGCGTCACGTGGCGTTGCAGCGGCGATTGGGGTTGCCGCAAAAGCAGCGACGGCACAGCTAGTTAACAAAAACCTGCGCCGATCAAAATTATTCGCTCCCATAGAGTTCCTCAAATAATGCATCCTCACCTTCGAATTGATAGCCAAGCTGATTGCGACGACTTTGCAGATAGAACAGCCGCGCCTGAGAATAGCTATCGGCACTTTGATAAAGCGTTTGATCGATGACGTCACCATATTTGATACGATCGCTCAAAACTTCGCCGGTTTTCGCCGCTGCCGCGATGCTTTCTTGTTCCGCCGTCAATCCTGATAGTGGATTGGTCACGTGATCCAATACCTTACCAAGGGCCGCGCGTTCCGTAGAAGGACCCAATAACGGAAGTTCAACATAGGCCCCTTCGCCCAAACCCCATTTCGCCAGCGTTTCGCCGAAATCTGTGGCATGCGCATATTGACCATTCCAGCCCGCAACATCGACCAAACCACCCAAACCAACTGTGGAATTCACCAGAAAGATGCCCGTGGATTGAATGGCAAAGCCCACTTCACCCTGTGCAAGGTGGTTCATAACATTTGAAGGCGTGCCAAGATTGTTTGCAAAATTCGAAACCGCGTCTTCGACAGGATCAGGAACCACGTCACTATATGCTTGCGCGACGGGTTTCAGAACCGCTTGATCAACCGCCTTATTCAATTCATGCATTTTGCGATTCTGCTCTTCATGGGGATCGTTAATTTCATCAATCGCACCCGGCTGCGCACAGGCAACCAGCCCTGTTAAGCAGAATGACATTAAAACAATCTTTAAACCACGCATGCAAAACAATCCCAAAAGCTTCAAACTATGGCGTATTCATAGGTGAATACACACGAAAGAAAAACGGCATTCAAAATATTCAATTCACCTTGTGATGAAATTACGACAGCGGCAGAACCCGTGATCTACCTAATACCCCAAGATCGTCCATTGATTATCGCCGCACAAGTGTCGCCGATAAACATTGACGAATTGTTTGTGTCCCAAGACGTCACATTACGGTTTTCGGCACTGGATCAGCGCCAGACACCCGAATTGTTCGGTAAAGTTGTAATGGTTTCCGCAGACGCCTTTGTGGATGAAACCACTCGCGCCACTTATTACCGTGCTGAAATCATATTAAACGATGGTCAAATTGATCGACTGCCTGCCCACATCACCCTGATCCCCGGTATGCCAGTTGAGGCGTTTATTCGTACCTCTGATCGCTCTCCGCTTAGCTATCTGGTCAAACCACTGACCGACTATTTCGCAAAAGCATTCCGAGAGGGATAAAGCCCCTTTTCACCCTAATTTTTTCGCGATAGCGTTTCGGCAAACAAAATAAGGATACGAAGAAATGAGTGCGAACTACGAAGCGAAATTGGCCGACATGGGAATTACTCTTCCTGCGGCGCCCGCGCCTGCAGCAAAGTATGTGCCCTTTGTTGTTGTTGGGGACATGGTTTATGTATCTGGTCAAATTTCCCAAGACGCCGATGGTCTGATCAAAGGTAAATTGGGCGCCGATATGGAAACAGAGGCGGGTGCAGCCGCCGCGCGGACCTGTGCACTGGGGTTGATGGCACAGCTAAAGGCCGCCTGTGATGGCGATTTGGACCGCCTTGTGCGTGTTGTGAAATTGACTGGGTTTGTTAATTCCACACCCGATTTCACAGAACAACCCCAAGTCATCAATGGCGCGTCCAATCTATTGGGGGATGTGTTTGGCGATGCAGGGGCACACGCTCGTTCCGCCGTTTCCGCTGCCGCATTGCCATTGGGTGTTGCCGTTGAAATCGAAGGCATTTTTCAGATCAAATAATGCTCGCACTGGACCCTGCGTTTTTGAAAACTCCTATCGCGCATCGTGCATTGCACGATGCGTCGAAAGGCATTTTTGAAAATTGTCGATCCGCGATAATCGCGGCAATCGAACACGAGTATGCCATCGAAATTGATTTACAACTGTCCGCAGACGGTTGCGCGATGGTGTTTCATGATGATACGCTTGATCGCCTCACGGATAAGCGTGGGGATGTCTCCGATTATACTGCTGCCGAGTTGTCACAGATTAAGGTGGGCAGCGGACAGGATGTCATCGAACCGCTTGAGGATATTTTGCATCTGATCGATGGACGTGTCCCGCTGTTAATCGAGTTAAAAGATCAAAGCCGACAGCTTTCACAAACCGACGGTCGATTAGAGCAGGCAACGATTGACGTACTATCCCTGTATCACGGGCCAGTGGCGGTCATGAGCTTTAATCCCTACATGATCGCGACAATGGCGCAACTGTCGTCTGAGCTGCCCCTGGGCTTGACCACAGGCGGCTTTATGGACCCGAGTTGGGGCGTAGATGCAGAACGTGTTGCGCATTTATCCCAGATCGCAGATTTTGATCCAACAAGGTACAGTTTCGTTTCGCATTTTGCATTGGAATTGACAGCACCTTGCATTCAAACGCTTAAGGAACAGGGGGCCGCGATTTTCACCTGGACCATCCGCAGTTCAGAGGCCGAGGCCATTGCAAGGCAGACTGTCGATAACATCACATTCGAAGGCTATTTGGCCGCGCATCCTTGAATTTTGAAGCCCAAAGAACACTTCGTGATCATGGAAGGAAAGCAGATGAGCGATCGCGACATTTCGGTTGAAATCATTAGGTCCCTTTCTGCGATCAACGCCTGGGATTGGGATGCCTGCGCCGATCCCGATGCCGAATCTGTCCGACCGATTGACCCATTCACAACCTATCGCTTTTTGCGCGCCCTTGAGGACAGCGGATCAGTGGGCGAAGGAACGGGATGGCAACCGCTTTATATGATTGCGCGTGATCAGGATCAGATCATTGGAACAGCGCCGATGTTTCTGAAATCCCATTCACAGGGCGAATATATTTTCGATCACAACTGGGCGCATGCCTATGAACGCGCGGGCGGGCGGTATTACCCGAAACTGCAAATTGCGGCCCCCTTTACCCCTGCAACGGGGCGACGGTTTTTGACAAAACCTGAACACCACGAAACCGCCTATCGTGCGTTAATCGAAGGAGCATGCAAATTTGCGCAAAGGAACCAAATTTCATCCCTGCACGCTACGTTTTGTACGCAGGATGAATATGAAATGGGCGGTAAATTCGGCCTTCTACAGCGCGAAACACAGCAATTCCATTGGTATAATCAGGGGTTCAACACCTTTGATGATTTCTTGGGCGCGCTTGCATCGCGCAAACGCAAAAACATTCGCAAAGAACGCGCAACGGCCCAAGCCTTTGGCGGGCGCATTTTGCAATTAACAGGTGATCAGATTGCGCCACATCATTGGGATGTCTTTTGGCAATTTTATCAGGACACGGGTGCGCGCAAATGGGGGACACCCTATCTAACGCGTGCCTTTTTTGACGAAATCCAAGAAACGATGCGTGATGATTTGCTATTGGTTCTGGCAGAAAATGATCAAGGCTACATCGCTGGTGCCCTGAACTTCATCGGGCGCGATGCGCTTTACGGACGCTATTGGGGCTGTATCGAGGATCACCCCTGCCTTCATTTTGAGTTATGCTACTATCAGGCTATCGATTTTGCCATTGAACATAGTCTTTCGCGGGTCGAGGCAGGCGCACAAGGCGAACACAAATTGGCACGTGGATACATGCCGTCCACAACACATTCGCTGCATTGGGTAAATGACTCAGGATTTGACCGTGCGGTCCGCGAATATTTGGTTGCCGAACGTGACGCCAACCAACAGGATATTGAAATTCTAACAAGTTATGGGCCGTTCCGTCGGGACGCACCCGACGAAACCGAATAACGCTAGATCTGTTCCAGTAACGCTTCACCACCTGATAGGTCGCATACACCTGTGCCCACCTCTGGTGCATAAACCTTAACAACACCATCAACGACATACATCGCAAATCGTTTCGCGCGAGCGATTAGACCAACAGGTGGCGCAGTAAAATCCATGCCGATCGCCTTGGTAAAGGCACTTTCGGCGTCGGCCAACATTGTGATCCCTGCTTCGGTTGCGCCCGTCACTTCGCCCCATGCGTGCATGACGTGCGGATCATTCACAGAAATACAGATGATTTCGTCGACGCCCTTGGCTGCAAACGCATCTATTGTTCGAATAAAACTTGGTACATGCGCGGATGAACACGTCGGTGTAAATGCACCTGGCACTGCAAAAATAATGACTTTTCGCCCCTTCATCTTGTCGGCCAATGAAACCGAATGGATCCCATCTGCATCTTTCATCAAAAGAGTTGCATCGGGCAGGGTTACACCACTGGAAATCTCCATGAAAATTGTCCTTTCGCAATTGCGTTTCGTAATGTGATTGCGATAGGTTTAGCGTGTTTGAAATTTTCGGCCATAGGAAAATCAAAATGTCGGGCACAATAATTATCGGCGCAGGCCAAGCAGGATCAGCGGCGGCAGCAAAACTGCGCAATTTAGGGTACGAAGGCGACATCAAGCTGATCGGTGCAGAAACTGCCCCACCCTATCAACGCCCGCCCTTGTCCAAGAAATATATGCTGGGCGAAATGGAGTTAGAACGTCTTTATTTGCGCCCGATAGATTTTTACGAAACAAACAACATTACCCTTCGTCTGGGCACCAAGGTTGATGCGATCGACACAGCAGAAAAATCAATCTCGATTCAGGGGGAAGCGCTTTCTTACGACAACCTGATCCTAACAACTGGATCTTGGCCGCGCAGATTGCCCGCAAAGATTGGTGGTGATTTGGCAGGGGTGTATTCCATGCGCGATCTGGCGGATGCCGATGCAATGGCAGACGAATTCCAAGTGGGACGGCGCACCCTGATTATTGGGGGTGGTTATATTGGGTTAGAGGCCGCAGCCGTCGCCGCTAAAAAAGGTGTTAACGTCACCTTGGTAGAAATGGCAGATCGTATTTTGCAACGCGTTGCCGCCCCCCAAACCTCGGATTATTTTCGCGCGGCACACACGGCGCAGGGCGTCGACATTCGCGAAGGCGTGGGATTGGACCACCTGATCGAACGTAATGGACGCGTAGGTGCCGCCAAACTTAGCGATGGCAGCGAAATCGAAATTGATTTTGCGGTTGTCGGCGTTGGTATTTTACCCGCGTCAGAATTGGCAGAGGCCGCAGGCATCACATTAGAAAATGGCATCAAGGTTGATGAATTTGGTCGCACATCCGCACCAAATGTCTATGCCGCAGGTGATTGCGCATCCCTCCCCTATAAGGGCGAACGCATTCGTCTTGAAAGCGTTCAAAACGCAATCGATCAGGCAGAAAATGTTGCCGCAAATATCATGGGCCAAGACGTTCCGTATATTCCAATGCCGTGGTTCTGGTCAGATCAATACGACATCAAATTGCAAATCGCGGGACTGAACCGTGGATATGACGCCGTGTATGAACGCCGAGATGCAGACAGCGATGCACAGTCATTTTGGTATTATCAGGGCGATACATTGTTGGCCGTGGATGCCATAAATGATTCACGCGCCTACATGGTTGGCAAGCGCCTGATTGAGATGGGAAAATCCCCCACCCCACAAGAGGCAATGGATCCTGAAACCAACCTAAAAGCATTGCTGAAAAAGTGAGGATTATCGCAGGAGATTTTCGTGGTCGCGCCCTTGCCTCGGTCGGCAAAGGGGATAAGGCCGCGCACCTGCGCCCCACAACAGATCGTGTCCGCGAAAGCCTGTTTAACATCCTTGGATCAGGCCGCTTTGATGACCCGATCACCGGTGCACGTGTCCTAGATCTATTTGCAGGCACAGGCGCAATCGGGCTTGAGGCAATGTCGCGCGGTGCAGATCACCTGTGCTGTGTTGAAATGGGCGGCAAATCCCTCAGCATCCTGCGAAAAAATATTGAAATTTGCGGTGTGTCTGAACGCACGCAGGTGAAAAAGATGGATGCTACCCGCCTGCCGAAATGTGATACCGAACCCTATTCCCTGATCTTTTTGGATCCGCCATACAAAAAAGGATTGGGGGAAAGGGCACTGCCAAGTGCCTCGCGCCAAGGTTGGATCGCACCAGATGCCCTAATCATTTGGGAAGAAGGATCGGATGTTTCCCCACCAGATGGATTTAGTATTCTTGATCAACGGAAATTTGGCGACACGCAGGCCACGTTTTTGCGCTACACCGAATAAGTCGGATGGAATTTGCCCGCAGGTGACAGGGTAAAAATTTCAAAACCATCTGCGGTCACACCAATTGAATGTTCAAACTGTGCCGATAAGGAGCGATCACGCGTCACCGCCGTCCAATCATCGGCCAGAATTTTAGTCTCTGGGCGACCCAAATTCACCATGGGTTCAATGGTGAAAAACATGCCCTCTTCCAGCACCGGGCCCGTACCTGCACGTCCGTAGTGCAACACATTCGGTGCGGCGTGAAACACCTTGCCCAAACCGTGACCACAAAAATCACGGACAACCGACATGCGGTTTCCTTCGACATAGGATTGGATCGCATGGCCAATATCACCAAAGGTTGCGCCAGGGCGGACCATTTCAATGCCTTTGAACAGGGCGTCATGGGTCACTTGGATCAAACGTTCGGATTTACGAGGCAGCTTACCCGCGACATACATCCGTGATGTATCCCCATACCAACCATCAACAATCACGGTCACATCAATGTTTAGGATGTCACCATCCGTGATTTTTTTGTCACCTGGAATGCCATGACAGACAACGTGGTTTACACTGATACACGTGGCATGCTGATACCCGCGATACCCAATCGTGGCCGAGGTCACGCCATATTCCGCAATTTTTTGTTCAACGAAATTATCAATTGCGGCTGTGGTTTTCCCCGGCTCGATAACCTCGATCACGTCATCCAAAATTTTGGCCGCAACTGCCCCCGCCTTGCGCATACCTTCAAAATCTGAGGGCGCATAGATATCAATTCCGTCTTTGGTTTTGCGGATGCCGTTAAGTTTTGCCACGTTCGTGTCCGATCTGTCGATGTCTTGTGCCTACCTAGCGATCCGCTTAACGAAACGCAACTCTTGGGCCCAAGGTAATTCGGTTGGGGGCGATATCGGCGCGATAGGCGATCACTTCAACCCCAGCGCGTTGTGCGCCGTCTAGTGCAGCGGCATAGGTCGGATCAATGTCGGCGGCGATAGAAACCACATCACAATCGGTGCGGTTCACTAAATAAAACATCACCGCACGGTGTCCTTGTTCAACCACTTTTGACAGTTCTTGCAAATGCTTGGTACCGCGTGCGGTCACACTATCGGGAAATTCGGCAGATCCAGTTTCACGGGATAGGGTTACGGATTTCACCTCGACAAATGTTTGTTGTCCCGACTGATCTGTCAGCAGAAAATCAATCCGACTTCCTTCGCCATATTTAACCTCTGGACGGAAACTCTGATTTGCGAATTCTGAAATTGCGCTGTTTTCCAATGCCTCTTTAACGATGCGATTTGCCTGCGCCGTATCAACCAATACCATTGCGCCTGTGGTCAATTCCGCGATCCGCCACGCGAATTTCAACTTTTTCTTAGGATCATCATTGGGTTCAACCCATGCAATGGTGCCCTCATCCAGCAGGCCCCTCATGGATCCAGGATTTGCACAATGGGCCGTGATCTCGCGTCCGTCAGACAACAAAACATCGCTTAGAAAACGTTTGTACCTGCGGATCAGCTTTGCGCGGATTAAGGGTGATTGAAACTCCATCGAAACAGCCTATAGCTTGGTATGTGAATACGAAAGGAACGCTATATGACTAACCCAACCGCTGCAATGATCGTCATTGGGGATGAAATTCTATCAGGGCGGACGCGGGATGCGAATATGCACCACCTTGCAGGCGTTCTGACCGAACACGCGATTGATTTGAAAGAGGTCCGCGTGATTAGCGATGATCCCGCTGCAATCACGTCAGCAGTATCTGCGATGTCAGATGCCTATACATATGTGTTCACCTCTGGCGGGATTGGCCCAACGCATGACGATATAACCGCCGATTGTGTGGCAGCTGCCTTTGATGATCACATTGATGTACGCCCAGATGCACGCAAACTTTTAGCGGACTACTACGCAGAAACGGGACGCGAATTGAACGACGCACGACTACGCATGGCGCGCATTCCAGACAGGGCTACCTTGATCGAAAACCCTGTGTCCATCGCACCTGGGTTTGTGTTGAAAAACGTCCATGTCATGGCAGGCGTCCCATCGGTTTTCAAAGCAATGGTACAAAGTGTTTTACCCACGCTTACGGGCGGTGCGCCCCTGATCAGTGAAACGCACCGTTGCATGCGCGGCGAAGGCGACATTGCGGCCCCATTGGGTCAGATTGCAGATAAATTTCCGAACCTTTCTATAGGTTCATATCCCTTCCAACAGGATGGGGTTTATGGCACAAACATCGTTGTGCGGGGCACCGACCTCGCAGAGATCAAACGGGCCATAGAAAAGATAGCACATGCAGAAGCAAACTTGGGATGATTTCAGCGATATTCTAACCGCGCTTGACGCAACATGGCCCGCCGCGGTCCGTCAATCCATTGGCCCGTGGATCATCCGCGATGGCCAAGAGGGTGGCAAACGCGTTTCGGCCGCGACACCCAATCCTGATTGGACGCCAGCAGACATTCAAACGGCGGAAGCAACCATGCGAGATTTGGGGCAAACGCCCCTTTTCATGATCATTGATCAAGATCATGATCTGGATCACGCGCTGGCCGATACGGGATATGACATTGTTGATCCCGTGAATATCTATTCCACCTCTGTTGATACCCTAACAATTGAACGGCCACCCAAAGTGTCCATGTTTTCGGTTTGGCCACCACTTGCAATTGAAATCGACATGTGGGCCGAAGGGGGCATTTCAGACGCGCGTGTCAATGTCATGAAACGTGTTCAGGGGCCAAAAACATCCATTCTAGCACGATGGAATGATCATCCCGCGGGGGTCGGATTTGCGGCCGTTCACAGCAAGGATGCCTTTGTTCACGCAGTCGAAATACGCGCCGCACAACGCCAACAGGGTGTGGCCAGTTGGCTGATGAAACAAGCCGCCTTTTGGGCCGCAGAACAGGGGGCCAGTCGGCTGAACGTTGCCTGCACCAAGGCAAATGTGGCGGCCAACGCGCTTTATCGTTCCATCGGCATGAAAGTTGTGGGAGAGTACCATTATAGAATGAAAGGATAACGGATGAGCGAGAATGATCAGGTCACGGCCCTTAATTTGCCACCCCTATCACCCCTTCCTGAAAAGACACAAAAATATTTTGATATATGCCAAGAAAAATTGGGAATAGTTCCGAATGTTTTGGTTGCTCACGCGTTTAATATCGACAAATTGAATGCGTTTACAGCGCTTTATAATGAAACGATGTTGGCCGACAGCGGGCTAAGCAAATTGGAACGCGAAATGATCGCGGTCGTTGTGTCCTCTGTGAACAAATGCTTTTACTGTTTGACGGCGCATGGTCAGGCTGTGCGCGAATTGTCGGACGATCCTATTTTAGGCGAAATGCTGGTCATGAATTACCGCGTTGCGGACCTAAGTGCACGTCAACGCGCAATGTTGGATTTTGCCGAAAAAATCACAATTGAAAGCCACCGTATCGAAGAAAGTGATCGCGCTGACCTGCGGTCGGTTGGATTTAGCGATCAGGACATTTGGGACATCGCGAATGTCGCGGCCTTTTTCAACATGTCAAACCGCGTGGCCAGTGCCATAGATATGCGCCCAAATGACGCCTATCATGCACAAAGCCGTTAGATCACTTTCCATAGTATTGGCGCTGACCCTAAGCCATCCAGTATTCGCGGGGTTGGATGTCCCGTATCCCAGTGGTGTTGAGCGTTTATTTACACAGCAAACGGAAAACGGAACCCTCCGCGTTCCAATTGGACCATGGTCGCAACAATCCAGCGTACCACATGAAAAGCGCAGCGGCACAGCCACGGTTTCAACATTTGAATTACGCGCGACATCCATCACACCTGCACAGGTTGCGGCCCCCATTCGTCAAACGTTACGGGATGCAGAATTCCAAATCACCTTGGACTGCATGTCAAATGAATGCGGCGGATTTGATTATCGTGTGAATACACCCATCGTTTCGCCCCCCAATATGTATATGAATCTGCGGGATTTTCTGTCCATTACAGGCTTCAAGGGATCTGATCGGATAATCAACATCCTGATTTCCAGAATTGGAGAGCGGGTCTATATCCAAGAACGCCGTGTTGATCCCTCAGCAGACGCGCCTGTGACGCACTCGAAAATCAAAACCATCGCCCAACCGACGCCCACAACAAACGTCAGCGATCAATTCACCCAAACGGGCGCTGTCACACTTGAAGGGTTGGATTTCACCAGTGGCTCTACAAATTTGGGGGAAGGGCCGTTTTCAATCCTGTCCGAATTGGCGGACTATCTGCGCCAAAATCCGAATACAAAAATTGTACTGGTCGGTCACAGCGATGCGGTCGGCGGGTTAGAGGGGAATATCGCCATTTCAAAACAACGCGCCGAAGCTGTTCGTCAGCGTTTGATTTCAAAATACGGCATTCAAAAATCGCGCATCACCGCTGAAGGAATTGCATTTCTGTCCCCTCGGGCCAGCAATCAAACACCAGAAGGACGTGAACAAAACCGCCGCGTGGAAGCGGTGGTTTTGCAGTAAATCACCAGTGATCTGGTCCTTTGCGTGCAAAGGTCTGCGCCAAATAATCAATAAATGCACGCACCTTTGGTTGCGTGAATTTACCTGGGGGATACACCACATAGATCCCTTGGGTTTCTTTTGGCAATTCGAGCATCACATCGACAACGCGGCCTTCGGCCAGTGCAGATGCGTATAAGAAGGATCGCAAATATGCGATCCCCAGACCATTGATCGCCGCATTCAACAGGGATTGCCCATCATTGACCGTAAAACTACCCGTTGTCCGGATTTGACGTTTTCCCCCTGTCTGCGAGGTCATTTTCCAAACCGCGCCATTTGCCTGATTGGTATAATGCGGCAATTTATGCGCACCCAAATCCTCGATCCGACGCGGACGACCCGCGCGTTGAAGATATCCGGGGCTTGCGACCATACGAATTGTTGTTTCTGCGATTTTACTTGCGCGAAGCGAGCTGTCTTCCATTTCACCCACACGAATGGCGGCATCATAGCCCTCAGAAATCATTTCGATGTAGCGGTTGTCCAATTCCAAATTTACGGACACATCTGGAAATTGCGCCAAAAAATCACCCAGCACAGGTGACAAATGCATAGAGCCAAAGTCAGTTCCAACCGAAACACTTAGCATCCCAGTTGGTGCCGATTGCATTGAACTGACCAATGCATCTGCCTCGCCCGCATCGTATAGCACACGGCGTGCACGATCATAATAGGCCAGGCCGATTTCAGTTGGACTAACACGGCGGGTGATACGATTTGGCAATCGCGCACCAAGTCGTGTTTCAAGACTGGAAATATGTTTCGAAACGGCAGATTTTGAAATCCCCATTTTGCGCGCGGCGTCTGTAAAACCACCTTGGTCAACCACGGTGGCAAAGGCTTCCATTTCTGTCAAACGGTCCATATTTTCCTCACTTCTTTCTCCACCTTATTCGCCCCAAACTTGGGCAAGACTGGGGCAGAGGCAGGACAAGATAGAGGTATTTACAAGAAACCTTAAAGGCTAAGCGCCAGCCGCACCCCCTGATCAATCGCGCGTTTTGCATCCAATTCGGCCGCCACGTCCGCGCCACCAATTACATGCGGTTCGATGCCATTGGCGATTAAATCATCCGCAAGGCTGCGTTCGCTGAGCTGACCTGCGCATAGAACAATCGTATCTGCGGGAATGACACTTGGGTTTTCGCGTGCTTCACCATGGGAAATGCGCAACCCTTTGTCGGTGATCTCTTCGTAATTTACACCACCGATCATTTTCACGCCTTTCATTTTCAACGTCGAACGGTGAATCCAACCCGTTGTTTTTCCAAGGCGTTTTCCCGGACGTTCGGCCTTGCGCTGTAGCAGGGTTACATTGCGTGCAGGGGCGGCTGGTTGCGGACCCTCGGCCAATAATCCACCACGGATTTCCCCGGGATCACCAACCCCCCACTCTTTCAACCAGTGGGTCAAATCGGGGGTGTCGGGTGTCGCTGCGTTTGAATGAACAAGGAATTCACTGACATCAAACCCGATGCCGCCTGCCCCAATCACAACCACATTGTCACCTGCTGTGACACGACCCTGTAGGATATCAATGTAACTGCAGACCTTGTCGCTGTCTTGTCCAGGGATTTCAGGATCGCGTGGGGTTACACCGGTTGCCACAACCACCGCATCAAACCCCGTCAAATCGCCAGCGGATACACATTGTCCCAATTGTGTTTTCACCCCTGTTTCCGCGATCATGGTTTCAAACCAATCGACCAGGCCCCAAAACTCTTCCTTGCCTGGAACCTGTTTGGCCATGTTCAATTGTCCCCCAATCTTATCCGCCTGATCGAACAGGGTGACGTCATGACCGACTTGGGCGGCTGTCATCGCGGTGGCCAAACCAGCAGGGCCCGCCCCAATAACCGCGACACGTTTTGCAGCATCGGTTTTTTTCATGGGCAGTTCGGTTTCATAACAGGCCCGCGGATTTACAAGACACGAACTGATTTTTCCGCCGAATGTATGATCCAAGCAGGCTTGGTTACAGGCGATACAGGGCGTGATGGTATTGCCCTGTCCCGCGGCCGCTTTGGCCACGAAATGGGGATCGGCCAAAAAGGGGCGGGCCATACTGACCATATCCGCGCATCCGTCTGACAACACCTCTTCCGCAACTTCGGGTGTGTTGATGCGGTTTGACGTGATGACGGGAATAGCGACCTTACCAATCAATTTTTTCGTTACCCAAGCGAAGGCCGCACGCGGAACGGATGTTGCGATTGTTGGGATACGCGCCTCATGCCAACCGATCCCTGTATTGATGATCGTTGCACCCGCGGCCTCAATCGCTTGGGCCAATTGAACCACCTCTTCATGGGTGGATCCATTAGGGACCAAATCAATCATCGACAAACGGTAAATAATGATGAAATCCGTGCCAACCGCCGCGCGCGCACGCTGCACAATTTCAACAGGCAATCGCATCCGATTTTCGTACGACCCGCCCCAACGATCTGTACGTTTGTTTGTGTGGCTCACAAGGAATTGGTTAATAAAATACCCCTCGGACCCCATGATTTCGACACCATCATAGCCTGCGGATTTTGCACGCTGCGCTGTCGCCACAATATCGCTGATTTGTTTTTCAATGCCTTCTTCATCCAATTCCCTGGGTGGAAAGGGCGAAATGGGTGATTTTACCGCAGATGGTCCCACACATTCAGGACCATAGGCATAGCGCCCCGCATGCAAAATCTGCATCGCAATTTTGCCGCCCGCCTGATGAACGCGATCTGTAACGATTTGATGATTGGCAATATCGGTTTCGTCAAACAGCCCCGCCGCGCCTGGAAAAACGCCGCCTTCGCGGTTAGGCGCGATGCCCCCTGTTACCATCAATGCGACGCCGCCGCGCGCGCGTTCGGCGTAAAATTCAGCGACGCGGTTCCAATCTTTTGTCTCTTCTAAATTGGTATGCATCGACCCCATCAGGACACGGTTTTTCAACGTAGTGAAACCAAGATCTAATGGCGCAAGAAGATTGGGGTATGGTTGGGACATTTGGGTGCTCCGAACGATAAGGTACCCACGCAGTATGTCCAATTCATGTGTATTTTGTCACCCGTAACGCGGCGGCACCTAGCCCTCGTTGTGGATATGACGTCGAAACGCCCGTTTCAGAATTTCCAACTCTTCCCGCAACAGGGCAACTTCGGCTTGCAGATCATATTCCATTGCACGGCCTGCCGATATGCAAAAACTGCCCACTGGAACCGAATTGCCCTGAACGAAAATCAAAAATAGTGTAAACGCCATCCCCAATCGCGTGTTTGGGAATTGGAATATCAATCACCCATTCACGATCACTCGGCCCCGCAGATATGCGTGTGTCCTCGACTACCGCGCCATTCAATTCAACGCTGAATGATGGCAAGGTACCAGAGTTTTCTGCGGTCAACAGACCGCGCCACATCCCGTTTGAAAAATCAATTTTATCCAACTGCATGTGGCATCCTATTTAAAATTTTGCTCTGGGACGGCGATAAAACACTAGGTACGAAATTTTTGCGCGGTTCACCGGAGGATCATCAAATATCAGATCAAGCCAAACATTTTCAACGCGTGCCTCATGCAGGTCGCAGTATCCCAAGTCAAACTCTAGGTAGAGGCGGTTCGCACCATGTGGGATTTCCTGCAATAACTCTTCTACATTTGGATCATGCTTTACGTTCAACCGCACGAACACGGGCATTGGGTGATCCAATGACAGTTTGCCTTCCACTTCAAAAATGTGGTTTTCGTTAATCCCGTTGCAACTTCGCTGGGCAAATCAATCGCCAATGACAGGAAGGATCCCTTGAATTCATAGGTTTCAACAGAGAGGCCAAAGGGGGCCAAATCGTCGACACCCATATTTTTGAACTGACGTACAATCAACTCTGGGTCAGTGTCGTTGTGGTGGACCACAATGGACGTACCCAAGTCATAGCGGGCAGATTTGACAACGGAATTCATTTGCCCAAGCCGCGTGGCAAAGACATCAGGGCGCCAAACCCAGTCTGCATCATCGGGCATTTTCATCTGTGTTTTGCCTTGTCGCAGTTTATCGGTGCGACGATCATCCGCCGCACGACTGCGCAAGGAAATAACACTTCCCAATGAAAACGTGTCAATGCCACGCTCTAGCTCGTGCCAAACAGCAGCGCCCCGAGTCAAAGCAAATTCTTTAAAATACCCAAAATTCACGCATCACCTTTGTAATCGTTTACACCACATTTGATTCTGGCACCCACGACGTAGACCCCCAAAATGGCAATTTCATGGCCGCAGTTTTGGCCGCACCCTTGGATCGGTTGGAAGGTAGCGCACATACTGGGGCATTTTCGACGGATCCGTGGTAATTCCCTTCAAAACCTGTGCCAAAACCTGACGCGCCATAAAATCAGTGTTGGACGCGCGCGCACGTGCATAAAGGTTTGCCATAATCACATACCCGCCCTTTTGCGTAATCATTCTGTTGAATTCTGATTGCAGGTCTTGATCGTTCAAATCGCCTGTCAAACGGGCATAGATCGCGCCGTCTTTCTCAACGATGCGCTGCACCTTTGCCCCAAACCCCGCGGCCTGAATCAGTGTTTCAGTTGCAGGTGGATTTTCTGGATCAATGGGGTAATGCACAACCGTTAACAAACGGGATCGATCATGAGCGCCAGAACAGGTCACAAAGACACCAAATCCCTTGGCTTCCTCCTGATAGGTTTGTGCATCCGTTGCACAAAACCCGCGTGGTGCAGAATATTGAATGCCGCTGCGAAATGGGATGTCAGTGTTGGTGGCAACGGCGCTCGCATTCAAAAAGCGGGTCGTGTCCATGCCCCCGCACCCCGCCAAAGCAGCCATCAGAACGACGGGACCCGCAAATTTTCGAAACAGTTTCAACATTTACCTTGCCTCACTCGGGATCAGGGCACCATAGCGTCGACGCGCCCAGATGGAATAGAGGGTGATTTCAACAACCGTAATCAAAATCATCGACAGTCCCAATGTGGCAGATTTCGGCGCAATGGTAGACAGCCAAAGTGCGGCGCCCGATCCAATGGGTGTGTCCGCCTGACCGATGATCAAAATTGCAAAGATGTTGACAGCAAAATGAATACCCATCGCCATGGCAATATTCTCCCGCCACAGGGTAATGAAACACAGGATCACGCCTGTCACCGCCGTATTCAAAACATAAAGCACGGAATTGAACCCATAGGTGATCGGATCAAGATGGGCCAAACCAAACAAAAATGATGGAACATAAACTGCCCAAAACAAGCGCGCCTTGCGCGAATAAATCAAACGCAACAGATAGCCACGGAAGAACACTTCCTCTGCGCCGATTTGCAGAAACACAAGAATGATCAAGGGCATCAAATAGATCAGCCAATCCAATATCGAAACCGCATCATTGCGCGTGTATGGGGGTGTCCCCATGATCCAAGTCGCCGTAAATACCAGCAGTTCCAGAACGAGCACGATCACAAATATATAGGCAAATGCCACTGAGAAATCCGACCACCGAATTTTTCCTGATCGGCCATAAAGGTGGGGGAGTGAAAAACCGAATAGCACGCGTGTTACCGCACCCGTGCCCAACCAAATCGGGATGAATGACGCCAAAAACACAATCAGCGTTGTTTGAGAAGATTGGGTCAAATCAATTCCCGCCATTCCGTTCAGGAAAAATCCGACACTAAATAGGCCCAGCCCGCAAACCACGACAATAATCACGGCACCAAGCAGAATGCGCCAAACAGCAAATGTTTGATCCATTTGATAACTTGTCGACATCTCTGCTCCCAATTTTGCCCGCTTAATCCACCCTAGTTCACAACACGGGCAAAGACCAAGTGGTGGATTTCATATTTTTTGCACCGTTGAAGAATTGCAATTCTGTCGCAACACGCTTATTTGTCGTGAAAACATGGGACTTAAGGGATTAGGTAATGAACTGGATCAACAACTACGTTCGCCCGCGCATCAATTCGATTTTTTCGCGTCGCGAGGTGCCTGAAAACCTGTGGTCAAAATGCGATGAATGCGGCACCATGCTTTTTCACCGCGAACTTTCGGACAATCTGAACGTTTGTACACAATGCGGGCATCACATGGCGATTTCGCCACGTGATCGGTTTGCTGGGTTGTTTGACGGTGGCATTTTCGTTGAAATTGATGTCCCACAACCTGTGACGGACCCGCTTGGGTTTAAGGATCAGAAAAAATACCCTGACCGCATGAAAGCGGCCCAAAAGAAAACAGATGAAAAGGAGGCAATGTTGATTGCCGAAGGTGACATTGGGCGCACCCCCATCGTTGCCGCAGCCCAAGATTTCAGTTTCCTTGGTGGGTCTATGGGCATGTATGTGGGCAATGCCATTATCGCCGCTGCAGAACGCGCCGTTGAACTGAAACGCCCGCTGATCCTATTTTCCGCCGCAGGTGGCGCACGTATGCAAGAGGGTATTCTAAGCCTGGTGCAAATGCCACGCACGACTGTTGCAGTTCAAATGCTGAAAGAGGCGAACCTACCCTACATCGTTGTTTTGACACATCCTACAACGGGCGGTGTCACAGCATCCTATGCAATGTTGGGCGATGTACAGATCGCAGAGCCCAACGCGCTGATTTGTTTTGCAGGTCCACGTGTGATCGAACAGACCATCCGCGAAACCTTGCCCGAAGGGTTCCAGCGCGCCGAATACCTGTTAGACCATGGTATGCTGGATCGAGTTACACCGCGCACAGAATTGCGCGAGGAATTGATTACGATTGTGCGCATGCTGATGAAAAAATCACCTGCTATCAAAGGTGATTTGCCCGCACCCGGTGCGCAATTTGATGACACCCCTGCCTAATGCGAAAAGTCAGTATTCATGACAACCCAAACATCTGATCACATCCTGGAACGGATGATGGCCCTGCACCCCAAGGTGATTGATTTAACCTTGGATCGCATGTGGCGCCTTCTTGAAAACCTTGGAAATCCGCAAAATGATTTGCCACCTGTGATCCATATTGCGGGCACCAATGGCAAAGGATCAACACAGGCGATGATCCGTGCGGGATTAGAGGCGGCAGGTAAAAAGGTGCACGCCTATACCTCGCCTCATTTGGCACGGTTTCATGAACGCATTCGTCTGGCAGGCGCGTTGATTGATGAAGAACACCTAACTGAAATTTTGGACGAATGTTACGGTAAAAACGGTGGTGAAACGATTACGTATTTCGAAATCACCACGGCGGCCGCGATATTGGCCATGGCGCGCACACCTGCGGACTATACCTTGTTAGAGGTGGGATTGGGCGGCCGATTGGACGCCACAAACGTGATTGGTCAACCTCTGCTCAGTATCATCACCCCAATCTCAATCGATCATGAACAATTCCTTGGCAATACCCTGACAAAGATTGCGGGGGAAAAGGCGGGGATTATCAAACGCCGTTGCCCTGTGATCGTTGCACCACAACCCGAAGAGGCGATGGACGTGATCGAGGCAACCGCCGAGCGCCATCACGCCCAAATCATCGCCCAAGGCCAGCATTGGCAAATTGACACGGAACGTGACGGGTTGATGTTTCAGGATGAAACAGGTGTGGTCCAACTACCGCGCCCCAATTTGCCAGGTGATCACCAAATTGAGAACGCTGGAACGGCCGTTGCGGCGCTGCGCCACCTTGGGTTCAACGATGAGGTTTGCGAAGCCGCCGTGTCACAGGCCCATTGGCCCGCCCGCATGCAGAAGTTGAATACAGGCCCAATCATTGACAGCGCACCACATTCTGAAATTTGGCTGGACGGTGGACATAATCCCGCAGCGGGTCAGGCGATTGGACATCACCTGGGAACCCTCGCCAAACGCGCCACTTATTTGATTTGTGGCATGTTGAACACCAAAGATATCAGCGGCTATTTGAACCCCATTGCACCCCATGTCGAAAAATTGATCGCTGTTTCTATTCCGGGTGAAATGAACACACTGACCGCCGCCGACACCGCAGCGGCCGCACGTGGCGCAGGAATGCAGGCAGAAACGGCTGATGACGTTTTAAGCGCCACGCAGGAAATTGTGAAAAATGATCCAAATGCCCGCATATTAATCTGCGGATCCCTGTATTTAGCGGGAAATATCCTGCGAAATCACGCATGATTCGAAAAAGGTTCGCTTTAACGAATCACTTTTGTTGACTGATTCGCTACACTCTGCATATATTGTAGTTAAGCGGGGCTGCATCACAACTGGTTGAGGGCAGCTTGGCTTATGGATGAGGTTTGCATACAGGCAAAAAAGCTCGGTTCCTTAGTGAACCGAGCTACAAATCCATCCAGAACATATCAAGATTGATTTCGCAGTTTGGGGTAAGGGCAATGTTGCGGACGCTGGTTATTGAAACTATTTTTCATCTATTACGATTGCGCTATTGGCGCTTCAACCTGCACCCCGACCTGACCGATTTGTGGCACCTTTGGTAAGCGAGGCGCCCGCAGCCCCCGTTGTCGAAGAAATCGCCGCAACGCGTGCAGATACCAATTTAATGACGGCCCCCATCACCGTGCCCACTGTGCCCAAACCCGTCGCCCCAAAACCCATCGTGGCAGAGGTGACTACGCCCAGCACACCAACAACGATCAAAAGGTTGCAAGAATTGGTGAGTGTCGCGCTGACCCAAGGCATGACGGGACAAGAAATTGATCAATTGATTGTTCAGGCCGTGGATCATGGCACGTTAATCATTCCCGACACATTACGCATACCTAAAGGACAGCCCGAGACAATGGCGATGCTAGCGACATTGGTTGACGCAACCACGCCAACCCTAACACGCGATGTTGGAAACACCTATGTCGTGCGCTCAGGTGATAGTTTGGCGTTAATCGCGTTAAAATATTACGGATCAACCGATGCGGTGAATGTTATCTTTTGGCCCAACAAAGATCGACTAAGTGATCCAGATCAATTGCGGGTTGGACAGACAATTTTCCTACCCCTGATGTAATCAGCGGCCCCAATCCGCGCCTTGCATTTCATTTAATCGACTGGCTGTGCGTTCAAATTCAAAAACGCCCTCACCCTCAAGGTATAACATTTCAGGACGTGCAGCAGCAGAGCAGATCAGTTTGATGTTCGCCTCATACAGCGTGTCAATCAACGTCACGAACCGCTTTGCCTCATTAAAATTGCTGCGGCCAAGCTGAGGGATATCGTCGATCATCATCAAACGCAGTTGTTCACAATAGGCCAAATAATCCCCAGGCCCCAAGTTTTGTCCGCACAGATCAAAAAACGCAAACCGCCCAATCCCGCAGTGGAACGCAGGGACTCGCAATGAACGCCCCTTATGAGTAATTGTAAAGTCCTTGGCCTGACCCAATGTCAAATCCTGCCAAATCGCATCCATCTGCGCGCGTGTGTCTGGGGAAATCGGGGTGAAATAGGTTTCTTCATCCTTTAGCCTATTTTGCCGATAATCCGTATCGCTGACAATTTCTTTAACGACCAGTTTCTTGGAAATTAAATCAATAAAGGGCAGGAACAATTGACGGTTCAAACCATCCTTATACAAATCCTTGGGGATGCGGTTTGATGTTGTGACGATCACAACGCCCGCCTCAAACAGTTTTTCGAACAATCGGCCAACGATCATTGCATCGGCGATATCTTTGATCTGCATTTCATCAAATGCCAACACCCGAACGCTGTCTGACACGGCCTTGGCTACAGGGTCAATCGCGTCCTTTGCACCACCTTTTCGTGCCTCATGCAGGGCATTTTGTATTTCCTGCATAAAGGCGTGGAAATGAACCCGCCTAACGGGAACGGCCAAGCTTTCGACAAACAAGTCCATCATCATGGATTTACCGCTTCCGACCCCGCCCCATAAATACACACCCTTGGGTGGCGGGGGCGCTTTGCGAAAAAAACCCTTTTTGACTGGCTGAGCTAGAGCTGCCCTGGTCCGTTCAAATTCAGGCAATATGGCGCGCTGCGCAGGGTCGTCGCGCAAAACACCCGCGTCGACACGACTTTGATATAGGGTCAATAAATCCATGCGCGCTGATTAACGGCTCGTTCGAAATTAGGGAAGGGATTTTTGGTGGCTGGGTAATAGACATCAAGCTTGCCGCTTCGAATGTGACAACTCAAACGCAATTACAAAGCATGATAGGATTGGGAATTGGGTATTGTACGGACGATATTTTTGCGCAGGCAGTGCCTCCACATTGATTGTTGACGCAAAGCGCCGCAACGAAATTTCAGCGCCCGCTAAAAACAACTTGCCTTTGGGGTTTGTCTGAACCAAGCACAATTTAACATCCCAAGTATGGAGCGACGCATGCAGTCAAAGGCACCCTTGTTCACCCCCGTCCTATTGGTTGGTTGCTTTATCATTGTGGTCAGCTTCGCGGTGCGCGCCTCTTTTGGGGTATTCCAAATCCCGATTGCCGATGGATTTGGTTGGTTGCGTTCAGAATTTTCACTGGCCATCGCAATTCAAAACCTTGCTTGGGGAATTGGTCAACCGATTTTTGGGGCCATCGCCGAACGTGTCGGTGATCGCAAGGCCATTATTCTCGGCGCGTTGATGTATGCGGCGGGACTTGTCCTGTCTTCTTTTGCAATCTCGCCTCAGGCACATCAAATATACGAAATCCTTGTTGGTTTTGGTGTGGCAGGCACGGGTTTTGGCGTCATTTTGGCCGTTGTTGGCCGCGCCAGCCGCGATGAACATCGTTCGATGTCTTTGGCCATCGCTACCGCCGCAGGCAGCGCTGGTCAGGTGATTGGCGCACCCTTGGCGGAATATCTGCTGACATTTATGAGTTGGCAAAACGTCTTTATCGTCTTTGCGGCGATAATCCTTTTCACATTGCTGTCCCTGCCCATGATGAAAAGCCCCAAGGCCGCAACCCGCCAAGAATTGGAGGAAAGCATGGGCGAAATCCTGGTCAAGGCGTTAAAGGATCCCAGCTATACCATGATATTCCTTGGGTTCTTTAGTTGCGGATATCAATTGGCCTTTGTCACCGCGCACTTCCCCGCTTTTGTTACCGAATTATGCGGACCGATTATGCCAGGCGGGGCGCTTCATTCCATCGGGATAACCACCACATCTGCACTCGGCGCGTTGGCTATTTCACTGATTGGATTCACCAACATCCTAGGTACGTTGCTGGCGGGGTATCTGGGAAAACGCTATACCAAGAAATATCTGCTTAGCGCGATTTATGCGGGTCGCACGGTAATCGCCGCATGGTTCATCATGACGCCGATGACACCAACAACGGTCCTTATCTTTTCTGCGGCCATGGGATCGCTTTGGTTGGCGACTGTTCCCCTGACCAGCGGTCTGATCGCGCATATTTATGGATTGCGGTATATGGGAACGCTTTATGGGATCGTCTTCTTTTCCCACCAATTGGGCAGCTTTGCGGGCGTCTGGTTGGGCGGCAAGATGTATGATGTGTATGGCGATTACACATTGGTTTGGTGGGTTGGCGTTGGGGTCGGCGCATTCAGCGCCCTGATCCATCTGCCCGTCGACGAAAAACGCAGCGCACAGCCCGCCTAATCAAAGGCCGCCATCATGGCGTCCGTATGGGTATAGGTCACACCGTGGCCTGCCCCCTCAATCACGTGATGGCGTACTTTGGGATTCCATACCTCTAGCTGATCTTTGGCAGAGAGAGGTATGACAACATCATCAGCACCCCAAATCGCATGTATATCCAAATCATAATAAGCGATGCGTTTATGATCCTCTTTCGTATCATTCGCCAATGCCCCACGCAGGGATGCCAAGACAGATGGTATAAAGCCGCGATATTGCAATTCTTTTTGTTGGCGATCCACGACAAATGGGACCGTTTTGTCCAAGGCGCGCTCAACCTCACAACCGCGGCGATGCTGCGTCGCATATGTAGTCATAAACACCCAATCCCCGATGATGGGCACATCGCGCACCAATTTGGCGGTCCACCCCAATTCATGTCCCATACCCGCAGGGGCAAGCAAAAATAATCGTTTGATCATTTTGGGATGAATAGTGGCATAGGCGGTAACAACCCATCCCCCCATGGAATACCCCACCAGATCAAAGGGGGTGTCGATGTTTAGATGTTCCAACAACTCTTCTAAGTGGGACACGAAAAACGCGCGATCTTGATCGCCTTTGGGGCGGTCCGAATATCCGCGGCCATAGTGATCATAGACCAAAACGCGATGCCCACGTTCCACCAAACGTGTGGCCAATCCTTCATAAACAAATGAGGGCGTGGTCAACCCATGCACACAAACAACCAATGGGCCATCAACAGGGCCGTGAAATTGATAATGGGTTATTCCGTTGGACAGCGATGCGAATTCGCCCGGCGCATCTGCACGTGCCTGTGCATCCATGGGGATCCTACACCACTCAATAATGAAGGGGGCCGCCAAAATGGCAGTAACAATTAGAAACAGAATCATTGCGCCGCCTTCCATTGTTGTAGGATATAATCCGCCGTCATCAAATCCAAATGAGCACCCCCACCGTTTTTGAACAACGTGATTTCGTCGTCGGTGCAGCGTTTGAAATCATGGGCTTGATAATAATCTGCCCGCACGTGTTCGCGGGCAATCACCCCATCGGCCAAGGGAATTTTAAGTTCGCCAATATGATCCAATGTAGTTGCATAACTGTCTACAAAAACCGATGATCGCAGCAGAGCTTGATCATCCACCTCTCGCATATCGGGGCGATACGCGCCGATCAAATCAATATGCTGCCCGGGTTGAAACCAATTCCCGCGTAACACAGGTGTCGTGCTCATCGTGGCAGAGGTGACGATATCGGCGATTGCAACAGCCGATGGCAAATCCTGTACCGCGCGTGTGTTTAGATATTTGGCGGAGAAAGCCTCGGCTGTTGCTGCGGTGCGGTTCCAGATCAGGAATTCCGCCTCAGGAAATCCCGCACCATAGGCCGCGCGTAGGGAATGCCCAACCGTGCCTGCGCCAACAATCAGGATTCGTTTAGACTCGGGTCGTGCAAGCTTCAGGGCCGCGCACAAACTGTCCCCCGCGGTTTTCCATTTTGTAACCAGATGAAAATCAACCAAGGCGGCAAGCGCACCTGTTTCATCCGAAAACAGGCTAACACCGCCGTTGATCATGGGGAGATTGTTTTTTGGATTATCCGGAAAAACGGTTGCGCATTTCACGGCCAACCCCAACCCGTCAATCCAAGCAGATCGGTTCAGCAGGGTGTCGCCACCTCGATAAAGGAACGTGTCCGATATTTCAGCGCGGGGCAATTCGTGCCCGTGATCAAATGCCTGACACAGCCCCAACCAATCAAGGTTCGCCTGTCCCTCTTCAAATGAAATTTGCACAACGCTCATCTGCTGTCCTCCTATCCATATAGAAACGGGGATAGGGTGGATGAGCAAGCGTAAATACACTCATTTGTGTTTGAACCGGCTCTCTGCGCAAAACACGCAGCGCACCGACGTTATACCGACGTGAAACAGATGCCTATTTTTGGTCCTTTTTCGCGGAGTGCGACACCCGAAATTCATCGGGAATTGGCATTCAATTAAGGGCGTCCACTTCGTAATCCAATGTTTTGTGCAAACGCGCACTCACATCTTCGGCTGCAAGTGCAACTTTTACGCGGCATAAGCGAACGTAAAAACTACGATCGCGCCAACCCGTTAAGTTCAAAACCGTTTCGCGCAGAGTTTTTGATGGGATCGTACCAGTATAAACGGACACGCAACCCAATCTGGATTTGCGATCAATCACCAAAACCTTGCGTTTTAGCTTTCCTGCCTGCACGGCCGCTGCCGATAACAATTAGATCGTAATCCATGGGTTTCCTAAACGTTTGGTCGTTTACCCGCTTTTCCCCAAAAGCGCATTTGCATGAAATTCAATGTGATCGGGCATGAAGCTGGAAACAAAGAAATAGCTGTGATCATATCCATCCTGCAGACGAACGATTGCCGCCGCCTTTTGTTCAGCAGCCACAGAGGCAATGGCCGCCGTTCCCAACAGATCATAGAATTGATCAGATATCCCCGTATCAATCAGAATGGGGCATGTCGCGCCCTGTTCACGCATCAGGCAGGTCGCATCGTGTTTTGCCCATGCTGTTTCATCCTGCCCCAGATAGGCGCCCAGCTGCTTTCGCCCCCAATCGGACTGTGTTGGATTACAAATTGGCGCAAATGCAGAGACCGAAGCGTAATGCCCAGGGTGACGTAGGGCCAGCGTCAATGCCCCATGCCCCCCCATAGAATGTCCCGTGATGGATTGGCGAGACATATCAATGTTGAAATTTTCCGCGATCACAGATGGCAAGTCCGCGCTGATGTAATCCCACATTTGAAAATGGGGGGCCCATGGGGCTTGGGTCGCGTTGACATAGAACCCCGCACCTTGTCCCAGATCATAGGCCTCATCATCACTCACGCCTTCACCACGCGGAGAGGTGTCAGGAAAAATCAATGCAATCCCTGCCTCTGCCGCCCAGGCTTGCGCACCCGCTTTGACCATTGCGTTTTCATGCGTGCAGGTTAACCCAGACAAATACCACAAAACGGGAACTGGGCCGCTGACGGCCTCTTCTGGCAGAAACACCGCAAAAGTCATGTCGCACTGACACGCTTTGGATGAATGACGATAGACGCCCTGCGTTCCGCCAAAACATTTATTCTCGGACAAAGTTTCCATTTACAATCCCTTATTTTACTTTTTGCATGGATGGTTCTCGCCCCATACTCAAGTGCGATTACCAGAATCATAGCTTACATCATGGATGTAACGCCAAAGCATGGTTTTCTTTTACAATTTAAACGTAAAACGCACTAACCCAAGCGATCACAGCCGACACCGTAACGATGCTAAACGCCGTCGAAACCAGAATTGACGCAGATACACGTTGGGGCGCGATACCGTAATGTTGCGCCTGAATATAAACATTCCCCGCCACTGGCAGCGCACTGGCTGCGATCATGACGGCGGTGGCATAGGGTTCAACCTCAAACAGATACAGCGCGCAAAATGCAATCGCCGCAGGATGCAAAATCAGTTTACAGATGGATAACCACACTGCGACTTCTATCCGTTCTGCGGATTTTGACGCAAGCGACGCGCCAATCGCAAACAAGGCCCCAGGTGTGGCAGCCGACCCCAAGATGGTCATGAATTCATTTACGGGTTGCGGGATTGGCAATGAAAACGCAGCCCACAACAGCCCCGCAACAATCGAAAGGATCATCGGATTTTTCAACAACCCAATGATCAAAACGCGGATGATCCCCAAACTCATCCTTCCATCGCGGGTTCCAACGATGACCATGACGACGATGGATCCAAAAACCAACAGATCAATGGCCAAAACCATCATCACATAACCAACCGCAGCCTCGCCCATCAAAAGTGCCAGCATTGGAATGCCCAGAAACCCTACATTGCCAATGATAGAACACTGTGCCTCAATCGCAGCCTCGGTTATTGAGACACGACGATAAAGCGCGACGCCCCCTGCCAGTAGATAAACAACAACTGATCCCAGCAGGTAGGCAAAGACAAAATTCCAATCGAATAAATCGCCCAATGATAGGTTTGACGAAAAGCGAAACAACATTGCGGACAGGGCGAAATAGAATACGAATTTCGTTAAATAGGCTGTTGCCTCTTCAGTAAAAAAGCGTGTGACGCCAGATATATAGCCAACGCCAATCAACACGAAGAAGGGAAGGGTTTTTAGAAAAATTTCATACATAACCCAGCCTTAGCACTTCGCCCGTGCGGGTCAATCGAAATCAGCCACTCCCGATCAACGCGCCTGCGGCAAAGACCAAGGCACCGCCCAAAACCACCTGAAACGTTGCACGCAAAAATGGGGTTTGCATGTATCGGTTCTGTATCCAAACAATCGCCCAAAGTTCGACGAACACGACGAAAATCGCTATGCTGGTTGCCAGTGCAAAATCCGGGATTAAGTAGGGCAGCGCATGGCCCAACCCGCCCAAGGTCGTCATGACACCCGCCGCGATCCCCCGTTTGATTGGCGAGCCGCGCCCAGAGATGACGCCATCATCACTAGCCGCTTCGGTAAAGCCCATCGAAATCCCGGCCCCGACCGAGGCCGCAAGTCCGACAAGAAATGTAGTCCACGTATCTTGGGTTGCAAAGGCAGTTGCAAAAATCGGCGCAAGGGTCGAAACCGATCCATCCATGAGCCCCGCCAACCCAGGTTGCACCCAAGTCAGGATGAATTGACGGTTTGCGGTTTCTTCCTCTTCTTCACCCTCTTGGCGCACTTGTTCTTCTAAAGCTGTTGCGTGTTGATGATGCCTTGCTTCGGCCGCTGCGAGATCACCTAGAAGTTTACGCGTATGCACATTTTTTGTTTGTGCAGCAGCGCTAAGGTAAAAGCGTTCCGCGCACTTTTCCATATCTGCAGCTTCAGATCGCATTTGATCAAGGCTCAGGGTATCCGCCAACCACGTTGGTCGACGGCTGTAGAACCCTGCCACATGTTCGCGACGGATAAGGGGGATTGTTTCGCCAAAGCGCTCTTGATGCAGGGCAATAAGTGCTGCGCGATGGCTATCCTCTTCCTTGGCCATATCATCGAAAACTGCGGCTGTTTTGGGAAAATCATCCCGCAGACGTGCTGCAAAACCGCGATAAATGCGTGCATCGTCTTCCTCGCTTGAAATGGCAAGGGCAAGGATGTGTTGTTCATCAAGGTCCTTAAATCTGCACCGTTGGGAAATCATCGTATAACACCTTTTTAGAATAATTCTAATTTAGATGATTTAAGGCGGAAAACAACCCATCTCTTGAGACTTTGACCGAAAGTTCTTAAGTTCAGGCACAGAGGAAAATAATGACAATACATACCGTCACAATTCGCAGAGGTCGCAAATACGATCAGGTCCTAATGGGTGCGCGTAGCGTATTCCTGGCCTGTGGCTATGGCGACGCGAACATGGATGAAGTTGCGCGGACCGCAAAGGTGTCAAAGGCAACGGTCTATAGTTATTTTCCCGATAAACAAAGTTTGTTCATCGAAGTCGTCAAAGCCGAGTGTGCACACATGGCGGACCACGCGATGGAAGAAATTGATCAAAGCAAGGATATCCGTCAGGTTTTGAACAAAGCTGCGGGTTATATGGTCAACTTTTTCCTATCTGAGTTTTCACAACGGATGTTTCGGATTTGCGTGGCCGAGGCCGACCGCATCCCTGAATTGGGACGCCAATTTTATGAAAATGGCCCCATGATGGGCCGCCAGCATATCGCCGAATATCTGCGCAAAGCGGCAGAGGCAGGTGAAGTTGAAATCAATGATTTCGAACTTGCCGCGGATCAATTCGCCGAATTGTGCAAAGCAACGCTGTGGCCACAGGCGGTTTTTGGAATTCGCAGTGAATTTAACAACGATGAAAAACAGCGCGTTGTTTCAGCGGCTGTCGAAACCTTTTGTCGGGCTTATGCCCCCAAAAAGTAAGCGCGCCAATATTTAGGCGCGCTAATTTATTTTAGTATACCACAACACTGCGGATGCTTTCGCCCGCATTCATCAAATCAAACCCTTTGTTGATGTCATCAAGGCTTAGGGTATGGGTAATCATCGGATCAATTTCGATCTTACCTTCCATGTACCAATCAACGATTTTGGGGACATCCGTGCGCCCACGCGCCCCACCAAATGCCGTTCCACGCCACACACGACCCGTGACCAATTGGAACGGACGGGTTGAAATTTCCGCACCTGCTGGAGCCACACCAATAATGATGCTTTCCCCCCATCCTTTGTGCGCAGATTCCAATGCCGCACGCATTACCTGAACGTTGCCTGTCGCGTCAAATGTGTAATCCGCACCGCCCTTGGTCAGGTTCACAAGATAAGGAACAAGATCACCTTCCACCTCGCTTGGGTTCACAAAATCGGTCATACCGAAGCGTTCTGCCATGGCGCGTTTGTCGTTGTTTAAGTCCACACCCACGATTTGATCCGCCCCTGCAAGGCGCAAACCCTGAATGACGTTCAGACCAATTCCGCCAAGTCCAAAAACAATTGCGCGGCTGCCAATTTCAACCTTGGCTGTGTTAATCACAGCCCCGATGCCCGTGGTTACACCACATCCGATATAGCACACCTTATCAAAGGGTGCGTCAGGATTGATTTTCGCAAGCGCGATCTCAGGCAAAACAGTGTGATTGGAAAACGTGGAACACCCCATATAGTGTAAAATGGGCGTCCCATCCAACATGCTAAAGCGGCTTGTGCCATCGGGCATCACGCCACGACCCTGTGTTTCGCGAATGGATTGACAAAGGTTCGTTTTAGGATGCAAACAATATTCACATTCACGACATTCAGGTGTGTAAAGCGGGATCACATGATCGCCAACTTTCAGGTCTTTGACACCTGGGCCGACTTCGACAACGACACCCGCGCCTTCATGTCCTAGAATTGCGGGGAACAGCCCCTCTGGATCGGCACCAGACAATGTAAATTCATCAGTGTGGCAAATCCCCGTGGCCTTAATTTCCACAAGAACTTCACCCTCTTTCGGGCCATCCAAATTGACGTCCATGATTTCTAGAGGTTTGCCCGCTTCTAGGGCAACCGCAGCACGTGTGCGCATCCTAACTCTCCTGTTAATTTTTTATGCAGGGTGCGTTAAGCGGATGCGCAAAGCAAGCTTTAATGCGGCATCTGATGATGCTTTTCTCTATACCTTGATTGAATTTTACATCCGGAACTTTTTGTGACACGCGCCACAGGATGCGCCGATGTTGCCCAATCCACCGCGCACACCATCAAGGGATGTTGCATCCAACCCTTCAGCCGCAAAGGTAAGGTCATCCGCCATTTCCACAAAGGTATCCCAATTTTCCCAAATCGCGGGCAAGGCTTCTGACTTTGGATCTGTTTCGTTTGCCTCAAATGTGGGGGCCACCATCCCGGATTGTTCGATCAAGGTGTTTTGCGCAGCACCTGCTGCAGCGGCATCAAAGGCGATGGCACCCTTGGCCATGCCACCCAGAACACCCATGGCACCTTTGATTTCTTTCATCACATCCATACGTTTTTGCACGGCTGGATTTTCGACGGAATGCGCGTGAATGGTTGCACCAGAAAACGCAATGGCAACTGTGATTATTGCTAGCTTTTTCATTAACCTGTCCTTTGTACATATTATCTATTGTCTATCATGAAACATGAGGCAAAACGAGAATTTGTAAAATTTAAGTTTTCACATTCGACAAATACGCGATATCCTTTCTGCTGGTGTGTACTATCAGAGTGGCATGTGACGGTTCACATCCTTGTACAAAAGATACTTAAATTGACCCGGTCCACCCGCATAACAAGCCTGTGGGCAAAACGCGCGCAGCCACATGTAATCTCCTGCCTCAACTTCGACCCAATCTTGGTTTAGACGATACACAGCCTTGCCCTCCAACACGTAGAGCCCGTGTTCCATAACATGCGTTTCGGCAAATGGGATCGTTCCACCAGGCTGGAAAGTCACGATATTCACGTGGAAATCATGTCGCAAATCTGACGGATCAACAAATCGCGTGGTCGCCCATGCGCCGTTTGTGTCAGGCATCGGAATTGGTTCCAAGGCAGCTTCATTTGTGAAAAACGCCTCGGGATGGTCCAAACCATCCACGGCCTGATAGGCCTTTCTGATCCAATGAAATGTTGTTGTTTCATTTGTTGGATTATGCACGCCCCAACAGCTGCCCGCAGGTAAATAGGCGTATCCACCTGTGTCAAGTACCTGTTCCTTGCCTTCATATGTGACGCGCAAACTGCCTGCTGTTACGAACAAGACGGCCTGCGCTTCTTCATCGTCTTCTGGTCGATCGCTGCCGCCGCCAGAGGTCAGCTCAACAATGTAATGGCTAAATGTTTCCGCAAATCCCGACATAGGGCGCGCAATGACCCACATCCGCATACCCGTCCAAAACGGCAAAAAGCTGGTAACTATATCGCTGTAGGTGCCCTTGGGTATGACCGCATAGGCATCGGTAAACATCGCGCGATCTGTCATAATCTGCGTTTGGGGCGGCAAGCCGCCTTGGGGAGAGTAATATTTATTGGTCACGCGGATACCTCGAAATGAAATTCTCCGCTGTTTTACACAAAATACGACCTTCAAAAAACCATTGAATAACGAAAGCACTCATTCAAGTTTTTTGAAGATCACTCCAAACCTTCTGGTTGCCCGACAACGATAAATCGCAATTTTTCAGGTTGGAATAAGCGTTGCGCCACACGCTGGATATCCTCCATCGTCACCGCATTCACACGATCATTGCGCGTTTGAATGTAATCTGGCGATAGACCCTGAAATTGCATACCTGCAAGGATGTTTGCAATCGGTCCATTTCCATCAAATCGCAATGGATAGGCACCCGTAAGGTATTTTTTCGCGGCATCTAATTCTGCCTGTGTCACACCCTGATCTTCGATTTTACGCCATTCTTCAGTGATCACATCAATCGTTTCCACAACCGTGTCGTTCGCCGTTGCGACCTGACCCATCAATAGATCCCCATACTGTCTCGACGCAAGGAAGCTGCCGATGCCATATGTTAATCCACGCTCTTCACGCACCTCGCTCATCAGTCGGCTTTCAAATCCACTGCCCCCTAGAATGTGGTTCAAAAGGTAGGCTGCAAAAAAATCATCATCTTTGCGTGGAATACCCGCATGTCCAAACAAAATCGTGGATTGTGGTGTTGGGAAATCAATGACCTTCACCCCAGCACTCAATGTATCGGCAACATAGGTGGGCATTTCAATGTCACCTGCGACGGGCAAATCCTGTAATAGACGATCAACCAATACAACCAGTTCATCTGCTGTGATATCCCCAACAGCCGCCACCAAAACTCGGTTACGTGTCAGACCCGTGGTATGAGCCTGTCGAATATCCGCGGCCGTCACCGATGCAATTGTTTCCAAGATGCCTAAATCATCGCTCCCATATGGATGGTTCGGATAGGCCTCTGCATTGAACGCCGCACTTGCGATGTCAGAGGGGTCTTTGGCCTGCGATTTTATACCCGATTCAATCTGTGCGCGCACGCGTTCAATGGCATCCGCGTCAAAGCGTGGATCAACCAACGATTGGCGCAACAACTCGATCGCCTGATCCTGATTTTCGGTCAGAAATTTCGCCGATACCGTCAAAACATCTGCATAAGAACCATAACTAAAGCTGGCCGCCAGATCATCTTTTGCGATGCTAAAGGCCTGCGCGTCCATATCCCCTGACCCTTCTTCCAGAAGGCCTATCATAAACTGGGTGACACCGCGCTTTTCCATTGGTTCGATTGCCGTGCCGCCGATAAAGCGTAATTCCAACGCGACAAAGGGTATGTTGTGATCTTCGACCAACCAGGCGGGCGTTCCCGCGGGCGTCTTAAGTATTTTGATGTCTGGCATCGCCTGCACAAGTGAGGCGACGAAAGTCATAAGAATGGTTGCAAATGTTCTGATCATCTTCATCCCCTATTTACGGATCCAACCAGTCACGGATGAATTTAGATCAAACACATCGCGCGCGGCCGTCATGATTTCTTCGACGGTGACAGATTGGATGATATCAGGCCATTCGTGAATATCCTGAAGCGTTAGGCCAGACGTCAATGCGCGGCCATAGGCATTGGCAAGACCGTTCACGCTATCTTGGGCATAAATGCCTGCGGCGCGGTACTGCGTTTTCAATCGGTCAAGCTGCGCGTCATCCACGCCCTCTTCCATGAATTCCGCAATTGCGCGGTCAAGGGCGGCTTCTGCATCCTCAAGCGAAACATCAGCAGAGGGTACGATGTAGACAGCAAAGCTTGTCGTATCCAAAGATACTCCTAAATATGATGCACTTGCATAAAGCGCCTCTTGGGTTTCGAATTGCAATTTCCGCTGTAGAACAGATGCCTGACCATCGCCCAAAATATCCGCCAGCAGCGCCAGCGCAGCTGCAGGACGCTGATCCCCGCTGTTGCGCTCTGGCGCGAGGTAACTGCGCACGACATAGGGTTGCGACACACGTTCATCCACATATTCAATCCGCCGCGGCGCAAAATGCGGAGGTTCAATCGGGCGTTTGCGGTCGGAAAGGTTGGGGTTTGCAGGGATTTTGCCATAGGTTGATTTGGCAAGCGACAGAACCTCATCAGGAACTACATCACCCGCGACTATCAACACGGCATTATTGGGCGCATAGAATTGTTTGTAATAGGCCAGCGCATCAGAAAGTGTCAGATTTGACATTTCATGACGCCAGCCAATGACGGGCACACCGTAACGATGATTTTGGAACAAGGCTGCGTTTGCCTGTTCGCGGTAAAGCGCGCTTGGATTTGTTTCCGTGCGTTGGTTGCGTTCTTCGATAATGACATCACGTTCGACTAAAATATCGTCTTCTGTTAGGTCTAAGTTGACCATCCGATCTGCCTCCATCTGCATCATGATCGGTAATCTGTCCGCCGCGACGCGTTGGTAATAGGCCGTGTAATCATAACTGGTAAAGGCGTTGTCGGTACCGCCATTCTCGGCCACCGTTCGGGACAGTTCGCCCGCCGCAAGGATTTTGGTCTTCTTAAATAACAGATGTTCCAAAAAATGCGCGACGCCAGATACGCCGGGTGTTTCATCAGCGGCACCTGCGCGATACCACACCATATGCACCACCACAGGCGCGCGGTGATCTTCGATAACAACGACCTGCATGCCGTTATCCAACATGAATTCGCTGACCTGATCCTCAATCGCGGCATGCGAGGCCGTTACAAACGTCAATCCAACGCAAAACGATAAAAACAGACGTAAAATCATAGGTATCCTCCGACAACTATGGGACATGTATTTGAAATCTTGCGTGCTTCAAGGCTTCACACACAAAGGTGAGGTTTAATTGGCAGGCATAGACGGCGTGCTGACACCGCGTTCACGCCAACGCTGCACTTCTTTTTTGGCATCCAGCGTTTGACGGCGGTAAATTTGATTATAGCGATCCACGCGGAACAGTTTGATTTGCGAAAACCGCCCCTGAATTAACCGGAACCTGCGGTCTTCTTC
Organism: Rhodobacteraceae bacterium HIMB11; assembly: GCA_000472185.1. Lineage (GTDB taxonomy): Bacteria > Pseudomonadota > Alphaproteobacteria > Rhodobacterales > Rhodobacteraceae > HIMB11. The sequence goes on along the minus strand of AVDB01000005.1, from coordinate 130,555 downwards.
TGAAACTGTTTCGCGAATATTGGGATCAAACCCGAACCGTGTGGCATAGGTCCACAGTGCACCGTCACTGGCACCAGATCGGGATGTCGTGACACGGTTTGGATCGCCCCCCAACAATGCAATCGCATCCCCTTTGGGATTTGGATCAGTTAGGTTATTACCACCTGGGGTTGGTGTTGGTAGGCTTGCCAAATCTTGGGGCATTTCCAGTTCAAGGTTGGGGGAAATGGCAAATTCTTCTGGGCCAGCATAAGGATCATAAAGATCACGCAACTTGGGCGGCGTGTCAGAACACGCGCTAAGCATCATTGAGCCAATGATCCCAAAAACAACTGCGTATCTCATGCAACCTCCACTGCTTTGGCCCTATCAATAGCGCAAAGCAACAGCGCGGTCATCCGTCTTTTTTCGGTTGGGGGAAAATTGCCAAACCAATGGCGCCCACGAAAATGAAAATGTCGGCAACATTGAATGCATATGGGTTTTGAATGCCACAACAACTCATGTTCAAAAAATCAACAACTGCCCCATAGCGGATGCGGTCATAGGCATTGCCAAGTGCCCCACCAATCAGCAGCCCTGCAAACACCTGCTCCCATGGGCCAAAGCGTTCCTTCCATGCCCAGTAGGCGATAAACACGCTGACCCCAATCGCAATCGCAATTAACACCCAGCGCGTCCACGGGGAATCATAGGCAAATAGCCCAAAATTCACCCCGTAATTCCACGCCATGTTGACATTTAGAAAAGGCGGAAACACCTCGATCCGACCGACCAACGGCAATTGCACCACGTTCAGGATCAGCATCTTTGAGACATAATCCAGCCCCGCCGCAAGAATTGCGATTTGGAATAAGCGCCGCATTTTAATGACGGAAGTGGCGCATGCCAGTAAAGACCATCGCCAAGCCTGCCTCATCCGCTGCGGCGATCACTTCGTCATCACGCATTGAACCACCTGGTTGAATGATCGCCTGTGCACCTGCCTCGGCTGCGGTCAACAGACCATCGGCAAATGGGAAAAACGCATCGGATGCCACAACAGACCCTTGGGTCAGGGGCACATCAAGGCCCAACGCCTCTGCCATATCAATGGACTTGCGTGCCGCGATCCGACAACTGTCAACGCGGCTCATTTGACCTGCGCCAATCCCGACTGTTGATTGATCTTTCACATAGACAATCGCATTTGATTTCACGTGTTTTGCAACATTCCATGCAAACAGCATATCGGCGATTTCGGCCTCTGTCGGCGCACGTTTGGTCACAACTTTCAAATCTGCGACTGTGATATGTCCGTTATCTTTGTCTTGAACCAATAGGCCACCTGACACTTGGCGTACCGTTTTTGCCACTTCGCGCGGATCGGCCATAGAACCTGTTGTCAAAAGGCGCAGGTTCTTTTTCGCGGCAAACAAATCAATCGCCTCTTGCGTGGCGTCGGGTGCGATCACAACCTCTGTAAAGATCTTACAGATTTCTTCTGCTGTTTCACCGTCCAGTGTTTGGTTCAACGCAACGATACCCCCAAAGGCCGAGGTGCGATCACAATCATATGCCGCGCGGTAGGCATCAACCAAGGATCCACCACGCGCAACGCCGCATGGGTTGGCATGTTTAATAATCGCGCATGCTGCACCCGTATCTGATCCAAACTCTGACACCAATTCAAACGCGGCATCCGTATCGTTGATGTTGTTATAAGACAGCTCTTTGCCTTGGTGCTGGATCGCGGTTGCAACACCCGGGCGATCCGTTCCATCTACATAAAACGCAGCGGATTGGTGCGGGTTTTCACCATATCGCAAGGATTGCGCAAGCGTCCCTGCAACTGTGCGGCGGCGGGGCGTTTCCTCACCAATCGCAGAGGCCATCCAAGTTGATACCGCAGCATCATAGGCCCCCGTGCGGGCATAGGCACGTTGCGCCATCTTTTGACGGAACGCATATGTTGTTTGCCCCTCATGTGCGGCCAGCTCTGCCAAAAGTTCTTCGTAGTCTTCTACGTCAACAACCGTGGTCACAAACCCATGGTTCTTTGCAGCAGCACGGATCATCGCGGGGCCGCCAATGTCGATGTTCTCGATACAGGTATCGTAATCAGCACCCTTTGCCACGGTTTCTTCAAACGGATAAAGGTTCACAATCAACAGGTCGATCCCACCAATCCCATGCTGTTCCATTGCGGCAGTGTGATCATCATTATCGCGTAGCGCAAGCAAGCCGCCATGCACCATGGGGTGCAGCGTTTTTACACGTCCATCCATCATTTCCGGAAACCCCGTCACATCCGCAACATCGCGCACATCGATTCCCGCATCGCGAATGGCCTTCGCACTTCCACCAGTCGATAGGATTTCAATGCCACCTGCGCTTAGCGCTTTGGCAAGATCAATCAATCCAGTTTTATCAGAAACAGAAATAAGCGCGCGGCGCACGGGGTAAAGGTTCGTCATTCGTCGTCTTCCTTGGGTCAACCTATGGTACTAACTTCTTCGCGAAGTGTATCGCGAACAGCCAGCGCCGTGTCCTGTGCCTTGGCCAGTGACCAGCGCATGCGCGTCCTATACTCCATTACGCGCCGAGATAAAACGATCTGTTTTGTCGCGCGTGGTTGTAATCGCCCACGTTCCAAATAAACACTGGGTTCAACGGACAATTCCGCCACCCCGTCATGACGGAAAACCCATACCTCGCCGCTTTTTAACGCAAGCGACACGGCATTCCCGCCTAAATCCAGGTTTGCGTCAACTTCTGGATGCAGGTGAAATTTGATTTGCGTGTAGATACCTTCCAACTTGCCCGCCTCTACTGCGCGGTCAAAGGTTTTTTTGTGGCGCTCTTCAATGGCGATCAATAGATCTTCACCTGATAACTCGCGCCCATCCAATGACAATTGCAACTCCCGCACATGCGTCAATCCATATTTGGCAACATACCCATCATGCGCCCCATTGAATGAAATGGCGTCTAGGCCATGTGTCATTTCAATGGGAACCTGTTTGGGTCCTTCAACCAAAACCTCTCGGACGATTCCACCGTACGACAATTTGCGCCCCAGACGAGCGCTTGATTGTCCTTCGATATATAATGAGGAGTGGGACGGTGTTGCACGCCCTGCACTGCGCCAATCTTCGCCGAATGTATCCCCCGAACCACAATTCACAATCACCGCACGTCTGCCCGATGTCATTTCAAAGGCGAGGGTTGAGGCATGCGCGTTTATTGCCGCGCGCGCTTGTGGAGGGGTTTCGGCATCCACAATAATCGAGGTGCGCCCCGAGGAGAGACGCGCAAATCCCATGGCCAATCCATCGGAATTCATGTCACGGTTACCTGACTGCAACAATGCATGATCCAATCGGCCATCTAACCCACGCCCGCCCCCATGAAACCGTGCTAGTCCCCCGTCAGAATGGCGCAGGGTCCGCAAGGTGGGCGCCATACGACGCAAGGCCTTTTGATGGGATTCGGCGGGTGTCCATCCTGCCTCTTTCAACGCGGTTGCCGACCAGGTCAGCAATGTGAACACCTCAAGCAATTCTTCGGGGTTGCGCGTCGGAATACCGCCCGTTTCGTCGATCTGGGAACGACATTCACGGGCCAAGGCCCGCGTGGCAGGTTGAACATATTGTTCCATCCCTGTCAGGGACAGGCCCGCGTATATCAAACCCGTCAAGGCCTCAAACCTTGGTAAACCATGTGTCGTTGCCGACCACCGTTTTGCCAAAAAAATCGTCTGACGTCCCAGTGCGCGGAAAAATCGTTCGGACTCTTCTGGGGTTCGCCCCTGTAGAATGAACAGTGCATGATGAATCCAACGAATCAACCGCCGCCCTGTTAGATCAGGCAACCACCCTGCCCCACGTCCAGTGTCATATCGTTCAATCCAACCGAACACCCAATCTTGGGCCAGCTTACGGGCATTCATGTCACCCGCTGCGGCCAGATCATCCAACCACGCAAATCCATGCGCATCCTGCGCAAACATCAAATCTGGGGGATCGATATCCCACAACATTGCATTGGGCGCCTCGATCAAGTGCCCTGCCAGCATGATATTGCCAGCGGCCAATTGCCGACCCTTGGCAAAGCTCCCAATGGATCTGGGTTCGGGTTGGGATACAAAGTCCGTTGCAGGTTTGCAAAAACCAGCACGTCGCGCCTGCAATCTATGCATAGCCCGTTGATATCGCTGTGATAAATTCCCTGCTGGTGCCATTTATACCGCATCCCTCTTGCTCGCACTATAGCCAGCAGGTTTGCGTCTGTCATCGTCCAAAAATTGCCAGTGTTAGGTTTTTGTTAAAACCGCGATATAGAAACCATCAAGGCCACCTTGATCCCCCAACATATCAGGAGTTAGGCGCAGGCCACCTTCGTCGCTGCGCATTTGCGGATCAGTAAAATCCACATTCATGGCCGACTGATCAATTTGCAGGTTTTGATGTCGCGCCAGCGCCTCTTCCACCTGACATTCACCTTCGTCGGGCAATAAAGAACATGTGCAATACACAAGCCGCCCACCTGGTCTTAACAAACCGATTGCATGATCCAACAGTTGGGATTGCAGGTCGATCAATGCCCCGAAATCAGAACCGTCCTTGGCATGGGGTAGATCAGGATGTCGGCGCATTGTTCCTGTGGCAGAACAAGGTGCATCCAAAACCACAACATCAAACTCCCCAACCGTTTGTAGCGCATCCTTGATCTTGGTCCGCGCCACCAAGCCTGTGCGTTCCAAGTTTTCTTTGACGCGTCCCATGCGCGGTTGTGAATTATCAACGGCCATAACCTTGGCACCCGCGGCGGCAAGCTGCATGGCTTTACCACCCGGCGCACAGCACAAATCAATGGCCGTTTTCCCAGAAATATCCCCCAACAATCGCACGGGCAGCGCCGCCGCCGCATCCTGTACCCACCATGATCCATCCGCAAACCCAGGCAGCGCCGAAACCTGTCCCGCATTGGTCATGCGGATACTACCGCCCAAGACGATCTGACCGCCAAGTTCCTGCGCCCAATGATCGATCTGTCCCGCGTCTTTTGGTGTGATGTCTAAAGGGGGCGTGCCAAACTGAACCGTTTCAATCGCAGCAACGCGTTCGGGTCCATAGGCCTCAACCAAGGGAACACGCAACCATTTAGGCAATCGTGGTGCGCGCAGTAGTTCCCATTGTTCATGACCTGTGTCCGCAACTTTACGCAGGATCGCGTTCACCAATCCCTTCATCACAAAGGTCCCCTTATCCTGTCCAACCAATGCAACCGCCTCATTCACGACACCATGAGCATCCCCACCCATGCATATTTCGACAGTTGCCAAGCGCAGGACATTGCGCACCGACAGGGGGGGTTGTTTGCGCAAATGACGATTTAACAGGCGATCCGCGCGCTCCATACCGCGTAGTGTGTCATTGGCCAAGCGCTGCGCACGTGCACGATCGGGGGCAGACAGCGGATCAAGCAGTCCCGTTCCCAAAACCTCAGACATTAAACGACCCTCACCCAAAACAGAGTTAAGTATCCGAAGCGCTGAAGAGCGCGCAGTAGGAGCGGGTCGAGCCATATATTCAATCCTTGCCTTCACTAGATGTGCGCGTATATCAATCCAGAGCACATGAGGAAACCCGTAAATGAGTGACCAAAACGATTTACCAGAAGCCGCCAAGCGCGCATTGGCCGAAGCCGAAGAACGGCGCAAAAAAGCGAAAGAGCTGGAACTTCCCAAAGAATTGGGCGGACGCGAGGGGCCTGAACCTGTGCGGTATGGGGATTGGGAAAAGAAAGGGATCGCAGTCGATTTTTAATCCAACTGTGCCCCAATCGGGATATTTAAACCCCGCAAAAATGTGTCAGCATCTTGGGTAGATTTGCCTGCACGTTGTAATTTTTGCACGCGAACCGCACCCTGACCGCAGGCAATGGTTAATCCATTTTCAACACCGCAAACGTGTCCTGCTGAGCCGCTTTGATCAGAAAGTGATGACGTCAGCAGTTTGATCCGTTCCCCCTGATATTCACACCACGCCCCTGGAAAAGGCGAAAGTGCACGGATCTGACGATCCACGATTTCGGCAGACGCGGACCAATCAACGCGCGCCTCGGCCTTTTCAATCTTTTTGGCATATGTCACACCATCTTCAGACTGCGATGTTGGGGTTAGTTCTGCATGGCGTTCAATGGCCTCAACAATCAAATCTGCCCCTTGCGCGGCCAGTTTATCATGTAAACTTGCGGTGGTATCCGTCAGGTCAATCGCCATTTCACCCCGCAACAAAACGGGACCTGTATCTAATCCAGCCTCCATCTGCATGATGCAAATGCCCGTCTGCGTATCCCCCGCCATAATCGTACGATGGATCGGGGCGGCCCCACGCCAACGCGGCAGCAGCGAGGCATGAATATTCCAACATCCCATCTGTGGTGCATCCAAAATCACCTGTGGCAGGATCAGGCCATAGGCCACCACAACCGCAAGATCGGCGTTCAGATCAAAAAACGCCTGTTGGTCCGCCGCATCCTTGAAATTTAATGGATGACGCACGCTTAAACCCAATTCCTCTGCGCGTATGTGGACAGGGGTTGGGCGATCCTTTTTACCACGCCCTGCAGGACGTGGAGGTTGACAATAGACACAAATGATTTCATGACCCGCATTCACCAATGCCTCCAAGATCGGGACAGAAAAATCGGGCGTGCCCATAAAGACCAATCTCATTTCAGCTTCCTCGCTTTGCGCAGCAAGATGTCACGTTTCACCTTGGAAAGGTGATCGAAATACATCTTACCATTCAGATGGTCGATTTGATGCTGTAATGAGGTGGCCCAAAGACCCACAAAATCCCGCGTTTCCATTTTGCCTGCGTCATTCAGGTATTCAACTGTCACGGCACGTGGACGTTTGATCACGGCTGACACGCCTGGCAAATTTGGACTGGCCTCTTCATGCGGGCGTAATTCGATTGAGGAATGCAATATGACGGGGTTGGCCATTCTAACCACTTGCCCACGTTTCTCTGATGCATCCACAACGGCCAATCGTACCATTTCGCCAATTTGATTGGCCCCCATACCGACACCAGGCATTGCCTCCATCGTGTCAATAAGATCCTGCCAGATATCGCGATGCGCATCCGTAATCTGTTCGATTTCCGCAGCAGGCGTGCGCAACCGTTTATCGGGCCACGGCAGGCAGGGACGCACCGCCATCGTTAGGTCTCTTTCCCGCGGGCGATATCCCGTTTTAGCTTTTGCATTTTGCGGGTGATCATTTGTCGTTTCATCGCGCCGAGGTAGTCAATGAACAATTTACCATTCAAATGGTCGATTTCGTGCTGAACACATGTGGCCCAAAGCCCATCAAACTCTTGGGTTTGTTCGCCGCCATTCAAATCCATCCAACGCACTTGCACCTGTTTTGGCCGCGTCACTTCGGCGAATTGATCCGGAATGGAAAGACAGCCTTCTTCGTACACATTTTTTTCGTCAGAAGCGGCAATGATTTCAGGATTGATCAACACTATTGGATTTGGTGCCTCGTCTTCGTCCTTGACGCAATCCATCACAATAATACGATCCAGCACCCCAATTTGCGGTGCAGCCAAACCAATTCCTGGTGCGTCATACATTGTTTCCAACATATCGTCGGCAAGTTTGCGAATGCGGTCATCGACGTCAGGCAATGTCGCACACATCTTCTTTAGTCGGGGATCAGGGTGTATCAAAATCGGGCGTTTCATGGCGATCCATCTAAGGCATTCGCGGGTTTAGATCAACGGCCCTTGCGCATGAGTGCGAAATCGCTAGCTTACCATAAAATTTATATTCGGAGCGGTACATGAACTTTGACGAACGCATAGAGCGACGCGGAACTCACTCGGTGAAATGGGACATGATGGAAAGCCTATATGGCGTGCCAAAGGATGATGGGATCGCAATGTGGGTTGCGGATATGGATTTTCGTCCCCCCACCTGCGTGCAAACCGCATTATCCAAGATGGCCGATGTTGGCGTTTACGGGTACTATGGAAATGATGCGCCCTATCGAAATGCGATCTGCTGGTGGATGCAGGAACGCCACAGGTGGCGCGTAGACCCAAGCTGGGTTTTCACAACACATGGTTTGGTGAACGGAACGGGTATGTGTGTGGATGCCTTTACCAACCCTGGGGACGGTGTTGTTCTATTTACGCCAGTATATCACGCGTTCGCACGTGTGATTGCGGCTGCGGATCGCCAAGTTGTCGAATGCCAAATGCCGATGGAAGATGGCCGCTATGTCATGGACTTTGCCGCCTATGACGCGCAAATGACCGGGAACGAAAAAATGGTAATCCTGTGTTCACCGCATAACCCAGGTGGGCGGGTTTGGAGCAAAGATGAATTACAAGGCGTTGCCGATTTCGCGAAACGTCACGATCTGATCGTTGTATCGGACGAAATTCACCATGACTTGGTGTATCCGGGCCATTCACATATTGCAATGCCATTGGTTGATCCTACAATCACCAACCGCTTGGTCATGATGACCGCAACGACCAAGACGTTCAATATCGCGGGCAGCCATTCTGGCAACGTGATTATCGAGGATCCAGATCTGCGTGCGCGTTTTGCAAAACGCATGGGCGGACTTGGGATCAGTCCTAATAGTTTTGGCCTTCATATGGCAGAGGCAGCCTATTCACCTGAAGGCGCGCAGTGGGTGGATGAATTGATGCTGTATTTGGACGGCAATCGCAAAATTTTTGATGATGCCGTCAATTCGATACCAGGTGCGGCTTCAATGAACCTAGAGGCAACCTATCTGGCCTGGGTCGATTTTGCGGGTATGGGAATGCAGCAATCTGAGGTGAACGAACGCGTCTTTAAACAGGCGCGCATTGCCGCAAACCATGGCCCAACATTCGGCACTGGAGGTGAGACATTCCTGCGTTTCAACATCGCAACACCCCGCAGCTATGTCGAAGAAGCCGCAGCACGTTTAAAGGATGCGTTTCGCGATCTTCAGTGATTTTCGATCAATGCGATCGGGGCGTCAGGGCGTTTGGCATAGTCCAGCGCCGGGCGCTCTTGTGCAGATGAATAGCGTTTGAATTCAAATTGCAATTCGCCATTTTCCTCGTTTGATGCGATAATCAAACATTGGGATTTGTGTTCGCCACCCTCAAAGACGTCGACGAACCCGCGCAGCGCGGGGGCCGCATTTGCATCCATCGCAAACCCACGTTCCCAAATACGCAAAACTGGGTACATATTTCCGTCAAATTCGACCCAAATACGGGACTTTTTGCGCAATGTCGCGGTTTTCGCTTCGGCTAAGCCCGCAAGGATATCTTTCGGTAAATAAGTAGACATGGCAGCAATTTCCTCTGTACATTTAGGGTATGCTGTTCGATTGATTCCTCAAGCACCCAAAAGGGTAGTACCCCCCTCCGAAATATCAATTCGAGACCAAGTGTGCATGAATGCAGAGAGCCTGCGCGTTGTCCAAAGACCTAAGGCATTCTATTTCAACCCTTAATTCAATTTCTTCAGGTAAGGATCATAAGAATGGGACTGTTAATCAACGGTGAATGGGCCGATCAATGGTATGACACAAAAGCAACAGGTGGCAAATTTGTCCGCACCGAAGCCCAATTCAGGAACTGGATTACGGCTGATGGAAGCGCGGGGTCATCAGGCAAAGGCGGATTCCCCGCCGAATCGGGACGCTATCATCTATATGTTTCATATGCCTGCCCTTGGGCGCATCGCACGTTGATCTTCCGCGCACTGAAGGGATTAGAGGATCATATTTCTGTATCCGCAGTGCATCCAGACATGTTGGGCGACGGTTGGGTTTTTGACGGCAGCTATCCCGCGGCAACGATTGACCATTTACACGGCAAAAAATTCTTGCGCGATGTCTATTTGGTTGCGCAGCCCGACGTCACAACCCGCGTGACCGTTCCAGTGTTGTGGGATACCAAAAGCCATACCATCGTTTCGAATGAATCGTCCGAAATAATTCGCATGTTCAATTCTGCGTTCAACGAAATCACAGGTAATCACGACGATTATTGGCCCAAAGATCTGCGTGATAATATCGAAGAGTTTAATTCCCGTATTTATTCGGATGTAAATAACGGCGTTTACAAATGTGGCTTTGCCACATCCCAGTCGGCTTATGATAGCGCGATCCAACCCTTATTTGATGCGCTTGACTGGTTAGAAGATCGCCTAACGACAAACAGGTATCTAATGGGTCAAACATTAACCGAGGCGGATTGGCGTTTATTCACAACCCTCATCCGATTTGATCCCGTCTATCACCTACATTTCAAATGCAATCGCAAACGGATCATTGATTACTCAAACCTTTGGGCATACGTCCGCGAATTGTATCAATGGCCAGGGGTCGCAGACACAGTCAATATGGATCACATCGTGCGTCATTATCATTATTCACACGACACGATTAATCCAAATCGTATTCTGCCGATCAATCCAGTGCTCGATTATCATGCCCCTCACGGGCGCGAGCCAGTGTGACGGTTGGCCGCGTAATGTTCGATAATCGCGGCCAAATCGTCGGGCGCCATTTCACTTTGAACTTAGGCGCAAGCATTGGAAAACAAATGAAAGATGGATCCATCAGAAAAGAAGCTGGTGTTTGTCACAAAAATCACCTGAGCGTCTGGTTGCCGATAATTCATAAAGTCGGCAACCGCAAACGCGCTCCCTTCATCCAGGATTAAGTCCAAAACAACGATATGGTATGTTTCCGCTGTGGCCATATCGGCTGCTTGATCCTGCGAACTTGCGATATCAACATGGGCTCCAAGTCGTTCCGGCGCACGACGCCAAAGTTCCGCAAGGTGACGCTTGCTTTCCACAATTAACACATTCATTTATACCGAACCCAATTCCTACACACGACGTCAGTTTATATTTTGGTATCTTCCCTATTTGCTAATGAAAGGTTAACGGTTGGTTAAGTTCGATGGGGAAAAATCGCCTGCATGACGCAAGACAATAAAAAAGCTGATACGCGTGATCACGGCGGCGGCATTGATGCCGCAATCGCAAATTATGGCGGGGCGCGGAATGATTGGATCGATTTGTCCACTGGCATCAATCCCAACCCCTATCCATTACCCAGTTTTCAAAGCTATCATTGGACACAATTGCCAGACCGCGCTGCATTTGACACATTTGATGCTGCCGCGCGGAAATTTTGGCAGGTCCCAGACAATGCAGAAATTATTCCCGCCTCTGGTGCATCTGCAATCATTGCAATGCTGCCGTCTGTATTAAAGGGGACAACCGCCGTCATCCCTGAACCAACATATAATGAACACCGTGCCGCCTATGTGGCACATGGCTGGGAAATGGCAGACAAGGGTGATGTCAAAACAATTGTTCACCCAAATAATCCTGATGGACACCTATATTCCGCCGCAGATTTAACCGCCCAAACATGCGTCATTGACGAAAGCTTTTGTGACGTATGCCCTGAACACAGCATGATGTCACATGCCGTAGATGATGGACATCTTATCATCAAAAGCTTTGGTAAATTCTGGGGCCTTGCGGGCATGCGGTTGGGGGCAGTTATCGTTCCCAAATCATTCGCCCCCGCGCTACGTGATCGGATCGGTCCATGGGCGGTAAGTGGCCCTGCCCTTGATACAGGAACACGCGCTTTGCAAGACGCGCAATGGACCAATGATACACGACAACGACTTGCAGAAGATGCGCAAAAACTCGACCAAATTATGCTGGATAAAGGGGCCAGAACGATTGGAGGCACAACTTTGTTTCGCCTCTATCACGTTGATAACGCAGGCGAATGGTATGACCGATTTGCTCAAAACCGCATTTTGACCCGTGTGTTCCCCTATTCTCAGCATTTTTTGCGTTTGGGCATCCCAGCCCATGAGCAGTGGCAACGCGTGGTCGGGGTCTAAACATGGGATGGGAACTGGTCCTTGCGATGCTGCTTGATGCGGTGTTTGGCGAACCTCGCATGCTGTGGGATCGCCTACCTCATCCCGCGGTATTGATGGGACGCTTGGTTGCGTTGTTGGATCACACACTCAACACTGGACAGGACCGAAAATCAAAGGGTGTACTTGCGCTCTCTGTTTTATGTTTTACCGCCGCTGTCATCGGCAGCCTGCTGATCCAATTTGGCTGGGTCATTGAAATCATCGTTGCGTCCATCCTTTTGGCGCAGAAATCATTGATTGATCACGTCAGGGCGGTGGCCACAGGGTTGCGCACGTCTATCGAAGAGGGGCGGTTTGCGGTGTCAATGATTGTCAGCCGCGATACCAAAGATATGAACGAAGCGCAGGTCGCACGTTCGGCCATCGAATCCGCCGCCGAAAATTTTTCCGACGGTGTTATCGCGCCTGCATTCTGGTTTTTGATCGGTGGATTGCCTGCAATGCTGGTCTATAAATTTGTGAACACAGCGGACAGCATGATTGGATACAAAACAGAAAAATACCTTGAATTTGGCTGGGCATCGGCGCGGTTTGACGATTTGCTGAATTGGATACCTGCTCGGCTGAGCATGCTGTTGATCGTGGTCTTTGCAAAACAACCTGTGAATTTCAGAGCGATTGTATCAGAGGCCAAACGACATAAATCCCCGAACGCGGGTTGGCCCGAAGCCGCAATGGCACGTGCGATCAACGTGGCATTGGCAGGTCCACGCAGTTATGATGGCCAACTCCAACAGCTCTCTTGGGTCAACGAAACAGGGCGTCAAACCATTACTGCGGAAAATGTCGACGCTGCCGTTCGAATTTTATGGCGCGCGTGGAACTTGGCATGGATTGCAATCATCGCCGTATCGCTGATTTAATTCCCCGTATGCAGATCAGTTTTTGATTGTTACTGTCGACGTAATTCATTTGTGGAGGCTGGCGTGCGCCTAATTTTTTCTGTCCTTGCAACCCTATCGCTCTCAACCGCGGCCTATGCTGCACAATGCGGTGGATCTTTTGACAACTTTGTAAATGACCTGAAATCAGAAGCGCGTGATTTAGGATACTCAAATCGTCAGGTAACCGACTTTTTCTCGGGCGTGGCCCAAGATCCCAAAGTGATCAAAGCTGATCGTTCACAAGGTGTATTCCAACTCCCCTTTCTGGAATTTTCAGGCCGTTTGATCAGCAAACATCGACGCGATCATGGGGCAAAAAACCTGAAAAAATATAAGGCTGTTTTTGACCGTATCGAACGCGATTACGGAATTTCGCGGGGTGTGTTAACTGCATTTTGGGCATTTGAAACGGACTTCGGCGCATTCCAAGGCGATTTCAACACGCTGAACGCTTTGGTCACGCTTTCGTATGACTGCCGCCGCCCTGAATTGTTCCGACCTCAGGTGTTCGCAGCCCTTGAATTATTTGCGCGTGGAGATTTTGACCCCCGTTCAACAACAGGCGCTTGGGCTGGTGAAATCGGGATGGTTCAAATGCTGCCTGGTGACATTATCGAAAGCGGAATTGATGGCGACGGGGATGGCCAGATCAACCTGAAAACCTCGGCTCCAGATGCCTTGTTGAGCGGGGCGCATTTGCTGTCCAACTTGGGCTGGCGCGCGGGCCAACCGTGGCTGCAAGAGGTGATTGTTCCAAATAACTTGCCATGGGGTGAAACAGGGTTGGACAAACAGAAATCTGTGCGCGAATGGAAACGTTTGGGGGTAACCCCGCGCGAAGGGCGCCTTGGCGATGCCTCTTTGCAAGCCTCAATCATTCTTCCCCAAGGGCGCAAGGGACCCGCGTTCATCGCATACCCGAATTTTCAGGTCTATTTTGAATGGAACCAGAGCTTTGTTTATGTGACTACCGCCGCCTATTTCGCCACACGCCTTGAAGGTGCATCACCCTTCACTGCTGGGTCACCAGATCCCGCGCTTTCTGGTGCTGAAATGAAGCAACTGCAAACACGGCTTCAGGAGCTTGGCTATAATGTTGGCAAAGTGGATGGAATTTTGGGCGCAAATACCCGTGCCGCCGTTCAGGACGTTCAGCAAAAACTGGGATTACCCGCAGACGCATGGCCGACGCACGAAATGCTTAACCATCTCTAACCTACGGGATGGCGGGTGGGGCGATGTGCGCCAGCACAAGCGGCGCACGAAATCCCGATTAGGCCACCAGTTGTTCCGCCTTTTTCAGGTCGACTGACACCAACTGGCTGACACCCTGTTCCTGCATTGTAACACCAAACAAACGGTCCATCCGCGCCATCGTCACCGCGTGGTGCGTGATAATTAGGAACCGTGTGTCCGTGCGGCGGCACATTTCGTCCAGCAAGTCGCAGAACCGTGTGACGTTGGCATCATCCAACGGCGCATCAACCTCGTCCAACACACAAATCGGCGCAGGGTTTGCCAAAAACACGGCAAAGATCAACGCAAGCGCTGTCAGTGTTTGTTCCCCACCCGACAACAGGGACAGCGTCGCCAATTTCTTACCAGGTGGTTGGCACATAATTTCCAGACCTGCATCCAGCGGATCTTCACTTTCCACCAAAACCAAATTGGCTTCACCGCCACCGAACAAATGTTTAAACAAGTTGCCGAAATTCTCGTTGACTTGCTCAAATGCCGTCAACAAACGTTCGCGCCCCTCACGGTTCAGGCTTGCAATCCCACCTCGCAGCGCTTTGATCGCTTCTTCTAGGTCCGTCTTTTCATTCAACAACTGAGCATGCTCGTGCTCAACTTCACGTGCGTCTTCCTCTGCACGCAGATTAACTGCGCCCAGTGCGTCACGCTGTCGTTTCAGACGATTGACCTCTGCCTCAACCTGATCAGAGGGCGGCATTCTCTCTGCATCCGTATTCAAGCTTTCCAACAGCGCCTCTGGCGTCGTTTCCAACACTTCTTGAATGCGGTCCTTCGCGGCTTGCACGGCCTCACGTGCGGCTTCTGCGCGTGCCTCTGCGGCCGCGCGGACCTCGCGCGCTTCTGATGCTGCGCGTTCTAAATCACGCTCCTCGTTCATCGCTTCGCGCACCTGCGTTTCCCCGATGGCAAGCTGATCTGCCGCGGCCTGTCGACGTTTTTCTGCGTCCTCAATCGCCTGACCCAAAGCATCGCGCTGCGCCGCAATTTCGGTTGGTGCTGCAACTGCTGTCGCCAACTCCTCTTCGGCTTGGCCTTTTCGTTCAAACAATTCTGCGGATCGCTTCTCTGCGGTTTCCAATCGGTGGCGCCAACCACTTAACTCTTTTGTCACTTCTTGGCTGCGACGCGTGCGGGCCTCGCCCTCACGGCGCACCTCATCAAACGTTGACCGCTTGGTCATCATTGTCATCCGCGCGGCCTCAACGGTCATGCGCAAATCTTCGATTTGATCTCGTGCCGCTTCCAAATCGCCAAGGGATTTCAGGGCGTTTTCCGCTTCGTTGCGTTGACGAATGGCAACATTTGCCTCTTCCTCATACCGCTCCACTGCAAGCTTTAGAGTTTCAATACGGCCCTGCGCCATATCGCGGTCCGCTTCTGCACGGCTCATGAAACGGGCGGCTTCACCAACTTCGCGATCCGCATCTCTGCGGGCATCGCGTGCCTCGCGCTCCGTGCGCGATTGCTCTGCCAATAAATCGTTCAGGCTTTCGTGCGCCTTTTGAGCAGCGCCCATGCGCACGGTGGCACGCTCTAACAATTGCTTTAGCTCTTCTAAACGGTTCAATTGTTGCAATCGCAACGCGGCAGAGGATGGGGCATCTTCGGCCCAGGCGCGGAACCCATCCCAACGCCAAACGTCCCCTTCGGTACTGACCAACCGCTGTCCAGGTTTCAACAAGCGCTGCAAACGGTTTCCGTCATCTGCATCAACCAAACCAATCTGCCCCATACGCCGCCCCAATACATCTGGAACCGACACGTGTTGCGACAGGGCGGTGACACCATCAGGGAGTTGTTGATCCTGAGCATAGGCGGGCAAAACGGCCCATCCTGTTGGACCATCCACATCAACCTCAGGTGCGCGCAAATCATCGGCCAATGCGGCGCCCAGCGCCTTTTCAAACCCTTTTTCAACCTGCAGGCGGTCAATGATTTGCCCACCCTCTGCGGTATCGCGTTCAACCAATTTCGCCAGCGCCGTTACCTCGGCACGGATCGCATTGGTTTCCCCTTCTGCTTCTGATCTTTCGGCGCGCGCATCCGCTTCCCGCGCTTGCGTTTCACTTCGCGCCTGCTCAATCGTGGCCAACGCCTGTTCGGACTGCGCCGCAGCCGTAACCGCCGTTTCAGAGCGTATTTTTGCCTCTTCAAGCAGCTGCGCCACATGCGAGAGCTTTTTTTCTGCCTCTTCTGCGGACTGGCGGGCCGTAACGGCAGAGGCTTCTGATCTTTCCACCGTTTTCTTCATATCCTCAAACAAACGCTGCGCGCTTTGATGACGGGCCGCAAGCCGCGCGACATCTTCGGTCTTTTCCGATAGCTCGGCTTCTCTGTCTTGCAAAACACCCGCGGCATCCTGCGCGGCAGCCTGCGCGGACGCTAGTTTTTCGTCTTGACCTTCGGTCGCCTTGGCCAATTCGCGCGCTTCCCACTCTAAACGTTCGATCGTTTCGCCCGCGTCTTTGTTCAGGCCCGTTTCGCGCTCCATATCTTGAAGCAGCTGTTCAATTCTGTTTTCCAGCGTCTGAATGCGTTCTTTGGCCTGCGCTTCTTGTTCGTTCAGGCTATTGCGTTGCACGTTCAAGCGTTGCAAGATGGCCGATGCCACTGCTTCTTCTTCGCGCAAGGGCGGCATGGCGTCTTCTGCAGCTTCGCGTGCCTTGGTGGACATCCGCACTTCGGTTTCGGATTGGGACGCGGCTAGGATACGTTCTTTCAACTGTTGTTCTGCGGATAGGCGTGCATGATCCGCCTCTTGCCAACGTTGGAACAGCAACAAACCTTCTGCGTGGCGCAGGCTTTCACCAATTTCACGATATCGCGCCGCCTGCTTGGCCTGCCGCATCAGTTGGGCCAATTGATTGCTCAGCTGTTCGATAACATCATCGACCCGTAAAAGATTTGCTTCGGCTGATTTCAGTTTCAGCTCGGCTTCGTGACGACGTTGATACAGTCCCGAAATACCAGCGGCCTCTTCCAATATACGCCGACGATTTTTTGGCTTTGCGTTAATCAGTTCTGAAATCTGCCCCTGACGGACCAAGGCAGGGGAATGTGCCCCTGTTGACGCATCGGCAAATAACATCTGCACATCGCGGGCACGCACATCTTTGCCCAGAACTTTGTACGCACTGCCCACTTCACGGGTGATGCGGCGCACGATATCCAACACATCACTGTCGTTAAATCCGCTGGGGGCAAGCCGTTCGGAGTTATCAAGGGTTAGGGATACTTCCGCAAAGTTCCGCGCAGGACGCGTCGCAGCACCGGCGAAAATCACATCCTCCATGCCACCGCCACGCATCGCAGTTGGGCGGTTTTCGCCCATCACCCACCGCAACGCTTCCAACAAGTTTGACTTCCCACATCCATTTGGGCCGACCACACCAGTCAGGCCATCCTGAATCAGAAGTTCAGTTGGATCTACGAAGCTTTTGAAGCCTGTTAGTTTCAGCCGCGTGAAGCGCAAAATTGTTACCCGGTCATTGATTCTCTGACCTTGATGGTCCTACGCGCAGTAAATTGAGTCAACATGGACACCCATGATCTTGCCATTCAAAGGAAAGTTATCCACAATATATTGTGACTTCGACATCCAAACCAAAGATTTCAAAAGACCCCTAAATGACAATTTCAATTGAATACGCATCCCCCAGACACCCAGAAATTCGCGACCTGCTTCAGGCCAGTCACGATTTGATGGGCCGTTTGTTTCCCGCCGAAGCGAACCATTTTCTATCCATTGACGCATTGTGTGACGCACACATTCATTTTTTCGGTGTTCGGGTTGATGGGGTTTATCGGGCCTGTGGCGCTCTGGCTGTAAAGGAGGGATATGGCGAATTGAAATCCATTTTCACAGACCCAGACGCACGTGGGCGTGGTTTGGGGCAAAAGATCATTCAGCGTTTAGAAGGCACGGCAAGGGATTTGGGACTGTCACAATTAAAGCTTGAAACGGGATCATTGCTACATGATGCGCATCGCTTGTATGAACACGAGGGATTTGTCCTATGCGGCCCGTTTGGTGCATATGAACCCGCCGAATTTTCTGTGTTTATGCGCAAAGACCTGACAAAGGTATAATTTGTCATTTTCAGCTTTGGCGATATATTGGTCAAATCATCAGACCAATAAGGCCCATTCATGCCGTTTGAAAAAATCACAGCAGGCAAGCTATCGCAGGCAGTCACACATCAGATCGAGGAATTGATCCTTCGGGGTATTTTGCGCCCGGGCGAACGCCTGCCATCTGAACGTGAACTGGCCGATCGTATGGGCGTGTCTCGTCCATCCCTGCGTGAGGCGATCGCGGATTTGCAGGAAAAAGGGCTGTTATCATCCCGCGCAGGTGCTGGGATTTTTGTGGCTGATGTTTTGGGAAATGCGTTTTCCCCCGCGCTGGTATCATTGTTTAGCGAACATGACGCGGCGGTGTTTGATTACGTTGCCTTTCGACGTGACATGGAGGGTTTGGCGGCAGAACGGGCAGCACGTCTGGGATCGGACATAGATTTACGGGTGATCCAAACCATTTATGATAAAATGGCCGCAGCACATACAAAACGCAATCCAACCGACGAGGCGCAACTAGACGCCGAATTTCACCTTTCCATCATTGAGGCGAGTCATAACGTCATCATGTTGCATATGATGCGGTCCATGTATGAATTGTTACGCGAAGGCGTATTTTACAATCGTCAGGTGATGTTCCGACAACGCACAACACGCGATGAATTGCTAAACCAACACAAGGCGATCAATACCGCAATCCAAGAACGTGATCCCACCGCAGCACGTGCCGCGGTTGAGGCCCATATGGATTTCGTAA
Organism: Rhodobacteraceae bacterium HIMB11; assembly: GCA_000472185.1. GTDB lineage: Bacteria > Pseudomonadota > Alphaproteobacteria > Rhodobacterales > Rhodobacteraceae > HIMB11. Next base: position 111,587 of record AVDB01000005.1, on the reverse strand, counting down.
AAGCATCACTTCAGGATTCAATGATTGCCGAACGCAACGAAGAAATCGCAAAGCGGCGCTTTGAACACGAGTTAAGCCGCGATTAATCAGCCGCGTCCACGCAAGCGATCCCACTTATCGGCAAACCAATCACTGATACGTTCTGTTGTCGGGTCAATCTTGGCACGGCGAAACCGCACCCAACGCACCCAAACCGCCCAAAATACGGCAGCGAACACAATCAGAAACACAATGTTGAACCATGGGATCAATTGTACATCTGGTCCATCAACAGGCTTGACCTTGGTTGCATTCGGGAAAATCGACAGCAATTCGTTGCGCCAACCATAATGTGTTACGGCAACCCATTGGGGCGTTTCATCATCAGCCTTTGAAATCAAATCCGCTGCGCGCGCCTGCAGGTTTGAGGTGTTAAATTTAAAATAAGGTGGCCACCCGAACCCTGTATCTTCGTTGCGATAGACCCGCGGGTTCTCGTTGGCATCAGTTGTCTGAATGAAGAACACGTCGCGGTTTGGGGTGCCCGCGGCACTTCCCGCATCCCCCGATGACCAAAACCAACTATTTGCTCCAGGGTCGACACGTTTTTCATACGTATCTGTAATACGCACGATGTCCCGCTGAGGCAGGTTATAGCGTAAAACCGCCGCCAACAGCGTGATCAGTATCAGTCTAAAAATCCATTTAATCATCATTATTCCCACCTACCTATCGCAGCATATAAGTAGTTTTGGGGCAACTTAAACCATCAAAACGGGCATTTTGCACGGAAGCGCAATCCTTTTCCGCTTTCTGGGTGGTTTATGCGCAACTCTTCAGAGTGCAACAAAAGACGCGGAAAATCCGCAACGGTTTCCGGGGCATAAAGCGGATCACCCAAAATCGGATGCCCAATCGCCAAACAATGCACGCGCAACTGATGCGACCGTCCCGTTTTCGGAAATAGGCGCAAACGCGATCGACCATCTGTGACAGACATACGTTTGAATTCTGTCACCGCGGGTTTCCCCGTTTCATGGCATACCATCTGCTTTGGTCGATTGGGCCAATCAACGATTAGGGGCAAATCAATTTCGCCCTCGCTTTCTTTAAACTCACCCGCAACGCAGGCCACATATGTCTTTTTCGTGCTGCGCGCTTCGAATTGCATCGACATTGACCGCTGGGCATGCACTGTCAGCGCAAAGACCATCACCCCAGATGTATCCCGATCCAATCGGTGCACCAATAACGCATCGGGAAAGGCGACCATAACACGAGACAACATACAATCGGACAGGTGTTCACCTTTACCCGGTACCGACAACAACCCCGTAGGTTTATTCACGGCCACAACATGCGCATCTTCATAAACCACCTCAATCGGATCATTGGGTGGGTTATACTCAGATTGGAAGGGCGGCATGAAAACGGTTTCCTGAATGATAAAGCGTCTCTTTGCTTTAGCCTTCATAACACCGATCCTCAATCAAGATTTTCGTTGCAAGAGTCAGGTTTCTGCGGCATAGATGAAATTATTAATGAAATTTTCACGGATAATCCATGACGATCCAGACCCAAATTGCGCAAAAAACACTTGGTGCAGATGTCCGCACCTTGCGCAAGGCGCGTGGCCTGACACTGTCTCAAATGGCGGAAAGCATGGGAAAATCCGTTGGATGGCTCAGCCAAGTTGAACGTGATCTTTCAACCCCCGCAGCAGAAGATATCGCAGAACTCGCCAAAACACTGGATGTTTCTGAGGCGATATTTGGGCTAGAGGAAACAATCCCTGAAATCGAACAGGGGTATATCGTGCGTGCCAATGCGCGACGCGATATTTCAGAACGCCAAACAGGTTTGAAAGAGGGGCTACTCTCGCCAGATTTGACCGATGATTTCGAAATGATCCATTCGGTTTTTAAGCCTGGTTCAAAAACGGCAGAGCCTGTTTTACGCGCCACCCAAGAAGTCGCCTATATCATCCAAGGCAAATTGGATCTGGTGATTGGCGGGCGTCGATTTACAGTCGGCGCGGGGGATAGTTTCCGAATTCGCGGCGAAATGTTTGAATGGTCAAACCCCTACCCTGATCCTGCCATCGCGATCTGGGTTATTGCGCCCCCGGTGTATTAAATGAGCATTGAGGGATGGTTCATATTCGCAACGTTCTGGGTGTTATTTGTGACAACCCCAGGCCCGAATGCCGCTAACTGTATTCAAACAGCCATTGATATCGGATTTCGGAAAAGCTTGATCTGCGTCCTTGGGATCCTAACGCAAGCGTGTTTGTTCCTTGGATTTTCGGCTGTTGGGGTATCTGCGTTGATTTTAACATCCCCATTGCTGTTTGAAATCCTACGCTGGAGCGGCGTTGTATTTTTGATTTGGCTCGGTGTTCGAAACTGGATGCTGGCGGGGCACCCACGAAAAAACAGCATGGTTTCACACAGAACGCTTTATGTGAAAGCGTTTCTAATCGCGGCGATAAACCCAAAATCCCTTGCTGGTTACATCGCCGCCTTTTCCCAATTCGCGGAACCCGCCGTTCCTATTGGCACGCAAATGTGGGTGATTGTACCCACTGCGCTGATCCTAACCACGCTAAGCTACACAGGCTATTGCGCACTTGGGGCACACCTTGGGCGCCGCGCACTTGATCACATCACTAATTTCTGGATCCAACGCATACTGGCAGCATGTTTTGTCGCATACGGAATATTGCTTGGACTGGCTGCTAGATAAAACACGAAAAACAGGAGTGCATGAAAATGTCAGAATTTCCAACCACTGCACGCGTCGTCATCATTGGAGGGGGCGCTGTTGGCGCATCCTGCCTGTATCATTTAGCCCAAATGGGCTGGAGCGACTGTGTCCTTCTTGAAAAGAACGAACTGACTGCTGGATCGACATGGCACGCAGCGGGCAACGTTCCAACATTTTCGACCAGCTGGTCAATTATGAACATGCAGCGGTACTCAACCGAACTGTATCGCGGGTTGGGCAAAGCGGTTGATTATCCCATGAACTATCACGTCACAGGTTCAATTCGTCTGGCACACTCAAAAGAACGGATGCAAGAATTTGAACGCGCGGCGGGCATGGGCCGATATCAGGGCATGCCAATCGAAATCCTTAACCCTACGGAAACACAGGAACGCTATCCATTCCTTGAAACGCATGATCTGGCAGGGTCACTTTATGATCCGCATGACGGTGACATTGACCCTGCGCAGTTAACACAGGCGCTTGCCAAAGGTGCGCGTGATATGGGCGCGCAAATCCTGCGCTTTACGCCTGCCACTGGGGTCAGCCGCGAAAACGGCGAATGGATCGTTCATACAGAAAGGGGTGACATTCGCTGCGAATACGTTGTGAACGCCGCGGGATATTACGCGCAACGTGTTGGCGAATGGTTCAAACCATATGGTGGTCGTACCGTGCCAATGATGGTTATGTCCCATCAATATCTGCTCTCAGAAGAGGTCCCAGAAATCGAGGCCTATACAAAAGAAACAGGACACAAACTGCCCCTACTGCGCGATGTGGATAGCAGTTATTACCTACGTCAGGAAAAGCACGGCTTTAACCTTGGCCCCTATGAGCGCAACTGTAAGGGCCACTGGATGACACCAAATGATCCGATGCCCGATGACTTTAGCTTCCAACTCTATCCAGACGATCTTGAACGGATTGAGTGGTATATCGAGGACGCCATGGCGCGTGTCCCGCTACTGGGCACCTCTGGCGTTAGCCGAGTAATCAACGGTCCAATTCCATACGCACCCGATGGTCTGCCGCTGATCGGGCCGATGCCGGGTGTGCCAAATGCGTTTGAGGCTTGTGTATTCACATTTGGGATCGCGCAATCTGGCGGCGCGGGCAAGGTATTGGCGGAATGGGTGGTCGAAGGACAAACCGAATGGGATATGTGGTCTGTCGATCCGCGTCGTTATACTGATTACACCGACCAAGATTACTGTGACCAAAAGGGTATGGAAGTTTATGGTCACGAATATGCAATGCATTTCCCATGGCACGAATGGCCCGCGGGACGCGACAAAAAACATTCTCCTCTTCACAGCCGCCTACAGGACGCAGGCGCACAATTTGGGGCCTATAACGGATGGGAGCGCGCAAATTGGTTTGCCCAAGCGGGTGATGACACCAGCGAAGAAAGCACACAAACATGGGACCGCGCAGGCCCGTGGGAACAACGCATCCGCGAAGAATGCGAAGCTGTGCGGGACAACTGCGGAATTTTGGCAATCACAGGCTTTTCACGCTACAGTGTCACAGGCGAAGGCGCGCGCGATTTTGTTGACAGCCTAACCGCATCACGTTTGCCGAAACCGGGTCGGATTTCATTGGCATACTTCCCCGATAATCGTGGTCGCATCCTAACGGAAATGTCCGTGATGGCCTGGTCCGAAGAGGAAGTTGGCCTAATCACTGCGGCAACGGCACAATGGCACGATATAGAAATCCTAACGCGTCAAGCACCAGAAGGCATCACAATCACCGACAACACCAAAGAGATGGAGTGTTTGTTGGTCACAGGTCCAAATGCGCGCAAAATCCTTGAACCGATCACCGAAGGACATGATCTGTCTGCATCTTGGCTATCGATCAGCATGGAAGGGACCGTTGCAGGCCATAAATGCGCATTGGCACGTGTGTCGTTTGCGGGCGAATTGGGCTGGGAAATTCACTGTGCAAATGATGCCGCTCCTGCGATTTGGGACGCGATCACTGATGCAGGTGCAAAACCATTCGGAATGTGGGCCTTGAACTCACTTCGGACCGAAAAAGGGTACCGCGCGTGGAAGGGCGATTTGTCCACTGACTACAGCCTGCTTGAAGGCGGATTGGACCGTTTTGTCAAATTGGACAAAGAGGTTGATTTTCCAGGCAAGGCCGCGATGTTGACAGAAAAACAGCAAGGCGTTGCAAAACGTTTTGTCACCCTAACGGTAGATGCAGGGGCCTGTGATGCGCCATACATGTCAACCCTGTGGCAGGGGGATGAAGTTGTTGGTGAAACAACATCAGGCGCATGGGGGTATCGTGTAAATGCCTCAATCGCGTTGGGTATGTTGCGCACCGATCTTGCCGTTCCTGGCACCGAGATTGAGGTTGAGATTTATGGACAACGCCACAAAGCCGTCGTGCAAGAAGATCAACCATTGTGGGACCCAAAGAACGAGCGTTTGCGCGCCTAACCTGCGGAGGTCAGATTGGACATCACACTTCTTGACGGGTCTATTGGCCAAGAATTGATGAAGCGTTCAGGCGATACGCCAACCGCGCTTTGGTCAACGATGGTTATGATCGAACATCCAGAATTGATGGATCAGGTTCACGCGGAATATTTCCGCGTGGGCGCAACGATTGCCACAACCAACACCTATCCTGTGTTGCAGGATAGGTTGGATACCAATGGGTATGATTTGGATATTCGCCGTCTGTGGGATGCTGCCATTAAATCTGCGCGAAATGCGGCGCGGGCCAATGGTCATGGTCGCGTTGCGGGGTCAATCGGCCCACTGATCGCAACCTATCGCCCTGATATCTGTCCTGAACCTACGGATGCAGAACACCAATATTCGGACATTGTTGCGCATTTGGCAGAACAGACCGATTTTTTGCTGATCGAAACGGTGTCATCCCTGAAACAGGCAGAGGGCGCATTACGCGCAACGGATAAAACCAACAAACCTGTTTGGATTGCGTTTTCTGTTGATGATTTTGATGGATCAAAACTACGCTCTGGTGAAAATGTCTCGGACCTTTCGGACCTTTTGCAAAATCACCGTGTTGAGGCAGTTTTGGTCAATTGTTCCCGCCCCGAGGCGGTGACAGATGCGCTGGAAGATATGAAATCATTTGGCCTGCCCTTTGGGGCCTATGCCAATGGTTTCACAAAAATTTCGGACGGTTTTTTAACAGATAAACCAACAGTAGACGCCCTAAGCGAACGTCATGATCTGGGGCCTGCTGAATACGCAAAATTTGCAATGCATTGGATCGACCAAGGCGCAACCATCGTTGGTGGCTGTTGCGAAGTTGGTCCAGAACACATCCAAGAATTGGCCAAGCAAATCAAAGACGCTGGTCATAATATCGTGTGAGGAGTTTAACATGCCTACCCTACCAAACAAAGCACGTGTCGTCATCATTGGCGGTGGTGTCATCGGATGTTCGGTGGCCTATCACCTAACCAAATTGGGTTGGAAAGACGTGGTTCTTTTGGAACGCAAACAGCTGACGTCTGGGACAACATGGCATGCAGCAGGATTGATTGCCCAGTTGCGCGCGACTGCGAATATGACCAAGCTCGCCAAATATTCTCAGGAACTTTATGGCGCACTAGAAGAAGAAACTGGGGTTGCCACAGGGTTTAAACGTGTCGGATCAATCACCGTTGCGTTGACCGAAGAACGTATGGAAGAGCTGAGCCGCAGTGCCGCAATGGCCCGCGCGTTCGGCGTTGAAATTGAAGAAATATCACCTGCCGAGGTTGGTGCGCGCTATGAACACCTAAATCTGGAAAATGTGGTGGGTGGTGTTTACCTGCCCAAAGACGGTCAAGGGGACCCTGCGAATATCGCATTGGCCATGGCTAAAGGCGCGCGGATGCGTGGCGCAATCGTCCAAGAGCGCGTGCGGGTATCAAACATCCACAAAGACGACCGCCGTGTCACCGGCGTTGATTGGGTCGCCGAAGATGGAGATCGTGGACATATCGAATGCGATATGATCGTGAACTGCGCAGGTATGTGGGGCCACGAAGTTGGGCGCATGTCGGGTGTGAATGTACCGCTGCATGCGTGCGAACATTTTTATATCGTGTCCGAACCAATTGACGGGCTCAGCCAACTGCCCGTTCTGCGCGTTCCCGATGAATGCGCCTATTACAAAGAAGACGCAGGCAAGATGATGTTGGGCGCGTTTGAGCCGAATTCAAAACCATGGGCGATGGGTGGCATTCCCGCAGATTTTGAATTTGACCAACTGCCCGAAGATTTCGACCATTTTGAACCCATCTTGGAAATGGCCGTAAACCGCATGCCGATGTTGGGCGAGGCGGGCATTCACACCTTCTTCAATGGACCAGAAAGTTTTACGCCTGACGATGCCTATCACTTGGGTCTCGCACCAGAAATGGATAATGTTTGGGTTGCCGCAGGCTTTAACTCAATCGGTATCCAATCCGCAGGAGGCGCGGGTATGGCACTGTCGCGATGGATGGACAGCGGCGAAAAACCCTTTGATTTGGGTGATGTTGATATTTCACGCATGAACCCGTTCCAAGGGAACAAAACCTATCTATTTGAACGATCCAAGGAAACCTTAGGCCTGCTTTATGCGGATCACTTCCCCTATCGTCAAAAGGCCACCGCACGGGGTATTCGCCGCACACCATTCCATCACCACTTGGACCAAAACGGCGCTGTCTTTGGCGAATTGGCGGGATGGGAACGCGCGAACTGGTTCGCGGATGACGGCCAAGAACGTGAATATCAATACAGCTGGAAACGCCAAAACTGGTTTGAGAATTCCGCACGCGAACACCGCGCAATCCGCGAAAATGTGGGAATGTACGATATGTCCTCATTCGGGAAAATTCGGGTTGAGGGCCGTGACGCAGAGGCATTTCTAAACCACATTTGCGGGGCGAATATGTCGGTTCCTGTAGGAAAAATCGTTTATACCCAATTCCTGAATGAACGCGCAGGGATTGAGGCGGATGTCACCGTCACACGCCTGTCTGAGACGGCCTATTTGGTGGTGACACCTGCGGCCACACGTTTGTCGGATGAAACATGGATGCGTCGTCACGCAGGCGATCGCAATGTTGTGATCACCGATGTCACCGCATCCGAAGGGGTGTTGGCCGTCATGGGGCCCAATGCGCGTAAACTGATGCAGGCCGTGTCACCCAATGATTTTTCAAATGAAGTCAACCCATTTGGCACAGCCCAAGAAATTGAAATTGGCATGGGACTGGCACGTGTGCATCGCGTATCCTATGTAGGTGAATTGGGTTGGGAAATCTATGTCGGCGCGGATCAGGCGGGGCATATCTTTGAAACCCTGTGGGATGCGGGTCAGGATCATGGCCTGAAACTCTGCGGCATGCATATGATGGACAGCTGCCGCATTGAAAAGGCATTCCGCCACTTTGGTCACGACATCACAACAGAGGATAACGTGATCGCCGCCGGTTTGGGGTTAGCCGTTTCAACCAAGAAAGAGGCGTTCATAGGCCGTGATGCTGTTTTGCGGACCAAGGAAAATGGCCCAGAAAGCCGCATGGTGCAGTTCCTGCTGAATGACCCAGAACCGCTGCTCTATCACAATGAACCGATCCTGCGGGACGGGAAAATTGTTGGCTATCTCAGCTCGGGGTCTTATGGCCATCATTTGGGCGGCGCGGTTGGCATGGGCTATGTCCCATGCCCAGGTGAAAGTGCCGCTGATGTTTTGGCATCATCCTATCAAATCGATGTGGCAGGTACCTTGGTGGATGCCACAGCATCTTTGAAACCGATGTATGACCCCACGGGCGCGCGCTGCAAAGTCTGATTTACTTAAGCTTTGGCGGTGAATTTGGATCCATCCCCGGTGCAGAGCCGGGGATTTTTTCTTGGACGATTTCTGGCAATTCAAACCGTAATCCAACCTTGGTAATAGCTGCCGCTGCAGTTTCGTCCGCGTCAAAAAACGCGACATCCAAACTGGCCGCATCAACACCAGAAAATGCAATCGCCTCGTGCGTGCATTTGGCCAATGCGCGTTCGGCGTTTGGTTCGGCATTGATAAACGCCAATAAATGCCCGCGGCTATCGTCATCATAGACAACCTGACACAGCCAGACCTGTTCAACCAAACCCGCAGCCGCAACCAGTTTTGTATCCAGCGCCTTTAACACCGGTTCAGGAATACCCGCAGGTGGCAGAAATTCTGCGGGGCGTGCCTCAAACTCATCGGGGGTTTCACCCAGCGCATCGCTTAACCACTCAATAGAATCGCTTGGGATCAGCGTCTCGGAACTCTCAACGCCCAGATTTAGACCCATCCCCATTTTTTCCATAACCAACAAGGATACCAACACCCGACCCGACAGCGCGACATAGGGCGCAACATCGCCCGCAAAGTTCGCCAGACGGTCCGCCGTATCAAAGGCAAGGACCAAATTTTCGCCACCCCCTTCAATCACCTTGGGTTCTATGACGTCTGCGGCCGCTTCTTTTTCCAACAATAGGTACAGTTCTGCGTCCGCGACACGTTCATAAAACGCAAGGTGCGCGGCCTCATCCTCGGGCGCGGCTTGCATGGTGGCAAATGCGCGATCAATCACTGTTTCACTCATCTCAGCTCCTCTTGGATACGACGGCGCAGTTCGGGCAACAAATCAATTTCAAACCACGGGTTTTTCTTTAACCATGCGTTATTGCGCCACGATGGGTGAGGCAAGGGAAAAACGTCTGATCCATGAGCTTTCCACCCCCGAACCGTATCTGTGACGTTGCTAAACCGTGGCAAATGCCATTTCTGCGCATATTGCCCGATCACCAACGTCAGGCGAATATTTGGAAAGCCTGCAATGACCCGTGCACGCCATGTACGAGCACAAATCGGCGGGGGCGGTAAATCAGCGCCCTTTTCGTTGTATCCTGGAAAACAAAACGCCATAGGCAAAATTGCAATGCGGGCAGGGTCGTAAAATTCAGCCTCCGTTACATCCATCCAGTCCCGTAAACGATCACCAGATGGGTCGGTAAAGGGCAGCCCACTTTGATGCACCCTTGCACCGGGTGCCTGCCCTGCGATCAAAATACGCGCGGATTGTTCCCCGCAAACAACGGGGCGCGGTTCATGTTGTGTTTTCGTCGCGCCAAATCGTTCGGCGCACAGGCGGCAGTTTGATAATTCATCAAAGACGGAATTGGGCATACCCCAAGGATAGGTCATTGCGCTGGACATACAAAACAATTGTTGACGTACGCCTATATTTCGATATTTTTAGAAATATGAAAATATTTGACGCCTCCACACTGACGCTCGAGGTTGCAGCATCCACATTTGCGGCACTTGGGTCTGAACAACGTTTGCACGTTCTGCGCACATTGGTGCGTGCGGGACCGAACGGTTTGCCAATTGGCATCTTGGGTGATCGCTGTGGTGTCACGGGATCAACCCTAACCCATCATGTCAAAATACTGAACCACGCGGGTCTGGTTACGCAGACAAAGCAAGGGCGCTCCATTATTTGTGCGGCGGTCGCCTATGATCAAATCGAAACACTTTCACAATTTTTGATGACAGAATGCTGCGCTGATTGTGATCCAACATGCGAGCATGAATGCCATGACTGACCTAAGCCAATCAACACGCCAATTCCCAAAAATTGACGGCGCATTCGCGGCAATCATTGTAATTTATGTCTGTGTTGCGCTGTTTCTGCCTGCTGAATTTTGGGCAACCTTGGGGTTCACAGCAAATGCAATGACCAGTACCGCGCCATTTATCATCTTTGCGGTGCTTGCGGTTGCCTATCTAAAGGCGACAGGCGCGGAAACATTGTTGGCGCGTGCGTTTGAGGGGGCGCAATCCCGCATGATAGTGTTGGCCGCGCTGCTGGGCGGATTATCACCCTTTTGTTCATGCGAGGTGATCCCGTTTATTGCGGCACTTTTGGCCGTTGGTGCCCCTCTTGGCGCGGTAATGGCGTTTTGGCTGTCCTCCCCATTGATGGACCCTGCGATGTTCGCCATCACCAGTGGAACATTGGGATTCGATTTTGCAATCGCCAAAACCGTTGCGGCGGTTGGTCTGGGCCTCTTTGGGGGATTTGTAACAATGGCGCTGTCAAACAATCCTGTCTTTGTTGATCCCCTGCGGGAAAAGCCCAAGGTTGGTGGATGCTGCGGCGTAAAGGCCCCGTTTCAGGGGAAACCCGTTTGGGCGTTTTGGCAGGACAGTGAACGCAAACTGGCCTTTCGCGATACGGCCGTCGAAAACGCGGTTTTCCTGACCAAATGGTTGCTAATGGCCTACACAATCGAGGCATTGATGATCCGCTACATCCCTGCCGAATGGGTCGCGCAAGCCTTGGGCGGGGAAGGCATTGGAACAATCATCCTGGCCTCATTCATCGGTGCGCCCGCCTATTTGAATGGCTATGCCGCCGTTCCATTGGTTGACGCATTAATGACCCAAGGCATGAGCACAGGCGCAGCGCTAAGTTTCATGATCGCAGGCGGGGTCAGCTGTATTCCAGCCGCGCTTGCGGTTTGGGCCCTGGTGAAACCACGTGTTTTCGCCGCCTACTTGGGCTTGGCCGTGACTGGGGCAATTATATCAGGGATGGTGTGGCAGATGATTGCCTGACATGAAATCTTGGGATGGGACTCAAGAGTTCAAACCTTAATTAATCACCCGAAACAGCCAAAAACCGTTTGTTTTATGCGCCATGTTCAATCAAACATACGCCTGTGAAAGATGGGGCAGTGCAGGCATGTCAAAAAAGATGAATTCACAAGCGGTCGGGCTTGATATTGGGCTTAGCTTTATCAAATGGCTAACGGGCGCTGAAAATTTACATTATGGCATCTGGACGAACCTAGAGGTCACCGCAGGGAATTTGGGTCAGGCGCAATCTGTTTACACAGAAAAACTGTTTTCCTATCTGCCATCTGGGTCATTACGCATTTTGGATGTAGGCGGCGGTGCGGGTGAAACCGCGCGCAAACTTATCGCATTGGGGCATAAGGTGGACGTCGTCGTGCCCAGCCCGTTTTTGGCCGAACGCTGCCGTGCGAATGCGCCACAGGCAACTGTTCATCTGTGCAAATTCGAAGACTTTGAAACCGACCAAGAATTTGACCTCTGCCTATTTTCAGAAAGCTTTCAGTACATTCCTTACAAAACCGCGATTGAACGGGCGCAGAAATATGTAAAGCCGAATGGCAACATCCTAATCGCCGATTGTTTCCGCATCACATCCGCGGACAAAACAGACAAAACCCGGCGTGTGGGCGGTGGACATTCCATCACTGAATTTCAAAGCTATCTGCAGGCATCAGATATCACCGTCACATCAAGCGAGGATATCACCACCGCCGTCGCGCCCTCGATCGATCTTGAACAAGAATTGTTCAACGTCTTTGGTCACGCGATCAAACGCGTTGATGGTGAGCTGCAAACTGGCAAACCAACTTTGCGCTGGTTCTTGGCGCGATTGCTGCGCATGATCCTGAACGAAAAACGGCGCTATCGCCTTGGCCAACGATTGTTCGAAAAAGAGCGCACATCACAGGCCTTCATCACGCACAATCAATATATGATCTTTGCGCTTGAACTCGGGTAGCGTTCACGCGCTACCCAGTCAGGTGGCAATGTTATCCACACTTTGAATGACCACAACTGCGACAGGTCATGCAGCCTTCGACCATTTGCATATCAAACTGACCGCAACTGGGGCAGGCTTTTCCACGGTTTTCATTTAGGTTCACAACCTGCTGACCTGCTTTGGGGTCTTCTTTTAACCCCATCCCTTCGCTTTCCAAAAACCCGATGGCGATCATATGCTGTTCTAACACGCCCCCGATGGCCGCCAGGATAGACGGGATGTATTTCCCCTGCACCCAGGCCCCACCACGTGGATCAAAGACGGCCTTCAATTCTTCAACCACAAAACTGACATCTCCACCGCGGCGGAACACGGCCGAAATCATGCGGGTCAGGGCCACGGTCCATGCGAAATGTTCCATATTTTTGGAATTGATGAACACCTCAAACGGACGACGGTGATCGTTGATAATGACGTCATTAACGGTGACATAAATCGCATGTTCGCTATCTGGCCATTTGAGTTTATATGTATTGCCCTCTAACGCTTGGGGCCGATCCAGTGGTTCGGCCATATAAATCACATCTGCACCCTGATCCGCCTCTGGCGCAGCTTCACTGCTTTCCGAAACGCTGAGGACTGATCCCGTCACATCATTCGGGCGATAGGTGGTACAGCCTTTACATCCCGTTTCATAGGCCTGCATGTAAACGTCCTGAAAATCATCAAAGCTGATGTCTTCGGGGCAATTGATTGTTTTTGAAATCGAACTGTCGATCCACTTTTGCGCGGCAGCCTGCATTTTCACGTGATCCAGCGGCGCAAGTGTTTGTGCGTTTACGAAATAATCGGGCAGGTCTGCGTCGCCATATTTATCGCGCCACATTTGCACGGCGTAATCGACGACTTCTTCTTCGGTACGGGTTCCGTCCTTTTGCAAGACTTTGCGCGTATAGGCATAGGCAAAAACGGGTTCGATCCCTGAACTTACATTGCCTGCATAAAGGCTAATGGTCCCTGTTGGCGCGATTGACGTAAGCAGGGCATTACGAATGCCATGCGTGCGGATTTGATCGCGTACATCCTCGTCCATTTGCATCATGGCATCAGAGGCCAAAAACGGATCGGCGTCGAATAGTGGAAATGCGCCCTTCTCCTTGGCAAGCTCAACCGACGCCAGATATGCGGCGCGCGCGATGGCGTGCAACCAGCGGTCGGTTTGCCGCGCCGCCTCGTCCGACCCATAGCGCAAGCCCGTCATCAACAGCGCGTCCGCCAATCCCGTCACACCCAAACCAATGCGGCGTTTGGCCTGTGCTTCTTGTGCTTGTTTTGGCAGCGGAAATTCCGATGCATCCACCACATTGTCCATCATGCGGACCGCTGTGGCGACCAGTTTGCTCAGCCCATCAACATCCAAATCCGCGCCCGCCTCAAACGGGTCCTTGACCAAACGGGCCAAGTTGATGGATCCCAACAAACAGGCACCATAGGGTGGCAATGGCTGCTCTCCACAGGGGTTTGTGGCCGCGATTGTTTCGCAATATCCAAGGTTATTGGCCTTATTAATTCGATCAATGAAAATCACACCGGGTTCCGCATAATCATAGGTGGACCGCATGATTTTGTTCCACAAATCCCGCGCCTTAACCGTTTGATATACCTTTCCATCAAACACCAAATCCCAGGATCCGTTCGCCTTTACCGCTTCCATAAACGGATCTGTAACCAAGACCGACACATTGAACATCCGCAAACGCGCGGCATCCGATTTGGCGGTTATAAAATCCTCAATGTCGGGATGATCACACCGCATGGTCGCCATCATCGCACCACGGCGTGATCCTGCGGACATGATTGTGCGGCACATACTGTCCCAAACATCCATAAAGGACAGTGGCCCAGATGCATCCGCCGCAACCCCGGTAACCAAGGCGCCTTTGGGGCGTATCGTACTGAAATCATAGCCAATTCCACCGCCTTGCTGCATGGTTAATGCGGCCTCTTTCAGCATGTCAAAAATACCGCCCATGCTGTCGGGGATCGTGCCCATGACAAAGCAGTTGAACAATGTCACCTTGCGTGCGGTTCCCGCGCCCGCTGTGATCCGACCCGCGGGTAAGAATTTGAAATCCTCAAGTGCCCTGTAAAATTCGTTTTCCCAGTGATCCGCATCCTTTTCAACCACGGCCAAGGCGCGGGCAATGCGACGCCACGTATCTTCAACAGTGCCATCAAGAGGCGTTCCATCTGCCTCTTTAAATCGATACTTCATATCCCAGATTTGTTCGGCGATTGGGGCTGCGAAACGTGTCATACTCTGGTACTCCAGCTGGCGTGATTTTCTACGTGTTCGGATTAGATACAATAGAGCTTACACCATCCAAGGTCAACTTGCCAAACCCAGAATTATCGCTATTCTACACCACAAATTGGGATTAAATATGACAAAACAACTACATCTTGTGAAGCTCAGCGTCGGGAGTGAGGGAATCGAAGGCCTGCGTGCGTGGCAGGCAAGCGCCCCCGCACAGGGACCAGATGGGTTGCCACGCCATATCACACGGATGTGGCCCAAACAGGAAAAACAACTGCTGGATGGCGGGTCAATCTACTGGGTGATCAAGCGGTTCATCCAATGTCGCCAACGCATTTTACGCCTTGATGAGGTCATCGGTGGGGACGGCATTCGCCGCTGCGCCATCGTGCTTGATCCTGAACTGATCCTAACCACCCAAGTGCCCCGTCGCCCCTTCCAAGGATGGCGTTATTTAAAGGCAGAGGATGCCCCGCTGGACCTCAGCAAATCCCGCGCATCAGAAGACCCACTGCCCCCCGAATTGGCTGGCAAATTGGCCGAAATCGGCGTACTGTAACGCGTCGGTGTAACGTCGGTATCACGTCGGTGCGAAAGTTAACGGTGTGTTAACGGCGGACGTGATGCCATCCACTAAAGATCGTCAACTTACAAACCTAATTTATCCAACAAATCCGCCAGATCACGACCTTCGTCTGCGGACACATCGGCACCGCGTGCGCGCAGGAGGCAGGCTTGGGATTTTAGGATCAAACCGTCACTTAGGATTTTCAGGTGATTGGCCCGCAGCGTTTCGCCCGAGGATGTAATATCGGCAATTGCCTCGGCCGTTTCGTTTTTCACGGTGCCTTCGGTGGCGCCTTGGCTATCAACGATCTGATAATCCGCAACACCCGCCTGTTTCAGGAATTCACGCACCAAGCGGTGGTATTTCGTGGCGATCCGCAAACGGAACCCATGACGCGCACGAAATGCGGCGGCGGCGGCATCCAGATCGTCCAATGTATCCACATCAACCCAACAGTTGGGCACGGCCAAAATCAGATCAGCAAAACCGAACCCCAGTTCTGCCATAACCTCGACCCGCTGATCCCATGCGGCCAATTTTTCGCGGATCAGGTCAATCCCCGTGACGCCCAAATGAATGCGGCCCGCGGCCAATTCGCGTGGAATTTCACCTGCAGACAGCAGAACCAATTCCACACCCGTCACACCATCCACGGCGCCTGCATATTCGCGATCTGATCCTGTACGCGCCAGTGTCACGCCGCGCGCGCCAAACCAGTCAAAGGTTTTTTCCATCAACCGCCCTTTGGAGGGCACACCCAGTTTAATGGTCATGACGCGCCTCCTGCGAGTTGGATCAAGAGATCGGGGCGAATAACGCCACCCACCGCAGGAATGGCATCGCCCTTGCCCAACCGTTGGGTCAGGGCATCGTATCGCCCACCAGAGGCGATGGGGCTAAGACCCGCATGATCGGTTGCGTGAAATCCAAACACAAACCCATCGTAATATTCCATCGACGTGCGGCCATAGCTGGTTTCAAACATCAGTGTGGATGTCTCAACACCACGGGCATCTAATGCCTCAAACCGTTCGCCCAACCGCGTCACCGCACCTGTGATTGACGGCACATCCACCGCAATATCGCGCAGCTGTGCCAAGGCGTTTGGACAGGTTTCGCGCACCTGCAAAATGGCCTCAATCAAATCCACCTCAACCGCGGAAATGGGTGGTAAAGAGGCGTCAGATTTCAGAACGTCAATACGCTCTGCCACCTCGGCGGCGCTGCGTAATCCGATTTGCGGCCCAGCTTGGGCCATGGGATCATCCGATGCGATCAACGCCTGACGCGCTGCGGGCGTTTCCACGCGACCTGCAAAACGGTCCAACAATGCGCGAAACCGCGTTGGGCGCCAAATATGACGGCGCAGGGCAGATTTGCGGCGTTCCGATGTGTTTAACCCATCAACCGCTGCCATCAGAATACCAATATCCCCAACGGTTGCACGTACAGGCGCATCAACCAAGGCGTTTTGGATCAGGGCAAAAACCTCGGCATCGGTTTCGGCCGGATTGCTGCGGTCAAAGACTTCGTAGCCGACCTGCAGGTATTCATTGGCGCGGGTTGCATCATCCTCTTGGCGGCGAAACACCACACCGTTGTAGGTATAACGCGCAGGTTCTGCCCCCTGTTCCATATGCATCTGCACAACGGGTACCGTGAAATCAGGGCGCAGCATTTGTTCACCCCGCAGCGGATCGGATGTGACATAGGCGCGGGCGCGAATATCCTCGCCATATAAATCCAAAAGGGTTTCGGCAGGCTGCAAAATCGCGGCCTGAACCGTGGCGGCACCCGCCTGCTGGAACAGGGTTTCAATACCTGCTGCTGTTGTTATCACCTTGGGGTTCATCGTCATGCCCCTTGTATTTCACCGTTATGCGTCGCCAGAATTTCACGCACCTTGGCCAACATCTGATCACGGGGAACGGTGAATTGGCTTGGGCGTTCTTTCCACTCTTCTAGGGTGGCGTTTTGGGCAATCTGTGCGCCTAGGATCAAATCCTTGATCTGAACGATCCCTTGGTCCTTTTCATCCCCGCCTTCGATAATCGCGATGGGCGAATTGCGTTTATCCGCATATTTCAGCTGATTGCCGAAATTCTTGGGGTTGCCCAAATAAACCTCGCTTCGGATGCCGTTGTTGCGCAACTCTGTCACCATGGCCTGATAATCGGCCATACGGTCACGGTCCATCACGGTCACGACAACGGGGCCAAGCGGATTTGACCCAATCCGCCCCTTTTCCCGCAATGCGGCCAATAGGCGATCCACACCAATGGATACTCCTGTGGCCGGCACGGCCTGACCTGTGAAGCGTTTGACCAAGTCGTCATACCGCCCACCGCCAGAAACGGACCCAAATTGACGCTTACGCCCCTTTTCGTCAAAGATTTCAAAGGTCAGCTCTGCCTCAAACACAGGGCCAGTGTAATACCCAAGTCCGCGCACAACCGAAGGATCAATCAAAATCTGATCCGCGCCATAGCCGCCTGCGTCAAACAATTCGGCCATGGCTTCCAGTTCATTGACACCTTCGGCACCCACATCTGATCCCCCGATCGCATCGCGTAAGTTTGCCAAGGTCGCCGCCGCCGTATCGCCGCGCGATGTTAGAAAGGCCACAACAGGTGCGGCCTGATCGTCAGAAAGGCCAACGCCGTCAATATAAGCACCAGAGGCATCCAAGCGCCCCTTGCCCAGCAGTTCGCGCACGCCTGCCTCGCCCACTTTGTCGAATTTATCAATCGTGCGCAAAACGGCGTCGCGTTGTGTATCGTCCGCAAGCCCCATGGTTTCCAAGACACCATTCAAAACCTTGCGGTTGTTCACACGGACAATGTAATCGCCGCGTGGAATGCCAACCGTTTCCAGTGTGTCGGCCAACATCGCGCAAATTTCACTGTCTGCCGCAACAGAGGGTGCGCCCACAATATCCGCATCGCATTGATAAAACTGACGATAGCGCCCTGGTCCCGGTTTTTCGTTGCGCCACACAGGGCCCATGGCATAGCGGCGATAGGGATTTGGCAGATCATTGCGGTGTTGGGCATAAACACGTGCCAAGGGCGCTGTTAGATCGTAACGTAGGGCAAGCCAATCGCCCTCTTCCTCTTGCCAAGCAAAGACACCTTCGTTTGGGCGATCCACATCTGGCAAAAATTTTCCCAGCGCCTCAACCGTTTCCACGGCCGAGCTTTCCAGCGCATCAAAGCCATAATGATGATAAACACCCGCAATCTGAGAGAGCATTTCAGAGCGTTCGCTTACTTCTGTTCCGAAATAATCACGAAACCCTTTGGGCGTTTCCGCCTTTGGGCGCGGTTGTTTTTTCACTTTGGCCATGGTCATTTTCCAAGCTAACTTTTCGCGTTTCGCTCTAACGCAGATATCGTGAATGAGCAAGCCAATGGGACAACAACTGCTTGATTGTCGCGTATGCCCCTCTAGTTCGATTTGCATGAAGGACGTTTTGATAATTGGACACACGGGCGGGATCGGTCGTGCATTGGCGGATTACTACACCGCAAAGGGTGCGCAGGTGACGGGTATTGCGCGCACGACCCATGGTTTGGATTATATGAACCCCGCCTCTGTTGATGCGGCGATGGCGCAAATTGAGGGCCCCTTTGATCGCGTGATCGTGGCAAGTGGCGCATTAAAAATCGACGGCTACGCACCCGAAAAAACGATACAGGCCGTCACGGCACAGGGCATGGCTGATCAATTCGCAGTGAACGCAATTGGGCCTGCCTTGGTTTTGAAACACATCAAACGGCTGTGTCCGCGACGTGCGCCCGCGGTGGTTGCGGTTTTGTCGGCGCGGGTTGGATCCATCGGGGATAATAACATCGGCGGATGGATCAGTTATCGCGCTGCCAAAGCGGCCGTGAACCAAATCATCCGCACCAGCGCGATTGAGTTGGGGCGCACGCATCCCGAGCTTGCCTTAATCGCGCTACACCCTGGCACGGTTGCAACCAAATTCAGCGCCAATTACACCGCACGCCATCCCACCCAAACGCCTGAAAATGCTGCGCAGCATATGGCGCAAGTGATCGAGGCAATGACACCGCAAAACAGCGGTCAATTTTTTGATTGGGCAGGAAAATCAATAGAATGGTAAGACAGATCATCGTTACCTTGGGCGATCAATTATCTCCCGACAACCCTGCATTGCGGGCAGCTGATCCATCGCAAGACATTGTTTTTATGGCGGAAGTTGGGGGCGAGGCCACATACGTGCGTCACCATCCACAAAAAATTACCCTGATCCTAAGTGCGATGCGCCATTTCGCACAAGAGCTGCGGGAAAATGGGTGGACCGTCCACTACACCACATTGGACGATCCAGAAAACCATCAATCCCTTGGCGCAGAAATTATAAAAATTGCTGCGCAGCATAAGTGCACAAAAATCACCCTGACCGAGCCATCTGAATGGCGTGTCATCGATGATATGATCGCATTGCCATTGGATGTCACACTGCTTCCCGATGATCGCTTTTTCGCGTCACACGGTGTTTTTGAAACATGGGCAGAGGGGCGCAAAGCGTTGCGGATGGAATATTTCTATCGCGAGATGCGCAAATCCACCGGCTATTTGATGGAGGATGGAAAACCCACAGGTGGCCAGTGGAATTATGACCATGACAACCGCAAGGCCGCGCCCAAGGATGTTACGCACCCCGGTCCAATCCCATTCACACCTGATCAAATCACCCGTGATGTCATCGCGCTGGTGCAGGCACGTTTTGACACTCATTTTGGGACGCTGCAGCATTTTGAATACGCCGTAACACGTGCCGACGCGCTGCGCGCGCTTGACCATTTCATCGCGCATGCCTTGCCGCGATTTGGGGATTATCAGGATGCCATGTTACGCGACAACAGATACCTCTATCACTCTGTCCTATCCCCCTACATCAACATCGGACTTCTTTCCCCGAAAGAGGTCTGTGACGCGGCCGAACAAGCGTTCAAAGACGGTCATGCCCCCATTAACGCGGTTGAGGGTTTCATCCGACAAATCCTTGGGTGGCGCGAATTTATGCGCGGGATTTATTTCCTAAAAGGAAGCGACTATGTGCAATCGAATTATTTAGGACATGATCGTCCCTTGCCCGATGTCTATTGGGGTGGTGACAGCAAAATGTTGTGCATGACAAAGGCCGTCGAACAAACCCGCGAAACGGCCTATGCGCATCACATTCAACGTTTGATGGTCACAGGGAATTACGCATTATTGACGGGCGTTGATCCACATCAGGTGCATGAATGGTATCTGGGTGTTTACGCCGATGCATTTGAATGGGTTGAGGCTCCAAACACCATCGGGATGAGCCAGTTTGCAGATGGTGGCGTTGTGGGATCAAAACCCTATGTCAGCAGTGGTGCATACATCAATCGCATGTCGGATTACTGTAAATCTTGCGCGTATAAAGTGACGGCGAAAAAGGGGGCAGATGCCTGTCCATTTAACCTGCTTTATTGGCATTTTTTGATGCGGCACCGGGATCGTTTTGCAAATAATCCACGCATGGCCCAAATGTATCGCACGTGGGATCGCATGGATCCCGACCATCGTGCCACTGTTTTGGCCGACGCTGACGCCTATTTAGAGGCGGAGGTGCCGCGGGCGGATCACTGATCCGAATTGCTGACCAAGGCGCCGTTGTTCCATTCGCCGCTTGCCGTATTTCCGTTGGCAAAGCGGATGGTGCCCTGACCCTGCCGTTTGCCGCGCTGGAACGTCCCTTCATAAACGTCACCATTGGCATAGGTGGCCACACCCTGCCCTGTGATTTCGCCATTCGCCCAATCACCCGTATATGTGAACCCGTCGGTCAATGTGATCGTTCCCTTGCCATGGCGCTGACCGTTTAGGTAGTCACCTTCATACACCATACCATCGGCAAATGTCGCCTTGCCCTTGCCAGAGCGTGTTCCGTCCTGCCATTCACCTTCATAAGTATAACCATCGGCGTAGGTCATCACGCCAAATCCATGATTGCGCGCGTTTTGGAAACTGCCCTTATAGGTCACGCCATTGGCGTAAATTGCAGTGCCTTCGCCCTCAATCACGCCCGCGCTCCAACCACCTTCATAGCTGGACCCATCGGGGTAGATGATTTTGCCCGTGCCATCGGCCAGACCGCTGACAAAGTCACCTGTATAGATGGACCCATCAGGATAGGTCACCTGACCCTGCCCCTGAATTTGGCCATTTTCCCAACTGCCCGTATATTGGTATCCATCGTTACCGATGAATGTACCTTGACCAACACGCTGATCATCTTCGAAATTGCCCTCGTATGTATCGCCATTGGCATAGGTCACTTTACCCTGGCCTTGGCGGCGACCATCAACCAAGTTGCCCTCGTAAACGTCACCGTTTGGTTGGATTAATTTACCCAAACCATTGATTTCGCCCGCTTTCCACAGACCTTCGAAAATCAGACCCTCTGGCATCTCAAGCCGCCCGCGACCCTCGCGCGCGCCGCGCACAACGCTGCCATCATAGATCGTGCCATCGGGATAGGTGATGCGTGCAGCGCCTTCTTTCACGCCATTGATCCAATCACCATCATAGATGTAGCCATCTGGATTGGTCATGACACCGCGCCCGTGATGCATTGCGTCGCGAAATCCGCCTTCGTATCGTGCGCCATTTGGGTATTCCGCAATACCCTGACCCGAAATTTTCCCATTCAGCCAGCTGCCCTCATAGGTGCCGCCATCGGCAAAGGTTATTTTGCCAATCCCCACAGGCTTGCCTTTGACGAAGCTGCCTTCATAGCTGGATCCATTTGGGAAGTGCGCAACACCGTTGCCGCGAATTTCGCCATCAACCCAGTCGCCTGAATATTGATAGCCATTGGGCAATGTATAGGTGCCTGTTCCGTGCTGCAGGCCATTGCGAAACGTGCCCTCATATATGCCGCCATCATCGTATTGTTTAATCACAATATCCGAAGTTTGCGCCGCCAGTGGTGCGGCCATCAATGCCGCCGCAAAAAGGGTAGATGTCAGTACACGTCGCGTCATGGTTGCCTGCATTTTTTCTAAGGTTGTGCGCAGCTTAGTAAACGAGGCGGCATCTGACAATGGCCTTTCGATGTCACCAATGGGGTGGGCGTTGATCAGCCACGTATTCAATGCCTTCGCTTTCGCGCTCTGCCTCGCGTTGCATCAACATCCCAACGCGACGTTCAAGCGCCTCAATCCGCTTGGATTGGTCGGCGACAATATCCGAAAGTTCGTCATTCACCTTGATATGATGTGCCAGTGCTGTTTCCAAATCCACAAGGCGACGTTCAACATCGTGACCATTTTGATCCATTCGGGCATCCTTTTGCACAGAGATTTACCAATGCATTGAACCCTCTGCCCTGAAAATGCAATAGTTTCAACAAATCTTGGCCCTATCGTTATGTCAGGTTACGCATCAAGATAACGAGTTTTGAATCTGGGACGAGCATAGCAACGATTTTACGGCGCAATTTGATTTCTGTGACCGAAGGGCCCGTTACCCTTTTGGATGCATGTTATCACAGCCGCCATGCGGACCGCGAGATTTTGTATTTTTCAAAAACTACAGAGATTGATCAGGTCCATGTGAATCCCCCGTGGCGTGTTGTTGAGCGTGTCAGTGTAGATGGGGCATGGACGCTGCACCTTGAACAGGGGGGGATGCGCCCGTATCGCTGGTCCTGTTTGGTGCGCATCATGAGGTGGAGCCTGCCCTATTCAGATATCACGCAGCACTTGGATCAGGTTGGCAAAATCTATGCGGTCTATGACCCATATATCGAACAAGATAGACTGCATATTGAGCGTATTCAGCACCCAAACCTTGTGCCCCTAAAGGCGATCGGCCTGGGCCACAAATCCGCAATGGTTTTGCGCCGGATGGATCAATTAAAACCGATCATGTCGGGCGCCATCAAAGGCACGCTGACGCAATCGGAATTTTACCAACGCAATCGTGATCGCAAAAATGTTTTGGTCTATCGTCGCAATATCGAAGAATATCTGACCGAACGCGGCAAAGAGCATCGCGTTGCCATATTTCGCCGCGCGTTTAAACTGCGCCGCGCCGCCCGCGAAGCATAATATTTTGTGAATTCCATCTCTTTTCATTTCGAATTTCTTGGCTATAGTCGCATCCATGATGAATTCTAGTGCCATATCACCGCGTCAAACCCTTCTGGGTCCACTGGCGCTCGGCCTCCTACTAAGCAGCCTCTGAGCGTGCCATATCCGGTGCGTCCGCTCAGAGGAGACAGCAGAGCGCACCGACATGACACCGCTTAGTAGACATAGAAAAAGAGAACTCAGATGACACAATCCGACAACAAAGACCGCGTGGTGATCTTTGACACGACGTTGCGCGACGGTGAACAATCCCCAGGCGCAACAATGACGCATGACGAAAAGCTTGAGGTTGCCGAGCTTTTGGACGACATGGGCGTTGATATTATCGAGGCTGGTTTTCCCATAGCATCAGAGGGCGATTTCCGCGCAGTCTCCGAAATCGCGCAGCGCAGTAAGAATTCCGTAATTTGCGGCCTTGCCCGTGCAAATTTCGGCGATATTGATCGCTGTTGGGAGGCCGTACGCAATTCGGAACGCCCGCGCATCCACACATTTATCGGCACATCGCCATTGCACCGTGCGATCCCAAATCTGGATCAGGATCAAATGGCAGAGCGTATTCATGAAACAGTGACTCATGCCCGCAATTTGTGTGACAACATCCAATGGTCGCCCATGGATGCCACACGCACCGAACATGACTATCTGTGCCGCGTTGTTGAAATCGCGATCAAGGCAGGGGCAACAACAATCAACATCCCCGATACCGTGGGATATACAGCCCCCGTTGAGAGCGCCGATTTGATCCGCATGTTGATTGAAAAGGTTCCAGGTGCGGATGACATCATCTTTGCAACGCATTGTCACAATGACCTTGGCATGGCGACCGCAAATTCGTTGGCAGCCGTCGAAGGCGGTGCGCGTCAAATCGAATGTACCATCAACGGGCTTGGCGAACGCGCAGGTAACACCGCGTTAGAAGAAGTTGTCATGGCATTGAAAGTGCGCGGCGATATCATGCCCTATTTCACAGGCATCGACACAACCAAGATCATGAACATCTCACGCCGCGTTGCATCGGTTTCGGGCTTCCCCGTGCAGTTTAACAAGGCAATCGTTGGTAAAAACGCCTTTGCCCATGAAAGTGGTATTCACCAAGATGGCATGTTGAAAAACGCGGAAACATTCGAAATTATGCGCCCCGAGGACGTTGGCCTGTCTGAGACAAACTTGGTTATGGGCAAACATTCTGGCCGTGCGGCCCTACGCTCTAAATTGGAAGATTTGGGATATGTGTTGGCCGACAATCAGTTGAAAGACGTGTTTGTCCGTTTCAAGGAATTGGCAGATCGCAAGAAAGAGGTCTATGACGAAGACCTAATTGCATTGATGCGTGCGGGCGAAGATGCGGAAAATGATCACATTACGTTGAAATCACTCCGCGTGGTCTGTGGAACGGGTGAACCACAAACCGCAGAAATGACATTGGTCATCGGCGGAGAAGAAGTATCAACAACCGCCACAGGCGACGGACCCGTTGACGCAACATTCAATGCGGTAAAGGCGCTTTACGGACACAAAGCTCGCCTGCAGTTGTACCAAGTTCACGCAGTGACCGAAGGCACAGACGCCCAAGCCACCGTTAGCGTCCGCATGGAAGAGGACGGTAATATCGCCACAGGCCAATCGGCAGACACAGATACCGTTGTGGCAAGCGCCAAGGCCTATCTGAATGCGCTGAACCGCCTATACGTTCGCCGCGGTCGTCTAGGCGAAGACCAGCGTGAAGTGAATTGGAAAGACGTATCGTAATCGATAGGCTACATCAGCTTCTGCTTTCAAACTTATATGGCACGCGAACACCATTCGCGTGTCGTATCCGAAAATAGTCACCATCATACTTGCTAAAACGGAACACGCACGCGCGCGCGTTGCAGCTCGATCAGGCCCAAGGTGGTCCAGCCGACGAAATTTGTTTCAACCGAATCTTTTCGCAGCGCGGCCTTAAGAGCGCTTTCTACTGTCTTGCGGTCTTTCTTCGGCATCGGCGCGGGGTCGATCACAATCTGACCGCCCAAACCTCGTAACCGCAACTGGCGCGGTAAATCGCGGACCATGGCGATATTCGCTTTAAGACCCGCAGCGGGCGATGTATCTTTGCCCGTATTCACGTCAACCGTTACAAAAGCACGCGTGGGTTCCACATAATAATGCCCGCCATCAGTGCGCACGGCAGAGGATTTCAGATCCTCAATCATTTCCAAAACACCATGCGCTTCAAAACAGCCTGCCTCGGTCACAACATCAGCAGGGGCTGTCCACTCGCGCCAGCCAAGGGTGTGGGGGTTATCCGCCTCAACCAGCAGCTCTGGCGCTCCATTCTGATCGGCCATGACGGCATTGGCAAGACCCAGCATATTTTGCGCATCCTCCAAAATGTCTTCATCGTCTGCATCAGCACAGCTGGATCGCAGGATCATACCGTATTCAAATGGTTCCAACCCTTCACGGATAATCTGTAGGAGCGCATCACGGCGATCATCATCCTTGATACTGCGGGATATGTTCAATCCAGGCGCATCTGGTGTGACTATGACATATCGACTTTTGAAAAGGAGCTTTGACGTCACTGGAATGGCCTTGCCCGCTTCTGCAAAACCGCTGACCTGCACCAATAGGGTTTGGCCCGGCGCTAATCCTTTGACCTTACGCAAAAACGCAGGACCATCTGGGGTTTTCAAAAACATGCCCCCCTGCCCCTTAACGGGACGATCCGCAACGGCACGATAAACCGTGCCCGGTGCGGGCAAATCCGTTTCCAAAAACAAATCCTGCAGCTTGCCATCCTCGACAAGTGCTGCCGCCTGACGGTCATTCATATGATCCAGAAGGATTTGACGTCCTTTCATCATGTCGCTCCGAATGTTGAAATGCCAGCGGCGTTTAACAGCGCATAGGTTTCCGCCACAGGCAAACCCATGATTGCGGAATAGGATCCACTGATCCATGGCACGAACGCCCCCGCGGGGCCTTGGATACCATATCCGCCTGCTTTGCCCTTCCAATCGCCCGTGGACAGATAGGCGTCAATTTCAGCAGCGCTAAGCACCTTCATTTTGACGATACTTACGCAATCCTTCTGCCAGATCGTATCAGCCTTTTTCACAGCGATTGATGTGATGACGCGATGGCGACGACCTGACATTTTTTGCAAAAACGCGCGTGCTTCATCCGCATCGGCGGGTTTGCCCAAAATCTGACGGCCAAGCGCAACGGTCGTGTCGCCGCACAGGGCAACCTCATCCGCGCCAAGTGTGATGGCATCCACTTTTGATCGTGTCACACGGTTGCAATAATTGCGCGGAAGTTCCCCAACCAGTGGGGTTTCGTCCACATCAGGCGGGCGCACATCGTCAATATGCACACCAAGTTGCCCCAACAGCTCTTTTCGCCGCGGGCTGCCTGATCCAAGAACAAGTTTCACTTACTTGAAACGATAATTGATCCGACCTTTGGTCAGGTCATAGGGTGTCATTTCCACCTGAACGCGGTCGCCTGCCAAAACCCGAATACGGTTTTTGCGCATTTTTCCTGCCATATGTGCGTTGATCTCATGGCCATTTTCAAGCTCGACCAGAAACGTCGCATTTGGCAAGAGTTCCTTAACGACACCTGGAAATTCGAGCAATTCTTCCTTGGCCATAGTCTCTCCTACATATTGTTACGTGGTGCGCGGTATATCGCGCCTGGCGCTAAATGTATCTATTTTTGAAAATTTTCAAGAGGATTCATTGGAAACTGTGGCAACAGGCACAGATAGATCACGCATATCCTGTTCGCTCCAGTGGGTTCGGTTCAAAACAACGCCGTCTTTGCGCACCGCTTTGATCGCATCCAGATCGATGTCGCAATGGGTCCATCCAGGCGTTCCAATTTCACCCAAGGCCATCACGCCATCTGCGGGAAATCCGCGATCTGGGGGGCCAAAAACCCCGCCCGTTCCCATTGCCTCATCCACTCCGTTAAAGCGGGGCTCACTGCTAAGCAGCGATGACATGACAGATACACATTGATTTTCCAACGCGCGCGCCATTGCACCAATGCGAACGCGCCAATATCCATGCATCGCTTCGGTGCAGGATGGCACCAAAAGTACATCCACATCCTTTAACGCGCGGCCCAATTTCGGAAACTCACTATCGTAACAGATTAAAATGCCAAATCGCCCTAAATCCGTTTCTATGACATTCAGGGGTTTTCCATGCTCAACACACCATTCTTCGCGCTCAAAACGGGTCATGATTTGTTTGTCCTGCAGGATATAAGCGCCGCAAGGATCAAAAACACCCAAGCGGTTTACATAACGACCATCGTCCCACACAGGCGCGCTGCCTGATAGAATATAAACGCCATATTGTTTGGCGAGTTTCGCATATGTCTCACAAATCCGATCGAACACATCTGAAACCGACGACAGCGCGGTTTCCATTTTTGCGGCACTGTCCTCTCCCGCAAGCGATGAAAGTTCCATCGATGCATATTCAGGAAACACCAAAAACTCGGCCCCGTGATCAGCGGCGTCCGCGACCCAGGTATCTAGTTTTTGTTCATAGTCATCCCAAGAATTTAACCAAGTGATGGGATAAGCCGCCGTTGCAATACGCATGATATCCTCGACCATTTTTTGGACAGGCTACCGCGATCCGTACCATTCGCCAAAGAAAAAGAGGGCCGAAACCCTCTTTTCCCCTGCAATACTCGTCAAACGCGCGATGCGCATACTCGTTACCTGCAAACACAAAAAAAATACTCGCGACGCATCACATTGGATGCACCTACAAAATGCCTGTATTCAGGCGCGGGATGAATACAGTACAAAGTCTATATAATGGGGCAAAAGGATAGTTTTTGTGTGTCGCGTTTAGTGCAGCCTAGTTTGAGGCCGCCTGCGCGATCATTTCCATAAAAATGGGTCCAACTGATTCTACGACCATTTTCACGCCTGTGGCGTTGGGATGGATGCCATCTGGTTGAAAATACTGGGACGCACTTTCATCCAATTGGCCGACGGTGATGAACGGTTCAAAAAAACTTGGAATATAAAGTGCACCAAACTGTTCCGCTAACTGGGGGAAAATTTGGTCAAATTGCTGTTTGTAATCGGGGCCATAATTGTTGGGGGCATGGGTGCCCACCACCAAAATTGCAACTTGGGCCTTCTGCAATTCGTCCAAAATGCCCATCAGATTCGCCCGGGCAACTTCGGGGGCAATGCCACGCAGCACGTCGTTACCACCCAACGCAACAACCGCCGCGTCCAATCCCGGTTCAATTGACCATGCAACACGTTCCAACCCACCTGCGGTCGTATCGCCAGAAACCCCTGCATTGATCAAACGCACGTCATCGCGCTGAGAGTTTACATAGCGTTGCAATTGCGGGACCAGTCCATTTTCAGGAAGCAAACCATACCCATGGGTCAGGCTGTCCCCCAACATCAGAACATCAATGCGCTCATCCGCTTTGGCAATCGAGGCACAGATCAGAAAACATGCCATCAGCATCTTGCCCATAATGCCCAAAGGCCCATATGAGAAAGGCAAGTTCACTATAAGGCCGAATTGTTTCATGACGTCCCCCATTATTTCCCTATCAAATGTACATCTTTCCCTAGAAAGCAATGCTGGAACTGTTGAGATTTTGAAAAACATCTCACTTGACGTATCGGCAGGTGAAAGTTTGGGGTTAATTGGCCCTTCTGGTTCGGGAAAATCCTCACTCCTCATGCTTCTTGGTGGGTTAGAGCGCGCCAGCAGTGGGATGGTGAACGTATCGGGTACCGATCTGTCACGGCAAAGCGAAGATCAACTTGCATTGTTACGACGCGACCAAATGGGCATTGTGTTTCAATCGTTCCATTTGATCCCAACGATGACGGCGCTTGAAAATGTGGCAACACCGTTGGAATTGGCGGGGGTGCGCGATGCGTTTCACAAAGCGCAAGAGGCTTTGGATGTTGTGGGCCTTGCCCACCGTCATGACCACTATCCAGCGCAGCTATCAGGGGGTGAACAACAGCGTGTTGCACTTGCCCGCGCAGTTGTGGCCAGGCCCAAGATCCTGCTCGCCGATGAACCAACAGGCAACCTAGATGGCCCAAATGGGACTGCTATTATGGATTTGTTATTTTCCCTGCGTGACCAATTCGGATCAACCCTGATATTGGTGACGCATGATCCAGTTTTGGCAAATCGCTGTGATCGTACAATTCGCCTGCGCGATGGCATGATTGACCAAGAGGTCTCTCAATGAGCTGGCGCGTGTCTGGCAAAATTGCGCGACGTGAGTTGCGCTCGGGTCTCAGCGGGTTTCGCATCCTTATTGCTTGCTTGGCACTGGGTGTTGCGGCGATTGCTGCGGTCGGCACCGTGCGCAGCGGTATTCAAGCGGGCCTAGTTTCCGAAGGTGCAGCCCTATTGGGCGGAGATGCAGAGGCCGAATTCACATATCGCTTTGCAACCGACGATGAACGCGCATGGATGGAAAATCGGGCCGATGCGATTTCACAGATCGTTGATTTTCGATCCATGGCTGTCGTCGAACGTGATGGCGTAACAGAACGTGGCCTGACACAAATCAAAGCAATTGATGAATTCTATCCCCTTTATGGAACTCCGAAACTGCAGTCTGGCAAATCATTTGAAACAGCGTTCAAACAAACTGGCGCACACCCGCCCGCCGTGATGGAGCGTTTGTTGGCAGATCGTCTTGCCCTGAACATTGGTGATCCGTTCAAACTGGGAACTGCAACGTTCCAACTGGCGGATGTCATCACCTATATCCCAGATGGCGCGGGTGACGGTTTTGGCCTTGGGCCGCGGACCATCGTGATGACCAAAGATTTGGAAAATTCTGGTCTCCTCGCCTCGGGCACATTGTTTAGCACAAAATACAGAATGACGCTGCCCAGTGGTACGAATTTAGACACACTTGCCACAACCGTGGAAACCGATTTGGCCTCAAGCGGCCTACGCTGGCGTGATGCACGAGAGGCATCACCAAGCATCGCCGAGTTCGTTGACCGATTGGGGTCGTTTTTGATCCTTGTGGGGCTTGCGGGATTGGCTGTTGGGGGAATTGGCGTTTCCTCGGCCGTGCGCACATACCTGGACCGCAAAACCAGCGTGATCGCGACGCTGCGCAGTATTGGTGCGGATAATGCTACGGTTTTTCAAACCTACTTTTTACAAATCGCTGCATTATCCTCGATCGGTATCTTCATCGGCCTTATTCTGGGGATCGGCGCACCCATCGCGATCGAACCCGTTTTGTCAGCGATGCTTCCCTTTCCCATCACGCTGACCGTCTTTGCACGCCCTGTCATTGAGGCGACGTTATACGGGGCGCTTGCCGCGCTGATCTTTACGATTTGGCCGTTGGCACGTGCGGAAAACATCAAGGCCGCAATTCTGTTTCGCGACGGTGGTGGAACGGCCGCGCGGCTACCTCGCCCCATTTACGTAATCATCACCTTGAGCCTGACGGCGATATTGCTTGCCTCTGCGTGCTATTTCACAGGATCAATCGCGCTGACCCTATGGACCGCGGTGGGTGTGATTGGGGCGCTGGCAATTCTGTCAATCGCAGCCGTTGCCATTCGCAAACTTGCCCATCGTTTGCAAAGCTGGTCCAAGGGGCGTTCCACGTTACGCTGGGCACTTTCTGCGATTGGCGGCACATCCGAAGGGGCGACCGCCGTCATCTTGTCGATCGGTCTGGGGCTTTCGGTTTTGGCCTCAATTGGGCAAATTGATGGGAACCTAAGACAAGCCATCAAACAGGACCTCCCAGGCGTTGCACCGTCATATTTCTTTGTCGATATTCAGAAATCCCAAATGCCAGAATTCCGCGAGATATTGAACGCAGATGAGAACGTCAGCGATTTTGAGGAGGCCCCAATGCTGCGTGGGATCGTTTCGACGATCAATGACAAACCCGCCGGCGAGGTCGCAGGAGACCATTGGGTGATCCAAGGGGACCGTGGTCTGACATACGCCGCAGCACCTGGTGAAGATACAGAAATTACGCAGGGTGCATGGTGGCCTGAGGATTACACGGGCCCACCCCAAATCAGCTTCGCCGCTGAAGAAGGGGCTGAAATGGGTCTGAAACTTGGCGATAAGATCACCATGAATATTCTGGGCCGCGACATCACGGGCACCATCACCAGTTTCCGGAACGTTGATTTTTCAACCGCTGGGATTGGATTTATCATGACGATGAACCCCTCTGCGCTTGCGGGCGCACCCCACAGTTTCATTGCAACGGTTTACACCACCCCAGAGCATGAAGCCGCCCTTTTGCGCACCCTGGCAGAGGCCTTTCCAAACATCACCGCGATCCGCGTAAAGGACGCCATTGATCGTGTGTCCACAGTCCTAAATTCCATCGCCTCGGCAACGGCCTATGGGGCCATGGCGACACTTCTGACCGGATTTTTGGTTTTGATCGGATCTGCCGCCTCTGCCCTACACGCGCGCCGTTATGAAGCCGCAATTTTAAAAACATTAGGCGCGACGCGGCGTTCCATATTAACCAGTTTTGCCCTCCGCGCAGCGATGATGGGTGCATCGGCGGGCATTGTGGCGATTGGGGCGGGCGCGCTTGGTGGATGGGCCGTTACATATTTTGTGATGGAGACTGATTTTTCCGTCATCTGGCCAAACGCCTTTGCGGTTGTTTTTGGGGGCGTTTTAGCGAATGTGTTGGCCAACCTTGCATTTGCGATGCGCGCGTTGAACGCACCCGCGGCGCAAATCCTGCGTGCGCGTGAATAGTGTTCTGGTGAAATCTGCAGTATACCTGTCATCAGACAAACGGCATCAGGGGCAGATATGACCGGAACACCATCAACTCCATTTCTGAACAGTACCGAACAAAGTCAAATCCGCGATCTGCTGCGCAGGACGGCAAAAACTGAAATCATGCCACGATTTCAAAACCTGTCCGCAAAGGACGTCAGCACCAAATCACGCGATGATGATTTGGTGACCAAAGCGGACCTTGCATCAGAAGCGATGATAACCGCAGAGTTGCAAAACCTGTTCCCACATGCCGTTGTCGTTGGTGAGGAGGTTATTTCCAAACAGCCATTACTGCGTACCCAGATGGCAGATCATGAAATTTGTTTCGTGATTGATCCTATTGACGGCACCTGGAATTTTGCAAATGGCCTTCCGCTGTTTGGTATCATTCTTTCAGTATTGCATTTTGGGCGACCAATTTACGGTCTGCTTTATGATCCCGTAATGGATGATTTTATCGAGGCCGATTTGGGACAAGGCACCTGTGATTTCAGTGATGCACGGGATCGGCGCCGTTCATTACGAACCGCTCAGCCCCGCGCGGCCGAGGATTTAACAGGCTACATACACTTTGGCCTACTGCCTAAGGAAACCCAATTTACGCTGGCGCCCCATTTGCCGAAATTTCGGCGTACATCTGTGTTGCGCTGTTCATGCCACGAATACCGTATCTTGGCACAAGGCCATGTGGATTTTTGCCTATCCTCCATTTTAAACCCATGGGATCACGCAGCAGGTGTGTTAACAACACAGCTGGCTGGTGGTGTCTCAAAAATGTTGGATGATCAAGAATACAATGCACGGCTAACAAATGGGTATTTGTTAAGTGCATCGTCCGAAAAAACATGGAACACCGTCGCCGATATTTTGCGACCCGTCCTATGGGAGGGATGAGGCGCAACCCTGCGCCCCATCTGAATGAGATTATGCGTGTTTTGTTGTCCGCAAATATGGAAGTTTGACGTCAATTTCACCAAATTTTTCACGTGCCTGATCATCGTTCAGGGTTAGTGCGACAATCACATCTTGGCCCGTTGTCCAATTCGCAGGTGTTGCGATAGGTTGTCCAAATGTCGCCTGCAACCCGTCAAGTGCACGCAAGACTTCTGCGAAATTACGGCCCACTGACATTGGGTACGTCATGATCAACTGCACCTTTTTATCGGGGCTAATGATGAAAACAGAACGCACCGATGCGCTGTCTGTGGCGGTGCGTCCATCAGGCAAATAGGCATCCGCAGGAAGCATGTCGAACTGTTTTGAAACGGCTAGGTTTTCATCCGCAATAATTGGAAAAGATGCTGGCGCACCAGAAAACGACTCGATGTCTGCTTTCCAACCTTTATGCTCTTCCACACCATCAACAGATAGACCAATCACCTTGGTGTTACGCGCGGCCCATTCATCCGCCAATTGCGCAACTGCCCCAAACTCAGTGGTACAAACGGGTGTATAATCCTTGGGGTGTGAAAACAGAACGGCCCAGCTGTCGCCGATCCAGTCATGAAAGGTGATCTGACCTTGGTCCGTTTCAGCAATAAAATTCGGAACGATGTCGTTGATGCGTAAACCCATTTAGGTGCTCCTCTTATATATTCATGAAATTATATATATGAGATCACATAGATAAGTTACACAGGCCTATTGCAATAACTGTATGACAGTGACACTCTGCCGCGTATAATTTGATCAAATTCTTGAGTCGACAAAAACGACCACTGGATGAAGGAGCATATCATGATCGAGAAACGTCAATTTTACATCAACGGATCTTGGGTGGACCCAAAGGACGGGCGTGATCATCAGGTTATCAATCCATCAACAGAAGAGGCCTGTGCCACAATTTCCCTAGGTGGGCAGGCAGATACAGATGCAGCGGTTGCCGCCGCCAAAGCGGCGCTCCCTGCATGGATGGTAACCCCTGTCGGGGATCGGATCGCATTGGTTGAAAAATTAATGGATCGTTACAACACCCGCGCCGCCGATATGGCCGAGGCGATCAGCATGGAAATGGGTGCGCCAATCGACATGGCGGCAGGGCAACAAACACCTGCAGGATCATGGCATTTGAAAAACTTTATCCGTGCGGCCAAGGGATTTGAATTTGATCGCCCCCTAAATGATCGTGCACCAAATGACCGCATTATTTATGAGGCCGTGGGTGTTGCAGCGTTGATCACGCCATGGAACTGGCCCATGAACCAAGTCACCCTAAAGGTGGGTGCGGCGGCAATCGCAGGATGCACAATGGTTTTGAAACCATCTGAGGAGAGCCCGCTGAACGCCATGATTTTCGCCGAATTAATGGACGAGGCGGGATTCCCAGCGGGTGTCTTTAACCTTGTAAACGGCGACGGTGTTGGTGTCGGCACTCAGCTCAGCGCGCATCCAGATGTGGACATGGTTAGCTTTACTGGGTCATCACGCGCCGGTCGTCTGATTTCCAAAAGTGCGGCGGACACACTTAAACGCGTTCACCTTGAATTGGGGGGTAAGGGTGCAAACATTATCTTTGCCGATGCGGATGAAAAGGCCGTCAAACGTGGCGTCCTACATTGCATGAACAACACGGGCCAATCCTGTAATGCGCCAACGCGTATGTTGGTACAACGTGATATCTATGATCAGGCCGTTGAAATCGCGGCTGAGACTGCGGCAAAGGTGACTGTTGGTTCCGCAAGTGACGAAGGGCGCCACATTGGCCCCGTTGTAAACGCCGTTCAGTTTGAAAAAATCCAAGGCATGATCGAAAAGGGCATAGAAGAAGGCGCACGTTTGATCGCGGGCGGCCCAGGACGCCCCGAAGGCATGAACCGCGGCTATTTCATTCGACCAACTGTTTTTGCCGATTGCAATAACGACATGACCATCATGCGGGAAGAAATCTTTGGCCCAGTTTTATCAATGATGCCTTTTGATACCGAAGAAGAGGCCATCAAAATCGCCAATGATACGGTTTACGGCCTGACCAACTATGTGCAGACACAGGATGGCACACGCGCAAACAGATTGGCCCGCGCCTTGCGTTCTGGCATGGTGGAAATGAATGGCACATCTCGCGGCGCAGGTGCGCCCTTTGGCGGTATGAAACAATCGGGCAACGGACGTGAGGGTGGACTTTGGGGCATCGAGGATTTCTTAGAAATCAAATCCGTTTCTGGTTGGAAACCCGACGCATAAAACCGCGTATATTTCAAAATTTTAAATAAAAGAGCGCCGAAACAGGCGCTCTTTTTAATTTTACGTAAATGAACAATTTGTCGCGACGAGGTCCCACCTCTGTTGGTCGCCCAAATTGAAAATGATTGGAACCCTTGGCCCACGTGCGCGCGCAACTGGACGCTGCGCGCGATAAATCAGGTTAGCATTTAATTATCCGTCTTTGCGGATCACTTCGTTTTTGGGATCATAGGGGCTGTCGCATGTGATGACGGCATCCCATAGTTTATCCTGCATTTTCACCTTAAGCTTTTGCCCCTCGAACGCCACATCAGGACGAACATATCCCATGCCGATTGATTGATCGAAGGCCACCGAATATCCGCCTGACGTCAAACGCCCAACGCGGGTTCCATCCTCAAGGTAAAGCGCCTCGCGCCCCCATGGATCAGCATCATCTGGGCCATTAATTAGCACGGTGATACATTTGCTGCGCACACCAATCGCCTCAAGCTCGGCCTTGCCGTAGAACTCTTTGTTCATGTCGATAAAGCGGGGCAAATCCGCCTCAAGTGGTGTGGCATCGCGTCCCAATTCATTGCCAAAGGCTCGGTAGGATTTTTCCTGACGCAGCCAGTTTTGCGCGCGCGCGCCGACAAGTTTCATGTCATGCTTTGCACCTGCCTCCATCAACAAATCCCAAAGATAGCGTTGCATTTCGATCGGGTGGTGCAATTCCCAACCCAATTCACCTGTATAGGCCACGCGGATCGCATTCACGGGGCACATGCCCAATTCAATCTGACGCGCGGATAACCAGGGGAAACGTTTATTGGAAAGCGCAGTGTCAGGATCAGCATCCTTGATCACCTCTTTCAACACATCACGCGACTTTGGACCTGCGATGGCGAATACGCCCCACTGTGATGTGACATCCTGCACGGACATATATCCAAACTCAGGGATTTTATCTTCAACAGCTTTTTGCAGATAATCGCTGTCATAGGCTTGCCATGCGCCTGCGGACACAAGGTAATATTCATCCTCTGCAATGCGCACGATGGTATATTCCGTACGTGTTGTGCCCGCACCTGTCAGCGCATAGGTCAGATTGATACGACCGGCTTTGGGCAATTTGTTACAGGTAAACCAATCCAAGAATTGTGTGGCGCCTGGGCCCTTTAGCAGATGTTTTGTGAACGCGGTTGCATCAATCAAACCAACACCTTCACGAACCGCCTTGGCCTCGTCCTTGGCGTATTGCCACCAACCGCCGCGGCGGAAACTACGCGCATCGTGATCAAAACTGTCTGAGGCATCCGACGGACCGTAGTAATTCGGACGTTCCCATCCGTTTACACAACCGAATTGGGCACCCAGCTCCTTTTGACGATCATAGGCAGGGGCCGTGCGCAATGGGCGGCAGGCCTCGCGCTCTTCATCTGGGTGATGAAGGATGTATACATGTTCGTAACATTCTTCGTTCTTGCGCGCTGCATACTCGGTCGTCATCCATGACCCGTAGCGTTTTGGATCAAGCGAGGCCATGTCGATTTCCGCCTCACCATCCACCATCATCTGGGCAAGGTAATATCCTGTACCACCTGCTGCGGTGATGCCGAATGAAAATCCTTCGGCCAACCACATATTGCGCAAACCAGGTGCGGGACCAACCAATGGGTTACCATCAGGTGTGTAGCAGATCGGACCGTTATAATCGTCCTTTAGACCCACTTCCTCTGTTGATGGAATGCGGTGGATCATGGACATGTATTCTTCTTCAATTCGTTCCAAATCCAATGGGAACAAATCGGCGCGGAAACTATCTGGCACACCATATTCAAAACGCGCAGGCGCATTGCGTTCGTATGGACCTAGGATCCAACCGCCACGCTCTTCACGGACGTACCATTTTGCATCGGCATCGCGCAAAACGGGGTGTTCAATATTGCCCGCCTCGCGAAATGCGACCAGCGCGGGATCGGGTTCCGTTACGATAAACTGGTGTTCCACTGGGATCGCAGGGATTTTAATACCCAACAATTTGGCGGTCCGCTGTGCGTGGTTACCTGTTGCTGTCACAACGTGTTCCGCTGTAATCACAGTCTGTTCATCTGATGCGACCAGGTTGCCACCCTTTTCCACCATTTTGGTGACCGTGACACGCCATTCGGATCCCGTCCATTCATAGCCGTCAACTTGCCACTTGCGTTCAATGATAACACCACGCTGACGCGCGCCTTTGGCCATCGCCATGGTGACATCGGCTGGATTGATGTAGCCGTCTGTTGGGTGGTAAATCGCACCTTTCAAATCCTCGGTCCGCACCAATGGCCAACGCTCTTTTATTTGTGCGGGTGTCATCCATTCGTATGGAACGTCGCATGTTTCAGCCGTTGATGCATACAACATGTATTCATCCATGCGTTCCTGAGTTTGCGCCATACGCAAGTTGCCCACAACAAAGAAACCCGCATCCAAACCGGTTTCTTCCTCAAGTGTTTTGTAGAAATCGACCGAATATTTGTGAATATGAGTTGTCGCATAGGACATGTTAAACAATGGCAACAATCCTGCCGCGTGCCAGGTTGAACCAGAGGTCAACTCATCCCTTTCCAAAAGCATGACATCTTTCCACCCGGCCTTGGCCAAATGATAGGCGATTGATGTTCCAACGGCGCCACCGCCGACAACCAGTGCTTTTACATGAGTTTGCATGAACCCGACTCCTTTGTCGCATAATTAGAAACTCTTTAGCATGTTGATATAATTGTGCGAAACCCAGCCGACCAAAGATCAGCAAAATGCGACGAAGGAGAGGCGTTTAGTATTCAACCCCCTTCTCAAATTCGCGTTGAACACTTAGAAACTCGTTAGTCTTCCAGATGTCGATACGTTCCCAAAACGTGATCCAAGGTAGTCTCAATTGTGTAGTCCCGATTTCATTAAACGAAATGATCCAATCATTTTCAGCACATCAATTAGTAAGATAAAGCACGGCAAAATTACGCTGATGACAAAACTTGCGCGGATTTTGACAAACGATCTCTTTTATCTGATCGTGCCTATGCGTATACATATGAAAAAGGGGATTTTGATCGACTCAAAACCAATGTCGATCAAACGCAAGAAGGCAAAGCAGATGGTAGGACTAGCAAGTTTAACGGGATTATTTTCGGCAGATATGGCCATTGATCTGGGAACGGCGAACACGCTGGTCTATGTCAAAGGGCGCGGGGTTATTTTGTCTGAACCCTCGGTTGTTGCCTACCACGTAAAAGACGGAACCAAAAAGGTGCTTGCCGTGGGCGAGGACGCGAAATTGATGCTGGGCCGTACACCCGGTTCGATTGAGGCCATCCGCCCCATGCGCGACGGTGTCATCGCCGATTTTGACGTCGCCGAAGAGATGATCAAACACTTTATCCGCAAGGTGCACAAACGCTCGACCTTTTATAAACCGAAAATCATCGTTTGCGTGCCACATGGTGCGACACCCGTGGAAAAACGTGCGATCCGCCAATCCGTTTTGTCCGCAGGCGCACGCAAGGCAGGTTTGATTGCAGAACCGATTGCTGCCGCGATCGGTGCAGGCATGCCAATTACCGATCCAACTGGGAACATGGTTGTGGATATCGGCGGCGGGACAACCGAGGTTGCGGTTCTGTCACTTGGTGACATCGTTTATGCGCGTTCAGTGCGCGTTGGTGGGGACCGCATGGATGAGGCGATCATCAGCTATCTGCGGCGGCAACAAAACCTATTGGTGGGCGAAGCGACAGCAGAGCGTATCAAAACATCCATCGGGACAGCGCGTATGCCTGACGATGGGCGTGGTGCATCCATGATGGTGCGCGGGCGTGATTTGCTAAACGGTGTTCCCAAGGAAACAGAAATCACCCAAGCGCAAGTCGCCGAGGCACTGGCCGAACCTGTTCAACAGATTTGCGAAGCTGTGATGACAGCGCTTGAGGTTACGCCGCCTGATTTGGCTGCGGACATTGTTGATCGTGGCGTGATGCTGACAGGTGGCGGAGCGCTGTTGAGTGATCTGGACCTGGCATTGCGTGAACAAACGGGGCTTGCCGTATCAATTGCAGAGGAAAGCCTGAATTGCGTTGCAATGGGAACGGGCAAGGCGCTTGAATACGAAAAGCAATTGCGCCACGCTATCGACTACGACAGCTAATGTAACGTTTTCGGATTGAGGGGGCAATTTGGCTCAAAACCGACCCCAAAGAGACGACTATCTTTCCCCGCTAAAACAGTTATTCGCGGGAGTTGTCGTCCTATTTCTGATCGTTATTTTCATCGTTTGGCGCATCGATAGTCCACGTGTTGAGCGTTTCCGCGTGATGTTAATGGATCGCTTTCTACCCAGTAGTGAATGGGCCATGGCCCCGCTCACACGGACTGTAAATGTGATCCAAGATTTCCAAAGTTACCAATCGCTTTACGATCAAAATCAGCAGTTGCGCCGCGAACTTCAACAAATGAAAAGCTGGAAAGAAGCAGCTTTGCAGTTGGAACAAGAAAATGCGCGATTGTTGGACTTAAACAAACTGCAACTGGATGCACAGCTGACGTGGATCAGTGGGATTGTACGTGCCGACAGTGGTTCACCATTTCGTCAATCCGTGCTGTTGAACGTTGGCGGCCAAGATGGCATCCAAAACGGCTGGGCCGCGATGGACGGCCTGGGCCTTGTTGGGCGGATTGCTGGTGTCGGTGAGCGCACATCGCGTGTTATTTTGTTAACCGACCCATATAGTCAAATCCCCGCTGTCATTCAGCCATCTCGCGAAAACGCACTGGTCGTGGGCGACAATACATCTAATCCGCTGGTCGATTTCATTGAAAACGCTGATTTGGTCCGCGCAGGGGACCGCATCGTGACATCAGGAAACGGTGGCGTGCTGCCCCCTGGATTGTTGATCGGCCAATTGGTTGTTGATCCAAATGGACGTCTTCGAGCGCGACTATCGGCAGATTACGAACGTTTAGAATATCTGCGTGTGCTGCGCGATTACAGTGTTGTGGAAATAACTGATCCACAAAATATTCTGATGTCCGTCGAGGACCTGCAACCCAAACAAGCAGAAGAACCGAAAGATGAGTGATCGTGGTCATAACACGTGGATGTATCGCATCGGCTTTGTGTTCCTTGGCTTAGCACTCATTGTGTTGCGGCTATTGCCGCTGCAAACAATTCCGCAAACATGGGCGGGACCAGATGTGATGCTGTGCCTTGTTTTTGCATGGAGCGTGCGACGGCCTGATTATGTACCAACGCTGCTGATCGCCACGGTGATCCTTCTCGAAGATTTTCTATTACAACGTCCGCCAGGTCTGCACGCAGCATTGATTGTGGGGGCAAGTTTTTGGTTAAAATCCAAGGCGCAAACAGCAGACGACCAAACAATGACAGGTGAAATTGTACAAATAACAATCTCTGTTTTGGGCGTATTGTTGGCAACCCGTCTGATACTCGCCCTCGCCTTGCTCCCTTTACCGTCCTTGTCAGTGCACTTAGCACAGGCGCTTAGCACGATTATATTTTATCCGGTCATGGCACTGACT
This sequence comes from Rhodobacteraceae bacterium HIMB11, assembly GCA_000472185.1. Classification (GTDB taxonomy): domain Bacteria; phylum Pseudomonadota; class Alphaproteobacteria; order Rhodobacterales; family Rhodobacteraceae; genus HIMB11. The sequence continues at coordinate 70,666 of AVDB01000005.1, read as the reverse complement.
TCTGCCTTTGTTCTAAACGTAAAACCCGTCAAACAATCCGAAACCTAAGCAACCATGAAACCAACCACCAAATCACAGCAAAAAATTTGGCAACGGTTTTCCCGCCGCTCTTTGCTGATTGGGGGCGTTCAATTGGGCTTTGCGGGTTTACTGGGTTTGCGCATGCGGCAACTACAGATCAAAGAGGCCGATCAATTCAGGCTACTGGCAGAAGAAAACAGAATTAATGTTCGCCTTATTCCGCCAGAACGCGGAGAAATTTATGATTTAAATGGCTATGTCCTTGCTGAGAACGAGCCGACCTATCGGATCACCATTGTCCAAGAAGACGCAGGTGACGTTGACAAAGTTCTGGAAAAAATCAGCCTGCTGATCGAATTAAGTGACGATGATATTGCGCGTGCACGCTCGGAAATGAAACGGTCGGCAGCCTTTCTACCCGTGACACTGCGCGACCGCGTCACGCGCGCAGAAATTGAACGTGTGGCTGAAAACGCGCCAAGTTTGCCGGGGATCACACCCGAGGTCGGATTGTCGCGTATCTATCCTTTAAATGACATATTTTCGCATGTTGTCGGCTATGTCGGACCTGTCAGTAGCCGTGATTTGGAGCGGCGTCAGGATGATGATCCGCTTTTACGCATACCACGGTTCCAAATCGGCAAAGTTGGAATTGAGTCAAAATTGGAAACTGGCCTGCGCGGACGTGCAGGTGCGCGCCAAGTTGAGGTCAACGCCGTTGGCCGCGTGATGCGTGAATTGGATCGTCGCGAAGGAACCGCCGGTCAAAAACTGCAGCTGACCGTGGACGCCAATCTGCAATCATATATCAAAGCGCGTTTGGGCGACGAAAGCGCCTCTGTCGTTGTGATGGATTGTAAAACAGGGGCGCTGCGCGCAATTGCCTCTGCCCCCAGTTATGATCCGAACAAATTTGTGCGCGGCATTTCATACAATGATTATAATGAATTGCGTGACAATGATCACAGACCACTCGCCTCAAAAACCGTTCAGGATGCCTATCCACCTGGATCAACCTTTAAAATGGTAACAGTGCTGGCCGCACTGGAAAACGGAACAATAACGCCAGACGATACATTTTTTTGCCCCGGTCATTTGGATGTTTCCAATCGGCGCTTCCATTGCTGGAAAGGGGGCGGGCACGGGAAAGTCGATCTGGTGACGTCGCTGAAAGAAAGCTGTGACGTTTATTACTATGAATTAGCCTTGCAGGTTGGCATTGAACGCATCGCGGATATGGCGCGTCGTTTGGGTCTTGGGGAAAAACATGCGGTTCCAATGTCTGCGGTCAGTTCTGGACTTGTCCCTGACAAAGACTGGAAATTCGCAAATCGCGGGGCAAATTGGCTGATTGGGGATACGGTGGTTGCCGCGATTGGTCAGGGATATGTATCCGCCTCTCCGCTTCAACTTGCTGTAATGACCGCGCGTTTGGCCAGTGGACTGGCACTGGATCCACAATTAATTCGCGCAGAAAACGGGCAAACCGCGCTTCGAACGGATTTTCCAGAACTGGACATAGATCCAAAGCATTTGAAAATCGTGCGCGATGCAATGTTCTCGGTTACGAATGATCGCAAAGGAACAGCCTATTCATCTCGCATCATCGCGGATAACGCGCGAATGGCTGGAAAAACAGGAACCAGTCAGGTCCGTAATATTTCCGAAGTCGAACGCCGTTCAGGCGTCATCAAAAACGAAGATTTGCCCTGGGAACGGCGCGACCATGCATTGTTCGTGAACTTTGCCCCCGCCAACGATCCTGAAATTGCCGTGTGCGTGGTTGTCGAACATGGCGGTGGTGGATCGGCAGCGGCGGCGCCAGTTGCACGTGACATCACACTTCAGGCGCTTTACAAAGGGGACCCCCCTCTTGATGCCTATCCTCCAAAGGACCGCGAACGGATCGCCCGGCAGCAACGCGAAATTCGCGCAAAAATGCCCGATCTTAACGCGGTACGAAAGGCGCGCGTATGAGTTATTTAGAGTACCGCGTCAAAGCCATCCCAACAGGGTTTCGCAAAATCTTTTTCATGAATTGGGGTTTGGTTTTGCTATTGGTTGCGGCCGCCTCAATTGGTTTTTTGATGCTGTATTCCGTTGCGGGCGGACAGTGGGACCCATGGGCCAGCGCGCAAATTAAACGGTTTGGACTTGGCCTCGCTTTGATGTTCGTGGTTGCAATGATCCCCATTTGGTTTTGGCGCAATGTATCTGTTATCGCCTACATCGGTTCACTCATCCTTTTGATCGTTGTGGCCTATTTCGGATCCGTTGGGATGGGTGCACAGCGCTGGATCGACCTTGGTTTCATGCGCCTGCAGCCTTCTGAGGTATCCAAAATAACCTTGGTTATGGTGCTTGCCGCCTATTACGATTGGCTGCCTGCTGAGCGTGTTTCAAACCCCATATGGGTGATTTTCCCAATCATTTTGATTTTGATCCCTGTCGGCATGGTTGTCACCCAGCCCGATTTGGGCACCTCGCTCTTATTGTTGTTCGGGGGTGGAGCGATGATGTTTTTGGCAGGCGTCCACTGGGCCTATTTCGCCTCAGTCATCGCAATGGGTGCAGGGGGCATTGTTGCAATTTTTCAAAGCCGCGGACAAACATGGCAATTGCTAAACGACTATCAGTATCGACGGATTGACACATTTTTGGATCCTGCATCTGATCCGTTGGGCGCAGGCTATCACATTACCCAATCAAAAATTGCCCTTGGTTCGGGCGGTTGGGCTGGACGCGGTTTAATGCAAGGCACGCAGACGCGTCTGAATTTCCTTCCCGAAAAACATACCGATTTCATTTTCACGACACTGGCCGAAGAATTAGGGTTCATTGGGGGCATGTCTTTATTGCTCATTTATCTCCTGATCCTTGCGTTTTGTTGGATTTCAGCCGCGCAAAATAAGGATCGTTTTTCAACGCTGTTGATCATGGGTGTCGGTGTTACGTTCTTTTTGTTTTTTGCTGTGAACATGTCCATGGTCATGGGACTTGCCCCTGTTGTGGGCGTGCCCCTCCCCCTTGTCAGTTATGGAGGATCTGCCATGTTGGTTCTTCTGGGGGCATTTGGATTGGTCCAGTCTGCCCATGTCCATCGTCCTAGAGGAGTACTAAGGTGACGCTAAACGTTTTGTTCGCCGCGATTTCCGAACGCTATGACCAATATTTTGCCCCCCTGACCGCCGCATTCGAAAAGGCGGGTTTGGATATTAACCTATCCGACAAACACCAACCTGATGTTGTCGACTACATCGTTTATGCGCCAAACAGTCCTGTTCAGGATTTTACGCCCTACACAAGATGCAAGGCGGTTTTAAACCTTTGGGCGGGGGTTGAGGCGGTTGTGAATAACCCCACATTAACGGTGCCATTGACGCGGATGGTTGATCACGGGTTAACGCGTGGGATGGTGGAATGGGTCGCGGCACAAACGCTGCGTCATCATTTAAATTTGGATTTATTCATTCACGGGCAGTCAGGCGAATGGTTGGATCATCACACCGCCCCCTTGGCCCAAGATCGCACTGTTTGCATGTTGGGTTTGGGTGAATTGGGTCGTGTTTGTGCAGAAACACTTCGAGATATGGGATTTCATATGCGCGGGTGGGCCCGCGGCGAAAAAACAATCCCTGGCGTCACATGTTATCATGGTGAGGATGGCTTAAAGGACGCGCTTAGTGGGTCTGACATCGTTATCCTGCTGCTGCCTGATACACCCGCGACAGAAAACATTTTGAATGCACAAACGCTGTCGTACCTGAATAAAGATGCCTATGTGATCAACCCAGGTCGCGGCCCGTTGATTGACGATCAGGCGTTGATAGCGGCACTCGATAGCGGACAATTGGCCCACGCAACATTGGATGTGTTTCGCACCGAACCATTGCCCACAACCGACCCTTATTGGGCGCATCCCAAGGTCACTGTGGTGCCCCATCGCGCCTCAGAAACGCGCGCTTCAACCGCAGCCGAGGTGATTGCCGAAAACATTCGCCGCAATGAGGCGGGTGAACCACTGTTGCATCTGGTAGATCGCACGGCAGGGTATTAACCACCCTGCGATCAACAGATCATTCTGCCGCGATATTCGCCGCCTCAACCCGAACAGCGCTGTATTTGAATTCAGGGATCTTCCCATAGGGGTCCAAGGCAGGGTTTGTAAGGATATTTGCCGCCGCTTCGACATAGGCGAAGGGAAGAAATACCATATCCTCGGCCACCGCGCGATCTGCACGCGCCATGACAACAACCGACCCACGCTTGGTGCTTAGGCGCACATGCGCACCTGGTTCAACACCCAGTTTCGCAAGCGTTTTGGGGTGTAATGAACAGTTTGCCTCGGGCTCGACGGCATCCAATACGCTGGCACGACGTGTCATGGACCCTGTGTGCCAATGTTCTAATTGACGCCCTGTGGTCAGGATCATTGGATAATCCGCATCGGGTTTATCATCTGGCGCGATAATCGCAGCAGGTGTAAATTTTGCCCGTCCCTCTGTCCGTGGGAAACCATCGCCAAACACAATCGGCTGACCCGGATCGGTTGGCGAAAGCGATGGATAGGTCACCGCATTTTCAGACATCAAACGATCCCATGTGATGTTGTTGAGCGATTTCATGTTCAACTTCATCTCGGCAAAGACATCTGCAGGGCTTTCATAAGTCCAGTTCAGTCCCAACCGTTGCGCAAGCGCGACTTCGATCCACCAATCTTCGCGCGCCTCACCTGGGGGTGAGACCGCGGGGCGGCCCATCTGAACCTGACGGTTCGTGTTGGTCACAGTTCCCGATTTTTCATAGAACGCGGATGAGGGCAGGATCACATCCGCATAGTTTGCGGTTTCCGTCAGGAAAATATCCTGAACAACCAAATGCGAAAGCTTGGCCAATGCATCACGTGCGTGTTCCACATCTGGATCGGACATGGCGGGGTTTTCACCCAAAATATACATGCCATGAATATTGCCATCATGCACCGCGTCCATGATTTCAGTGACGGTCAAACCCTTTTCATTTGAAAAGTCGCCCGAATTCCAAACCTCTGTAAAGGCGCTGCGCACACCATCATCCATGACAGATTGGTAATCAGGCAGGAACATCGGGATCAGACCCGCGTCAGAGGCACCCTGAACATTGTTTTGCCCCCGCAATGGATGCAGACCCGCACCAGGTTTGCCAACGTTCCCTGTCATCAGCGCCAATGAAATAAGACAGCGACTATTGTCAGTGCCATGAATATGCTGAGAAACACCCATGCCCCAGAAAATCATTCCCGCCTTGCCGTTGGCAAAGGTACGGGCAGCGGCGCGCAATTCCTCGGCAGGGATGCCGCAGATATCTTCCATCGCTTCTGGGGTGAACTGCGCCAGATGCGCTTTTTCGGCCTCCCAGTTTTCGGTGAATTGGTCGATATAGGCCTGATCGTACAATCCCTCTTCCACGATCACATGCATGATTGCGTTTAACATCGACACATCTGCGCCTGGACGGAATTGCAACATATGCGTTGCAAACCGCTTCATCGCGGTGCCGCGAGGGTCCATGATGATCAGCTTGCCACCGCGTTTGGTGAACTGTTTGAAATAGGTTGCCGCAACAGGATGGTTTTCAGTTGGGTTTGCACCAATCACGATGGCCACATCCGCATTTTCAATTTGGTTGAACGTCGCCGTCACCGCGCCCGATCCAACATTTTCCATCAGCGCCGCAACAGATGAGGCATGACATAAACGGGTACAGTGATCGACGTTATTGTGCCCAAATCCCTGACGGATCATTTTTTGGAACAAATACGCCTCTTCGTTTGAACACTTTGCTGAACCAAATCCCGCAACGCTGCGTCCACCCTGATCATCGCGCAATTTCACCAAGCCATGTGCGGCAAAATCCAATGCCTCGTCCCAAGACGCCTCTCGGAACACCTCTTGCCAATTGGCGGGGTCCACGTTCAATCTCTTGGCAGGGGCATCAGCACGTCGGATCAAGGGTTTCGTCAGGCGATGAGGATGGTGGATATAGTCATAACCAAAGCGGCCCTTGACGCACAAACGTCCCTCATTCGCGGGGCCATTTATGCCCTCGACGTGCTTAATTTTTAGATCCTTGACCTTTAGGCTGACTTGACAACCAACACCGCAGAAGGGGCAGATGGATTTCACCTCTTCATCGAAATCTTTGCTATCGCCCACCTGTTGATCATCCAGCACACTTGCAGGCATCAGAGCGCCTGTTGGACAGGCCTGCACACATTCGCCACAGGCAACACAAGTGCTTTCGCCCATTGGGTCCGCAAAATCAAATGTGGGATAGGCATCATGTCCACGACCCGCCATACCGATCACGTCATTGACCTGAACTTCGCGACAGGCACGGACACACAAACCGCATTGGATGCAGGCATCCAAATTCACGCGCATCGCAACATGGCTATCATCTAACAATGGGATGCGATCGGCCTCAAGAGTTGGAAAACGGCTTTCTTCAACCTCATTTGCATCGGCCATACTCCAAAAATGCGATGCACCATCATGGGCAACATCGCGTTCTGGCTGATCCGCCATCAACAGTTCAACAACCATACGGCGCGCCTGTTTTGACCGTTCATTTTGGGTATGCACAACCATGCCCTCAGACGGTTCGCGGATACAAGAGGCGGCCAAGGTGCGCTCGCCCTCAATCTCGACCATGCAAGCGCGACAGTTCCCATCGGGCCGATATCCGGGTGCAGGTTTGTGACACAAATGCGGAATAACCAAACCGCGGCCATTGGCCACTTCCCAAATGGTCATACCACGTTCGGCTTCGACCTCTTGGCCGTCCAACTGAAAACGGATTTTGTCTGACATCGTGTCCTCCTGCTTCACCGCAGGTTACACCATTCTTTTATCGGAATCAGAGGGCCAATCCCGACACTCAAAGGCGCATTTTCGCCAATCCGTTTCCGATCAGGAAAATTCGGCCACGATAGATGACAGTCCCTTGGCAAGTTTCAAACCGCTTGTTAGGTGTTGGAAAAACTCAGGGGCGCTTATGTCGGTCATCACATTCATCCGTCACGGTCAGGCAAATTCATCTGCAACAACAGAGGAAGGCTATGACAATCTTAGCGATTTGGGAAAAACCCAGGCGCGCTGGCTGGGCGAACATCTGCGCCATTGCAAGGTGACATATGATGCAGTCTATACAGGCACCTTGAACCGTCAGATCGACACCGAGGCGCTGTTGGATTTGTATGATAGCCCTGACCCAATCCAAGATCCGCGTTTGAACGAATTTCGCTACTACGACCTGATCGCAGCAATGGAAAAACAGTTTGATCTAAAACCCCCGCTAGAGGGGACAGGGTTCATTAACCATTTTTTGAATACGTTCACCAAATGGAAATCGGGTGAATTACAGGATATCCCCGAAACATGGGACACCTATGAAAATCGCGTTTGGACAATGATGGAGGATATGCGCCACAGTGGCCAAAACGTTCTGGCCGTTACCTCGGGCGGAGTGATTGGAATGGCGGCGGCGCATGCGTTACGGCTTGATGTCAGATCATTGGTGAAAGTGTTGCTAGAGGGCATGAACACGGGCATCACCCGCTTTCAATATTTACATGGTGAATACCATCTGATGCAATTCAACACCCTTCCGCATTTAGATGATGCAGACCGCGTTGATGCACGTACATATTATTAATCACTGACTGTTTTGGAGACTATCATGACACATCTTTGGGTCCGCGCAGAACAACGTGAAAACGAAGATCGCGTTGGATTAACACCAGACGGTGCACGCAGGTTGATCGAAAAAGGTATTCAAGTTTCGGTCGAAGACAGCCAATCACGCATCATTCCCATCGCAGATTATGCAGATGCTGGATGTGAAATCGTGGGGGAAAACACATGGCCCGATGCCCCGAACGACGCCATTATTTTCGGGCTAAAGGAATTGCCCGAAGATGGCACACCCCTGATCCATCGACACATCATGTTTGGTCATGCGTTCAAAGGACAGCATTCTGGCAAGGCGCTATTGCAGCGCTTTCAGGCGGGTGGCGGCACGCTTTATGATCTTGAATATCTGACGGACGCCACAGGACGTCGCGTTGCCGCCTTTGGGTATTGGGCGGGCTATGCAGGGGCCGCAGTATCCGTCATCTCATGGCTGGCACAACAACAAGGGCAAACATGCGGACCCGTTTCCGCATATCCGAACAAAGATGCCCTGTTGCGCGACCTATATGACGCAATGCAGGGTGTTTCCGCATCACCGAATGCGATTGTGCTTGGCGCACTGGGGCGTGTGGGAACAGGCGCATCTGATCTGTGTGAACACCTCAGCATTCCTGTCACAAAATGGGATATGGCAGAAACCGCGACTGGCGGCCCGTTTCCTGAAATTTTGGATCACACGTTCTTTTTCAATTGCATTTTTGCGCGTCCAGGCACCCCTGTTTTTGTTCCAAAATCTGCGCTGACAGCCAAACGTAACCTTTCGGTTATTGGGGACATCGCATGTGATCCTGACAGTGATTATAATCCAATCCCTGTCTATGATCAGCCAACCTCATGGGCAAAACCCGCGATCCGTGTTGCCGGTAATCCAGTCCTAGACGTCATGGCAATTGATAATTTGCCATCTCTTCTTCCTCTTGAGAGTTCTATTGATTTTGCAAATCAACTCTTGCCAACCTTGGAAACAGTTGATGATCTAGGTGCACCCGTGTGGTCGCGGGCCAATGATATTTTCCAAACCCAAGTAAGCGAGGTTTAAAATGACAATTCACTGGTGTGGCACAGGCCTGTCTGCAATTCCTGGTTTACGTGCACTGATCGAAGACGGTTTGGATGTAAAAGTTTGGAACCGAACCGCGTCCAAGGCACAAGAGGCCGTTGGCGATCTAACCGAAAACATTGCAGCTTATGATATTGCCGTTCTGGGTGATGAATTGTCCGCAGGCGATGTTGTTGTTTCCATGCTGCCTGGGGATCACCACGTTCCACTGGCAAAATGCGCCATTGCAAATCACGCACATTTCGTCAGCTCATCCTACATCGCGCCAGAAATGCGTGATCTGCATAAGGCTGCCAAAGACGCAGGCGTCTGTTTGGTCAATGAAATTGGGTTGGACCCAGGCATTGATCACCTAATGGCGCATAAGTTGGTTGAACTTTATCGTGCGTCGGATGCATTTGACCCTGCAAACGAACTTGGCTTTATTTCCTACTGCGGTGGTATCCCAAAGGTTCCAAATCCATTTCGATACAAATTTAGCTGGTCCCCATTGGGCGTGCTAAAGGCGCTGCGCTCTCCGTCAAAATCCATCCAAAATGGTGCGGAATTTAGCGTGGATCGCCCGTGGGACGCAATCAGTTCGTATGAGGCCCCTTTGCCAACGCCCGAAACATTCGAGGTTTATCCTAACCGCGACAGTCTGCCGTTTATGGCGCAATATCATTTTGATCCAGAATGGAAGGTACGCGAATTTGTTCGCGGAACCTTGCGCCTGAATGGGTGGGCAGACGCGTGGGCCGACGTATTTTCCGAAATTGAAACCTTGTCGGGTGATACAGGGGACGCACGATTAAAGGAAATGTCAGATCAGTTTTGGGCCGAAAACGCCTATGGTGAAAATGACCCTGATCGCGTTGTTTTATGTGTTTCGCTGCAGGCGGAACGCGATGGCAAAACCGTTTGGCATCAAACCTATGCGATGGATGCATGGGGAACTGAGGCATCGACCGCAATGGCGCGACTGGTATCCAAACCCGTCAGTTTCGGGATCAAAGCCGTTTTGGCCAACCAAATCCCGACGGGGGTTACCGCCGCCCCAGACAATCCGCACTTGGTGGATGCATGGTTGTCGGAAATCGCAGCACTGGCACAACATCTGGAAATCGTTGATCACGCAGCCTAGCCCAAGGGATAGACCACAAGATCATTTGGATTGAAAACCACACCTTGCACGGAAATTGAACGTTATTGAGAAAATGACCAAGACACGTGCAAGGGTAAAACATGTTTTTTCTAAAGTAGTTCCAGAGACTTGGAGCCTAATTACACCGTTTATTGATGATATTTTAGACGAACTTTACGACCATGCGCTGGCCCATGAAACAACCGCAAAACTGTTTTCTAGGCACAATATCGAAGGACTAAAGGCGGTTCAAAAATCGCACTGGGAACTGACGTTCAAAATGGTTTTGACACGTCATACGAAGAGCGCGCCTACCGCATCGGACATTCCCACGCGAAAATCGGACTGGCGCCAAATATTTTCACGGACAGTTATGGCTTCATGATGGAACGCTTGGTTCAGCGCATCTTGGCCTCTGGAATGTTGACTAAATATTCTGTTTGCGCCGACAAAATACAGGAAATCACCCCGTCATTTTCCGCGACTTTTCGCGCGTTTTGGATATCTATTATGAGGTACTAGAAGAGCGCTGTGTGGAAGCCTCGCAATATGTTCTGGATCAGTCGCACGAATTTTCGCACCGAATGTCGCTTGTGTCGGATGACTTGCAATCTGTTGCCACGGCCGTTGATCAGATGGACAGTTCGATCAGCAATATTTCTAAGAACGTGGACGAAAGCTCGAACTACGCGCGGACCGCGTCTGAGCGCGCTGACAGCGCGGCAGAACCAATGCATTCGGTTGCAACCGCGTCGGAAGAGATCGGATCATTCCTGTTAATCATTACGGGAATTGTAGACAAAATCAAACTTCTGGCCGTCAACGCGGCAATCGAAGCTGCCCGCGCGGGTGAGGCGGGCAAAGGGTTCACCGTGGTTGCCGACGAAGTTCGTCAATTGGCCGAAGGCACCGAAACCGGCGCCCGCGATGTGGCAATGAAAGTCGAAGAAATTCAACGTTCCGTCGGTGGATTACAGCGCACAATTGAGTCCGTACGCGAAAGTTTTCAACACGTGCTTGCCGCGTCTGATCACATCGTAACAGCCGTGCATCAACAAAGTAACGCGTCCCGCGATATGAGTGATCGCATGCGTACGGTGAACAGCGGGTTGGATCGACAGGTGGATGATTTGAAACAGTTGATGGACCACATGCAACTGACGATCAAAAAATAAGATAACGCATTGATCCAGAACCAATCACGCGCCGTATACAGTCTATGGGCATGATTGGGATACAGACTTTGGAAAAGGATTCCTCGCTAAATTCGGCGATGGATGATAGAGTCGTATCAGAAGACCTAAAAGACAAAGCTGATCCAGTGACTATAAAGACCGCCGATCAATGGGGTTCATACCTTGAGGCGATAAAATCAACACACGATGTCGCAGCGTTTGAAGCCCTATTCGGACATTTTGCACCTCGTATAAAGTCCTTCCTTCTTAAGTCGGGAGCAGACACAAATTTGGCCGAAGAATGCGCACAAGAAGTCATGGTAACCGTTTGGAACAAAGCACATCTCTTTGATCCAACCCGTGCCAGTGCGGCCACCTGGATCTTTACGATTGCACGAAATAAGAAAATTGACGCCCTTCGGAAAGCGTCCCGCCCAGAGCCGGACGAACTCCCTTGGGGACCAGATCACGAACCTGATCAGACAGATGTGATCGCACTACAACAGGAAACAGACAGACTGGGTCGCGCACTTGCCGAACTCCCAGAAAAGCAGCGCAAGTTGATCGAGCGCGCCTATTTTGGCGACCTAAGCCACCGAGAACTTGCAGATGAAACCGGGCTTCCCCTTGGCACAATCAAATCGCGCATTAGATTGGCGTTGGAGAAGCTGAGACACGCAATGAGCTGATAATGACACCGCAACCGATTACACATCATATTGATGACGCACTTTTGATGGCCTATTCGGCGGGCACCCTGCCCGAGGCCTTTTCACTCGCGATCGCGACGCACATCAGTATGTGCGATGAATGCCGCGCAACACTCGAAAGCTTTGACGCAGTCGGCGGACAAGTGATGGAGGATCAATCTCCCGTCACCATGAACGACGATGCATTTGCCAAAACCATGGCGATGGTTGGAAAACAGTCAATCCAGCGACCAAAACCAGCAAATGATATCCCCTCTGTCTTGGCGGGATATATTGGTGGGTCTCTGGATGATGTGGAATGGCGCGCCCTTGGTGGTGGCATTAAACAAAAAATCATTCTAGCCGGGGGCGATGCAACGGCACGATTGCTGTACATCCCTGCGGGACAATCCGCACCTGATCACGGACATTCAGGTATGGAACTGACGCTTGTCCTACGTGGCGCGTTCAAGGATGAGACAGGTCATTACCGTGCGGGTGACATTGAAATCACAGATGACTCGGTTGAACATACCCCCATCGCGGACATGGGCGAAGATTGTGTTTGCTTGGCAGTGACAGAAGCGCCGATCCGCTTTACCAGCGTCTTCTACCGCGCTTTGCAGCCGTTCTTTAAAATCTAACGACGATTCAGCTTTTCAAGGAATTGATCGCGCAGCGTTTTTGCTGTGGCGATCAATCCTTTGGATTGGGGTGTCGGGTTGTTGAACTCTACTACGTTTCCCGTGCGATCACAGACAACGCCACCCGCTTCCTCCACCATAAGCACACCTGCCGCCACATCCCATTCCCATGTGGGGCGTAGGGTGATCATCCCATCGAATTTGCCCTCTGCCACCGCAGCCATGCGATAAGCAAGGGATGGACGGTGATGCCGATCAAAGTCAGGCGCCGACCCACTCAGCCAATGACCAGAGGCCATAACAGCGCGATTTGCCAAAATACGTGCGTTTTCAACACGATCTACGCCCTGCACCTGCATCCGGGTATCCCCAACAAATGCCCCAGCGCCGCGTGCCGCACGATACATAACATTTGTTGCAGGCAGATACACAACACCTGCAATCACCTGTCCGTTTTCGACAACGGCGATGGAATGCGACCACGTTTTTTCACCCTCCATGAAACTGCGTGTTCCGTCGATGGGATCAATGATAAAACATCTTTCTTTGGTTAAACGCGTGGCATCATCTTGGGTCTCTTCTGATAACCACCCATAGGTTGGTCGCGCGCCCATCAGCATATCGTGCAACAGGTCGTTTACGGCCAAATCGGCCTCGGTCACGGGGCCTGCATCCTCGGGTTTATCCCAATGCTGAAACGATCCACCCCAATAGGTCAGGGCCAATTCGCCTGCCTTGCGTGCCGCCTGCTCCAGTAGGATGAGATCAGCTACCGGCAAGCGTCATGCCCTCAATCAACAGCGATGGAACAACACGCGACAAATACGTCCGTGCATCATTTGCGGGTACGATGCGTTTCAACATATCACGCAAATTCCCCGCGACAGTCAGTTCGCTAACGGCATAGGCGATTTCACCATTTTCAATCCAAAACCCCGATGCGCCACGCGAGTAATCCCCCGTATTCGGGTTGATCGTCGATCCAATCATCGAAGTGATCAATAGACCGCGCCCCATATCACGCATCAGGTCTTCTTTGGTTTTCTGACCTCTGGTCAGCGATACATTCCAAGAGGACGGAGAGGGTGCCGAGGACACACCACGCGTGGCGTTCCCTGTGCTTTGCAGCCCCAGTTTTCGCGCGCTTGCCAAATCCAATGTCCAGCCTGTCAAAACGCCATTATCCACGATCACACGTTTTGATGTTGCCAAACCTTCCCCATCAAAGGCGCGTGATCCGTTGACGCGCGGGCGGTGGGGGTCTTCGATCAATGACAACCCGTTGGGCAAAACCTGTTCACCCAACAAATCCTTGGCCCAACTTGATCCACGCGCAATCATCGCGCCATTGGTTGCGGCCAATAGATGTCCGATTAACGAGGATGAAATGCGTTCATCAAAAATGATTGGGTAGCTGCCCGTCTTTGGTTTTTGCGGGTTCAGGCGTTCCACCGCACGCGCACCGGCCTGTGCGCCAATTTCTTCTGGGCTGCGCAAGTCGGCCTGAAAAATGCGGGTATCCGCGTCATAATCCCGCTCCATCCCCGTGCCTTCGCCTGCAATTGCAACCGCAGAGGTGGATCGCCCTGTGTAGGCAACGCCCCCTGCAAACCCATTACTTGTCGCCATGAAAACATCCGATGCGGAATATCCCGCGGCAGCGGCATCTATTTGTGTGACGCCTGCAACAGCCATTGCAGCTGCCTCGGCGCGGCGTGCATCCTCTTCCAATTCGGCGGCTGTGGGTTCTGGCGTGTCATCGGCCATTTCCAAATTTAACGTATCATGCGCTTGGAATAACTCTGATGCGTCTGCCAACCCTGTATAGGGATCTTCCGGTGCCTCTTTGGCCATTGCAACGGCACGTTCTGCCATAGTTGCGATTGTGTCGGGACGCACGTCTGACCCCGAAACAATGGCGCTGCGCTGTCCGATAAAGACACGCAATCCAATATCAACCCCTTCTGAACGTTCGGCATGTTCTAACGCGCCATTTCGCACATCAATTGAAACAGAGGTGCCTTGGGCCGCGACGGCATCCGCCTGATCTGCGCCGGCCGCCTTGGCAGCGTCCAGCATATGTTGGGTCAAATCAGACAGGGAATTTGGGGTTCGGGTCATGGCATCCTCATTATCACTGGCCAAGAGGTAATGTTTCACCCCTGCGAAAGCAAGCAGTCGCGCGTGGGTTTTTCGCATGATCGGACCCCCTTTGGTGATCATGCGTCAAAAACACCGCTGCGTTTTTGTACTTTTCATTCTGGGAAAATTCGCGAAATGTGGAGAAAACGCATGAGGACGGATATGGAAAAAGTTGCACTTATCACGGGAGCCGCCCGCGGCATCGGCAAGGCAACCACCGAGTTATTTTTGGAAAACGGATATCACGCAATTCTGCTTGATCGGGATGATGAGGCCTTGATGGAAACCCATCAGGCGTTGGAAAACACCAGCGCGTATCTGTACGATGTGTCAAACCCACAGGCAGGCGGTGAAATCGCCGCGCGTATTTTGTCCGAACACGGGCGATTGGACGCCTTGGTGAACAATGCAGGGGTTGCGGATTTTGGTCCGATTGAGGAGCATGATCAATCCAAATGGCGCCGTGTGATGGAAACGAATTTGGACGGCGTCTTTTACATGACACAGGCCCTAACCCCGATGCTAAAGGAAACCCAAGGGGCAATTTTGAACATCGCTTCAATCTCGGGCCTGCGCGCATCGACCTTGCGGGTGGCCTATGGCACATCCAAGGCCGCCGTTGCGCATTTGACCAAGCAGCAGGCCTGTGAATTGGGCGAATACGGAATACGCGTGAACTGTGTCGCCCCGGGCCCTGTGAAAACCAAACTGTCGATTGCCGTTCATACGCCAGAAATCATTCAGGCCTATCATGATGCTGTACCGCTTAACCGCTATGGCAGCGAACTGGAGTTGGCAGAGGTGATTTATTTCCTCTGCTCGCCCAAGGCGTCCTATGTCACAGGACAGGTTGTGGCGGTTGATGGCGGTTTTGAGGCGACAGGCGTGGGCCTGCCCGCGCTGCGTGATTGACGCCCTAGCGCATGCGTTGACCGTTGACGTAAACGCCGCCGTTTGAACGCACCTCAACCTCGGATGTCAATTCGTCTTCACCAGTGGCCACAAACCCCATGCCCAATCCCATGCGGATCGGCATCAATTGATCGGGTTGCAACAATCCTGCCTCGATCAATTGATCAAAGACGGAATTCAATCCGCTCACCACAATGCTTGCTTCGCCCTCGGGGCGGGGCATACCGTCAAATGTCTGCAAATCGTTCATATCAAAGGTGAAATCACCCGATCCATTAGCCACAGCGCCCAGCGCAGACACCAACAGCTCATTCAAACCAAAGCTTTCGATGGATCCAAACTGTGTCGGATCCTGTTCCATCAAATCTTCGATATTGGGATCAATCAAATCGCGGTCCAAACGCACACCTGCACTTAGATCAACAATCAAATCAATGGGTGCGCGATCCAACTGACCTGTGGGATCAAACATCGCCCAGATCGTGTCCGAAATCCCCAGACCCAAATATTCCATACCAAAATGCACCTGTTGCACCTCTGGTGCGGCGGCAAGCGGGATATCAATGTCATAGGCAATTTTTTCAATTCCACCTGACAGGGGCAGCGGAATTTCCGCAGGGACAAAGGCGTTAAAGGCAATATCGTTGATGTCGGCGCTGACGGACGCATTCCCATTGTCAATGTTCATACTGGACGCGGTTTTATCGGCGACAAAGCTGACATCAAACACTTCGCCCTCGGCCTTGCCATCCATTTTAAATTCCATCCCGTCCAAGGATGATGTGGCGCGCAATCCGCCACCCGCCTTTAACTCAGCCAGAATTTTATCGGGTGTGCCATTGAAATTAACGCTTTGAAACGCCTCGCTCATCAGGCCCCGCATCTTGGCAGATGCCGTCAGGTCAACATCATCGGCAGGTGCGATTATTGTCATATCAAAGGCCATTTCACCCAAGGATTGAACAGATTGTTGATGCCCATTGCCCATGTACATCATGTTCGACATGGCGTCATTCATGCTCAGAACAAATTCAACGGTCGCCTCTGCCGGATCATAATCAGGTGCGATCAATTCGATCAATTTGACCTCTGCACTTGCGATGTCCCAGGTTTGGATCAATGTATCCTCGACCTCGGAATAAACGCCCATATCTTCGCGTACCGAATAGCCCAAGCGCGCGGTCACGTCGTCTTGGCCCGCAACTTTTACAACGATTTCTTGATAATCGGGTTGATCAACATGAACTTTGCCACCCTTTTCCAACAGGGACCAACCGTCCATCGACACGATAACCGTTTCGTCGGTATCAGGAATATCAAACGTAAACCGCACATTTGAAATGTTCAGGTTGTCACCATCCCGTGTAGCAAGTGCGGTAATGGACCCCCCTGCCTCTTCGATCAAATCAATGGTCTGTTCCCATACGCGATCTGCCGTTAAATCGGCAACTGCGGCCGATGCACCAAATAGCCCAGCCAACAGAGCGGTATATGTAATTGATCGTTGAAACATGAAAAATCCTTCTTTCGTAGTTGAGTTAAACTTGTGGCAGTTCATCGCATTGTTCAAGGGGTTGCATGGTTTTCCCGCCCTGTGCCATGGTCGGCAGAGCCATATTGACCAAGGATTATGTAATGGATTTATCAGGAAAAACCGTTTTGATCACAGGCGCCAGTCGCGGGATTGGCGAAGCAAGCGTTGCCGAATTTACCGATACAGGTGCCAAAGTTGTGTTAACCGCGCGGTCAAAGGTCGATATTGATCGCATCGCTGCCCCCTTTGGCGATCAAGCGCAGGCCATTGCGGGGGATATCGCGGACCCCGCATTTGTGACGGCCCTGATTGATCAAACCGTTGCGCATTTTGGGGGGCTGGATGTTGTCATCAACAATGCCGCGGCCCTGCATCCCATTGCGCGGGTCGAGGATGCGGACATCGACGCATGGTCCAAATTGATCGACATTAATGTCAAAGGGGTGTTTTACGCGGCCAAAGCGGCCTTACCCCATATGATGAAATCGGGCGAAGGTATTATCCTTACCGTCAGTTCGGGGGCCGCGCATAACCCATTGGAAGGGTGGAGCGCCTATTGCGCCTCTAAAGCAGCGGCTGCCATGATGACCCGCAGTTTGCATCTGGAATATGGCGGACATGGAATTTCATCCATGGGTCTATCGCCTGGCACGGTCGCCACGCAGATGCAGCGTGACATCAAGGCCAGCGGCATGAACCCCGTGAGTGAATTGGACTGGAGCGATCACGTCCCCCCCTCTTGGCCCGCCAAGGCGATGGTATATATGTGTGAAAACGCGAAACAATTTGCGGGACAGGAATTGGCGCTGCGCAATCCTGACCTGCGCAAGGCAATAGGTGTTGCATGATCAATGTTGATAAAACCAATCCTGTCTGGGTAGTCACCCTGAACAGACCAGATAAGGCAAACGCCCTGACCGAACAAATGTTGATTGATTTGCGCGACACCGCCCGCGATGCAAAAGATGCACGTGGTTTAATCCTGACGGGCGAGGGTAAGGTTTTTTCCGCAGGGGCCGATTTGGATGCGGCGCGCGCAGGCCTTGCCACATCACCATTGTGGGAGGAATTGTCAGGTGCCATCGCTGATCTGCCCTGTATGAGCATTGCCGCCCTAAACGGCACGCTTGCCGGTGGTGCAATGGGCATGGCACTGGCTTGCGATATGCGGATAGCGGCGGAAAGTGCGAAATTCTTTTACCCCGTGATGAAGCTTGGCTATCTGCCACAACCCAGCGACCCAATGCGGATGCGCGCCCTCATTGGTCCCGCACGCGCCAAAATGATCCTGATGGGTGGTGAGAAAATTTTGGCGGAGGAAGCACTATCTATTGGCTTGATTGATCGCATCGTTGATCCTGCTGATTTGCTGGATCATGCCCATTCCCTGATGACCGATAGCGCGGCTGCAACCCCAGAACATTGTGCAGGGATCAAGGGGATGATTGGGGCGGTTTGATCCCAGTGCTGATTAGCATTTCGTTAACTTTCGCACCGACGTGATACCGACGTTTTACCGACGTCAAACATATGCGGATTTTATCGTTTTCGACGCCCGCCAGTGGTCTTTGACAAAAACTGCGGCGGACGTTTTGCGACCCATTTAAAAAAAACTTTGCTAGGCGTGGATGCGCACGCAATGCATCCACTGATGCGTAAGATCGGGCAAGCTCTGCCTCGCTCAATGTGGCATGAATTTCTTTGTGACAAATGTGATGGATCAGGATCGTTGGACCGCCTTTTCCACCCTTAAGTTTGGGGATCAGATGATGCAAACTTTGCGGTGCATCTGGTGGAATTGAGCGTTCACATAAGGGACACACTGGATCGCTCATCTCAATTGCCTCATTGTCAAACCCCTTATTTTGCTATCAAAATACGATTTAAGTGCGGAATCAAGGGATGTAAAATATGGAATTCGATCAGATGCCCCCGATCGTTCAGCGGGCGTTTTCATTGGCTGTGCAGGGGTGGGATATTGCCTCGGCATGGTCGCTAAGCCCTGCGGCGTGGTCTCAGTTTATCTTATCGGTTCTGGCCTATTATGGGGCCGTATTTGCCACAAAAAAAAGATGAACCCAATCATCACCCGCATTCTAACACCACAGGACGGATCAACATCGGTCATTGCGCAAATACGCCTTTTTATATTGATGTTTTTGCCCCTTTCGATGCCTCTGTTGGCCTATGCCTTTACAGGCATTGGTGAAACCCTAACCCGTTCAATTTTTGGATCTGGCGCCGTCATCGCCTTTGGCAAACAGGTGTTTTTATTCCTAGCGATCCGCAGTTTCTCACAGGATATGTTGACCGATAAATTATTGTAATTATCGGGAAATTTCGTGCTGATCCCTGTGGGTGCGCTTTATGCGTTGGGTCTGTTGGATATGGTCGCAGCAAGGCTTGAGGCGACCGTTGTTCCACTGGCGAACCTATCCTTTAATCTGCTGTGGCTAATCCAGTTCTTTGTCGTAGGTGGCGTCATTTTTTGATTGGGCCGTTGGTCAAACGATCAATCCTCGGACTTTATCAATAAACAAGAAGAAATGCCACCCGCCAGCTGGCCAGCATGGCAACCGAGATTGCCATTTTCGGCGCGGCGTTTTTGATCCTGATGAACATCATGGGGATTTCCCTGACCTCGCTTGCCGTACTGGGGGTGCGCGGTTAGTGTTGGCCTTGGCTTTGGTTTGCAGAAGATTGCATCAAACTTTATCTCGGGCGTGATCCTCTTGTTAGAGGGGCAGGCAACCGTTGGGGACTATGTCGAACTAGACGGCGGAGAAGCAGGCACAATCATTAAAACCACTGCGCGTTCCATGATCCTTGAGACATATGACGGACGTTGGATCGTTGTCCCAAACGAAGATTTCATCACGACCCGTGTTGTCAATTATTCGGATCAAGGCAACGTAAACCGGCATGAAGCAGATTTTTCCGTCAGTTATGACACAGACATAAATTTGGTCCCTGCCCTGGTTGAGGTCGCTGTTTCCAAACACCCAGAGGCCCTAGACGATCCATTTCCGCCTGATTGCGAACTGCGCGGTTTCGAGGAAAATGGCATCAATTTTGCCGTCGAATTTTGGGTCATTGGGATTGATGACGGCAAAAACAAATATAATCCTGATGTTCTTTTTATAATCTGGAACACGTTGAAAGAAAACGATATTAAAATCCCATACCCACATCGCGTGGGCGAGTTCAAAAATATGCCGGATATACCTGAGGAATGACAAAAAAAGCATTGGTGATTGGGGGTGGTCCCGCGGGTTTGATGGCTGCTGAGCAGTTGATCAAGGCGGGGCTGTCCGTAACCATCGCCGAGGCAAAGCCGACCTTGGGTCGTAAATTTTTGATGGCGGGAAAATCGGGTTTGAACCTAACCATGGACGAACCCGTTTCTGCATTTTTGCCCCATTATTACGACGCCCGAACGCACCTTGACCCGATGATTGCATCCTTTGGCCCGCAAGAGGTGAAAGAGTGGACAGAAAAGTTGGGTCAACAAATCTTTGTCGGCACATCAAGACGCGTCTTTCCCAAGGTGATGAAGGCATCCCCCCTATTACGCGCATGGATTGCACGGTTGTTGGATGCGGGTGTTCGCCTAAGGACGAATTGGAAACTGTCAGGCTTAAGCGAAAATAATGCGCAATTTCAAACACCTGACGGTGCCAAAAATATCATCGCCGATGTCGTCGTATTGGCCATGGGCGGCGCAAGTTGGGCGCGTTTGGGATCAGATGGGGCATGGGTCGAACAGTTCGGCCCAATCACCCCGTTCCAACCTGCAAACTGCGCCTTTGCGATGGACTGGTCAAATCACATGACCAAATTCTTTGGCACACCGATCAAGAATCTTACGCTTCGCGCTGGCGACATGATATCACGCGGGGAAATCATTGTATCGCGCAATGGCATCGAAGGCGGCGGCATCTATTCCGTCAGCCGCACCTTGCGCACAGGTGTTCCATTAACAATTGATCTAAGGCCCGATTGGACAGTCGACCGAGTCGAAACCGCTCTATCAAAACCCCGGGGCAAGGACAGTCAGACAAACCATCTGCGTAAGGCCCTAAAGCTTGACCCGATCAAGATCGCATTGATGCGCGAGCTTACACCGCAACTGCCGCAAGATGCCAAAGCACTGGCCAAAATGGTGAAATGCCTGTTCATTAAAACCCTTGAACCCCGCCCCATGGATGAGGCGATTTCGACAGCGGGTGGCATCCCGTGGATCCGATTGGACGCAGGTCTTATGTTAATGGATCGTCCCGGCATTTTTTGTGCGGGTGAAATGATTGATTGGGAGGCACCGACGGGCGGCTATTTGATCACAGCCTGTTTGGCAACAGGCCGTTGGGCAGGGTTGCACGCCGCACAATATGCGCAGCGTACATAGTGACACGTGATCTAAGGCAAGGCCGCGGCACGCTTGAACGCATCACGTTCGCGCAGGCGTTTTGTGTAGGCTTTGAATGCCTCATTCTCGAGCGGGAATTTGGCGTTATATGCCCAACCGCCACAATGCACCAAAATGATGTCGGGAATGGTCATCGTGTCCCCCATCAGGTAGGGGCCATCGATTTGTTCCATCAGGCGATCCAAGGATCGTGCGAATTCCAATTTCAGGCTGTCTTTCACGGCGGGCACCCGTTCTGCCTCAGGCAGGATGAAACTATGACGGGCAGCGGTCCATAAAACCGCATCAATTTCATCATTGACACGGTGCAACAATGCGTCCTGTTTTGCGCGTTGAATCGATCCTGCAGGAAAGGTTAATCCCCCATGGCGATCCGCCAAAAATGTGATGATTGCCGCGCTGTCGGTGATCACCTCACCCTCGGCAATCAGGGCAGGTAATTTACGCGTAGGGCTGTGTTCCATCGCCTCTGGTGACCGCACGGAATAGGGTTTATGATCGTATTCAATTCCCAATTCTTCCAACGCCCATAAAACGCGAAATGTGCGGTTTGTGCGTGATCCAACGACTGTATACATGTGACTCTCCTCCTACTGTGATTAATAAAGTGGTGCGCTGCAGATGTGTCCAGTGCAAATGCGGGTTTGGAACGCAACGTGACCCCAAAATTCAACACATTTCCACCATGGCAGAATCGTCCCAATCCGTGCTAGGATTTGTGGTATGAATTCACACAACCCCAACATAGGCCACGATCGCCCCGTTATTCGGCAACTGGATGACGCGGCAATTAACCGAATTGCCGCTGGTGAAGTGGTGGAACGACCCGCGTCTGCCGTGAAGGAATTGGTTGAAAATGCCATTGATGCAGGGGCGCAGCGCGTCACCATTGATATCGCGGATGGGGGTAAAACGCTGATCCGTGTGGGGGACGATGGCTGCGGGATGAGTGCGGCGGATCTGCCGCTTGCCTTATCCCGTCATGCGACATCAAAAATTGATGGTTCTGATTTGCTAAACATCCACAGTTTCGGGTTCCGCGGCGAAGCGCTGCCATCCTTGGGTGCGGTTGGTCGGTTGTCGATTTCTTCGCGCGCCGCGGGTCAGGATGGCGCGGAAATCACTGTCGCGGGGGGTGACATGGGCCCTGTTAAACCCGCAGCGCTCAGCAAAGGAACAGTGATCGAATTGCGTGATTTGTTTTACGCAACCCCCGCGCGTCTAAAATTCCTGCGCACAGATCGGGCAGAGGCGCAGGCGATCACGGATATTATCAAACGTTTGGCCATGGCAGAACCCTCAATCGGGTTCCATTTGCGCGATGTATCAAATGGCGGATCACGATCCGTGTTTCGCGTTGATCCAGAAACGGGTGATTTGTTTGATGCGCTACATAGAAGATTGGCAAAAATTTTGGGGGCTGAATTTGCTGAAAACACCCTAAAGATTGATGCAGAGCGTGACGGTTTTCATCTGTCTGGTTATGCGGCTTTACCAACGTTTTCACGCGGGGCTGCGGTGATGCAGTATTTCTTTGTGAACGGGCGCCCTGTGCGCGATAAACTGTTGATCGGGGCACTGCGCGGTGCCTATGCGGATTTCCTATCGCGTGATCGACACCCAGCTGTTGCCTTGTTTGTGGATTGCGATCCACACCTTGTTGATGTGAACGTGCATCCCGCCAAATCCGAGGTGCGCTTTCGCGAACCGGGCTTGGTGCGCGGACTGATTATATCAGCCCTGCGCCAAGCACTGGGCGAGGCGGGACACCGCGCCTCGACCACGGTTGCGGGCGCAACATTGGGTGCAATGCGCCCCGAGACGCCGCATCAGCCGATCTATCAAATGGACCGCCCCAGTGCCGCGTTGCGTAACGTCAGTTATCAGGCACAAGCACCCGAAAGCTTTGGCTTTGCAGAGGCCCCCGCGCCATCTGCCCGCATTGACGATCCTGTGATCGAACCCGCCCAAGACCCGCAGCAAACAGATCACCCGCTGGGGGCGGCGCGTGGACAAGTTCATGAAAACTATATCATCGCACAAACGCAGGATGGCATTGTTATTGTCGACCAACACGCTGCGCATGAACGGCTGGTATATGAGCGTTTGAAGTATCAAATGGCCGAACGCGGCGTTGCGGCCCAAGCCTTGTTGATCCCCGAAATCATTGAACTTTCCGCTGGGGATCGCGCGATGTTATTGGAATTGGCGGATGACTTTGGCCGTTTCGGGCTGGGCATCGAATCCTTTGGAAATGGGGCCATCGCCGTGCGTGAAACCCCTGCGATTTTGGGCGAAGTCAATGCCAAGGATTTGATTTTGGACCTTTTGGACGAAATATCGGACTGGGGCAGCAGCCAATTGATCCAAGAACGGATCGAGGCGATTTTGTCCCGCATGGCCTGCCACGGATCAATCCGATCAGGCCGGCGCATGCGCGCCGAAGAAATGAACGCCCTATTACGCGAGATGGAGGCGACACCCCATTCAGGCCAATGCAATCACGGCCGCCCCACCTATGTGGAACTCAAACTTAGCGATATTGAACGCCTATTTGGACGAACTTAATGCCCCTCGATTTCAATGACCCAACCACACAACTGATCATTGGCGCAGGGCTGATTATTTTGTTGCTTTTGTTGCTATCGCTGCGTGCAGTTTCGCGCCTTACCAAGGCGGCTGAACCGTTGAGCTATCAGATGAATGCCTTGGGACAGCGCGTTCAGGCACTTGGCGAAGGCCAAGAGAGGTTGGCGGGCGGTCTGCATCACGTGTCAGAGGCACAGGCAAAACAGCAAACCAGCATGTTGCAATTGATGGAAAAACGATTGGCCGATGTGCAACTGCAAATGAACGAAAATTTGCAAGGCTCCGCCCGTCGAACGGCCCATTCATTGGGTGAATTGCAACAACGTCTGACCGCGATTGATAAGGCACAAGAAAACATCACGAAACTTTCGGGCGATGTTTTATCGCTTCAGGATATTTTGTCGAACAAACAGACCCGCGGTGCCTTTGGCGAAATTCAATTGAATGATATTGTGTCCAAGGCGCTCCCTTCGGACAGTTACACGTTACAGGCCACGCTTTCCAACGGGCGACGCGCGGACTGTTTGATCCATCTGCCAAACCCCCCGGGTCCCATTGTGATTGACAGTAAGTTTCCGCTGGAACCCTATGAAGCACTGCGCAATGCGACCACCGATTGGGAATTGAACGAAGCCGCGCGTCAATTACGGACAGCGGTCAAAAAGCACATCAAAGATATTTCGGAAAAATATATCATAGAGGGTGAAACCGCAGACGGTGCATTGATGTTTCTACCATCGGAGGCGGTTTATGCGGAATTGCATGCCAATTTTTCGGAATTGGTGCGCGAGGGGTTCTCTGCCCGTGTTTGGATTGTATCACCCACTACCTGCATGGCGACCTTGAACACCATGCGAGCCATATTAAAGGACGCGCGCATGCGTGAGCAGGCAGGCGCCATTCGTCGGGAATTAGGGTTGCTGTATCAGGATGTGGATCGGTTGGGCACGCGTGTTGAAAACCTAGATCGCCATTTTGCCCAAGCGGCCAAGGATATTACCGAAATCAAAATAAGCGCAGATAAGGCGGGCAAACGCGCGCGTCGTTTGGATAACTTTGATTTCGAAGAAATTAAATCAGACACGCCAAATATGTTGGATCAGAATTAACGCCAGTGTGGGGATATAGACTTTTGCTTTGTAAATCCTTTCGATATAGAAACAGGTAAACGCTAGGGGATGCGGAAATGGCCCATATAATTGTGGTGGGAAACGAAAAAGGTGGCGCAGGTAAATCCACCGTCACGATGCATATTGCCACGGCACTGGCACGAATGGGACACCGCGTTGGTGCGATTGATCTGGACCTGCGTCAACAAAGCTTTGCACGGTATCTTCTTAATCGACAAAAACACCTTGCCGAAACGGGAATGGATTTGCCCTCGCCCACGTATTTCCCATTACCTGACATCGACAAATCACAAATTCCAGATGGTGAAAATATCTATGATCACCGCCTATCTGCCGCAGTGGCCAAAGCCGATCCAAACAGCGATTTTATTCTAATTGATTGCCCAGGTTCACACACCCGCCTCAGCCAAGTTGCGCATTCATTGGCGGATACGTTGATCACGCCGTTGAACGACAGTTTTGTCGATTTTGATCTACTGGCCCACGTCAGTTCAGATGGCGAAAAGATTGAGGGACCATCCGTTTATTCCGAGATGGTGTGGCACGCCCGTCAATTGCGTGCCCAAGCAGGCCTGAAACCCATCGACTGGATCGTGGTGCGCAACCGTGTAGGGGCGCAACAAATGGTCAATAAGCTAAAGATGGAGCGGGCATTGGATAAACTGGCCAAGCGGATCGGGTTCCGCGTTGGACCAGGATTTAATGAACGTGTCATTTTCCGTGAATTGTTCCCACGTGGTCTGACCCTGCTGGACCTAAAGGATGTTGGCGTCAAACAGTTGAACATTTCCAATATCGCGGCGCGCCAAGAACTGCGTGAATTGCTGAAAACACTGGATTTGCCAAACGTAACTGCGAAATTCTAGGGCTGGCTAAGCGCGTTTAAGGCGCGACGCAGGACCGTGATTTCCTCTGTACTTAGTTTTTGCATCAATACTTGGTCATGCTGCTGTGCATGGGCGCGTAAATCTTCGTAAACTGCGCGTCCCTGCGACGTGAGCGTCAGCCACTCGTGGCGCCGATCTTTTTCATCGGGTTTGCGTTGCAAATACCGCCGCTGCTCTAAACGCTGCACCGCGCGGCTGACCTTGGTTTTGTGCATGATCGCCTTTTCACAGATGTCTTTGGCCGTCATCCGTTCATAGATTGCCAGATGAAACAACACCCGCCATTCCGTGCGCAACATACCATATCGCCCCTTATATGTCCGCTGGAACGACTGACTGCTGATCTCAGCCGCTTGGTTCAAAAGATAGGGCAAGAATTCGCGTAAATCGAAGTCATCTTTCTGTGTCATTTTTTCAATATAAGGGGTTGTTAGTTACATTTTCAACTATTACCAGATTTTCAATTCACGCGGTAGAGGAGCATCGAAATGAATCGCCCCACGTTTCCACATAGCTTTGTCCAAGCCCCGTCACATGATGGGATTACCGAAGGATACATGCCCGGTTTCGGCAATGACTTTGAGACCGAAGCCTTGCCAGGCGCGCTCCCGCAGGGTCAAAACAGCCCGCAAAAATGTAATTATGGACTATATGGCGAACAACTCTCTGGAACAGCGTTCACAGCGCCCAGCCATCAAAATGAACGCACTTGGTGCTACCGCATTCGTCCCTCTGTGAAACATTCACATCGGTATGAAAAAATTGATCTGCCATATTGGAAATCCGCACCGCATATCGACCCAGATGTTGTGTCGCTCGGTCAATATCGTTGGGATCCTGTCCCGCATGCATCCGAACGCCTAACATGGCTTACAGGGATGCGCACCATGACCACCGCAGGCGACGTGAATACTCAGGTCGGCATGGCAAGCCATATCTATTTGGTAACGGCGTCGATGGTGGACGAATATTTCTATTCCGCGGACAGTGAACTATTGATTGTCCCCCAAGAAGGGCGCCTAAGATTTTGCACGGAACTGGGGATCATTGACCTAGAACCAAAGGAAATCGCAATCATCCCACGCGGCATGTTGTACCGTGTTGAGGTGTTAGAGGGGCCCGCGCGCGGATTTGTGTGCGAAAACTATGGTCAAAAATTCGCCCTGCCTGGACGTGGTCCTATCGGCGCAAACTGTTTGGCCAATCGGCGCGATTTCAAATCCCCTGTCGCCGCATTTGAGGATCGCGAAGTTCCAAGTCGTGTTGTTATTAAATGGTGCGGCCAATTCCATGAAACGCATATCGGCCATAGCCCGTTGGATGTTGTCGCGTGGCATGGCAATTACGCGCCCTGCAAATATGATTTGCGCACATACTGCCCCGTTGGTGCTGTGTTATTTGATCACCCCGATCCATCCATCTTTACGGTCCTAACCGCCCCATCGGGTGTTGAAGGCACGGCAAACATCGATTTTGTTTTGTTCCGCGAACGTTGGATGGTTGCGGAAAATACATTCCGCCCGCCGTGGTATCACAAAAACATCATGTCCGAATTGATGGGAAATATTTATGGTCAGTATGATGCAAAGCCAAAGGGTTTTATTCCAGGCGGTATGAGCCTGCACAACATGATGCTGCCCCACGGTCCCGATAAGAACGCATTTGAAGGCGCATCAAATGCGGATTTACAGGCGCAAAAATTAGATAACACGATGTCCTTCATGTTCGAAACGCGCTTTCCTCAGCATTTGACGGCCTATGCCGCTAAAGAGGCACCACTTCAGGACGATTACATTGATTGTTGGGTTGATATCGAAAAGAAATTTGATGGCACCCCCGGAACCAAGTAATTCACGCAGATCCTGCCAAGAAAGAGATACACCATGAGACTATTAACCAGTTGGGTCGCCTCCGCAAACGATCCCCAATCGCCTTTCCCACTAAACAACCTTCCCTATGGCGTGTTTTCAACAGCTGACACAGATCCACGCTGTGGTGTTGCGATTGGCGATATGATCCTTGATCTGCAGGCCGCGGAAGAAGCGGACATGATCAAGCTCGACGAAGGGCCTGTTTTTGACGTTCCTTTTTGGAACGAAGTTATGGAATTGGGGCCAGAGGCGTGGAAAAAACTGCGCAAACAGATCACAGCGATCCTTAAAAATGCCAGCGCCCATCAGGGTCGGGCGATTGATATGCTAACGCCGCAATCTGAGGCGACCATGCATTTGCCATTCTTGGTCAGTGAATACACCGATTTCTACGCAGGGCGTCATCACGCAACCAACGTGGGCACCATGTTCCGTGGTGCCGAAAACGCACTGCCACCAAATTGGCTACATATCCCGATTGGCTATAATGGCCGCGCCTCTTCGGTTGTGGTTAGTGGAACAGACATTCGTCGTCCATGGGGTCAGCTAAAGGCACCCGATGCCGCGCAACCCGAATTCGCGCCATGCCGTCGTTTTGATTTTGAATTGGAACTGGGGGCTGTGGTTGGCCTACCATCTGACGGACCCATCACGGTCCAAGAGGCGGATGATCTAATCTTTGGGTATGTGTTGTTAAACGATTGGTCAGCCCGCGATATTCAGGCCTGGGAATACCAGCCATTGGGCCCGTTTCAGGCCAAGGCAACTGCGACATCCATCAGCCCATGGATCGTCACCAAGGCAGCACTAGAGCCATTCCGTGTCGATACCCCAGAGCGCGAAGTGGAATTGCTGGACCACCTGAAGGACTGTGGTCCAATGCTATATGACATTTCGCTTGAGGTGGGGTTGTTGTCAAAATCAGGTGGCAAGAAAATCATCACCCAGACCAATTATAAAGAGATGTACTATTCTTCTGCCCAGCAATTGGCGCATCACACAACATCAGGATGCCCAATGAATCCAGGCGATTTGTTGGGATCAGGTACAATTTCAGGCGCAGAGCCCCATCAGCGCGGCAGTATGCTTGAACTTAGCTGGGGTGGAAAAAACCCCATTGAATTGGACAACGGGGAAACACGAAGCTTCCTTGAAGATAACGATCAAATCGTGATGTCAGGTGCCGCACGTAGCGAAACATTGACCATCGGATTTGGCACCTGTGTCGGACGCGTCCTGCCTGCCCTTGAAAATCCATACGAACGATAAACCATTAAACGGGCGTGGCACGATCACGCCCACCGAAAACCAATAGGAGAGCCCCATGGCAAAAGCCTTCGCATCGCAAAGCGATATGAGTGAAAAGAAAATCAGCTTTACCGAAATCGGTGAAGGCCTTTACGCCTTTACCGCTGAGGGCGACCCAAACTCTGGTGTGATCATTGGCGATGATAGTGTCATGATCGTCGAGGCGCAGGCGACACCCCGCCTTGCCAATAAGGTGATTGAATGCGTTCGCAGTGTCACAGACAAACCAATTTCACACGTTGTTCTAACCCATTATCACGCGGTTCGCGTTTTGGGCGCATCCGCGTTTAATACAGATCAGATCATCATGTCAGATATGGCGCGTGCCATGGTTGTGGAACGCGGGCAAGAAGATTGGGACAGTGAATTCCAACGCTTCCCACGTCTGTTTGAAGGACACGAAAGCATTCCAGGACTAACATGGCCGACGACAACATTTGATGGATCAATGTCTGTCTATCTTGGGAACCGTCGCGTCGATTTAATGCATTTGGGACGCGCACACACAGCGGGCGATATCGTCATCAACGTGCCTGATCAAAACGTTATGTTTACAGGTGACATCGTTGAATACCATTCCGCCTGCTACTGCGGCGATGGTCATTTCGCGGATTGGGGCGATACACTGGATAACATCAAATCGTTTGAGGTTGACGCAATCGCCCCGGGACGCGGAGATGCGTTGGTTGGACAGGACATGGTAAACCGCGCAATCGAAAGCACCCGTGATTTCGTCGAAAGCACCTATCGCCCTGTCGCCAAAGTTGCGGCACGAAACGGTTCCCTGAAAGAGGCATGGGATGCCTGCCGCGCGGAATGTGATCCGAAATTCTCCGACTATGCGATTTACGAACATTGTTTGCCGTTTAACGTGGCACGCGCCTACGACGAAGCGCGCGGGATTGATACGCCCCGCATTTGGACAGCACAACGTGATTTAGACATGTGGGAGGCCCTTCAAAGCTAGGGGAGGCAAAAGATGAACAAAATCTTTGAAACGCCACTATATCCATATTACCAATCTGTCGATCAGACCGCATCTGCCCCTGCACACCACAGTGTTGTGGTGATTGGCGCAGGCCCCGTTGGGTTGGGCATGGCGATTGATCTGGCACAACACGGAATTGATGTTGTCGTATTGGATGACAACGACAAGGTCAGCTTTGGCAGTCGCGCAATTTGTTTTGCAAAACGCACTCTGGAAATTGCAGATCGACTGGGATTTGGCGACAAATTGGTCGACAAAGGGGTTCAATGGAACCTTGGCAAAGTGTTCTTTGATGAACGCAAGGTTTATGAATTTAACCTTTTGGCCGAAGACGGGCACGCCCGCCCCGCGTTCATCAACCTGCAACAGTATTATTTTGAACAATACCTTGTTGAACGCGTCCAAGAGATCAATTCGGAAACTCCAAAGATTGATATTCGCGGCAAGAACCGTGTGAGCGCGATCAAGGATCATGGCGCCTATTCGGCCCTTACGGTCACGACACCCGACGGCGAATATACGATCCATGCAGATTGGGTCATCGCCTGTGATGGCGCAGGAAGTCCAACGCGCTCTATGATGGGGCTTGATTTTGTGGGTCGTGTATTCGAGGATAACTTCCTAATCGCGGATGTCACGATGGAAGCGGATTTCCCGACCGAACGTTGGTTTTGGTTTGACCCACCATTCAATCGCGGACAATCGGCATTGTTACACAAACAGCCCGATGGTGTGTGGAGGATCGACCTTCAACTGGGATGGGATGTCGATAAAGATGCCGAAAAACAACCTGACCGCGTCATTCCACGCCTAAAGGCGATGTTGGGTGACGATGTGAAATTTGAATTGGAATGGGTCAGTATTTACACGTTCCAATGTCGTCGAATGGAAAAATTCCGCCACGGCAATGTTATCTTTGCAGGCGATAGCGCGCATCAGGTGTCCCCATTCGGCGCACGCGGCGCAAATAGTGGTTTGCAAGATGTGGATAACCTAAGTTGGAAATTGGCCCATGTGATCAAGGGGCTTGCCCCCGACACCTTGCTGGACAGCTATGATGGTGAACGCATTCACGGTGCCGACGAAAACATCATGAATTCGACACGCTCGACGGATTTCATCACACCGAAATCTGATATCAGCCGCGTGTTTAGAAATGCGGTTTTGGATTTGTCTGAACATCATGCCTTTGCCCGACCATTGGTGAACTCGGGTCGATTGTCGATGCCATGCAACTATGTCGGACACAGCCTAACGGGTGAAGATGCCTTGACGGGCGGCCCTGCGCGCAGTCAACCTGGCATGCCCTGCCCTGATGCGCCATTGGACAAAGGTTACTTGCTGTCCAAACTTGGCGGGGGGTTTATCCTAATGACGCTGAACACCGATGCCCCATCGCCCCAAGAGATTGAGGGTATTGAGATTGCCCAACTTGATTTGAGCGTAACATCAGAGACAAACAAAACGCTTGGCGAACGCTTCCTTGGCACGGCCGAACGTGCGGTCTATCTCATTCGTCCTGACCAACATATTGTTGCACGATGGTCCGAATACGACGCAGCGCGCGTACAAATTGCAGTGGCGACCGCATTGGGAAAAACACAATGAGCACCCTGATCCTGACCCCAAATATCCCAAATGGCGACGATTTTTACGAAAAACTTCTGAACGCGCATGAGGGATTGAGCAAAGAGCAAAGTGATGCGTTAAACGCACGCCTAATCTTGGTCCTGTCCAATCACATTGGGGACATGAACATATTGGAACAGGCGCTCGATGCCGCAAAAACTGCGGGGCAGGCATCATGACGGATGTTGTTCTATATGATTACTGGCGCTCTTCTGCATCCTATCGGTTGCGGATTGCGATGAACCTTGCGGGGATTTCGTATCAATCCATTTCGGTTGATCTGTTAAAGGGTGAACATAAAACAGAGGCCTATCTAAACCGCAATCCACAAGGATTGGTGCCGGTGTTGGAAATCGATGGGCATTCGATGACCCAATCGCTCGCTATTTTAGAATATCTAAATGACACACGCGACATGGGATTTATCTCATCTGATCCTAGATCTGCAGCACAAGAACGCTCGATTGCCCATGCCATTGCGGTCGATATTCATCCCGTGTGCAATGTTTCGGTTGCCGCTTACGCCGTACAACAATCAGGACGGGACGAAACTCGTGTTGAATGGATGCAACGGTTTATTGCACCTGGCCTCGCGGCAGTTGAAACTATGCTGAACACGCGTCCACAAACCGCCTTTGCGCATGGCGATGCGCCTGGCCTTATCGACATCTGCATCATGCCACAGCTGTATAA
Organism: Rhodobacteraceae bacterium HIMB11; assembly: GCA_000472185.1. GTDB lineage: Bacteria > Pseudomonadota > Alphaproteobacteria > Rhodobacterales > Rhodobacteraceae > HIMB11. The sequence continues at coordinate 38,112 of AVDB01000005.1, read as the reverse complement.
TGCGGACCGTTGGGGCGTGGATGTCAGCGCGCATAAAAATCTCGCGCGAATTGCCGAAAACTGTGCCGCACACCCTGCATTTCAGGCGGCGCATCCAGACGCTGTTAAGCCAAGCGAATAAAGCGCAGGCCTAGGCAGGTGTGCGATGCGACACCGCGGCAGGATCAGTTTTCAATTCGATGATCGCGGGTTTGCCAGATGCGCGTGCGCGTTCCAATGCCGCAGAAAACTCTGCCGATGTCATTACCCTTTCACCATGTGCGCCATAGGCTGCGGCCAGTGCGGCAAAATCAGGGTTGATCATATCGGTGCCCGATGGACGATTGGGATAGTTGCGTTGTTGATGCATACGGATTGTTCCATAAACGCCATTGTTTGAGACGATCACAATGATATTGGCGCCATACTGAACGGCCGTGCCAAATTCCTGCATGCACATTTGAAAACACCCATCACCCGCCAGACACACAACCTCTTGCTCAGGGCGTTCCAGTTTTGCGGCCACCGCGGCGGGAAGCCCGTAGCCCATGGACCCTGATGTTGGGGCCAGCTGTGTGCGATAGGATTTGTATCGGTAATATCGATGCAACCACGCCGCATAATTCCCCGCGCCATTTGTAACAATCGCATCCGCTGGCATAACCGCGCTGAGATGCGTGATCACCTGCTCCATCTTCACATCCCCCGGAGTGGCAAAGGGGGTTTGCCATGCTTCATAAGACGCGCGTTCTGCCGTTGGAGGATAGGCCACTGATCCCGGCACCAAATCCAGTGCAGTTTTCAAAAATGCTTTCGGATCACAGCAAACACTGCGATCTGCAACGTAAACACGGCCAATTTCATCAGGGTTGGCATGTACATGTATCAAACGTTGCTTTGTTGTGGGAGGTGTTAACATGGCATATCCGCCCGTGGTCATTTCCCCCAACCGTGCGCCCAGAACCAACAAAACATCTGCATCATCAATGCGTTTTGCCAAATCAGGGTTTGGTCCAATCCCAACATCCCCAACATAATTGGGATGGCGATTGTCGATATAGTCCTGACTGCGGAAGGATGTCCCAATTGGCAAACCTGTCGTTTCTGCAAAATCTGCCAACAACGCGGCACATTCCGCGGACCATTTTGGGCCACCGACTATCACCATCGGTTTCTTTGCGGCGGCCAGATCGTCCAAAACGCCTTGAACAGCAGATGGCGCAACCGTTTGTTCCGCTGGTTTTGCGGGCTGCGTCACATCGGCAACATCGGCCTGTCCCGATAGCATATCCTCTGGCAAAGCCAGAACAACGGGCCCCGGACGCCCAGATTGCGCCAAATGAAACGCATGCGAAATATATTCTGGTATCCGATCCGTGCGATCAATTTCGGCAACCCATTTCGCCAAGGATGCAAACATCGCACGATAATCTACCTCTTGGAACGCTTCACGATCCCGTTGATCACTGGCCACCTGTCCAACGAATAGGATCATCGGCGTGCTATCCTGAAACGCGACATGCACCCCCGAGGATGCATTGGTTGCCCCAGGGCCGCGGGTGACAAAGGCGACACCCACCTCACCCGTTAATTTCGCATGCGCCTCGGCCATCATCGAAACGCCGCCTTCATTGCGGCCAACGATTGTGTCGATCCCACTTTCGAATAATCCATCAAGCGCAGCAAGATAGCTTTCACCCGGGACGCAAAATACCCGCCGCACACCTTGGATTTTCAATTGATCCACAAGGATCTGACCACCATGACGCATGAAAAACCTCTTTCAAACTTTCGCATAGTGAAGCGCGTGTTTACAGGAAATACAAATAAAAAAGCCACGCAATGGCGTGGCAATTTCATTTCATTTCAATTGGATCTAGTGGGTCCAAGGGGCGCGGCGGTCGGTGGCGAAATTTTCACCATACCCGCGGGCGCGAATGTTTTGTTTGCGCGATTGTGGCTCGGTCACATCTGCCTCAATCCCCATTTCTTTGGCGTATGACACTGCCGCCTCTTTGCTATCAAAGCGCAGTTTCACCTGTGATTGCGTATCACCGCTTGACGTCCAGCCCATCAATGGATCAATTTCGCGGGCTGAATCCTGACAATATTCCAACACCCACTGATTTGTTTTCGCAGTACCTGATGACATTGCGGTTTTTGCAGGTTTGTAGATTCGTGCGCGCATGAAATCCTCCTAAAATCTTGGATGTGTTATGATCGATTTTTTCCAAAACGACAAGCACCCAGTATTCACAGAACAAAAGGTGAATGCACCCTTGGAAAACGGTGTATTTGATCCTAATTTTAGGGAGATCAGGAGATACACCATGGATGATTCCCAAATCGGTTTTGCAACAGGTAAAGTGCGCGAACGCCCCAAGTTAGAGGGTGGCAAGGCATTTGTGATGAATACCGAATTTGAACCTGCGGGTGATCAACCAAATGCAATTGCTGAATTATCAGCGGGTGTTTCATCAGGTGAACGTGATCAGGTCCTGTTGGGGGCGACGGGGACAGGCAAAACATTCACGATGGCCAAAATCATCGAGGAAACCCAACGCCCTGCGATTATTTTAGCACCAAACAAAACATTGGCCGCACAGCTATACGGTGAGTTCAAAGGATTCTTTCCCGATAACGCCGTTGAATATTTTGTCAGCTTTTATGACTATTATCAGCCCGAGGCCTATGTGCCGCGATCTGACACATACATCGAAAAAGAAAGCCAGATTAACGAACAAATCGACCGAATGCGCCACGCTGCAACACGGGCGTTATTAGAGCGCGATGATGTGATTATCGTTGCATCAGTCAGCTGTATTTATGGTATCGGTTCTGTCGAAACCTATGGCGCGATGACACAGGACCTAAAGGCAGGGCGTGAATACAATCAGCGTCAAGTCATGGCCGATTTGGTGGCCCAGCAATATCGCCGCAATGATCAAGCGTTTCAGCGTGGATCATTTCGAGTGCGCGGCGATGTGTTAGAGGTCTTTCCCGCCCACTTAGAGGATCGCGCATGGCGCCTGTCGTTTTTCGGGGATGAATTGGAAAGCATCGTTGAATTTGATCCCCTAACGGGCGAACGCACAGGCAGTTTTGAACAAATTCGGATTTACGCGAATTCCCACTATGTGACGCCAAAACCTACAATGCAGCAGGCGTTGATCAGCATCAAAAAGGAATTGCGTCAACGCTTGGATCAATTGGTCGATGATGGCAAACTGTTAGAAGCCCAGCGTTTGGAACAGCGCACCAACTTTGATCTTGAAATGTTAGAGGCGACCGGCGTTTGCAATGGCATCGAAAACTATTCCCGCTATTTAACGGGACGCGCACCAGGGGAACCGCCCCCCACATTGTTTGAATTCATTCCCGATCATGCGATTGTGTTTGCCGATGAAAGCCATGTCAGCATTCCTCAAATTGGCGGCATGTATCGCGGCGACCATCGTCGTAAATTCACACTGGCGGAACATGGTTTCCGCCTGCCCTCGTGTATGGATAACCGTCCCCTCAAATTCGAAGAATGGGACGCCATGCGCCCCCAATCCGTCTATGTATCCGCAACGCCCAGCAATTGGGAGTTGGAACAAAGCGGCGGTGTTTTCACCGAACAGGTTATTCGTCCAACGGGCCTTTTGGACCCAGAGGTTGAAATTCGCCCCGTCGAAATGCAGGTCGATGATCTGCTGGATGAGATTAGAAAAGTCAGCGCCGATGGGTACCGAACGCTTGTCACGACCCTAACGAAACGCATGGCCGAGGATCTGACCGAATATTTACATGAACAGGGTATTCGCGTCCGCTATATGCATAGCGATATTGATACGCTGGAACGTATCGAAATTCTGCGTGATCTGCGACTTGGCACCTTTGACGTCTTGATCGGGATCAACCTGTTGCGTGAGGGTTTGGATATTCCTGAATGTGGTTTGGTGGCCATTTTGGATGCGGATAAAGAGGGCTTTTTGCGTTCCGAAACCTCGCTGATCCAGACGATTGGGCGGGCTGCGCGAAATGCGGATGGGCGTGTGATTATGTATGCAGATCGCATTACGGGATCGATGGAGCGCGCGTTAAACGAAACGGAACGCAGACGCGCAAAACAAATCGCCTATAATCAGGAACACGGGATTACCCCCGAAACAGTGCGCAAAAATGTCGATGATATTCTGGCAGGTTTGTATCAGGGGGACACGGATCAATCCCGTGTTACGGCCAAAATTGATGACAAATTGGCGGGTGGGTCGAACTTGCAAGCGGTGCTTGAAGGATTGCGCAGCGATATGCGCAAAGCGGCCGAAAATCTTGAATTTGAGGAGGCAGCGCGCCTGCGCGATGAAGTCAAACGGCTTGAGGCCGTGGATCTGGCGATTGCGGATGATCCACTGGCCCGTCAATCCGCAGTAGAGGCCGCAAGTGATCAAAGCACCCGCGGCCGTTCCACCGCAGGACGCGGAGGAACACGAACGTATCGCGGCAAAAGCCAACCCAAACATTAATCGCAGCGCACAGTCACCGCCATTTCCCCTTAACCGACGTGCCAAATGTAAGCTGCACTTGATCCTTGTCCGATCCAAACTGACCGTTTGTGTAGGGCATGTCGAAATAGGCGCTGTTTGAGGATGTTTTAATCTGTGCCTGCGGAGCAAGCGCAGTCACACGTTTGGCATAGGATTGAAACGACAGTTCATTGTTTGTCATAGACAAATTGGAAATCCAGTAAATGGTTCCTTAGGGTTTAATCACGATACAACTGAACTAAGGCGCTGAAGGGATGCACTGTCAGGTGTTTCACGCCTAGTACATAAAAATTTGAATGCGACTGTTTAAATTCTATTTAAAATTTTAGGAGGCAAAAACATGCGTTGGTTCATAGGGTTTTTGATGTTGGCAACGGCCACATTTGCAGATGTGAAAGACGAGGTTCAAACCACAATCGCATCGCAGTTAGATGCGTTTTTGCAGGATGATTTTGCGCGAGCTTTTGAATACGCAAGCCCGTCAATACAGCGTATGTTTCGCAATTCTGATAACTTTGGAATGATGGTGCAGCGGGGCTATCCAATGGTGTGGCGCTCTGCAAAATCGCGATTTTTGGAATTTGCGCAGGATCAACGCGGCCCCTATCAGCTGATTGAAATCACCGACAGTGATGGCCGCATTCACACCCTGCGCTATGACATGATTGAAACGCCAGCGGGCTGGCGTATCAGGGGTGTGCAAGTATTGCCGGGAACGGCATTTTCGTCCTAGACGACCAACGCCTTAGACAAATTTCCCTGCCAAGGCATCATCGATTAATGCAATCGTTTCGTCGATCCCGTATAGGGCGATAAACCCACCAAACCGTGGACCTTGCGAGGCTCCTAACAGAACTTCGTATAATGCGCCAAACCATGCGCGTAGCGGATCAAACCGTTCACGGCCACAGGCGTACACGACAGATTGCAATTCTTCTGCATCCAATCCGCCCTCCCAGGCTTTCAATTGATCGCGCAGATCAATCAGCGCCTCACGCTCAAGATCGGTGGGCATGCGATATGTCTTGGTTGGTTTCACAAAATCATTGTAATAGCGCACAGTAAATCCCGCTGCCTGATCCAATTGTGGGTTGGCCTCTGGGCTGGCGTCGGGCGCATACCGACGGATAAAGCCCCACAACTGATCCTTGTCATCTGCATTTGCCACCGCTGCCAAATTCAACAGCATGGAAAATGGCACAACCATATCCGATTGGGGCACTTCGCCGCCATGAATGTGCCATACAGGGTTGTTGCAACGCTGTGCCTCATCCTGCCCTGCATAGGCGCGCAATTGTTGATGGTACTCATCCATCGCCTTTGGGATCACATCAAAATACAAACGCTTGGCTGTTTTTGGCTTTTGATACATGAAATAGGACAATGACTCGGTGCTGGCATAGGTCAGCCATTCATCAATCGAAATCCCATTTCCAGAGGATTTCGAAATCTTTTGACCCTGATCATCCAAGAACAATTCATAGGTAAAGTGTTCAGGTTTCTTGTGGCCCAAAATTTCGCAAATACGGTCATAGATCGGGGTATTTGTCGAATGGTCTTTGCCATACATTTCAAAATCAACACCCAGTGCCGCCCAACGCGCGCCGAAATCTGGTTTCCACTGTAATTTCACATTGCCACCTGTGACGGGCAGCGTCCATTCGCGTCCATCATCATCATCAAAGGTAATGGTTCCATCCTTGGCGTTCACCTCTTTCATGGGAACATACAAAACACGGCCCGTTTCAGGATGGATGGGCAAGAAAATAGAATAGGTTTGGCGGCGCTCTTCCCGCAATGATTTTAACATCACTTTCATGATGTCGTCGTACCGCTCTGCCGCGCGCAACAACACCTCGTCAAAGGCGCCAGAATTATAAAACTCGGTCGCGGAATAAAATTCGTATTCAAACCCAAAGGTATCAAGGAAACGGCGCAACATCGCGTTGTTGTGATGGCCAAAGCTTTCGTATTCCCCAAATGGATCTGGAACAGATGTCAGGGGTTTTTGCAGATGCTTTGCCAATTCTTTTTGGTTTGGAACATTACCTGGCACCTTGCGCATGCCGTCCAGATCATCGGAAAAACAAATCAATTTCGCAGGAATATCGCAAATTTCACGAAACGCACGCATGATCATCGTGGTGCGTGCAACCTCACCAAAGGTGCCGATATGGGGCAAACCAGAGGGGCCATATCCTGTTTCAAATAGGACATATCCCTTTTCAGGCGGCGCTTTTTCATAGCGTTTCAATACACGGCGCGCTTCTTCAAAGGGCCATGCTTTTGAGCTAAGTGCGGCGTCGCGCATATTTGACATCTTTTTTCTCCAATATCGTAGGACTCAACAGGTCCACCAAGTGTTCGCCTCTTAATGTGTTTTCCAAACACTCGCAAGCGCGGCGAATGCGCCACTTGCATGGATGACATACACCCCATATCTTGGAATAGATGACTAAGGACTAAAATTATGACGAATTCAGATGAACCCAAAATCCTAACCGAACAGGACTGTCTTATTGCATTGATGGTCAGCATTACAATTGCGGATGGGAATGTGCGCACAGCTGAATTGGTCAAAATCCAATCTGCGGTCAACAACCTGCCGATTTTTGGCACCTACGACATCGGGCGTTTGAATTTGGTGTCCCAAATTGTTTTTGACCTTTTCGAAAACGAAGATGGGCTGGACGCCTTGTTCGGATTGGTGCGTGATATCCTGTCCGAACGCCTGCATGAAACGGCCTATGCGCTGTGTTGTGATGTTGCGGCGGCTGACGGCATGATCTTTGAAACGGAACTGCGCCTGCTTGAGGAAATGCGGTACGAACTGAACATTGATCGTCTGCACGCGGCTGCGATTGAACGCGGTGCACGTGCGCGGCACATGACGATTTAACACTCCATCCGCGCCCAGCGATACAGCAGGCCATGATGTAATCGGCGGGCGCGTTTGGCCCAATCGGACGCACCGCGCGGGCGATCAGTCTTGGCGTGGTCCACTTTGGCACGTTTTCCAAAATCCTGAACAAATATGGCAAAGGCAATTTTGCGCCCTTCGCTTATCTGATACCCTCCCAGGGCGCTTACGAAATTTAGTGTCCCTGTTTTTGCGGCGATCTGCGCACGTCCTGTTTTGTCCAAGTTTCCGTTGAATTGGCGTGATTTGATCGGCTTCAGTAGGGGCACAAATTCTGGAAGTATCTGCTCTGCCCGCGCGATAGCGCGAGCAAAGGAAATGGGTGAAATACGTGTGCGATCACTTAGACCAGAGTGATCCTTGAACGTGGCATTTGCCAAACCCAATCGCGCCTGCGCCCACGTGTTCATTTTGGCAGCCGAGGCCGATAATGATCCGCGTTCACCCGAGGCCATCAGACCCAAAACCTCGGCCGATAGATTGGTTGAAAATCGCAGCATGGATTTGACGATGACGGACAATGGATCGCTGTGTTGCACCCCAATCACACGCCCCGGGGCGGGGGTACGGGCCCGAACGGGTGCGGGCAGATCAATCCCCTTCATCCGTGCCAATTCACGAAACACCTCGGCCGTGTATAGCGCGGGTTTGCGGGTGGGCAACCATCTGCCCCCCTCTTTCCCCAAGGCGCCGCGCAGAACACTCCATTCTTCTTGGTTGCCACTGCGGGAATAGGTGAAAACTTGGTCCTGTTGATCCTGAATAGTCAGGGTCGCACGCGTGGATTTGGGGTTGATGTAACGTCCCCGCGCATCCAGCATTATGGCGTAATTTGCACCCTGTTTTTTCCATTCAAAATAGAAGCGGTTGAAATTCAGGTTCAAACCTGAAATCGCGGGGTTATATCCCACATGCACAGGTTGCGCCGCGACGATATGATTGAATGTAGGCAGTGCTGTTCCATCAAACAGGAACTGACCCGTGATTTGGGTGATGCCATTTGCGCTCAACTGCGTGGCCAGATTTGCCAAATCATCCGTGTCCAAATGCGGATCACCGCCCCCCACTATGATCAAATCCCCTTTCAAAACACCGTTCTGTATGGCACCCGTAGCCCGCAATGTTGTTTCAAACCGAAAATCAAGGCCCAAGGTATCCAATGCATAAAGCGCGGTAATCGCCTTGGTCACACTGGCGGGTGCGAACCCCTTGTTGCCGTTGTGCTGTTCCAGCACCTGACCCGTTTCGATGTCGATGGCCGCAAATCCGGCTTCACCCGTCAGGTAGAGGTTTTTGATCAGCTCTTCGTATCCCGGCGGGGGCACGGACCCAGGGCGCAAAACAGGGCGCGGGGACGTATCGGCCGCTTGCAGCGCACTGCCCAAGACCAAGAAAACCCCAACTGTCCACGAAATGAACCGCACCAAAGAAACCCACCCAAAAAATTCATGCAGAGCCTGCGAAAAAGAGGATGAAAGATCAAGCCCCAGATCGAAGCGCTGTGGAAGAAATAGGCATAAGCGGCATATTCACATAACACCACGCTGGGCCTGACAACCGCCCCAAGACACGCGATTGTTTGGCAGGCACACGCGCCCCCCGATATATCCGCGCCGCGCGGGAAGAGAGGGGTGACAGCCGCGCATCAGGGCGGGCGATGATCCCAATCGGGGTTGTTTCCATAATCTGACGCCAATCCTTCCACTGATCAAATTGCGCCAAATTATCCGCCCCCATCAGCCACACAAACCGCGTGTGCACAAACCGATCCTGCAGGGCGGCGATGGTCTCTGCCGTGTATGTGGTGCCGAGCTGCGCCTCGATATCGCTCACGCGCACTCGGGGATGTTGCATCATGGCGCGCGCCTGCGCCATGCGTTCGGCCATGGGTGCGGGGCCGTGCGATTTCAACGGATTGACAGGGGTTACCAACCACCAAACCTGATCCAACCCAAAACGACGCAAAGCATGTGTGGTCAGCGCAACATGGCCTGCATGTGCGGGATCAAAGGACCCCCCAAACAACCCAATCACCTGATCACGCATCAAACCGCTCACGCCTATACCCTACGCTTATTTATCGCTCTCAGCGACATATCGCATCCCGATCCTTGCAAACAACCCCATAGATGATTGCCTGCCCCCAAAGATAACGCTATTTAGACCAAAACGCAGTCAAATCAGGAGCATCCGATGGCAGCCTATCAATACGTCTATCACATGCAAGGTGTGTCAAAAACCTATCCGGGTGGTAAAAAATGTTTTGAAAACATTCACTTGTCCTTCCTACCCGGTGTGAAAATCGGTGTCGTCGGTGTAAACGGCGCGGGTAAATCGACCCTGATGAAAATCATGGCGGGTCTGGATAAAGACTACACGGGCGAGGCATGGTCCGCCGAGGGTGCCAAAGTCGGCTATCTGCCACAGGAACCCCACCTAGAAGAAAACATGACCGTGCGTGAAAATGTCATGCTGGGCGTTGCCGAGAAAAAGGTGATCCTTGATCGTTATAATGAATTGGCAATGAACTATTCCGATGAAACGGCGGATGAAATGGCCCAACTGCAGGATCAGATCGACGCCGAAAACCTGTGGGATTTGGACAGCCAGATTGACGTGTCGATGGAGGCCCTGCGCTGCCCACCCGATGATGCTATGCCTGCCAACCTATCTGGGGGTGAACGCCGCCGCGTTGCATTGTGCAAATTGCTGCTTGAAGCGCCTGATATGCTGCTGCTTGACGAACCAACCAACCACTTGGACGCGGAAACAATCGCATGGCTGCAGCAGCACCTGATTGATTACAAGGGTACAATCCTAATCGTCACCCACGACCGTTACTTCCTTGACGATATCACAGGGTGGATTTTGGAATTGGACCGCGGTCGCGGCATCCCGTATGAGGGCAACTATTCCAGCTGGCTGGAACAAAAGGCCAAGCGTTTGGAACAAGAGGCCCGCGAAGACAAAAGCCGTCAGAAAACATTGGAACGCGAATTGGACTGGATCCGTCAGGGTGCCAAGGCCCGTCAGGCCAAACAAAAAGCGCGGATCAACGCCTACGAAGAATTGGCCGGCCAGTCAGAGCGTGAAAAAATCACACGCGCCCAAATCGTTATTCCAAATGGTCCCCGCCTAGGCAGCAAGGTGATCGAGGTTAAAGGCCTGCAAAAGGCGATGGGCGACAAATTATTGATCGAAAATCTGTCCTTCAGCCTACCGCCAGGTGGCATTGTGGGTGTGATCGGGCCAAACGGTGCGGGTAAATCCACTCTGTTCAAAATGCTAACCGGCCAGGAAAGCCCTGACGCGGGTGCCGTCACCTATGGCGACACTGTTTCGCTGTCCTATGTGGATCAGTCGCGTGATGACCTCTTGGACAAAGACACCGTATGGGAGGCGATTTCAGGGGGTGCAGAGATCATTCAACTGGGTGATGCCCAAATGAACAGCCGCGCCTATTGCTCTGCCTTTAACTTTAAGGGCGGGGATCAACAGAAAACCGTGAACCTGCTGTCGGGCGGTGAACGCAACCGTGTGCATATGGCACGCCTGTTGAAATCAGGCGGCAACGTTTTGTTATTGGACGAACCGACCAACGATTTGGACGTGGAAACATTGCGCGCACTCGAAGATGCCTTGATGGATTTTGCGGGCTGCGCCGTGGTCATTTCACACGACCGTTTCTTCCTTGACCGTATCTGTACCCATATCCTGGCATTCGAGGGCGAGGCGCATGTTGAATGGTTCGAAGGCGACTTTTCCGCTTATGAAGAGGATAAGAAACGCCGCCTAGGTCCAGATGCACTGGAACCCAAGCGGATTAAACATAAAAAGTTTACACGCTAATTATAAAGCGCGCCCTTATTCATTCTTTGGATAGGGGCGCGGTTTACTTTTTATAAGAACACCTGCACAGTCTCAAATTTCTATTATCAAACTTATACACTCTCGCTTTTTTATTGATTTTTTAACTTTAATACCCTCTTAATATTTTCGCTAAATATCGGAGGTTATAATGGCGCTTAATTTGAATAAGATGTCGATTGCGGAATTAAATAAATTAATTTCAGACGCACAAGCGGCATTGGCCAAAAAACAAGAGGTCGCCGAAAAGGTGCGCAAATTAGCCCAAGATAATGGATTAGATATTAGCGATCTGATGGCTGCGGATAAGCCGAAAAAGGCCAAAGCCAAAAAGCCCAGAGGTAAGGTTGCCCCAAAGTACAAAAACCCCGCAAACGGGTCCGAAACATGGACAGGCCGCGGGCGTCAACCCCACTGGGTGGCCGACGCATTGGCAAGCGGAAAAACATTAGACGATCTACTGATTTAATTTAAATCACTCAGGCTCTGGCGGCGTCTTTGATAATCGACGCCGCGCGGATGAAACGGGCGCATGATGACCTTACATACATTGGTGCAATTCTTTGGTTGGATGCTGATGGTCAACCTAGTATTTTTTGCAATTGGTCTATTAAAAATTTCTGTTTTCAAAGATTTAACATCAGCTATGACCGAAAGGCTCTTTGGTGAATTTGGCCATAAAATGATCGCGGATATCCCAAAAATTTTGATGATTTATTGGATCATGGTCATCACATTCAATCTAGTTCCCTATATCGCGCTACAGATTTTGCTTTCTACAAATTGATATTTATTGAGCGCGATACCACAAGCGTCCGATTATTGCGGTCTAGTAACATGTGAAATATTCTCAACCTTTACCCTTCTTGACATAAAATAAACATTCTAATTTCCAATAATCCCTGTTGAGTGGTCCGTATTCTTATTGACGAAATGCAGCCAGCGAAACGATGCTAGCGGGACCGCAGGCGACACGGATGTTGAGCGACATTCCAAAGGATGAAATTCGCACTGCTCTTCCCGCATTGGCCGCTGCGTTTGACTGTGGGCCCTGTGCACAACCCGCACGCCCAATCATCAGCGGGGCCGTTTTGAAATCATTCAAAGAGCGACATCAAAAAAATGATGCCATGGTTTTAGAAGAAACAGGAATTTTTGAACACACAACCAAGCAGGACAACGCTCAGGCGGTGGGTTTATAACCCACCGTTAACCGCGCTGCGCATCCCGTATCAGCGCTGCCATGCGATAAAACCCATGCGCCATTTTTGAATAGGGCGTCAGGATAAAAAACACGAATACTAGCCCCAAATGAAGCGGCAGCAACACAGATACCAGGGCCGATCCCGTCGCACCATATAGGGCGAGGCCCGTTGCACTGACCCCAAACAACAATACCAAAAAGGCCATATCGCCCCCCCACACCCGCGGTGCGCCCAAATTCGAATCCGCCTTGGTTTTTAGATAGCCCAAACCCAATGTCCCGATGCAAAGCGCAATGCCACCTGGCACGCCCAACAGCTTTGTCAGGCTAAAGGGGCCATATGGGGCCTGAAGATCAAAGACATAGTGCAGCACCGTGCCCGATGAAGTGGACGCAAAGCACAAAAGGAACCCGTATAATGTGAAGTGATGGAACCATCGGCGCCAAGGTGTAAAGGCATCTTCTGCCTCAAAATTACAGCCATCACCATGCCCGCCTTTTAGGTTTTTCATCTGCGCAGCAGATGCAAAGGCCGCACGCAGATCCGATAGGCGAATGACACCGCCCCCTATTGCATGCCAATAAGATCGCAATGAAATTCCCAACGCGAAGAGAGGGAGTAAGAACACCGGCGCAAATATCGCAACAAGAACAGAGTGTGTGATATAGGCATAAAACCCATCGCCACCCCCTATGTCAAAGTTAGCGATGGCGTAGAACAACACCGTCGCCACCAATACCGATAAACCCGCAATCAGTACGCCAGCGCGATCAAACAACGTGCTAAAACCCGCAGGCCAAGCATGTTGTTTCCAGCTGTCATAGCGCACCTCGGCCAGTGCTTTGGGCAGGTTCAGGTCAAATTCATGGGGATCCGTGTATTGGCAGGCATAGTAACATCCCCGACAGTTGTGACACAGGTTGGCCAAATGCGTGATGTCGCCATCGCTGAAAGCACGCGCAGATGTAATTGTGGGAAAAACCGAACAGTATCCTTCGCAATACCGACAGGCATTACAAATTTCAACTTGGCGGCGGGCCTCTTGGATTGGGTTATCGTACATATTCTGCCGCTCCTTTTCCTGCCAACCGACCAAAGACGGTTCCAATCGTCATTCCAAATCCCGCCAGATACCCCTGCCCAAGGATGGACCCTGCCATGATTTCACCCGCAGCCCACAGATTTTCGATCGCGCCATCTGCTGATTGCACTTGGGCTGTTTCGTCAACCTTTAGCCCCAGATAGGTAAAGGTCACACCCGGGCGCAGTTCATATGCGTAAAACGGGGGCTCCGCGATTGGGCGCGCCCAGTTTGTTTTTGCAGGCGTCACACCCGATGTGGCCAATCCATCCAGTTCGGTGGGTTTAAACTCCCCCACTTGGCACCCCGCATTGAACCCATCAATTGTGGCGCGCAATGCGTTCGTGTTCAGACCCAGTTGCTGTCCCAGTCCTTCAATGGTTTCTGCCTGAATGGGGGGGAATACCGAGGGCATGAACAAATCAATAGAGCGCGAGTCGATGATTGCATAGGCGACTTGGTCCTTTTCGGCCGCAACCAAGCGGCCCCAAATCGCGTATCGTTTGGGCCAGACATCTTCGCCTTCGTCGTAAAACCGTTCTGCGTCTTTATTCACAACAACCGAAAAGGGGACACAATCCAGACGCGTGACAATGCCGCCGTCATACTTTGGGGCGCGCCCATCAATTGCCACCGCGTGGCACTGGGTTGGATCACCAACGCTTTCAATATCTTGATCCAACAAATCCTTCAGAACGACACCCCTGTTGTAGGGTGTTCCGCGAATCAGAAAATTCTTGGCCGCTGGGCCCCATGCTTGTGCCAACCAATCAATATCGGCCTGAAACCCACCCGATGCGGCAACAACGGCGCGGGGTTTGAACACCTGTTCCACACCTGCGATCGTTGCACGGACCTGTGCGATTTGGTTTCCATCGCGTTCCAGATGATCAACATGCGCCTCGTATCGAATGTCGACGCCTAGGTTTTCAGCTGTGCGATAAAGAGCATTTACCAATGCCTTTCCCCCACCAAGGAAAAACGCATTTGTGCGCCCAAGGGATAGTGTTCCTGATAAGGACGGCTGAAACCGAATGCCTTGCTCCTCCATCCAAGGATAACATTCAGCAGAGGTTTCGATGGTCATTTTGGCCAATGCCTCGTCGGTATGGCCCTTGGTCACCTTTAACAAATCTTCATAATATTCATCGACACCATAGGTGTCTGACAAAACGCCAAGTGGGCCGTCATGCATGCAACGAAAATTACGCGTATGGCGCGAATTGCCCCCACGATAAGGTTTTGGCGCAGCCTCAAGAACCAGAACATTAGCACCTGTGCACCGCGCTGTGATCGCCGCACACAACGCGGCGTTGCCACCGCCAATCACCACTATGTCGTACTCTGAATGTGCCATCACACCGTACCCGATCCTGTTGCATGGGCTTGTCAAAATTGTATCCACGTGTATACATAATTCAGAATATTGTTCAAGGATTTGATGTGAAGGCCGCAGATACCGCATATGAAAAACTGTTTCATGCGATTGAAATTGGTGAGATTGGGCCCGGCGAACGCCTCTTAGAAATTGAATTGGCAAAACGATTTGGCGTCAGTCGAACACCCATTCGCGAAGCGATCCGAAAACTGGAATCCGAAGGTATTATTCAACATTTGCCGCGCGTCGGTGCAGTTGTTCGACAATTGGAGCAACCAGAAATTGTCGAACTTTACGAAATGCGGATCGTGTTAGAGGCAACCGCCGCAGAAATGGCCGCACAACACGCATCATCGGCAGAACTCGCGACACTTGATGCCCTCAATTCTGACATGTTGGGCGCAAGTGATGATCCCAATACTGTCGCCCAAATCAATCGCCAATTTCATCTTTGCATTGTTGAGGCCGCACGCAATCAGTTTCTGACCCATTGTTATAATGATCTATCAAATGCGTTAATGTTGCTTGGGAAAACAACCTTGGATACCAAACAACGCATTGATCACGTATACACTCAACATGCGGATATTGTTACTGCTTTGCGAAAGCGCGATGGCAGCACTGCTGCGAATGCGATGAAGAACCACATGGAAACATCGTTGACGCATAGATTAAAGGCATATCGTGAGCACTCGTAAATTTATATTCACCCACATTGTCGCCTTAACAGGTGCGATTTCATTTCTATACCTTGGCCTGCCATTGCCATGGCTGTTCGGGCCATTGTTTGGATGTTTGGTGACGGCCTTGCTGGGTGCGCAGTTGGAAGGATACAAACCCCTTAGCGATGGGATGCGCACGATATTGGGTGTCGCCGTTGGGGCTACGGTTACGCCCGCGTTTTTCATGAGTTTGCCCAGCCTGGCATCAACCCTGATTATCGTACCCATAATGACACTTATGATCGGGCTGTCGGGCGTGATCTATTTCAGGCGCTTGCTGAACTTTGATTTTCCAACGGCCTATTATGCTTCCATGCCCGGCGGTTTGCAGGACATGATCGTATTCGGCGAAGAGGCAGGCGCAAACGTACGTTCCATTTCATTGATCCACGCAACACGGGTTTTGATCATCGTTGTGATACTACCAATCCTGTTGACGACGATTTGGCACGCGAATTTGTTGGCCCCACCTGGACCATCCGTCAATTCATTTGATCCCACACAAATCATTTTACTGATCCTGTGCGCCATAGTGGGGTGGCGCGGCGCAAAAGCGATTGGGATGTTTGGCGCATCCATATTGGGCCCCATGATTGTCGCCTCTATCGCGTCCCTATTGGGGTATCTAACCACACGCCCCCCTGCCGAGGCGATTTGGGCCGCGCAATATTTCATCGCGCTGAGTATCGGTGTGAAATACGTGGGTATCACGGTGCGCGAATTGCGTCGTGATGTTGTGGCCGCAATCGGGTTTTGTGCAATCCTGATCTGCCTAACCTTCATCGTGGTCGAAGGCGTCCTGATCCTTGGGCTTGCCCCACCGATCGAGGCGATCTTGGCCCTGACCCCCGGTGGTCAGGCGGAAATGGTTGTGTTGGCCATTATCGTGGGCGCTGATATGACATTTGTCGTGGCGCACCATTTGCTGCGATTGATTTTCGTCATCACAGGCGCGCCGATCATTGCCGCCATTTTACCGAAACGCTTTACGCACTAGGCAAGATTAGACACGCAACTGCGTCGTTCCGTCAAAGCAATACGTTTTATCCGCATCCGCCCCAAGATGCACCAATTCACCCTTAGCAAATTTTTGCAGTTCGGTCGATTTTACGATGAATTCGCTGCCCGCATCGGTTTTGCAATAAATCAGCGCATATTCCCCCAAGTTTTCAACAAAATCTGGACGTGCAGATAGGATTGCATCCGCCTGATCCACAACGTTGAAATGTTCTGGACGCACACCAAACACATCCGAACCAGGTTTCAACAGGGTTTGCCCCGCCTCGCTTAGATCAGAGGCGTTGAAAAAGTTCATGCTGGGGCTGCCAATGAATTCCGCAACAAACATATTTCGTGGATTTTCATAAAGATCGATGGGCGCCCCAATTTGTTCAATGTTTCCACCACGCAGGACAACGATTTTGTCGGCTAGCGTCATCGCCTCGACCTGATCGTGGGTGACATAGATCATTGTCGTGCCCAAACGTTCGTGCAAGCGCGCGATTTCAATCCGTGTTTGAACGCGCAGTGCCGCATCCAAGTTTGACAACGGCTCATCGAACAAAAACACCTCGGGTCCACGAACGATCGCGCGCCCAATGGCAACGCGTTGCCGCTGTCCGCCCGACAGCGCCTTGGGACGGCGGTCCAGATAATCCTCAAGCTTTAGGATTTTCGCGGCTTCCAACACCTTTTCGCGCACAACATCCCTGGGTACGCCATTCATTTTTAGGCCAAACCCCATGTTTTCTGCGACCGTCATATGTGGATAAAGCGCATAACTTTGGAACACCATCGCGACCCCACGATCCGCAGGATCCGCCGTGGTGACATCACGATCCCCGATTGTGATTGTGCCCGCGCTAGTTTGCTCTAACCCTGCGATCATCCGCAATAGGGTGGATTTACCGCATCCAGAGGGGCCAACGAAAACACACAGTTCCCCATCTTTAATATCCAGATCAACGCCGTGAATGACCTGTGTTTCGCCGAACTTCTTGATCACGTGATTTAGTGTTACACCGCTCATCTTATCCTCTTACAGCGTTGGGAATTGCCAATCTTTTGCCGCCTGCGCGATCTGTTCGACCGCCTGCGTTAGGGGCTGTTTCCATTCATTCAAATCATCAAAACTGTGCCGCGCCGTCGTTGTCGTAATCGACAGCGCACCGATTGGGCGACCCTTCAAAAGAATTGCTTTGGCAATACAAATGATGCCCGTTTCATGTTCTTCACGGTCATAGGAAAACCCCTCTGCCTGAATTTGTGACAGTTCCGTTTTCAGGGATTCCGCATCGGCATGCGTGAATTGCGTGTGCTGATAAAACGCCTGCTTTTGCAACGCCGCCTCTAGGGTCACATCATCCAAATAGGCCAACATCGCTTTACCGACGCCCGTACAATAGGCGGGTCCAACCTTACCTGCCTGCGAAAACATCTCAACAGGACGAATCGCAGTGCGCTTTTCAACATAGAGAACCTGACCCGCATCCATCTGCGCCAAGTGGATGGTTTGACCAACCTGTGCGTATAGAATGTCCAAGACATCCCGCGATATGGGGGCCAGCGAACTTTGACGCCATGCAGCATGGGCAAGGCGCACCAAACGCATCCCCATGGAATAGACACCCTGATCAGGGTCATATTGCAGAAGCCCTTGATTTGTCAGCGTTTGCAGGAACCGATACAACGTCGCCTTGGGATATGGGGAGTGTTCCAAAACCTCGCTAAAGCGCACTGGACGTTCAAACGCAGCAACCAGTTCAAGCGCAGAAAGCGCCTTACCAACTGTGCCGTCATTGTCCCGTGCGATGTTCAACGCGATCTCCCAACTCGGTTGATGAAACTGTTGACAAGCCTAGCCACGCTTGTCAGTATTTTCAATAGTTGAGATCAAGTTTCATTATTTGAAACAAGATCGGAACAACAGGGAGAGAATTATGTTCCAGAAACTAACTAAGCTGACGACTGCGTTGGCGTTATCAACTGCTATTGCGGTTCCAGCATTTGCCGAACTATCTGGCACACTGCGCATCACATCCGACATGTCCAACCCTGCACCCCGTGCAGTGATGGAAAAAATGGCATCAGATTTTGATGCAATGCACCCAAACCTAAGCGTTGAACTGACTGTGGTTGATCGCGAAGCATGGAAAACACAAATCCGTAACGCGCTATCTGCAAACGCACCAGATGTTGTAAACTGGTATGCGGCCACACGTATGACACCATACGTGGATGCCGGCCTATTCATGGATATTTCCGATCTATGGAACGAACCAGAGATGGCCGCACTTGCATCAACCAAAGGTGCGATGACATTGGATGGTAAGCAGTGGGGCGTGCCATACACATACTATCAATGGGGTGTTTACTACCGTAAAGACATCTTTGAAGAGCTTGGCCTAAGCGAACCAAAAACATGGGCGGAAGAGCTTTCAAATTGTCAGGCAATCATCGATTCAGGTCGTAAGTGTTACACAATCGGCTCAAAGTATCTTTGGACTGCAGGCGGTTGGTTTGACTACATCAACTCACGCACAAATGGCTATGACTTCCACATTCAATTGGCCAACGGCGAAGTTGCATGGACAGATGACCGTGTACGCGCGACATTCGCAAACTGGCGTCAGTTGATCGACATGGGTGGCTTTGTTGAAGATCACCAATCCTACAGCTGGCAAGAAGCAATGCCGTTCATGATTGATGGCAAAGCAGCAGCATACCTAATGGGTAACTTCTCAGTTGCGGCATTCCGTGATGGTGGACTAACCGATGATCAGCTGGACTTCTATCAGTTCCCAGTCATCAACCCAGATGTTGATTACGCAGAAGATGCGCCAACAGATACATTCCACATCGCATCAGGCGCCCAAAACGTAGAAGCGGCCAAAGCGTTCTTGCTATACGTCACTTCGCCTGAGGTACAAACAGCGATCAACGCAGGCGATGCATTGGGTCAACTACCTGTAAACGCGAATGCATCTGTATCTGACGACAAATTCATCCAGCAGGGCTTTGACATGCTGTCAAACAACGCAGGTGGCGGCATCATGCAGTTCTTTGACCGCGATTTCCCAGCTGAAATGGCATCTGTCGGCATGGAAGGTCTTCAGGAATTCATGGTTTTCCCAGACAACCTAGATGACATCCTAGAGCGTTTGGAAGACGCGCGTCAGCGCATCTACAAATAGTCTAACCAATTTACGGGGCCGCAATATCCGCGGCCCCGTAAATTACCATATTCGTGAAACGGCCCTGTTTTTCGTATGCGGTAATTCACAAAGGTGCCCTTTCGATGTCCTCCGCCCTTACTGAACCTTCGAAATTCAAAAGCTGGTATCGTAAAAACGATATCGCGATCACGCCATGGCTGTTCCTGCTGCCAGCAGTTTTGTTTTTTGCGACCTACGTGATTGTTCCAATTGGACAATCGTTTTGGATTTCATTCCACATGTGGGATGGGTTGGGCGAAAAAACATTTGTCGGGATGGACAATTACGAACGGCTATTGGGACTGGGCGATCAGAAAATGGATCGCAAGTTTGAAACGTCGTTCTGGAACAACATCAAGTGGTTGCTTTTATATCTGCTCGCCATTCCCATGGGTTTGTTCATTGCATTATTTTTGAACCAAACTGTGACGGGCATCCGCCTCTATAAATCCTTATTCTTCTTTCCATTTGTGATTTCTCAGGTCGTTGTTGGCCTTGTGTTCAGCTGGTTCTATTTGCCAAATGACGGCCTGTTTGACGTGATCATGAGCTGGTTTGGTGTCGACATTCGCGGCGGTGTATTAGGGAACCCCAAAACAGCCACCTATGGGATTATCGCCGCGGGGTTATGGCCACAAACGGCATATTGCATGATCCTATATCTAACTGGTTTGAATTCCGTTGATCCAGAACAGGTAGAGGCCGGCCGTTTGGACGGTGCCAAAGGATTTAGAATGTTGTGGTACGTGATTTTGCCCCAACTGCGGCCCGCAACGTTTATCGCCTTTGTCGTTACAATTATCGGAGCGTTGCGGTCGTTTGATTTTATTGCAGTGATGACTAACGGTGGGCCATTTGGTTCAACCCGCGTGCTCTCGTTTTTCATGTTCGAAGAAAGCCTATCTGAATTTGGCTTCCGCATGGGATATGGCGCGGCGATTGCGGTTGTGTTGTTCTTTATCATGCTGGGCTTTATCGCGTACTTCCTCTATCAAATGTGGCGCGATGAAAAGGAGGGCCGGTAATGTTTCCAACCCCGATCCAACAACGTTCACGCGCAAGCCAGTTCAGCTATCAGGTGTTTTTGCCCATTGCACTTATTCTATGGCTGCTCCCATTGATCGCGGTGATGATCTTTTCCATCAAACCAGATGGCGATTTTGTAAAAGGCAACTTTTGGGGGCTGCCCTCTTCCTTTGAATTTTTCAACAACTATGGGCGCGTGTTCTTTGCATCCGACATGCCGCAATATCTGTTGAATTCGGTCTTCATCACTGTTCCAACGGTGATCGGCGCAGTGGCGCTATCGTCCATGACAGGTTTCGCGCTTGGCGTTTATAAATTTCGCGGAAACCTTTTGATCTTTTTCATGTTCATCGCGGGAAATTTCGTGCCATTTCAAATACTAATGGTGCCTGTACGCGACCTCACGGTGAACCTAAACCTCTATGATACAAAGCTGGGTTTGATCCTGTTCCACATCGCGTTCCAAACGGGGTTTTGCACATTGTTCATGCGCAACTTTATTCGTGCATTGCCCTATTCCCTGATCGAAGCCGCGCGGGTCGAGGGCGTCGCAGAATGGAAAATCTTTGTCTATGTTGTTCTGCCCTTGATGAAGCCCGCGATTGCGGCGCTATCCGTACTGATTTTCACCTTTATTTGGAACGACTATTTCTGGGCGATCGTCCTAACCCAAGGACCCGATGCGCAACCTGTCACCGCGGGCATCACAGCCTTTAACAGTCAGTATCGCGCCGCCTATCATATGATGAGCGCAGGTAGCATTGTCGCCGCTATTCCGCCTGTGTTTATGTTCTTCTTGATGCAAAAACATTTCATCGCGGGACTTACGTTGGGGGCAGTCAAGTGATGCAGTTTTGGCGACTTGATTGCGGATCTCAAACCCTTTTGCTGGGTGGCGGGAGTGATTTGGCAGAGGTGTTTTATTGGGGCGCACGCTTGCCCAATGCGGAGCATCCCCAAACTATTTGGAATGCAACGCGATTGGATTATTCAGGTGGTGTGTTGGATGGTGTTCCATCGCTCTCCATCTGTCCTGAAACTTCCAAAACCTTTGCTGGACACCCAGGTATGCGCATACGCACTGCAACGGGTGAACGGATTGAGCCGCGATTTATTTTCACGAATGCCGAACAATCGCCTGATGCGTTGAGCTTGGACTACACGGACAAGGCGCATGGCTTGGCATATCAAGCGCGGTTTTTGATACATGCAGAAACTGACATTATCGAAATTGCGGCCTCTTTGTCTTCAGAAAACGCAATCTTGGTGGATTGGTTCGCACCCCCCGTTTTGCCTGCCCCACAAAGTGCAAAAACAATGATTGATTTTTCGGGCCACTGGTGCCGCGAATTTCACAAACAGCAAACCAATTGGTCCGTTGGCGCGCGCCTGCGCAACAATCAAACAGGACGCACGGGACATGAACATTTCCCCGCGCTAATCGTACCAGAGGCTGGATGTGACGACATTCATGGATCTGCCTATGCGTGGCATTATGGATGGTCAGGTGGACACAGCATGATTGCCGAGGAATTGCCCGATGGTCGTCGCCAAGTTCAATTCGGGCATGCATTTGATGCGCACCCCAAACCCACACGACATGTCGAAACCGCACCCCTATTCGTTAGTTTTTCGGAAAACGGTTTGAATGGGTTATCCGTGAATTATCAACGCCATTTGCGCGATAAAATCGTGACATGGACCGATGGATCACTACCCCGCCCCGTGCACTATAATTGTTGGGAGGCGATTTATTTCGATCACGCTCCTGAAACACTCTCTGAAATCGTCGAACACGCGGCTGATATTGGGGCAGAAAGGTTCGTTTTGGACGATGGCTGGTTTGGCACCCGCGATGATGACACACAATCGCTGGGGGATTGGGACATCGATCCCCGTAAATATCCAGAGGGCCTGACGCCCTTAATTGCCAATGTGAATGAACATGGGATGAGCTTTGGGATTTGGTTTGAACCTGAGATGATTAACCCAAATTCCGATCTGTATCGCCGACATCCAGAATGGGTTTTGGGACCGTTGGACCAATTGCTGGGGCGTGGCCAATTGGTTTTGGATATGGCCAATGCGGATGTCCGCGATTATCTGTTTGGCAAAATTTCCAATGTGCTGTCTAATCACAATGTCAGTTACATCAAGTGGGATCACAACCGTGTGCTGCCCCATGTGGATGCGGCACAAACCCACGGAACTTATACCCTGCTTGCCCGCTTGCGTGACGCGCACCCCGATGTAGAAATTGAAAGCTGTTCGTCTGGTGGCGGGCGCATTGATTTTGGAATTATGAACTACACCCAACGCGTTTGGTTATCCGACAGCAATGACGCCGCCGAACGTTTACGTATGCAACATCAGGCCAGTCATTTCCTGCCCTTGGCCGTGACAGGCAGCCACGTGGGCCCGCGCGAATGCCACACATCAGGGCGCATTCACGACATCAGGTTCCGCGCATGGGTGGCAGCACAGCGTCATATGGGGTTTGAAATGGACCCACGCGAATTAACAGATGCAGAACGCGCCAAATTAAAACAAGTAACACAATGGTGGAAAGACAACCGCGACTGGCGACATACAGCGGACATCAAGCGATTGGCCCCTGCGGACCCTGCAATCATTGCCGAAATTCAAGTCGCGCCCCAACAGGATAGATTTGTGGCCTTCATCGGCAGCGCTGAAACCTCTGCGTGGTCCTGCCCCGCTCCTGTGAAACTGACAGGCCTGAAGCCCGACGCAATGTATGACGTAACGCTGGTCAACCGCGATGAAAAAACCGCCGCATCGCGTGGCACGAATGCTTTTGATACTGGCACGCTTAGATTAAGTGGTGGATTTTTGATGGCACATGGTGTTGATCTTCCCAACCAATTTCCAGATAGGATGTGGGTTCTAGAAGGAGTGGCAGCATGACCGAAACAGTCATGAACCCAAATTGGATTGCCGTGGATTGGGGCACAACAAACCTGCGCATCTGGCATTGTGATCAGGCGGGCAATGTATTGGATGAAACCAAGGTTCAAGCGGGCATGGGCACCCTGACCGCATCAGAATATGAAGGCGTTTTGATATCGCACATTGATCATCATTTGTCAGATGACGTTATTACCGAAGTTTTGGTGTGCGGCATGGCCGGTGCACGGCAAGGATGGCAAGATGCAGGATATTTGACCGCACCCTGCGACACGCCCGCACTAAACCAAGCAGTTACAGTGCATACCGCAGATCCCCGAATAATGGTACGCATTCTGCCGGGTATAAAACAGCCTGAACCTGCGGACGTTATGCGTGGTGAAGAAACGCAAATCGTGGGTTTTCTGAAACAAACAACCGATTACAATGGCCTGATTTGTTTGCCTGGGACCCATTCAAAATGGGTGCATGTTCAAAATGGTCAGGTGGTTGAATTTCAAACGTTTATGACGGGTGAAGTCTATGATCTTTTATCCCGAAGTTCGGTTCTGAAACATTCGGTATCGGGCGACGGTTTTTCACAATTCGATTTTGTCGATGCGGTAAAATCAGCGTTTGAAAATCCTGCTGATGCATCCTCTCAATTGTTTCGTTTGCGCGCGCAACATCTTGTTCACGACACTGGTGCCACGATTTTGCGTGCACGCTTATCTGGTATCTTGATAGGTCAGGAAGTCGCCGCAATGCAACGTCAGTGGAACCACCTACCAATCACGCTGATTGGCGAAGAAGCACTCTGTTCGCTTTACAAATCCGCGCTTGAAGCGGTTGGGACATCTGTTGATTTGAACCTAAGTGCGGCGCCGACACTTCGCGGTCTGATCGCGATACGAACTGGAAAAGGATAACCATGCAACGCGAATTGATTGCAATCCTACGTGGCATCCAACCAACTGAGGTGCATGACATCACTCAGGCATTAATTGATGCAGGAATTACCAAGATTGAAGTGCCCTTAAATTCTCCTGACCCGTTTCAGTCGATCGAAAAAATGGTCAACGCCTTTGGGTCGGATGCAACAATTGGCGCGGGAACCGTGCTTCATCAGGATGAGATCAAAACACTTGCCAACATCGGATGCCAAATGGTGATCAGCCCAAATGCCGATCCAGATGTGATCATGGCAACCAAGCATGCGGGTATGCTGTCCTATCCCGGGGTTTTCACCGCAACAGAATGTTTCGTTGCGCTGAAAAATGGGGCGGATGGATTGAAATTCTTCCCCGCTTTCAAACTTGGCCTTGATGGTTTTAACGCATTAAAGGCAGTGCTGCCCAAAACGGCCAAAACCTATGCCGTGGGGGGTGTTGGTGCCCCTGATTTTCACGCGTGGAAAGCGGCGGGTGTCACGGGCTTTGGCGTGGGATCAAACCTATATAAACCCGGCATGAACGTTCAGGAAATTGCATCTAATGCGGCAACCTTGGTGGCGGCCTATGACGCAGCCTAATGCATCCATGAAACGCACGCTTGGTACGTGCTATTATCCAGAACATTGGCCAGAAGACATCTGGGACGAAGATGCGCGCCAAATGGCCGAACTGGGTCTGACATGGGTGCGGATTGGCGAATTTGCCTGGTCCCGATTGGAACCAAGTGAGGGGCAATTCAATTTCGAATGGCTTGATCGTGCATTTGATACGTTGCATCGACACGGGTTAAAGGTTGTGTTGGGAACACCCACGGCAACCCCGCCGAAATGGGTATGTGACAAATACCCCGATATGTTTGCACGTGATCTACAGGGCAATCTGCGTAAATTCGGATCACGGCGGCATTATTGTTTTTCACACCTTGAATATCGCGAACAATGTCGTGATATTGTCACCCGTTTGGCCGAACGGTACGGTTCGCACCCTGCATTGGGGGCATGGCAAACAGATAATGAATACGGATGCCACGACACCACGCTTTCTTATTCAGATGCGGCACGCATCGGGTTTCAAAAATGGCTTGCCAACAAATATGGGAATGATATTTCGAAACTAAACGCCGCATGGGGAAACGTGTTTTGGTCGATGGAATACGCAGGCTATTCTGAAATTGACCTGCCAAACCTCACCGTTACTGAGGCGAACCCAGCCCATTGGTTGGAATTTCGTCGCTATACGTCGGATCAGGTGGTGGCGTTCAATCGCCTTCAATGTGACATCATCCGCGCATATTCAAACGCACCCATTTCCCACAACTACATGGGGCGGATCACCGATTTTGATCATTTCAAGGTTGGTTCCGATTTGGATATCGCCACATGGGACAGTTATCCAATCGGCTTTTTGGCAGATCGCGCCGGCGCGAGTGAGGAAAAACAACGTCGCTACATGCGCCAAGGTGATCCTGATTTTCAGGCCTTTCATCACGATCTGTATCGCAGTGTCGGCAAGGGACGTTGGTGGATCATGGAACAACAACCTGGCCCCGTGAATTGGGCACCTGTTAACCCCGATCCGCTGTCAGGTATGGTGCGTTTATGGACTTGGGAGGCCTTTGCACATGGGGCAGAAACAGTTGCCTATTTCCGATGGCGACAGGCTCCATTTGCACAAGAACAGATGCATGCGGGCATTTTGCGACCCGACAGCGCAAAAGCCACCGCCTATTATGAAGCGGCACAGGTTGCCGAGGAATTGGTACAATCCCCAACAACAGACTGTGAAATGGCGGATGTCGCAATACTCTTTGATTACGATGCCGATTTTTCATGGGCAGCGTTGAACCACGTGAAAGATGGCGATTATTTCGAGTTGGTCTTTGATCACTATCGCGCGTTGCGCAGGCTAGGTATTAATATTGATATTTTGCCTACGTCGCAGCGGGATTTTTCAAATTACCAATGTATCATTGCACCTGGTTTGATGCATATGGATGCAGATCTCCTCTCGTGCTTAGAAAATTCAGATGCATTGGTTATCTATGGCCCTGCCACGCATTCCCGTACAGAAACACTGCGCATCTCTCATCCTCTTCCCCCCAATTTGCCGAATTTGGATGTGACGGTCGCGCGGATTGATACACCCCGCGGTGATATGCCAATTCCACTGTCGAACGGCGGTCATACTCTGCGGTATCGTGAAGTATTAGAGGGACCTGCCAACCCTATTTTGACAGATCAGCAGGGTGGTGCGGTTGCGGTACAAAATCAGAGTTCAGTCTATTTGGGGGCATACCTTGAACATGAAACCCTCATTCGATTTTATAAACACCTGCTAACAGAGACAAACATCGAAACGCTGCAACTGCCCCAAGGTCTGCGCAAGCGTGTGACAAAGACTGAGGAATTTTGGTTCAATTACGATTGCGAAACCATGGAGACCCCGCACGGGACGCTTGAACCCGCGGGCGTTTTAAGAGTTCGCAGAAAACGCTAACCCAAATTCTTTAGAATCAATGCCCGCATTTCGTCAGCTGGATCGTATAATTCGATCAGACGTGGATATTCGCGGCACAGGTCGATGACGCTTAGCATCCCAAACGTGTCATGGCATTCGTGTGCCGTTAATACCCAGCTTGCCCGCCGTCTATTTTCGGGGTCCAGTTTGCTAAACGCGGATGCAACGTTAAAGCGATAGGACCGATCGACAAACGACAAAACGATTTGTTGCAGTGCAATACTAGCACCGTTGTGACCCGACATAAGTTGATCAAAACTTTGCCCCTTAGAACTTTGTGCATCAAACTGCTGCTTAAACGCGTCTAGCATACTTACGCTTCTATCCGCTGGTCATCGCGGCAGCTATGCCAAAGGCCACGATCAACCCTGCCAAGATGCGATACCCATATGGAATGGGCCGGCCCACATTTTCGGCCACAATCAACACCGCCAAAAAGATCAGGATAATGAAAACAGCAAATCTAATCATTTGGAATTCCTATTGCTCCATTATTTGGGTGCAAACGACGATCTAAACTTGGCCGCCCACCTACCTTCGTCATAGGTCAACACCCAAAGCGAACGGAACCGCGCGATCAGTTGGTCATCAGTATCATATCGCAGCACTTCTAGATCAACATGAACTTTGGTTTGACTGCTATCAACAACTTTAATGTCACTAAACTCTGAATGGCTCCAATCCCCTCCTGCCCTCGATTTGAAATCATCAAAATATGTTTCAGGTGTCGGCCATTCTTTCAGGCCCGTTCCACTTAGTCGGAAATGCGGAAAATGCAGCGTTGCTGCAATGGCGCTAGGATCGCGCGCGTTTAGCGCCGAAATGTGTTCGTCCAAAACCCTTAGCGCACTTTCAATATGACCCGTCATTGTGAACCCTTTCCAAAGGTGAAAATTGGTAAAATCGCTCAGGATTTTCAACCAAGATTTTGTGACGCAACTGCGCATTTGGCACCCAGTCCATGAATTGATCCAACATATCGGTATCATCAGGCATTGGACCGTTGAATTTTGGATGTGGCCAGTCGGTTCCCCAGACCAAGTTATCTGGGTTCAACGCGGTCACTTTCGTCACAAATTCCCCCACATCGGAATAATCGGTCACGACAGAAACAGTCGTGCGATACGGAGCGGAGATTTTCGTCCAAATCTTACCATCCCCAAGTAGGCGTATAAAAGCATCAACAAAGGCGTGATTGATAGACGCCGAAATAGGAAAATGTCCCAAATGGTCAAACATCACAGGAACAGGCAATGACGTCACCAGATCAGTCAAGTCTGCCAAATTGGAAACGTCGGCCAAAATTTGCAAATGCCATCCAAAATCTGCGATCTGTTGTGCCAAGGCCCGTAAATCAGAGATCACAGCGTCACTTGGGAACAACAGGTTCACCCGACACCCCACTGCACCCGCATCTGTCATGCGCTGGATTTCCGAAACGGGCGTCGTTTGGTTGATTACCACAACGCTTTTGACGTTTGGAATTTCAGCTGCGCTTTTTAGTGTGGTTTGATTGTCTAATCCATACACACTGGGTTGCACCAACACGCCGCGCGTTAACCCAAGCACATCACGCAGGTGCATGTATTCGGCCACTTTCGCATCAGGCGCCGTATACGACCGCTCAACAACCTGTTTTGACGGACTGTCAAAAACATGAAAATGACAATCGCACGCCCCATCAGGAATGGAACGCTTTGGACCCCGCTTAGCGGGCAAAGGGCGATCACACACATCTGGGATAATCGAATTGGTCATGAACCCGATATGCACATAACGTGCATCGAAAGCAATTGTTACGGATAAGATTGGCGATCCCAGAAGGACTCGAACCCTCAACCTACTGATTAGAAGTCAGTATTTTGATTTTATCAATCGGCTTTATACCAAGCGGTTACAACAACTTTTGCCTTAATCATTTTGTTGTCTTCTTAATTGAATTCCTATTCTACTAGATCACCTGTAATAGGTATCGTGTGCCGATTTATTGGGTCATATTCTTGCAGCATGTGTCTGTGCTGGTCTAACCATTCTACTCCCGACTGAACGCTTTCATCAAAGACAGAGGGATCTCGTACACCAATCACAACAACTTCAGTTGCTGTTTTCATCAGTTTAAATTCAGTCATCGCAGTATCACCGTTATTGCGTTCTTTAATCGCTTCGATGAACTCATCAAAGTGTTCTGGCTTTGGCTTAAAACGAACTATTGATAGCTTCTTTGTCATTTTTACGTTCCCTCAATAATCATTAAATCGGTATCGCATCCAGTGTCGCGAATTGCCTTTGCAGCTTGATAATCTTCACTAAAGTAAAACGTTTCTGCTGCTTCTTTGCTCTCGAATTCGAGCATAGTCACGACGCCAGCAACATTACCCTCATGACGATCAGCGTGTGGGCCACGTGCAAGAATTTTACCCCCATATTGTTCTATGATTGGTAGAGCCGTTTGCGAAAACTTTTTGAAAACTTCTGGATCGTTTACGCGTATGTTTGCAACTAAATAGCCTTTAGGCATTTTCATTTCCTCCGAATATTTGCACCATGTTAAAGGTTTACAGCCAGTTTAAATATTACGCATAAGGCTATTTTCGTTTTGGATGTATTGAAAAACAGCATTCCTATGATAATTGGGACAGGTCGTGAAGAAATGCCTTACCGACACATCGTCATTTTCATAGAAAAAACGCCGAATTCCTGGCTAAAACTGTTGTAAAAGTGCCGCC
Organism: Rhodobacteraceae bacterium HIMB11; assembly: GCA_000472185.1. Taxonomy (GTDB): domain Bacteria; phylum Pseudomonadota; class Alphaproteobacteria; order Rhodobacterales; family Rhodobacteraceae; genus HIMB11. The sequence goes on along the minus strand of AVDB01000005.1, from coordinate 8,091 downwards.
GAAATAGTCAAAACAGCACATGCGTGCACAGTCTGTTATCGTGTTATCATCTCAGACTTGTATTCCAACTAAGTTTCAATGACTAACAAATGTTGAACCTTTAACATCACTAACCATCCTCACAGGTAACTTAGTTGCTGCCTGCCCTCTGATTTCTGCGATTTTTTGAGCTGCGGCAATTCCCGTGGCCTCATCTGCATATTTTGTCACCACTGAAAAAGTAAGGTCACCAGTTTGGATGAAGTTTACGCTCTGCGCGCCTACTTTCATGATCAATGGCGCAAATTGATCTCTCGCCATTGCTTCCATTTCATCATTCCAGTCATCAGCTTCCCAGTGAGAAATTGTAAAAAAACTCATTTTCAACTCCCTATTTATCGTTTCAAGGAGTTTAACAAGTCACATGAACACAACCAGTACAGAAACTGTACTAGAATTCTCAACCACGAATTCAGATGGTTTCTGTGCCAACAGAAGGAGAAACACATGAAGTTGCAAGAAAATATGATGACGTTTACTGTTTTTGCGGCAGTAGTTTATGGGCTTTGGTTCTACCTAGCTCCCGCAAGCTATTTTAGTTTGATGATGATGCCTGCTGATCTCGTGAATGCAGTTGCAATTAACCAACTGCAAAATACAGGAATAGGTCTGTTTGTACTTGCTTACTTATTCAATGCACTTCGCAAGGGGACAACTGACAGTAATAGATCTGAAATGATGCAACACCATGCCGTTGGTTGGGGCACATGGGGTGTGCTGATGTTAGCAATGATGACAGCTAGCGGACAACTGAACGCAGGTAATTTATTTATGTGGCAAGCCATAGTCTTTTTGATTATCGCCGCCGCATTCTATTTAGTTAAGGACGGAAATAGCGTCACTTCAGAAGCATAGAAATTTAACCATGAGCAAGGGGGCGATCACTCTCGTCCCCTTTTTAATTGAGTTTTGCAAACCCCGAATATTTTTCTTCATTACTCTTCGAGCGGCCGTGCATGTACATACCAATCAACAATTTTTCCATTGCGTATATTTGCAAAGAAAAAACATTTAGCATGCCAATGACCATCTGCGTCTTTTCCTTTCGCAGAATGTGTGCCAGCAATGCAGTCCTCACTATCTTTCAAAATAACAAAGTCTTGTAACTGATAACATGCGCCGCTTTTCGCCCAATCCAGCATTTCTCTATGATTGAGCGTTTCACCCGTCGATGTAAAAGTGATTGTAGATTTTGGCGTCGTAACTGCTTCTAAGGGCTCGCTATCAAGGCTTACGAAACTATCACGAAATGCTTCCAAAAGTTCGTTGGCGATTAGCATTCACACCTCTTATACTTGAGTGTTTTCAGACTGGGGTCGCACCAGTTTCTGTGCGCCAGATGAGGCCGTCTTTTTTCAGCGAAACCATCATGACTGCTTCTTTGTCACCTGACGGGAATTCACTAAATGCATGTTCAACAAGAATGTCATCGTTTTCGTAGATACATCTTTGATGGGTATTTTTGACAGTCATCATCATACCTTTCATGCTCTGATCAGTCATGTCGTCTCGCGTCATGACCCTACCAGTTGAATGAAACGTGAAAGTAAAATCTTCGTGGTGAAGCGCTTTGTAAGCGTCAACATCGGCCTGGTCCCAAGCCTTTTTCAACTTTTCATAGAGCATAATTACATTCCCATTATTTACGTTCCATCACAGGCGTAACTTCCAAATGACCCATCTCTAAAATCGGATCAAAAGCCGCATCTAATTGCTCAAAGCAATCTGCCTCACATACTATGAACAAAGTATGCTCTAAGCGATTAGAGTACATGTTATGGACCTTCACGCCATGTTTACCCAAATTTGCAAGTGTATCTTTGAATAATGGTCCTTTTTCAGGATGATGCGTTTGGCACGTTGAATAGTCGTGACTTGATGTGATCATGAAGAGCATTGGATTATCCTGTAATTTGTTTACTGATAAAGTTAATGAGCGTGCTTCCAAGGTCCGAAATCTTTTCCACCCTCTACGATTTCATAAACAATGCACTGTTCATCACCATTAACCCAGCCATCATGGCCTGGTGCAAAGTAGTAAGCATCGCCAGCTCCAACAGTTATTTCTGAGCCATCGTCATGTTTCACAGTCATGCTGCCAGAAATGACGACACCTACATGACCAGCTTGACAACTATCACCACCGACAGTTGGCTTGATGCATGTTGACCACTTCCACCCTGGTTCCAAAACCAGCTTTGAGGCGTTAATATTATTTAACTTTACAACCTCAACACGCGCCTTTGGCGGTGTCTTTACTTCATCTGCGTCCGAAAAGTTTTTTGCATATAAATTACTCATTTTGTTCTCCACGTTTACTCATCTTATTGAGTCTAACGGTGGTCACGCAGGTAACTAGTACAGAAAGTGTACTTCAGAAGTCTCTTTTTTAGTCCCAAAATGAGATTATTCATTCAACAGTCACGGGTGGATACTGAAACACTTCTTTCTCCTTATGAGAAGTATTTCTAAAACTGGGCGAGGCGCTTCCTGTTATCAACTCCATACCTCTCCCAATTTTTATCACTGATAACCATTGAGGTTGAGATGACTATTAAACTACCAGATGACCAAACTCTTTGGTTTCGCAACTTACCGCCTGCGACAGGCAATGAAAAATCACAAGTCGAATACCAAAAATCAAAAATTGGGCCTGAAACGGAACTGTTCATTGACCCATTGACTGGTTTAGTAATCCCGATACCAATAATTAAGAAAGAGGGCCAGTGACCCTCTTTTCACAGCGTGTTTTCTGTTTAATTGTTTAAAGAATTTTTCTTCTTTAACTTACGAATGATGTGTTATGTTTTATTACGGTAGTAATCTCTGAAATTTCATTCGCAGGCGCACCTGAACGCTCAGAATGCTCTCTAATTAATTCCTCGTTTTCAGCATTATAAACGCAAAATATAGCATTACCAACTACGTAACTTTGCTCCTGCATTATATTTTTCCTTCAGAACGCATTGCCTCCAACACTTCTTCCGATCCTTTACCAGCGTTGTTCAAGTCGTGTTTTGGAATACTGCTAGCACCTTCCATTTCGCGACGAATAAGAAATTTTTCATGAAACCGTTACTCCATTTTTTCGCACAATAAATTTAACAACTTGATTAAATCTCAATAGTACAAAAACTGTATTAGTCCGCGTCGCGAGTAATTGCACTTTCGAAAACCAACGGGTGTGAAGTCAACTGCAGCATGAAGTTAGGCTGAGCGTTTGAAGGTTTGAATAACCCCTGATGCGAGCATGACGCCAAAAGTCACTAAAATCATTCCTGCAAGCTTATTTGCAGTGATATTTTCACCTAAAAACAACCATCCACCTAATAGCGTTAAAACTGGCGTCAGCGCTCCTATCGCCCCAGTTTTTGCTGGACCCAAGTTCGTTACAGCATAAGAATATAATAGTGTTGATATCAATCCAACTAAGACGCCCTGTAATAAGGCCATCGTGAAAATATCATTGATTGGAATAACTGAGAAGTCAGCGTTTCCTCGGAAGGAAATAAACACTACGAGTGCGATAGCAGCCCAGAACGTTCCAATCGATAGCGCATGCAAAGGGCTGAGTCCGCTAATTTTAAAATACACTGAATACACTGACCAAAATGCTGCGGCACTCATAAACATTAAGTGCCCCCGCCAAGTGCCATTGGAAGACGTCAAAAGTATTTCCCAAATCGCAATAGATAGTGCACCAGCTATTATACAGAGCAAACCAAACTGTCTTACTTTGTTGGGTCGATCCCCCATCAATAAAAAAGCACTCAAAGCCGCCCAAAATGGGAGTGTACCAGGCGCCAAGATACCAGCGTCAGATGCAGGCGCGAATTGCAAGGCACTCGATAGAAAGTATGGAAACAGAGCGCTCGCGCCCACGGTCAACATGAACACACCGATTACATTTGTACCCCTGGGTGGAACGACGCCAAATTTCAACATTACAGGAGATAAAATAATCGCTGCTGGCACTATTCTTAGGATTAAAATTTCTTCAACAGAAAAATTTGAGGAAACCGCATAACGTGTCCCCAGCAAATATGCAGCCCAGATTGTAACAGTCAGAATTGCAGCAGCATAAGAACCGAATCTAGGCTGAAAAACATTCATGATTTCTTCCCGCTAGAGCACATAATTTACCCAAGCTCGCCTAACAGCTTTTACCCACATCATACAACTCTAATAAATATGAACTTATCCATCACCTTGCTGTTTAAACTATATGATTCATTAAATAAGCCAGTACAAATTGTGTACTAGTCCATCTCCTCACATCCCATACTCTTGCAGCAATGAAGAGGGGATTTTTCCATGCAAACTACCACGCTTTACATATCAGCAATGTTGATTGGGTTCGTGTATTACCTTTTTCAATTATTTGCGAAATATGGCGGCTTGCATTGGCCTCTCTAAACGGACCCAATCAATTAATGAGTGTTCAATATGAGTTATGTTTCGATAAGAGAATTCACACCCTACGATGGAAAAGACGCGGTTTTAGAACCCCGATTAAGACGTGCAATATCTGCTATGACAAAACACGGAGCAGCTTCATCCTTGTACAAAGTGATAGGCGGTGATCGCGCAGGAGATTATGAGGTTTATAATTGGTACGAAACAGTTGGTGCGGGTGCACGGGCAATGAAAGGTTTTTCTGCTGATCCTGAAATGTTGGCAGTGCAGGCAGAAAGGGCTGCAGACCCTATCGCTCAAATGAGAGGACCCTGGTTAGGCAGGATGCTATATAATCAGCAACTCGGCGGCGAACGGAATATATCAGTGCATCGTGATTATGCTGTTGAACGCAAGGATGTCCCTAAAATGATGGAATTTGTGCCTGGTTTACAGAAAATTTGTGATAGTCTTGATGCAGAGCTAGGCGTTGGTGTGCCATTAATTGCCGAAGACCATCAAATGATGCGCGTGGTATATCGACTTAAGGATCTGGAGCATTGGGGTGATTGTATGGACGCACTCATTGCGAATACAGACTTTGCTTCACTAATCGAAAAAGCCAACGAAATTGGGACTCTTACCCAATCGCGTTTATTAATGAAGATTAGTTAAATACAAATAATAGCGAGGCGTTTTGAATGCTGTGCTGTTTTTCACTGCCTTGCTATGCCCATCAACTAACATCCAGCAGGCCTATCATTCGATTTGATAGAATAACTGCATATGAAACTGGAGTTAACACATGCGATTTATGGCAATTATCACAGTTAATAATCCATCAATGTCTTCGGTTGACTGGATTGAACATCATACAACGATGAAAAAATACACTGATGCATTTACACGTAACGAGATGTTCGCAGCGGTAAATGATCGGCAATGTATCATATCTGCAGAAATGGATGAGGCGAATATGAGTAAAATGGACGAACACATGGCCCGTCCCGAAAGTGTTGAGTTTGACACGCGCGCTCAGATCACTGTGAAAGCATTCAGGTGTGACCCAATGGGTTAAAGTTGAGCCCGAGGTGCACCACAGCCAGGTAAAATAAAACTAGAAAATGCGAAATGATTTTCACACCCATCTTTCAACGATGGGAAAACCAAACCCAACTAAATAATGGAGATTAAATATGGCTCTTTTAGCAATGTGCATGCCTATTTTACCTGGTAAAATGGATAAGTGGAAAGCTATGATGGCACAAATAAAATCTACACCTGACTTTGCAAATTCGCGTGAAGCTGCTGGTGTTCATGAGCGGTCATTTGTACAACATACACCCGCTGGAGATTTCTTGATCATTACCATGGAAGGTGACGATCCAACGGCAAGTTGGGCTCAAATCATATCTACGATGCCCCCCGAATTTGCTGAATTTGCAGCGGATGTACATGGATTAGACGTTAACGCACCACCACCGCCCCTACCAGGGATGTTCTTTGACAGCCGTGCGTGAAGAGCAAGCGCTGGGGTTCCTCGCGGAAGTCTAACAAATACAAAGAAACTTACTACGTTTGCTATTTATTAATGGCGTCGTCATGCGGGTCACGATGGATACGATTTGTCTGATCGTGCTGCGATCTTTTCCCTGATTTGGTAAATTTTCTTTGTTGTGCTAGCGTTTACCTGCCAACACAAGGAGAGTTAAAATGGTAGAAAGTTTTGGTGGAAGCCTAAACCTCATAGTTTGGATCGTTCTTTTAGTCGGTGCGATCTATTATAGCTATAGATGCCTATTCCAAACAAAAGCATTTGTTGATCAGTATGGATTTGGTGATAGCGCAGTCTTCATGACAAGATTTGCTGGCACTCAAGTCGGCGCAGCCGCAGTAATATCGCTCGTATTGCTGTTTATAGGGCCACAAGGTGCCTGGGCATTTGTGGCATGGGGCTGGACGCAATCTTTACTGGCAACGGTATTCGGATATCAGACTGTAAATAGCGAATGGGCGAACGTGGAAGGCGTTAAGGCGACAGCCGAAGGTTATCTTGCCCCAATCGTTTTTCTAATCCTTAACACAGTATTACTCGTGAATATGGGCAGTATCCTTTACGGTTAATCCCGCCTTTTAGTCTAACGCGAAGGAATTTGCCGCAGCATCTTGGTTTGTGGCGAATGGAGTGTGACCATCGGGTTGGCAACGTGCGTTGGTCACTAGCTTCCTACCGTGAGGCCAGTCGATTTGTTCCCAATAATTTTATTCGCTGGCCTCACGTTTTTCACCCGCTTCTAGGTACAATTTCTGTACTGGCGGCATGTGGCCCGTATGTTAGCATTTCTGCATTAAACAACGGGGAGAAAACGTATGACAATTAGAGCAATTATGATGGGTGCTTATAATTCTGAGGGAGCAAAAGGCATCATCGGTGGTTCTGACCGAATGGCAGCAATTAAAGCAGTTGCAGAAGCCGCAGGCGGGAGTGTAAACTTTGCTAGTTTTATGCGTGGTCCTTATGACATCATCGTTGACTTCAATGTTCCTGATGCAAATACCATGATGGGCGTGATGGCGGCCGCGCAGGCGTCTGGAACTTTTACAAGTCTTATGGTTCACGAATGCATCGATCACACACCAGTTGTTGCAGCGGCTCAGAAAATTGTTAAAGCCTACGTGCCAGCGAACGCATAGTCATTTATAAACCGAACGACCAGAATAACCGAAGCAAGCACTAAGCAGTGCCGATAGTGATGCGGAAATCATCATTGGCACAGCATCGCATCAGTCATTCTGGCGAGTTCTATTATGATTGTGATGGTCGAAACAAGCATCAGATCATCACTAGCTGGTTATGGTTTCCAATCTTCGTTTGACCGAACTGCATTTGGTGATTTTTTCCTTTTGTGATACAATGAAATGGCCAACTTTCGGAGAAAGAAAATGACCCTTCCAACTTTATTGAAGGCTTTTGGCCTAATTCACATTGTCATGGGCCTTACTTTTGGAATACCAACATGGATGGTTTCTGAAATGATGGGTTGGGAACACAGCGTAGGCATTGCAACCATGTCAGAGCATTGGGGATCAACTTTGATAATCGTCGGTTTGTTCTTTTTTCAGATGCCTAGTTTGCTAGGGGAACGTTTACACGAGTTCACCAAGCTAGCGTTAATCGCACAGATAATACTGCTCGCAATGCCACTGTATCACGCAGCTACAGGAGCAATTCCAATGGATGCTATGTGGTATCTGCTTGTAATCGTTTCAGCAGGCTTCCTGTATTTCACATACGCACTTGGCACAGATGCCTAAGCGTTCAGAAGAACAGCGTATTGGCAGTGTTGTGATATATTTTTGTATCGCAGTTACAGCTGCGATATCGCTTTATGTGACATTCTTCGCTGCTTAGCTCACATAGTATGCAAAAGTATTTATTTGACGCTATTTGATACAATCCTACCTTGATTGTATGCGACAGTTTTACACACATAGTGACTACACGGACGCTCTGCTTAACATTGCCGCCAAACGCGGCGCATCGGATCGCATTGCGGCTTACGAATATTGCATGAATAAAAAGTGGTTATGTGGATATGGCCGAGTGACAGATAAAGGCTTCCACAAAGTTACTGCAAACTTCTACAACGATAATAC
>AVDB01000004.1 GCA_000472185.1 Rhodobacteraceae bacterium HIMB11 | reverse complement strand
TAAACATCCTTCTCGTGGGCCCTCTGCCTATCTGGTCGGAAAAGTCTTTGATGAGACTGGGGACAGGTTAACGCCCTCTAAGTCCAAGAAGTCCTCTGGGAGGGTTATTCGCTACTATTACTCCAACCGTTTGATATCAGGTGGTGCTGATCCTACGGGGTGGCGATTACGAGCAGATATGCTGGAACAACTACTCAGTGAGATTGTTGGGACAAGGCTGAGCGAGGCGCTCAGTCAGTTTAGGTTGGCGCCCCAGATCAAGCCACATGAGTTAAACAAAGCCAAAGAACGTTTAGAAAAGCTCGATACCAAAGCCATGCTGGATCTGATCGCGCGCGTTGATCTCAGTGAGACCGAGGCAAGTCTCCAGTTGAATGTTGAGAAAGTGGCTGCTCTTGTTCAAATCAGTAATAACAAGCTCGACTTGGAATGCTTGCGGGTAGAAGAGCCAATAGTCCTCAGGAAGCGCACGAATGGACCCAAGCTGACTTGGGTTGGATATAAGAGAGAACCCAATCATGCACTCATCAGAGCCATCGTAACAGCACAGGCATGGGTGGATGAGATCAAAGCTGGGCGGTCCATGTCTGATATTATGCAGGCCCATCAGATACCTGAGGGTATGATTTGGAAACGTATCCGCCTCGCCTTTTTATCTCCCAAACTTTTGCAAGCGATCGTTGAGGGAACAACTAACAGGGACCTCTCCATAAAGATGCTCACCAAGCATGATCTGCCAGTTGAATGGTCAGAGCAAGAAGCCCTGTTTTTGGGCTGAGTTCCCTGTTATGGCGAATTAAATTCCCTGTTATTTTTTAAGACCGTGTATGAAAACCCCAATAAACATTGGGGTAAAGTCGTATTCCTGACGTCAGAAAGTAAGAAAAAACAAAAATTCCCTGTTAATTTCCCTGTTAATTACAAAAAACAGGGAAAACACACCCTCGCCAAACGACGCGCTGAGGTTAAAGGGGAAATATCGCGGATGTGAGGGATCGTACGAAGTATCAGCAGGAAACGGCTTCCATAAGATACTGAATTCAGGGAAAGATATCGCCTAACAAATTAACTTCTCTAATTAGCTCAAGCTGATGGCGGAGCGACAGGGATTCGAACCCTGGAGACGGTCTCCCGCCTACACACTTTCCAGGCGTGCGCCTTCGACCACTCGGCCACCGCTCCGTTATGGGGAGGTTTAGACTGATTGCTTTGGGAATATCAAGGGGGGAATGGGAAATTCCCGCATCAATCCTGAAATACCAGATGAACCCGTCTGTTCTGTTTACCCTTTTTCTCGACTTTGCTGATCGCGACGCGTCCAATTTCACCTGTTTTGGCAACATGGGTGCCCCCACAGGGTTGCAAATCGACCTGCTCGCTTACATCGCCGATGCGCACCAAACGAATGCGCCCTGCGCCGCGCGGGGGTTGAACGGACATTGTTTTCACAAGCCCTGGATTTGCGTCTAACTCTGCATCACTGATCCAGCGTTCCGTGATGTCGAAATTACGCGCGATGATCGCGTTCAACATTTCTGTTAGGGCGTCTTTGTCATCTGGTGCCTCTGGCATGTCGAAATCCAAACGCCCCTTCACGGCTTTGATGGACCCACCTGTGACGGGCAATGGGATCACGACCGACAATAAATGCAACGCCGTGTGCATGCGCATATGCGCGTACCGCATGTCCCAATTTATATCCTGTGTGACCACTTGCCCAACCGCGGGGCGCGTGGCTCCCTCAGCGGGGATCAGGACAATGGATCCCCCCTCGCCCTTGATCGTGGTTGTGATGTCGATGTCCTGATCTTCCCAACTCAGTGTGCCACAATCCCCAGGTTGACCACCAGATGTGGCATAAAATAGGGATTGATCAAGGATAATTCCGCCCTGCTCGGTTATGCCAGTGACACTTCCCTCAGCGCGTGTTTGATAGGCATCCTTCAGGTACAGTGGTGTTGTCATTCGCTCCCCTTACCAAAATCAGCGATGTTTTTGATTGTAATATCACGCTGCGCAAATGGGATTTCGATGCCTTCGGCAACAAAACGTTCGGCGATTTGGTGATTGATTTCTGATTTGACGCTGAGCATGAAATTCACATCCCGCAAAATCGCGCGAATTTCAAAATCCATGCTGTCCGCACCAAAGCCTTGGAACACAACGGATGGCCCAGGGTTCAGAACGACCATTGGCTGGGCCTCGGCAATTTCGCGCAAAATCTCTTCCACCTTCCGCGTATCTGTTCCATAGGCCACACCCACAGGCACAATCAAACGGCCAATCGTATTGCCGCGGGTATAGTTCGTGACCTTGCCTGACACCAAATCAGCATTCGGCACGATCACGTCACTGCGATCAAAGGTTTCGATGCGGGTGGATCGTACACTGATGTCGCGCACGTATCCCATGGTGCCCCCAACATCGATCCAGTCCCCCTTGGTCACAGGACGTTCAATCAACAAAATGATCCCTGAGACAAAGTTTGAAACGATGTTTTGCAATCCAAAACCAATCCCCACGGACAAGGCACCTGCAACGATTGCAAGGGAGGAGAGGTCAAGTCCCGTGCTAGAAATCGCAACCATCGCGGCGATGAAAATACCGACATACCCTAAACCCGACACAATCGCGTTTTGCGCCCCTGCATCCAGTCTTGTTTTTGGCAAAACTGATCCGCGCAACGCAGACTGGATCAGTCGGGTGGCCATGTATCCGATTGTAAAGATCAGAACAAAGGTGAGGAAATCCAACGGGGAAATGCGGGTGCCCGCGATTGGAACGCCCTCTTTCACCTGGTCCCAAACTTCAGACAGGTTGGAAACACGTGCCCCCCAAATCAACGCAAAGAATGGCAGTGATGCAAAGGCGATCACAAAACTGATCAGGATAGGGACCAAACCATCTTCGTGTTCGCCCTCTCGCCCAATCGCACGGGCGTAAAGATCGACGAGACCGCCTTGTAGGATCACAATAACAGAACACAGCGCCAAGGTTAGGAGTGAGGCCAGAACCAAACTATAGGCCGCGGTCACATACCCAACCGCACCCAACACAGGTGCGCCATAGGTGATGAACCGCGCAACCTGGGCCAAAAGGCGGGCAAAGCGGATTGCGAATACACCGTCTGGGCCCGCATCCTCACTGTCACTTGCTTGGCGCAGTTTCACAGTTGCCCTTGATAGGACATAGGCGCCCAGCAGGATCAGAACGAAATGCAGCACCGAAATCGACGCGGCACTGACTTCGTTGAACACGAAAACATGCTCAAGCGCGTGATCAATGACAAAGATCAACGCCCCCAAAACAAAAGTGCGGCGGATCGAGCCTTCTTCGATGTCGCTTGGCAATTCGAACGCCGATCCCGATCCTGTGGCCAGACGATCTGAGATAAAGATGGCAGCAATGATATAGCCGGCCCAAATGGGCATGGCGTCCAAGACCAATGCACCGCGCACCCCAAACATGCCCGATTGCAGCAACGCAGCCCCCAAGGCATAAAAGGCCGCAACCAGCATGGCCGTTTTGATGGATGCCGCAATCAAATGCGCCAATCGGGGATTACGCGCCACGTTTTGCGAAAGATCCCGCGCCCGCAAAGAAACCCGCGATGCACCAAAGAAAAACGCAATGGTTAAAGAGAGTTGCAGGACAATGTTCAAGATGTTCGATTGAAATGATGCCCGCGCCGCTGCATTGTTAAATGCATCTGAAACTTCATCGACAAGCCCTGAAATCACGCCCACCACCTCTGTCGTGGCCGTCAACCATTTTGACGGCGCAAGCGGCGTTGGCCCCAATTCCAACAATGCATTTGTACGCCGTGCACTGATAATTTGGTCAATTTCACGGATCAACCCGCTGGCACGGGAATAGGCCTCTTCTGCGCGAAGCAGGGGTGCGCGTGCGGCGTTTAATTGTTCACTTAGTGCCGTGCGACGATCGGCCAATGGATCCACACCCGTTTCGGGTACAGGTGCAAGCGCATTTAATTGATCTTCCAGAATTGCGACGCGTGCAATGTCTTGGGATTGCGCATCTAGGAACGTTTGTCGCCAATCCACAATTTGACTGCGCAATGCTTCAAGCGCTGCATCAGAGGCTTCGGCATTTTCGACAACGGCTTCGGCGCGTGTCGCATCTTTGTTCCAACTGTCATAGGCCTCGGGCGCGACCCCTTGGGCAAAACTGGGTGACACCAAGATGATCCATAGGATCAAACAAAATCGAAACAATCGCACCATATATTTAGTCCACAAATACCCCTGGAATTGCCTGTGGTCCACGCTCTAGCCAGTCAGGAACGGGCAGGCCTTTGGATTTCAAGAAATCAGGATTATAAAGCTTTGATTGATAGCGCGTGCCATAATCACACAGAATGGTCACGATGGTATGGCCCGGCCCCAGATCACGGGCAAGTTTCACGGCACCAGCAATGTTAATTCCTGATGATCCACCCAAACACAGACCTTCGTTCGCCAGAAGGTCAAAGACAATTGGCAAGGCCTCTTCATCGGTAACTTGATAGGAATGATCGGGGGTGAACCCCACAAGGTTGGCGGTGATGCGCCCCTGCCCGATCCCCTCGCTGATCGAGGATCCTTCTGAGGCCAATGTACCCGTTGTATAGAACGAATGCAGTGCCGCGCCCATCGGATCAGCCAGACCGATTTTCACGCCCTTCGGCTGCAAGTATTCGGCGCACCCTGCAAGGGTGCCACCCGACCCCACAGCGGCAACAAATCCGTCGACCTTACCATCGGTTTGCGACCAGATTTCTGGGCCCGTCGTTTCGATATGTGCACGACGATTGGCCACGTTATCAAATTGGTTTGCCCAAATTGCGCCATTGGGCTCGGTTTTCGCCAATTCATTGGCCAAACGTTCCGAATACCGCACATAGTTGTTGGGGTTCTTATAGGGCGCTGCGGGCACTTGTACCAATTCAGCCCCAGCAAGGCGCAGCATGTCCTTTTTCTCTTGGCTTTGGGTTTCGGGGATTACAATCACCGTTTTAAATCCCATGGACGCCCCAACCAACGCCAAGCCGATCCCAGTGTTCCCTGCTGTCCCCTCGACAATGGTACCGCCAGGTTTCAGGGTTCCGCGTTCGATTGCATCGCGAATGATGTAAAGCGCTGCGCGATCCTTGACCGATTGCCCAGGGTTCAAAAACTCTGCCTTGCCCAAAATTGTGCACCCTGTTTCTTCGCTCACGCGGCGCAGTTTGATTAGGGGGGTGTTACCGACGGCATTTGCCAAATCAGACGCGTACTGCATATCATTCCTCAATTCATTTAAATCTATGCTATGAGCGAACTTAGCGACTTACAAGATCACTCTGGCGATATTGTTGTAGCCATAGCACCATCATCACCAAGGGAAGTGCGCGAAAACGACCCTGAATGGCCATTTCAATCGCCTGATCAACGAACATAAGATGGGGCCGGATATCTTCGTTTTCGGTGTCTAGCCCACCAATTTTGGGCGTATAGTTTTTCAAATCACAAATCCCCAAGAAACTGTGGAAAAACGTCGTTGATCCACCGGGGCTGGGATATGATTTTGAAATGGGGATCAGGTCGGAAATGTTCAAACCCGCCTCTTCCTCTGCCTCGCGCCGTGCACAGGTTTCGGGTGTTTCCCCTAAATCAATCATTCCTGCGATGGGTTCGAATAGCCAGGGGTTTTTATCCCCCCGCGCGAAAGGTGCCATCCGAAATTGTTCCAACACCAAAATTTGCTCGGTTTCGGGATCATAGGGCAAAACCACTGAGGCATCCCCCGAAACAAAAGCCGCGCGGGATACTTCGGCGCTCATCGATCCATCAAAGTGACGATAGCGCAGGCGATAATCGCGCATGGCAAAAAAACCTGTATAGGGGCGCGTCATTTCAGTCACCTCAACATGACGATCGCCCGCGCCTTCCTCGGGTCCCCGATCTGGGTCCTCTTGGGCCATGCGCCAGGAATGCGCGCGCCGTTCCATCATTGGGAATTTCGGGTCCATTTCAGACGCAGGTGATTTTCCAAAATGATACATGAATTCTTCGGCTGCCCCATAGGCGGTTGGCCCCCATTTTTCAGACCAATCCGATAGGCTCCATTTATCGCCAGACACCACATCAGGATCATCACAATAATAAACGCTGACGTCCTGTGGCCCTGCATTTGTTTCTACGGTTACAGGAACAGGGGCATAGTCAAATCCGCTTTCATAATAATCCAGCTTATCAATGTCCGTTTGATCCAACCCCGTCAGCAACAGGCCCTTGGCAGTCGATCCTTGTTCGCGAACGATCACGGGAAAATTTTGGCCCCGCGCCCAATAGACGGCGTGATCGTGCAACAGCGCATCCGAAAATTGCATCTGATCGCGCGAACGTCCCAGCACGATTTCACACAAACGCAAATCGCACAGGGTTCCATAGAAAAACATTGATGGCATATCCGCCCCCATCTGATGGTCGTGATCGCGGTGTAGAGGGTTCCAACCCGCTTGCCTAGGGCAAAACGAGGCGCGCTAAAATGTACGCGCCTTATAGCTTTCTAAGGCACGGTTGCGCCCTGTGGACAGATCAACAATCGGATCGGGATAGCGCATGTCAGAGCGCAAATTCCACGCCTGTGGGATTGCGTCATAAAAATCTAATGCCGTTTTGGGCGCATTCCTTTGCCCCTCGGCAATCCATGCATTGCGATAGGCGCCGCCATCGTCAAATTTTTTGGCTTGCGTATCGGGATTAAAGACACGGAAATAGGGCGTCGCATCGGGCCCCGAACCCGCGACCCACTGCCACCCAAGCGCATTCAGCGCAGGGTCCCAGTCCACCAAGCATTCTTCAAACCATCTTTGCCCAATACGCCAATGGGTCAACAAATGCTTGGTCAAATAGGATCCAACATTCATCCGTCCGCGATTGTGCATATATCCCGTCACATAGATTTCGCGCATGGCCGCGTCGATCAATGGAATGCCTGTGCGTCCCTGTTTCCACGCCAAGACATGTGGATGATCTTCATCCTCTTGCCAGGGGAAATGATCCCATTTTTCGGACCAGTTTCCTGTTGTGATATGTGGGGTGTGATACATCAGGTGATAGCCAAATTCGCGCCAAACCAGCTGTTTGATAAAGGCCTCTGCATCAGCGGCGCCCTGCATCATTGCCTGACGGGCCACATGCCACACCTGACGCGGACTAATTTCACCCAGCGTCAGAAACTGCGACAGGCGCGAGGTGCCGTTAACTCCCATCAAATCGCGCCCTGTGGCATAGCGATCAACGCCCGTGTCCATGAATTGAAATAGGATATCTTGCGCGACATCTTCTCCAGCACTTAGGTACTGGCTCAGAACAGCCTGTCCACGACGCAGGCCCGCACCCATGGTCCAATCCGACAGCTGTTCGCTTTGCGGCCATGTTTCCGGAGACGGAATTTTTGTGGGTGCAGGAAGGGGTGTGGGCACATCCCGCCCCGAAAGCGCCCGCCAAAACGGTGTGTAGACACGGAAAAAGCCGCCGGCCTTGGTTTCCACCGTCCATGGTTCAAACATCAGATGGCCTGATACGCTTTTGGCATCAATGCCATCGGCCTTTAGCGCGGCCTTAACTTTGGTATCACGCGCGACACTTTCTGGATCATATAGGCGCGACCAATACACCGCCCCTGCCCCTATTTCACGCACCAATTCGCGCAACACATCAACGGGATCACCACTACGATAAATAATCCGCGACCCAAGCGCGCGCAGGGATTTATCGATGGCCTCAAATCCCATGGACATACGATAGGCCGAGGCCGCACCAAGCCCGCGTTGAATATCGTCATTGATCACCACAGGGATAACGGGGCCACCGCGGTTGATCGCCTCAACCAAAGTGGGATTGTCACCAAGCCGCAGATCGCGGCGGATCCAGTGAATTGTTGCCGTATGTGTCATACTGTGTGTACGCAGGTCCCGCAAAATAGATCAATAATTTCAGACTATTTGCGTCAACACTCCGGGGTTACAAATGCTTGCCCAAGGCATCAATCAATTTGGCAATATCTGCATCTCTCGTGTAATGTACAAAGCTAAGGCGTAACACACCATGATCGGGGTTCACATTCATCGCCGCTAAGGGGCGCACAGCGTAAAAATCACCACCCCCCGCCATAATCCCTGCGGTTGCGAGGGTTGCGGCGAATTCTTCTGCATTGCGCCCAATGTCCAAGGCGACCGTTGGCGCGCGTGCCACACTGTCCACAGGGCCCAAAACACGGACATCATTGCGCCCACGCAAAAACTCCATCAATGGCTCCATGCGGGCAATCTCGGCCTCTCGGAACAGGGTGTGAACCAGGGCTCCGCGTTCGGGTGCGGATAAATCCGCGCCACCATGATGGGCGGCCACCACATCAAAATAATCCACCATCCCCGCACAGGCCGCGACCTGTGCATGATCGGGTCCTGCGGGCGTGAATTTTTTATAAAGGCTGCCGCCATTAAACGCATGGGCCTGATTGGGCAGCAATTCTGCCAATTGACGGCGCACAACCATGATCCCTTGATGAGGGCCATAGGTTTTATAGGACGAAAACATATAAATATCTGGCCCCATATCTCCAACATTTGGAATGCCATGGGGCGCATAACTAACCCCATCCACACAGACAAACGCCCCCGCCCCGTGGGCAAGTGCGGTGATTTCAATCACAGGGTTGATTTCACCCACAACGTTTGAACAATGCGGAAAACAGACCAAACGCACCCGATCATCCAGCAAATTCATCAAATCATCGGGATCAAGCCGCCCTGTGTCTGGATTGATTTGCCATTCGCGCACCTCGATCCCGCGCTCGGCCAAACGCCGCCATGCCCCTGAATTGGCCTCGTGATCTTGGTTGGTGACGATGATCGCGTCCCCCGCACTCATCCATTCGCCAAAGGCTTTGGCCAAGACATAGACGTTCTGCGTAGTTGAGGGACCAAAGCTGAGCTCATCTTCATGAACCCCCATCATCGCCGACAGACGCGTACGCGCCTCATCCATTTCCTCGCCCCCCAAACGGCTGGCGTCATAGGGGGCATAGGGTTGCACCTTGCGTTCATTATAAAAGCGAAACAGACGATCAATCACCTGACAGCAGGTAAAACTGCCGCCCGCATTTTCGAAAAACGATTGTCCCGCAAGCGCGGGTTCGGAAAAGGCCGGAAATTGGCTACGGATAAAGTCAAGATCAAGCTGCATGTCGCCCCCCGTTTGTTTTCAGGCACTGTGCAAGCGGTTTGGGGGATTTGCAAGGGGCGTCATTGGGATTGGGCCTGCAAATGGCAGTGCGACATAGACCGCAAAGCTAAAGCCTGTAACAGTAAAACCTTAGCCAATCGTCAGATTGGCAAGGCGCCGACCTCCCCCTTGGGAGGCGCCTTCGTCGCCACCCGAGGTCGCCTAAGTTTTATGAATAAATCAATGAAAGCAAAAGCAACTTCAGTCGACTGCGCCCCACCATCTAGAGCGGGGCGCAGTGGAATTATTAGGCGTTTACGTCAACGACGACGCGGCCCTTAACTTGTCCCTTTAGGATGTCTTTGCCCAATGCTGGCAAATCACCCAAGGTTGCGGGGTGGATCATCGCCTCAAGCTTATCCATGGGCAGGTCTTTTGCAATGCGTTCCCAGGCGCGTAGGCGGTTGTCACAGGGTTGCATCACGCTGTCGATCCCCAATAGGTTCACACCGCGCAGCAGGAACGGAATTACCGTCGCAGGCAGGCCCGCGCCCCCTGCCAAACCTACCGCAGAAACCGATCCGCCGTATTTCATTTGGCCCAAAACACGCGCTAACATGTCACCACCCACGGCGTCGACACATCCGGCCCATGTTTCACGCTCTAGCGGGCGTTTAACGGTTTCGTTGATCTCTTCCCGTGGCACGATTTGGGTGGCACCAAGGGCGCGCAAATACTCTTCGGTTTCGGGACGTCCTGTGACGGCCGCAACCTCATACCCAAGGTTTGCTAGGATCGCTGTCGCAACAGATCCAACGCCCCCCGCAGCGCCCGTTACCAAAACAGGGCCTTGATCCGGTTTTAACCCATGATCCTCAAGCGCCATAACCGCCAACATCGCGGTAAAGCCCGCGGTGCCGACCGCCATCGCCTGACGTGATGACAGACCGCTTGGCAATGGAACCAGCCAATCGGCATTGACGCGGGCCTTTTGGGCGTATCCACCCCAATGTACCTCACCCACGCGCCAACCCGTTAGGACAACACTGTCCCCTGCGCTATAGCGTGAATCGTCAGAGCTTTCGATGGTTCCTGCGAAATCAATTCCTGGAACATGCGGGTATTCGCGCACCAAACCGCCACCTGGACCAATGCAAAGGCCGTCCTTGTAGTTTACGGTTGAATATTCAACGTTCACCACAACATTGCCTTCGGGCAGTTGGTCGGTGCTGATTTGTTCGACCGCGGCGGATGTTTTACCGCTTTCTTCATCCTTATTGACCACTAATGCATTAAACATCTGATCCTCCTACTTTCTTAAATCCAAAATCTGTCTTTGACGCGGGCGCTGCGTTCGCCCGCACCTGTGTTTACGATTAACTCTTGGCCCGCATCCCAATAGCCCGCATCAATCATGCCAATGGCCACGTTTGTGTTGAAATCAGGGGACCATGTGGCCGATGCGATCAGGCCCACATTTTTCCCATCCGCATAAACCGACCAACCGGTCGCATTATGGGGCAGATCGCCAGACCCCGAAATTTCGATGGGACGAATTTGACGGGGGGGGCCATTTTCCTTTTGTGCTTCGATCACGGATTTGCCGATGTAATCCTCAGGAGAATTACAGAATTTGGCCAATCCCGCCTCAACAGGGGTGTTTTCGCGCGTCATGTCTGACCCAAAAGACAACAATCCGCCTTCAATCCGTTCGATCAGATTTGGACAGCCTGCGCGCACGTTCAAATCCTGACCAGCCGCCATCAAGGCATCCCACAACGGCATGCCATATTGTGTGCCATCCACATAGATTTCAAAGCCGCCCTGTTTGGACCACCCAGAACGCGCAACCACAAATTCCGTATCCATAAACGCCATGCGTTTGTAACGGAAGAAACGTATATCACGCACATCATCCCCAAAAACACGAGACATCAATTCATCGGCCTTCGGCCCCTGCACCGCTAGTGGCGACACATCGGGTTCCACAATTTCAACATCCATATTCGATGCAATCGCAAGACCAAGCGCATATTGCAGCAAATCACCATCCGCGAGCGATAGCCAATAATGATCCTGCGCCAATTTGATTGCCACAGGGTCATTCAACATGCCCCCATTGTGATCACAAATCGGCACATAGTAACACTGATCATCCGCCATGCGATCCATGTCGCGCGGGCTCATCATTTTCATCAGGCGCAGGGCATCGGGGCCCTTGACGCTGACCTGACGTTCAACGGCCACATCCCAAACCTGAACATGCTCTTTCAGGTGACGATAATCGGCCTCATAACTTTCGAAATAGCTGGCCAGTAACATGTGGTTATAGACCGTATAGGCCTTGGCGCCAGCCGCCTGAACACCAGCTGTAAACGGGGTACCGCGCACGCGGCGTGATGGAACAATACCTGCCATCCTAGGACTCCTAATCCAAAGAGAAACGAAAACAGAGGAGTAGGTTTCAAACCCACCCCCTGTTTCAAATCAAAACGGGTTTAGCGTGGACCGTGCCAGTCAATTTGACAGATCTCGGCAGAGCGGCCGTCAAAATCCCAAACGCGGCCATGTGCGCGCACTCGGCCCTTGGTTGCAGTGGCCACAGTGATATCTGGGCCCATCCAATATTCTGTGTTTTTCACAACGATTTCTTCGCCCTTGTGACCAGGAACTGGAACAATTTCACCCTGAATGACCTTACCCACCACTAGACGGCGTGCATTGCCTTCGGTTGTGAATTCAACGGGTGCGCGTTCCGCGCCCAAAAATTCACTGACCAGTACCTTGAACAACCCTGTTGTGCCCTTGGCCTGACCGCTAAAAATTTTGATCAACGCTTCATAGGCGGCATAGCTTGCGCGATCGTCAATATAGGCCGCCGCTTTCCAGTTGCCGCGCGCCATCAGGCCCGGAATTTCCAACACCAACCCGACGTTCAAACCAGATAGATCTTCGTCGCCATAGTGCCCTTCGTCGATGCGGACTCCTGCCCATGCCTGACAGTAACCTTCTGTTGGCGCATGTTTGCCCAAGGATACAACGCAAGGGCAGAACACTGTACAGTTACAGTTCAGGATCAATTCACCCTTAATCGCCCAAGGCGTCAGGCCCGGGTCCTTTTTCATCGCCTCTGGATGACGGCTATCTATTTTTGCAGGTACCTCTAAACGATCACTTGCCATGATGTTCTCCTTAAATAAGACCAAGGGCAATGAGTGCTGCACCACACAACAAACCATAACCCAAAGGTTTCGTTATATACGTTCCAAGTTGTGGTAGCTTTTCAACCACCATTAACAAAGTCGCCAGTCCCATAAAGACCAAATTCATCACACCGCCGACAAAGGCCAGACACATCAGCGCCCAGCAACATCCCAAACACACCAATCCCAGACGCAGACCATTACGCCACGCCCCTTCGTCAAAATATTGCATGAAAAAGGTCAGCGGCGCGCGGCATTTGGACAGGCAAGCTTCTTTCACATGTGAAAACTGATACCCCCCCGCGATGGCCAATAGGGCGGCCGAAAGATAGCGAGAAGTTGATTGCCCCAGCTGATCCACCGCGCCGTAAACAAGCAGCACCATTTGCAAACCGCTGGCAAGCAAAGAGAAGGAGATCCAAACAACCAGATAACCTACGATCAATTTCCATAGGTTCGTTTGCGCCACAGCCCCCAAATCATCATAGGTCGCGAATGCGGGCAGCGCGGTGGGTGCCATCATAGCAACACTCATCAACGACCACATCAGGAATAGGCGGAAAAAGCCCGCGCCATCTGGGCTGACCACACATAGGGTTGCCCAAAATTCCGCGCCATAGATCGCCCGCAATTCCCGCAAATCGCCCACAGATAATGACATGGCATAAAGCACGCCCCACGCCAGCAAAATCGCCCCATAAAGGCCGATCCAGTGCCATCCCGTCATTTTGCGAATGTGTTCAGAAACCATTGCGGCGATTCCAATTAATACTTGAAATTTAAATGTCAGACTTTTAATTGTCTGACAAATGAAAAACACACAAAATGACGCAACGGATCTTTCGGCTCAAATCGCATCCAAAATTCGGGATTCGATTGTTGAGGGGCGATTGATTGTGAATGAGCGCCTCCCGTCTGAGGCCGAGCTTTCCGAACAATTTTCTGTGTCCCGTTCCACGGTACGAGAGGCGTTGAAACGTTTGGCGGCACAATCCCTGATCCGCACGCAACGTGGTGCTTTTGGTGGGGCTTTTGTGAACAAACTCAGCTATCAGGACGCCTATTCGCAAAACATCACCACATCGACCCTGTTGTTATCAATGAACGATATCAACATTGATGTCGCCTGCGAGGCGCGCTTTGCGCTGGAACGCTCTTGCGTGCCATTGGCCTGCGCGCGGCGCAGCGAAGAGCAACTGTCCGTCATGCGCCGTGAATTGCACCGCCAAACCTCGCCCGATCTAAGTGATGAGGAATGGTGCGCATCGGATGTGGCCTTTCACCGATCCTTTGTGGATTGTGCGCAAAACCCCGTGCTGTCCTATCAACTGACTGGCGCAGTTGAGGCGATGCTACCGCTGATGAACATGATCACCTTTACCGCCCGATCCCGCGCCAAAATCATCAGCCACCATGCGGCCCTGATCACATCTTTGGAAACGCAGGATATTCCTTTGGCAGAACGCACATTGGGCGAGTTAGCCGAGTATTCCATGCAATTGGCGGCCAAGGTTTTGGCGGATCGTGACAAAAAATAAACAGCGGCTGCCCGTAAAATCACTTTCGCCCCTTCACATCCCTATGGATCAGACATATGTTCACTGTGTCCTTAGGGACTATGGACATAAACGCGCGCGTAATAAGCGGATCGGACCCGGGGGCGGTACCCGGCAGCTCCACCAAAACCACACGGGGCTGAAATAGGATCGACGAACGTCTAAAGGTGTTAGCTTTGTCTCGGCTGTCTGCCACCGTTATCGGCGAAAACTGTACAATTGCAAATGACAATCGTGCTCCAGTAGCAATGGCTGCGTAAGCGGTCGGAGATACTGAAATCTAAAGCCCTAGGGTCAAGCAACGCTAGGCGGGGTTACGGAGGTTCCTGGCAACAGAATACCTCCACTTCACAAAAATATCCGCTTTTGTTTCCACAGAAATCCCTTATGGTTAAGAGAACGATAAGGAGTTTCCCATGACAGATACATTGGATTACGGATCATTGATGCATCGCGCCATGCGGGGTCTGATCTTTAATGTGCTGGAACAGGTGCGCGATCACGGCCTACCAGGAAACCACCATTTCTTTATCACTTTTGATACCACGCATCCCGATGTGCAATTGGCAAATTGGCTTAATGATCGCTATCCTGAGGAAATGACCGTTGTCATTCAGCATTGGTTTGACAATCTGGAGGTGCGCGAGGATGGGTTTTCCATCACGCTGAACTTTGGCGATCAACCAGAGCCCATTCAGATCCCCTTTGATGCGATCCAAACATTCGTTGACCCATCAGTCGAATTTGGTTTGCGCTTTGAAAACCAAGATATGGATGAAGATGAGGAAGAGGCAGACGAGACTGAGCCGAGCGCTGAGGCCACAGAAACATCAGATGAAGAACCCCGCCAAGAGGCCGAGGTTGTGTCATTGGATCAATTCCGCAGGTAACACAGTTCCCCTATCATGGCCGAGATCATCAACCTAAACCGTGCCCGCAAAACCAAGACCCGCGCAGAAAAACGAAAAATCGCCGATCAGAACGCGCAGAAATTTGGACGCACCAAGGGCGAAAAGAAACGGGATGATGTGATCGCTGCTAAGGCCAAAGATCACGTGGATCAACATAAGCTAGACACATGAGCCTGCGCCCAAGAAAACGCTCTCTTACATTGCGGGGGCATCGCACGTCGGTCAGTATCGAGGATCGCTTTTGGACGGCCTTTTGTTCGATGGCTCGCGAACGCGATTTGGCGATCAATGAATTGGCGGCCCTGATCGACGAAACACGTGATATCGAAACCGAAGGATTGGCTAGCGCCATTCGTGATTATGTTTTGCGTCACTATATGGAACGCGCAGCGGATCAATCGCGCGATTGAAAGTTCAACCAAATTCCATCCTTGGCCCGCACGGTTAAATGCGCCACAGGCACGGGCCGACCATGTTCGGTCATTGTAACCCGATATTTTCGCAAAATCGCCGCGATCAACAATGGCCCCTCAATCGTGCTGGTGACACGCCCGTCGAAATTGTCGGCGCTGCGCAGCGGTTCTTGTGCGATTGTGTAATCGGATATGCGCGCCTGCTCTTGGGACTCGGTTCGGTATAATTAATGGTAACGGCGGGGTGGAAATGGATCAAATCCGGTTATGTAAAGGACCCGCCTGCGAAAAACATCTTGTGTCATTTGCGCATCATCCCGCCCGTCTCCTTCTACTGACTATGGCGGGAAAACGGTTGTAAATCTAGCCCAAGGTTGCCAGTGCAGGGAAGTTTTCCAAAAGCCAAAAGGACATCGCCGAAAATCCGCCTGTCAGCATCAACAAACCAATGGTCCAAAGCAACAAACCCATAAGCTTTTCAATTTGTTCCATGTGACGCTTCATCCAAGTCAGAACGCCACCCAAACGGGACAAAAATACCGCAACCAACAAAAATGGCACCCCAAGCCCAAGCGCATACACCGCCAGTAATATCGTGCCTCGCATCACAGATGCCTCTTGGGCTGCGAGGCTCAGGATCGCACCCAGTTGTGGGCCGATACAGGGGGTCCAACCAAAGGCAAAAGCCAGACCAAGGATATAGGCTCCAAAGGCGGAACCGCCCTGATCCCCCGCATCCATCCGCGCCTCGCGATCCAGAAACCCAATCCGATAAACGCCTACAAAATGCGCGCCAAAAATCATAACCAGGATCGCGGCAATTGTATTGAAATACGATTGATAGGTCGCAAAAACCGACCCAAGAGCCGAGGCTGCGAACCCCAAGATCAGGAAAACGGTGCTCAGCCCGAGAACGAAAAAGATAGCGGGTAAAACGGCAGAGGATCGGCGTGATCCATCGTTTAGATCATTCAACGACACGCCACTCATATAGGCCAAATAGGGCGGCACAATCGGCAGCACACAGGGGCTTAAGAACGACAACAACCCTGCCACCGCAGCCACAATCATCGCGGGCAGCAATCCCGCATCTATTAGATCGATTCCAAACATATCAATGATCTAGGACATTTTTCAGGAGAGGTCACGCGACAATGGATGACAAGATTGTGGACTTCATCCCAGACGCGCTATATCTCAGCCTTATGATACATGATCTTGATGCCCGCGGGTTGTTGTGCCCGCTTCCCGTTTTAAAAGCACGTAAACGTCTCAAGGATCTTGCGCAGGGCGATGTATTACGCATGCATGCGGATGATCCAGCAGCGCGGATTGATGTGCCCCATTTTTGCAATGAAAGTGGAAACATCCTGCGCGGGGCCGTCGATCAGAGCGATGGCTCTTTCATCTACGATATTGAAAAGGCATAAAAAACCCGCTTTCGCGGGTTTCTTTTTATCGTTTTAAGGACCACCAACCACGCCGTTTGGTTTTGGCGGGTTCTTCGGGCTTTTCCTCTACCTGTTCGGCCACAGGCGCGTCTGCCTTAGGCTCTGGCACGGTTTCCACAACTGGCGCTTCCTCGGCTACGGGCGCAGGCTCGGCGGGTGCCTCTAACGCTGCGGCCTCAGTTGCTGCCTGTACAGCGGCTTCTGCTTCTTTTTGCGCTTTTGTTTTGCGTGGGGCGCGTTTGCGTTTGGGCTTCTCTTCCTTGGGCGCGTCCTCTGCTTCTACAGGGGTTTCTGTTTGTGCGGCCTCTTTCTTTACCTCATCCGCTTTTTTGCGGCGGGTTCGGCGTTTGGGCTTTGGCGCCTCTTCTTCTGCTGCAGCCTCGTCTACTGAGGTCTCCGCAGGTTGCGCCTCTTCACTTGGCTGTTCCTCTTCAGATTCAGTCTTTTTCTTGCGTGAACGGCGCGCGCGTTTTGGTTTTTCTTCTTTGGCTGTGTCCTCTACTGGCGCATCCTCTTCGGCACTTTCGCCAGCATCCGCGTCAGCGGCTGCATCCTCATCGGCAACGGCCTCATCATATGTCTGATCCTCAGATCCCTCAGCCTGATCGCCACCCTGCCCTTTGCGACGACGACGGCGACGACGGCGACGTTTTGGCTTGCGCTCATCGTCCTGTTCACTTTCAGGTGTTTCGATGTGATCTTCTTCGGTGATATCCTCGTCAATTTCATCCATGACGATTGTATCGGCCGATACCACGGGTTCCGCGGCCTCGGGGACATAGCGTGTTGCTGTCTTGAATTTCTCGATTGAGAAATCGGGGCTAACCAACATAGGATCGCCCTCGACACGCACGGACAGGCCATAACGCGCCTCGATCTGGGCGACGTGATCGCGTTTTTGGTTCATGATAAAGTTTGAAATGCCAACAGGGCATTTTACCAAAACTTCACGCGAACGACGGCGGACGCCCTCTTCTTCAATCTGGCGCAGGATAGATAGCGCCAAATTGTCATCAGAGCGGATCAAACCCGTGCCATGACAGGATGGACAGGGCTGCGTTGTGGCCTCAATCATACCTGGGCGCAAGCGCTGACGGCTCATCTCTAACAGGCCAAAGCCTGAAATGCGTCCCACTTGGATGCGCGCGCGATCGGTTTTTAATTTGTCTTTCAGGCGTTTTTCAACCGCATTGTTGTTGCGCCGTTCATCCATGTCGATGAAGTCGATCACAATCAAACCTGCCAAATCGCGCAGGCGCATTTGACGCGCGACTTCTTCTGCCGCCTCTAGGTTGGTTTTTAGTGCGGTTTCTTCGATGGACCCCTCTTTGGTCGCACGACCCGA
Source organism: Rhodobacteraceae bacterium HIMB11 (assembly GCA_000472185.1). Taxonomy (GTDB): domain Bacteria; phylum Pseudomonadota; class Alphaproteobacteria; order Rhodobacterales; family Rhodobacteraceae; genus HIMB11. The sequence goes on along the minus strand of AVDB01000004.1, from coordinate 322,608 downwards.
GTTCACGTCGACCGCAACCAAGGCTTCGGTCACACCGATCACCAGGTATCCACCTGATTTCAGTTGGACCACCGGGTTGAACATAGATGACAGATAGCTTTCCACCTGATAGCGCGCAAACAGTGGCAGCGCATCGGTGTAATGCTTTACGTTTTTCGCGTGACTTGGCATGATCATTTTCATGAAGTCTTTGGCATTGCGATATCCGCGTTCACCCTCAACCAACACCTCATCAATGTCGCGATTATAAAGATCGCGGATTGATCGTTTGATCAAATCGCCCTCTTCGTAAATTTTCGCAGGCGCGATTGATTTTAGCGTCAATTCGCGGATTTGTTCCCACAGACGCTGCAAATATTCGTAATCGCGTTTGATTTCTGTTTTGGTGCGCTTGGCCCCAGCGGTACGAATAATCAAACCCGCCCCTGTTGGCACGTCGATTTCTGTTGCGATTTCCTTAAGCTTTTTGCGATCCGCAACATTTGTGATTTTGCGTGAAATCCCGCCACCGCGCGCAGTGTTCGGCATAAGAACACAGTAGCGACCCGCAAGCGATAGATACGTGGTCAGCGCCGCGCCCTTGTTCCCGCGCTCTTCTTTGACAACCTGCACCAACATGATTTGGCGCACTTTGATCACTTCTTGAATTTTGTAACGGCGTGGACGGGACCGACGTTGTGGACGCAGATCCATGGCATCGTCATCGTCAGAGACAGATTCGATCCCATCGTCCTGATCGTCCTCTGCGGTATCGCCGTCCACAGGCTCGTCGCTGTTATCTTCGGCTTCTGCATCATCATTGGTGTCTGCTGCTGCAGTAGGTTCATCAACCGAGGCGGCAGATGCCTCTTCTGCTGTTTCTTCGCTTGAGGCATCTGCGGCGGGCGCTTCTTCAAGCGTGTCGCCTTGTGCGTCATCTGATGGCGCATCAGGCTCTGTTTCAGCCATAGGCGCGTCTGCTTCTGCCGCATCAGTATCTGCAGATTCTTCTGGAGCATCAACCTCTTGCGTGACGATCATCGGTTCGTCTTCAACGATGGGTGCCGCCATGGGGGCATCGTTTTCGTCACTCTCATCCGATGTATCCAAATCGATGGTTTCCATTCCATCAACTTCTGTCTCGGTCACAGCCTCAGCGGGTTTGTTGTTGCGACGACGCGGGCCACGACGACGGCGTTTTTTGGGCGCTTCGTCCTCTTCTTCGGCGCGTGCATCGGCCTCTGCCAATGCACGTTCCTCTTCCATCAGCGCTTCACGATCGGCAACTGGGATCTGATAGTAATCAGGATGGATTTCGGAAAACGCCAAGAATCCATGACGGTTTCCACCATAATCCACAAAGGCCGCCTGAAGTGACGGTTCGACCCGTGTTACTTTTGCAAGATAGATGTTGCCAGCGATTTGGCGTTTGTTTTCAGATTCAAAGTCAAATTCCTCAACCTTGTTTCCGTCAACCACAACCACGCGCGTCTCCTCGGCGTGGGTGGCGTCGATAAGCATTTTCTTAGCCATATTATCCATTCACACATCGCATCCCAAACGCGCCGTTCAACGGCGTCTGGAACATACACGATGTGATTGTCTCTTTGGGCGACAGCGCGCGCGCGTGCAGGCCGACCGCGTAGGGCCCCTGCTCGATTAACAATATGTCGTTCGCGTTGCATCGCGTCTTCTTCTCCGATCAGGCGAACCTGACCAATTTGTGTCCCGTCGCAAAAGCGGTCCGGGGGCGGGTGACCCAATGGGTCTTATCAATCTGAAGTTCGGGAACCAGTCGCTATGCCGGGTCACATCGAAAAACAGTGAAACTCTCAAGGCAGGGTAATTCATGAAAAAAGAGCTGCCTCTTGTGACCATAAGGGGAATAATGCGGAAAATACAATGGGCAAATTACAAATGTGCGGAATTAAGCAAAATTAAATCCATAAAATTCGTAAAATGGGGCGCGGTACTTCGCGCCCCAAAGGGATAAATTTATCCCAAATTTTGCAAACGTTTAAATAGGCTGGATGTGTCCCAGCGCCCGCCACCCATTTTTTGCACGTCTTTATAAAACTGATCGACCAGTGCCGTCACGGGTAGGCTCGCGCCCGTTTCATCTGCCGCTTGCAGACAGATCCCCAAATCCTTGCGCATCCAATCAACGGCAAATCCATGTTCGAAATGATCATCCAGCATAGTTTGATAGCGGTTGGACATTTGCCAACTGCCTGCCGCGCCTTGGGAAATCACCTCAACCACGGCCGCACCATCAAGACCTGCTTTTTCAGCAAAATGCAGCGCTTCTGACAGACCTTGAACCAATCCCGCGATGGCAATTTGATTGCACATCTTGGTTTTTTGCCCAGCGCCGCTGTCACCGATACGGCGACAAATGCGTGAATAGGCCGCCATAATCGGTTCTGCTGCGTCATAGGCGGTTTGATCCCCACCACACATTATGGACAACACGCCGTTTTCTGCGCCTGCTTGTCCCCCAGAGATCGGCGCATCCACAAAGCTTAGCCCCAGTTCCGCGGACGCTGCATATAGTTCTGCGGTCACTTTTGCCGAAACGGTTGTGTGATCAACAAAAATCGCACCGTTGGACATACCTGCAAATGCCCCCGTATTCCCCAGGCAAACACCGCGCAGGTCATCATCATTACCCACGCAGGCCATGACGAAATCAGCGCCCTGTGCCGCCTCGGATGGGGTGGTGGCCATCGCACCACCATGCTCTGCCACCCAGGCTTTTGCCTTGGCAGTGGTGCGGTTATAGACAGTAACAGAATGCCCTGCGCTTTGAAGATGCCCTGCCATTGGGTACCCCATGACGCCAAGGCCTAGAAATGCGACATTTGCCATAATTTTTCCTCTAAATTCTTGGTTTCATACTTGTGTCGCGGTATGAAACCTGATGCAAGGGGGTGAGGGCAAAAAGTTAGGTTAAGGATGGCAGGCGTTTTTCGCATTCTTCTGCGCATTGCAATTGGATCAATCGCATTGGTCGTTTTTGCGATTGTCGTTGCCTATTACCTTGCTGCCCGCTCTCTCCCAGATTATGACGCCGAGCTGGAATTGCCCGGCGCTTTGGGTAAGATAGAAGTCGTTCGGGATACGGCAAATGTTCCCCATATTTTTGCAGATCAAGACGCGGATGTGTTTTTTGGTCTAGGCTATGTCCACGCACAGGATCGTTTGTGGCAAATGTCAATGATGCGGCGCACGGCGCAGGGGCGGTTATCAGAAATCTTTGGTCCAGATACAGTTCACATTGACACCTATATGCGGCATCTTGATCTCTATTCGACTGCCGTGCGCAGCCTATCAGCGCAGTCCCCGGAAACGCTTGCCGCATTAAACGCATATTCGCGTGGGGTGAACGCGCGTTTGCATGAAATTAACACCTATGCCCGTGGGCGCGGCGCCCCCGAGATGTTTTTATTCAACGCGCCCTTTGCCACATGGCAACCTGCCGACAGTTTGGTGATGCTGAAACTGATGTCTGTGACACTGTCATCGCATATGACGCGGGAAATACGTCGGGCCAAAGTCTCGCTTGCCCTGCCTGACCCCGAACGCATCGTTGACATTCTGCCAGATCATCCTGCTACCGCAACCATTGCACTGCCTGATTATGCATCCTTGTGGGACACACCTATGTTTGAAACTGCATTGGTTGATGCATCCCCCGATCACCCCCTTGCCCCGTGGAAATCTATTGAACACGCTGGTGCCTCAAACGCATTTGCAGCGGCGCCCGCCCGGAGCGCAGCGGGTGGTACGATATTGGCCAATGATCCACATTTGGAACTGACCGCGCCCACAATTTGGTATCTGGCCCGCATGGAGCTTTCTGATGGTGGTGTGATTGGCGCAACGATCCCCGGTATTCCCCTCATCCTATCGGGGCGAAACGAAAAATTAGCTTGGGGGATGACGTCATCCTACCTCGACGACCAAGATATCCTGATGGAAGAGGTCAATGCCGACAACCCAACGGAATATCGCACCGAAGCGGGTTGGACAAAATTTCGCACACGCCAGTCCATTATCAATGTGGCGGATGGCACTCCAAAAACTCTGACCCTGCGGTGGAGCGATAATGGCCCGATCCTGCCTGTGGATATGTTTAGTTTGGCCTCTGTCACACCGCGTGGACATGTCCCTGCCTTGTCGTTTTCGGCACTTTCCTCCGCCGACACAACGATGACTGCCGCGTTCAATATGATAAAAGCGGAAAATGTAACCGATGCCATCGCCGCCTTAGAGGGGTATATCGCACCCTCACAAAACGTGACGTTCATTGATCGCGACAGCCTTGGGTTTAAGGTGATTGGTGCGATGCCCAAGCGCAGCATCAATCATCAAACCCAAGGCCGCATGCCGGCACTTGGCTGGGTGCGGGATAATCAATGGGATGGGCGCCTGCCATATTCTGACAACCCCAAGGTGATCAACCCAGAGACAGGGATCATTGGAAACACCAACAACAAAACAACCGATGCAGATTTCCCAAATCACGTCTCCTTTGAATGGGGCGACAGTCAGCGGATCAACCGCCTGAAGCGGCTTATGGAAATGCGCAAGGTGCATACGCGCGAAAGCCTAATCGAAGCGCAACTGGATACGGTTAGCTTCACGGCACAATCGCTGTTGCCATTGATCGGCAAAGAACTGTGGTTCACAGGCGAGGCGGGCGAGCGCGGCACATTGGCCTGGCAGCGCACAACGGCGCTATCCCTCTTGGCCGATTGGAATGGAGAGATGAACGAACATCTGCCCGAACCCCTGATCTATTCCGCGTGGTTGCGCGCCATTCAGACACGATTGATCCGCGACGAATTGGGTCCATTGGCCGAGGAATTCACCCATGTCGAACCCCTGTTTATCGAACGGGTATACCGCGATATTGCGGGCGCCTCTGTTTGGTGTGATGTGATCCAAAGCGCGCCTGTGGAAACCTGCGAGCAAATCGCGTCTCGCGCGTTGGATGATGCACTGGTCTGGCTCAGTGATAATTTCAACCGTGATCCCAACGCGCTGCGCTGGGGGGACGCGCATCAGGCCACGCATGATCACGCGGTTTTGGGTAAAATTCCCGTATTGCATTATTTCGCCAATATTCGCCAATCCACATCAGGGGGCGACAATACCCTTTTGCGAGGGCGCATACGTGGCGGGGATGTGGATCCGTTCCACAACGTGCATGCCGCAGGGTATCGCAGTGTGGTGGATTTCGCCGATCCCGACAGTTCGGTTTTTGTCACCTCAACAGGGCAATCGGGACATTTCCTATCGCGTCATTATGATGATTTGGGACAACTGTGGCGCTTGGGGGAATATGTTCCCATGTCGCTTGATCCCCGTCTTGCCCGCGCGGCCGCAACAGGGATCACAACAATTACTCCGCTGAATGACTGATCCCAAAAGACTTTTCAAACTGCGCTTTTTGTTTCGCGTTCCAACGCAAATGAAACAGGCTGCCGTCTTCACGTTGGGTTTCACGTTCAACCACGCCTTGTTCAAACAACCATGCACGCGCACGTCCGTCTGCATAGGGTAGATGGATCTCACCCTCGATAATATCGCGGGTCAGATGCGTTGACACACGGTTGACCAATTCGTCCAACCCCTGCCCCGTAATGGCAGAAATGGTTAGGATGTTATCATTGCGTTTGGCAATTTTCCCCAAGGCTTTGCGATCATCCGCATCGATCAAATCAACCTTGTTCCACACCTCAAGCTGCGGTGTATCCTCAGATATCCCAAGGCTTTCAAGAATCTTTTCGACGTCTTCGGCCTGTTCCTCGGTAGCGGGGTGTGAGATATCGCGCACATGCAGGATGATGTCGGCCTCTAGCACCTCTTCAAGCGTCGCGCGAAAGGCCGCGACCAATTCTGTGGGCAGGTCAGAGATAAATCCAACGGTGTCCGACAGGATAATATACACCCCACTGGACAGTTTTATCGAACGCATTGTGGGATCCAACGTGGCAAAGAGCATATCTTTGGCCATCACCTCTGCCCCTGTTAGGCGGTTGAACAGGGTAGATTTCCCCGCGTTGGTATATCCAACCAAGGCAACAATCGGAAACGGAACCTTGGCGCGTGCGGCGCGATGCAGGCTACGAGTTTTTACGACCTTATCCAACTGGCGGCGAAGGCGTACCAATTGTTCGTCAATTGCGCGTCTGTCGGCCTCGATCTGGGTTTCACCCGGACCACCGACAAACCCCAAACCACCCCGTTGCCGTTCCAGGTGGGTCCATGCCCGCACCAAACGTGTTCGTTGATAGGTAAGATGCGCCATTTCCACCTGCAACACACCTTCGCGGGTGGCCGCACGATCAGAAAAAATTTCAAGGATCAAACCCGTTCTATCAAGGATTTTAACCTTCCATTCCTTTTCCAAATTGCGCTGCTGCACGGGTGTAACCGGTCCGTCGATAAGGACCAGTTCAACCTCATGATCATGGAACAGCGTTTTCAGCTCTTCCAACTTTCCTTTCCCAAACAGCTTTCCCGGTTGCGGTTTTGGCAGCGGTACCAATGTTGCGCCCGCAACCTCAAGGTTTGGGAGAGCTGCGGCCAATGAAACCGCCTCTTCCAAGGCGGGTTCGCCGGGACGGCGGTCATGATCAGATTTTATGTCAGGATGCAGAACCCATGCCCGGGTTGGCGTCACATCATGTGATTTCAACTTGGCTCTTCGCCTTCGTATAGAGACACATTTTGCGCAGGCATGATCGTTGAAATCGCATGTTTGTACACCAATTGCGATTGTCCATCACGGCGCAGCAGAATACAGAAATTGTCAAACCAAGTGATCACACCCTGCAATTTCACACCGTTGATCAAAAACACAGTGACAGAAATCTTCTGCTTACGGACGTGGTTTAAAAATGCATCTTGTAGATTTTGACGGTCGGATGCCATGATTTGGGCCTCTTCTTATAAATTGTTGTTCTTTGTTCAACCGAATTCGATGTAGCGTAACAGTCAAAATTTCAAATGACAACGCTAGAATATCAAATTATCGCCGCCAAAGAGAGGGCGACAAAAGTGCTATAACCACAAGAATTTCCAACCGTCCCAAAATCATTGCCAGCGCAAGCGACATTTTAAAGAGGACAGGCGCTGCAATCAGGTCAATTTCGGGCAACATCATCACATCCAACAATGGCCCAGTGTTGGTAAGTGCCGCAAAGATCAACACACAGGCCTGTTCAAAACCCAGATGAAGTGCAGAGAACAGAACCGTAAACCCCGCAATTGCCACCACATAGATCATGAAAAACACCCAAGCGATATTCGCCCCCTGCCGCAGATCGCCCCGCATATGGGATCGTGATTGCCCAACGCTGGACGGATAGGTCATTTTATCCAATTCGCGGCGCACACTGAGGTAAAGCACATAAACCCGCAGCAATTTTGCGCCCCCCGCCGTGGTTGCAAATCCCCCACCGATAAAGGCCAAGCCCATAAACAACACGAAAGGCGTATCAAGCCCCGACCAAGATTGTGCATCCTGCCAATATTCGCTGATGAACCCTGTGGTTGTTAAAAACGACGCCACAGTGAACAGGGCACCCCAAAGCGCGCGCAAGGCAGAGAGAAGTTCATTATCGCTCTCAATGCCAAGGGCCACAGCCCAATGTCTGAGGAACAACAAAAGCGGCACGCCAATGATTAAAACACTCGCAAGGCGCAACTCAACATCGCGGCGTAACCCGCCAAAATTCAAGCGACCGTGATCCGTCGTAAAGCTCAGCCTGCTAAGCGCAAAGATCAGAAAGACAAAAACAAACGCCTCGCCCATGAACCCCACGCCTGCATCCGTGTGCGCAGGTAAAATCCCCGATGTGGACATGGTCGACATCGCATAGATCAGGGCATCCGCCGCTGGCGTTTGCGCAATAAACAGCAAAATGAAGAGGATCAGGGTTAAGCCAAGATAGAGAGGGAACAGCTCTCTCGTTTGACGGTAGAGCAAATGCGTTGTTTGAGTGGTGCTTAACCCATATCCACCCGCGCTGCGTGTGTGGCGGGTTTCTGCAGAGACCTCGTACCCGCCAATGTTCAGCGGGGCAAAAATTGCGCCCGCTGCGATCCAAATTAACGCGCCACCACACCAGGCCACAAAGGCGCGCCAAAAATGCAAAACCTCAGGCAGGCGTGCATCCTCAAACACACGCAATCCGGTGGTGCTCAAAGCACCCACCATATCCAAATAGGCATTCAAATAGCTGGTGTTCATGATGATTTGCTGAACGGGTAGCGCAAGAAAGGCGGGGAGTGCGAAATACACCAACCCCAAATCAATCAACAATGACAGTCCCCCGCCCTGCGGTTTGCGCGAGGATAGCGTGATGCCCATAATCGTAACAAAGGTCAAACCCAACAATCCCGAATAAAAAAATGTGCGCGATTGATAATGTTGTTCTGCAACCAAACAGATAAGCGCAGGCACCCACATGGCAAGCGCTGCAATGCACATCAATTTTAGGAATAATGGAAGGTTTGAAAACGCTCTTTGCATATCAACAACCGCGCCGATCAGAAAAAGTCAATGGAAACCTGAAGCAAGCGTTCCAGTTCAGGTACGTCTTTGGCCAATGCAAAGATCGCAAGGATATCCCCATCTTCGATCCTTAGGCCCCCAGTTGGTTTCACCATTTCGCCGTTTTTCAAAACCCCACCAATCAACACACCCTCGGGGAAGTTGATGTCGCGAATGCGTTGCCCCGCGATGGGTGAGGTGTTTAAAACCTGTGCTTCGATAACTTCTGCCTCGGCATCCCCAATCGAATACACATCGCGCACACGACCATGGCGGATATAGCGCAAAATGGAACTGACCGTTGTGGCACGGGGATTGATATGCGCATCAATGCCCAAGGTGCCCATCATAGAAACCATTGTTGGATCATTGATCAGTGCAATGGCCATTTTACAGCCCATGGATTTGGCACGAACGGCCGCCAGCATGTTGGTTTTATCGTCATCCGTAATTGCCAAAATCGCATCGGCGCGGCCAATCCCCGCCTCGGTCAACAGGGTGCTGTCCAAGCCATCACCATTCAGCACGATTGTGCGTTCCAACGCGTCTGCGGCCTCTTCCGCGACTGAACGGTTGCGCTCAATCACCTTGATGCGCATTCGGCGATCATCTTGTTCAAGGGCTTGGGCCACACGTTGTCCCACGTTTCCGCCGCCAATGATGACAATGCGTTCTTGCTTTGCGGTGGATTTGCCGAAAATTTCAGTGGTGCGCAGGCGATCCTGATGATGGCACATGACGTAACATTCATCACCGGGAAACAATTGATCGCCCGCCTCAGGGGCAAACAATACCCCCTGACGGCGCACACCCACCACAATTGTGCGCAGCGTTGAAAACAAATCTGTCAATTGCCGCAAGGGCGTGTTGATCACGGGACAGCTTTCATCGAGCCGAAATCCAAGCAACTGCGCCTGCCCATCCAGAAAGCTTTCTGTGTCAAACGATGTAGGGGTGGACAGACGTTTTAACGCGGCCTCCGCCACCTCAAGTTCTGGGGAAATCACAACATCAATGGGCAAATGATCGCGACGATAAAGATCAGAATAAATCGCATCCAAATAGGACTGTGACCGAAGGCGCGCGATTTTACGAGGCACACCGAAAATGGAATGCGCCACCTGACAGACGACCATGTTGACTTCATCAGAGTGGGTGGCCGCGATGATCATATCCGCATCACTGGCACCTGCCCGTTCCAACACATCTGGGTATGAGGCAAACCCCCATACACCGTTCACATCCAATGTATCTGTGGCACGCCGCACCAAGGCTTCGTTACTGTCAACAACAGTTACATCATTGCGCTCTCCTGACAGATGACGGGCAATTTGCCACCCAACCTGTCCTGCACCGCAGATCACAACTTTCATCTCAGTGTCCTTCGACTACGAAACCAAGCAGTCAAATCCTTGTCAGATCGCGTGAAGGCGGTCAATCGAATTCGAAACTAGGCCTCTTCGGCAGATTTTGATTTATTTCCTGAAACCACGCCCAGAGATTTGAGTTTTCGATGCAAGGCAGAGCGTTCCATCCCCACAAAATTCGCGGTTTTTGAGATATTGCCGCCGAAACGGTTGATCTGAGTGATCAGGTATTCCCGTTCAAAGGCCTCTCGCGCCTCGCGCAGTGGCAGTGTTGCCCAATTGGCCGACATGCCGCCCCCATCATTCGCACCTGCCGATTTTTGCGTGTCCGTCGGGATTTCATCCGCCGAAATCGGACCCGTTCCATCCGACAGGATCAAAATCCGTTCAATGACGTTTTTCAGCTGACGAACATTGCCAGGCCATGGCAGGGTTTGCAATAATGTCGCAGCATCATCAGACAGTTTGCGAATATTCAACCCTTGGGTTTGATTGAAATGTTCGACAAAATGTTCGACCAGTTTTGGAATATCCTCGCGCCGCTCTTCTAATGTTGGCACCTCGACTGGAACCACGTTCAGCCGATGAAACAGCTCTTCTCGGAATCGCCGTTCGGCTATTTCCACCTCAAGATCACAGCTGGTTGAAGAAAGAACGCGCAAATCAACCTTGATCTGATCATTGCCTCCGACACGTTGGAATTTTTGATCAACCAAAACACGCAGGATTTTTGATTGGGTCATCAATGGCATATCGGCCACTTCATCGAAATAAATCACGCCGCCATGGGCCTGTTCCAACAATCCTTGCGCTCCGTTATGATCGCCACTTTCGCGGCCAAACAGCACCTCTTCCATGCGATCGGGTTCAATGGTTGCGCATCCCACAACAACAAATGGTCCAGCGGCGCGATCCGATTGTGCGTGGATGTAACGCGCTGCGGTTTCTTTGCCCACGCCCGATCCACCGCGCAACATGATGCGGCTGTTTGATTTGGCCACCTTATCCAATTGCGAAACCAGCTCACGGAACCCCGTGCTGCTGCCGATCAAATCACTGACAGGGTTATCTTTTTGACGAAGGGTGATGTTTTCACGGCGCAAACGGGATGTTTCCATTGCGCGGCGAATAACCACCAACAGCTGATCAATATTAAAGGGTTTTTCGATAAAATCATACGCGCCCTGTTTGATTGCGGCGACCGCAATTTCGATATTTCCGTGCCCTGAAATAATGACGACGGGAACTTCGGGATAGTCCGATTTCACCTTTTTCAGAATATCAATCCCGTCCATATCGCTGTCTTTCAGCCAGATATCCAAAATCATCAAACCCGGAGGCTGTGATGTAACTTCGTGCATGGCATCCTCGGATGTGCCTGCCAAACGGGTTGTGTACCCCTCATCAATCAGAATTTCCGAAATCAGCTCTCGGATATCGCGCTCGTCATCTACAATTAAAATATCGCTCATTGCTCGTGCACCTTTTTACTTTTACGCCCCGCATCCTCGGCTTGTAGTTTGGGCAATTCGATGGTGGCAGCAGCACCAACATGCTGCGTGTCACCAATGGGTTCTGCATCATCCAAGCGAAGCACCCCTCCGTGCTCTTCGATGATTTTCTTCACAATCGGCAGGCCAAGACCTGTCCCCTTGTCCCGTGTGGTGACATAGGGTTCAAACAGTTTGGCTCGATCTTGTGGAAGTCCTATTCCATTGTCGCTGATCGTAATGGACACCTGTGTGTCCTGATCCGTCAATGAAATTGCAATCGCTGGCTTCAAATCCATTGAAACACCCTTTTCAATAAGGGTTTCAATGGCTTCTCCTGCGTTTTTAATTAGGTTTGTCAGCGCCTGCGAAATCATAGTCGCATCCAGGCTTAGGGGGATCACCTGATCTGGGATATCGATATGAAATGCCACATCGGGTTGGCCTGCCTGCTGTAATGTCACCGCCTGATTTAGGATGGAGACAATGTCTTCGCGCTGTTTTATTGCCTCTGGCATGCGGGCGAATTTTGAAAATTCATCGACAATGCGGCGCAGATCATTCGTTTGCCGCACGATCACCTGTGTCATGCGATCCAAATCATCGGCATCCGTAGCCAATTTCGGGCTGAATTTTCGGCGAATGCGTTCCGCGGACAGTTGGATGGGCGTTAGTGGGTTTTTGATCTCATGGGCAATGCGACGGGCAACATCCCCCCATGCTGCCGAACGTTGCGCCGCCACCAAATCCGTCACGTCATCAAAGGCGATAACATAGCCTTCTAATGCGCCACCTTCGGATGTGCGCGGTGCGACGCGGACCAGCAAATTTTCCAATCGCCCCCCTCTGACAACCTTGACTTCATCTTGAACACTGTCGTTCCCACTGTCTTTCAGTCGGGCAAACAAGGGGGAAAATTCGGGAACAACCACCTCAAGATGATGTTGTTTGTGTTCCCCCACGGCCCAGCCAAGCAAGCGGCGCGCCGATCTGTTGACGAAACTTACACGGCCCTGTGCGTCCAATCCAACAACACCCGAGGTTACAGATGATAGAACAGAATCAAACAGGCGGCGGCGTTCTTCGATCTGTGCGGTATTTTCCAGCAGCCTGTCGCGCTGCCCTTTCAGCTGACGGGTCATTTTGTTGAAATACACGCTTAGCCGCGCGATTTCATCGTCGCCTTCTTCTTCAACAACTTGGGTCTCTAACTCACCATCCCCAACACGCTGCGCCGCACCCACCAAGCGCCCGATGGGGCGCGACAAACGTTCGGCAAACCAAAGCGATAGAAGAGCGGAGGACACGATAAGCAACACTGCAAAGGCCAGATACAAAAGACCAAAGTTGAACAAATACAAATCGCGATCTTGTTCAAGCTGTTGATAAAGTCGCGCGGTTTGCTGCGTTTGATCCAATAGGCCCAAAAGCACGCCATCAACCTCGCGCGTGACATATAGATACTGATCTCCAAATCCGCGCAACGCCACCAATGCACGTAGTTCGTTGTTTTCGTAATCACGGATTATGTGCACATCCTCAAACGCCAAATCAAAGGCCTGCGGCGGTGGCATTTCATAGTCGAATTTGTAACTGCGAAATCCCCGCAGGCGCAGTGTCCCATCGCCCGTGATGACAAAGGCCTCTTTCAATCCGCGTTGAATGGATTGCTGCCCACGGTCCAATTCCTGTCGGATGGCACCTGGATCTTCAATGCGCTGTCCTGCTTTCACCTGTTCTAGGCGACGACCCAGTGATTTTGCATCTTCGCGCAGGCCTGACGTTTGTTCAAATTCATAGGCTTGTGCCGCATCCAGTGACACGCGGATCACGTTTTGAACGCGATCGGAAAACCATGCCTCAAATCCCATGTTGATTGAAATGGTTGCAAACACGGCGACCGTGATCGTCGGAACCAGTGACATCAGCGTGAAAAACCCTGTGAGACGCAGATGCAATTGCGAACCAGCGGATTTTCGCCGCCGCTGTGCGATAATAGCCATAATGCGTTGAAACAGCAGCCCGATGATCAGCAGGACATAGACCAAATCACACATCAAAATAATGCGCAGTGCCGTGCCACGTGACCCCGTATCAAGAGGCCCCAGCAAAAGGTAAGTGACCACCGCAAGAACGGGCCCTAACACGATCATAATAAAGGTAAAATAGCTCTGCAGACGCTTCAATTTGCGCAGGTTGGAATACCTAATCCAACGGCTATTCCGCAGTTTATCAGCCAATGCACCTCCCCAGACGCCTTACGTGAACCGCCGCCTGTCGTCTATGTAACACAGTTGTTGCGGAATTACATCAGTTTTCGCCGCCGCGTGACTTTTATGTCGAGTTCGTTAATCTTTTTACGAAGTGTATTGCGGTTAATCCCCAGCAAATCGGCACATTTCGCCTGATTGCCCCCCGTCGCATCAAGCGCGATTTCAATCATGGGCGCTTCAACCTCTCGCAAGACGCGCGCATGTAATCCAGGCGGCGGCAGATCACCACCGTGCAAATCGAAATAGCGACGCAAATGGCGCTCAACATCTGCGCTAAGTTTTTCACCACCACGATGAGGAAGTTTATCTGCCTCGGGCTGCATGCGCAGGGCGGCTTCGACCTCGACTTTGGAAATCCGCGTTTCCTGCGCCGTCAACCCCAGCCGCCGCACGATATTTTCCAATTGCCGCACGTTTCCGGGCCAAACATATTTCCGCATCAGGTCCAATGCATCATCGGACAGTCGACTGGTGCTTGCGCCATCACGATCCAATTTCGCCAAAAAGTGATCTGCCAAGAGTGCGATATCTTCGACGCGTTCACGCAAAGAAGGGACATCAATCGTCGCCCCTGCAATGCGATAATACAAATCATCCCGCACCAAACCGTCGCTTAGCGCACTTGGCACATCCCCCTGCAGGGTGCCGATAACGCGCGGGGCATGCGCGCCCGAATTATCAATCATCGTGACAATACGCGCCTGTACGTTTGGGGGAAAATCACCAATTTCTTCGAATACAATTGTGCCGCCTTTGGCCCGCGCCAACACTTTGGCAGGGCCGTCAAGATCGGTTAAATCGTCCGCTCCCACTGAAACAAAGGGTAAATTGCGGCGATCTGAAAAATTATGCAGCAGTTTTGCGATCAGGCTTTTGCCCGTTCCACTCTCGCCACCGACAAGGATCGGCAGGTCCGAATTCATGATGCGCGCAATCGTGCGATAAAGTTCCTGCATGATCGGCGTTGTCCCAACTAGAGGCAAGGCCCCATCCCCCGCACCATCACTCCCCTGTTCTGCACCACCCCGTGACAGCGTGCGGCGCGATTGCAGTGCCTTACCCACACGGGTCATTAAATCGGGCAGATCAAAGGGTTTTGGCAGGTAATCAAAGGCCTTGGCCTCATTCGCCTGAATGGCCGTCATGATCGTGTTTTGCGCGGAAATTACAATCACGGGCAGGCCGGGACGATCTTGGGCGATTTTTGGCAACATCTCGATCCCATTGCCATCTGGCATCATAACATCGGTGATCACGGTGTCGCCTTTGCCCTCGGAAATCCACCGCATCAGTGTGGTCAAACTGGATGTCGCATGCACGTTGCACCCTGCCCGCGTCAAGGCCTGTGTCAAAACCGTTCGAATGGTGCGATCATCATCTGCAATCAGTACGGTACCGTCCATCTGTTACGCTCCTTTCTGGGTCGTCGCCATGGGCAAAGACATTCTAAAAACTGTGCGCCCCGGAACGGAATTCACAGAAATCCATCCCCCGTGATCCGAAATAATTTTTGACGCCAGCGCCAATCCCAACCCCGTTCCGTTTTCGCGCCCCGATACAAAGGGATCAAAAATGTCATTCTTTATTTCATCGGGCAGACCTGGGCCGTCATCCCAAACCTCGACCTGCAACGGCAGCGCTTGGCCCACACTGTCCGATCTGCGCAAGCGGAAGGAATGTTCATAATAGGTGCGCAGGCGAATGGTGCCGCCCTGCGGGCTGGCCTCGGCTGCGTTCTTCACAAGGTTCATGATCACTTGCATCAACTGATCAATATCCCCCAAGGCAGGGGGCAAGGATGGGTCATACTCATCGGTGATCGTCATATGCGCCCCAAATCCCAATAGGGCCGAACGGCGCACGCGATCCAAGATATCATGCAGGTTTACAGGCTGTCGGATGGGTTCGCGCAAATTTCCAAACTGTTCAACCTGTTCAAGCAATTTCACAATGCGCCGTGTTTCTTCGACGATCAAATCGGTCAGCTCAAGGTCTTTGGGCTCAAGCCCCATGGACAATAGTTGCGCCGCCCCCGTAATCCCCGCCAAGGGATTTTTGATTTCATGGGCTAACATTTCGGCCATACCAATTGCGGATTTCGCCGCCGATTTAACGGTTTGGGTTTGTGACATCCATCCCGCCAATTCGCGCGGGGCAAGTAGCAGGATCATAAACCCAGGATGTTCTAAAACGGGGGCAAATTTCAAATTACACTGCAAGGGCGCACGATCCCCTGTGCCCACATCCACATCATTCACAAACAGCGGTGTGGAATGTTCACGGGCACGATGATACGCAGCCTCAAGCGGGGCATCCACCATCAGACGATCAAACAACGGAACGCCGTTGATGGCGCGGTTTGATGTATTAAAAAACCCTTCGGCGGCGGGGTTTATTTCGGCAATCTTATCCCCCGCATTCACCAAAATCGCAGGAATGGGAAGCGAGACCCAAATGGTATCTAATGCGGCATGCATTACGCGGCCTCCTGTAAAATTGCATCTGATAAACGGTCAAAGACATCCTGCGGATCATTTGCAGTTAAGATTGCGCGCCGTATTTGGCGGTTTGTTTCTGCCTGATCCATGTACCACCCCAAATGTTTGCGGGCCACGCGCACCCCTAATTCGGTGCCATAAAACCCCAAAATCGCCTCATAATGGCCTGCGATCATATTCACCAAATCCGCGCCTTTGGGAATGTTGGGCATGGGAGATCCTGTTAGAGCATGGGCAATTTCCGCAATGGCCCATGGACGGCCCTGCGCACCACGCCCCACCATGACGCCATCGGCCCCTGACTGCGCCATGGCGCGCGTTGCGTGATCACTAGACACAATATCCCCATTTGCGATCACAGGGATCGACACAGTTTGTTTCACCCGATGGATTGCGGCCCAATCCGCGTGTCCTTTGTAGAACTGGCAACGGGTGCGCCCATGGATCACGATCATGCGAATGCCCGCATCTTGGGCACGGCGTGCCAATTCGGGCGCGTTCACCAATGTGTCATCCCATCCTAATCGTGTTTTCAATGTGACGGGCACATCCACGGCCATTACCACCGCCTCAATCAAACTGAGCGCATGATCCAAATCGCGCATCAAGGCCGATCCAGAATAGCCGTTCACAACCTTTTTCGCAGGACATCCCATATTAATATCAATCACCCGCGCGCCCTGATCCGCAATCAATCTTGCGGCCTCTGACATCCAATAGGGATCACGGCCCGCAATTTGAACCGAGGTGTTTTCAACACCCAACCCCAATTCAGCCTTATCGCGTGCAGAATATTTCGCCTCGACCATCTCTTGGGATGCGATCATTTCACTGACCACCAACCCCGCGCCAAAGGATTGCACCAAATTGCGAAAGGGCAAATCGGTGATCCCCGCCAAGGGCGCCAAAAACACAGGCAGCGACAGCTGCGTTGATCCTAAATCAATGCTCATAGGTATTCTTATCCATGCATAACGCCCCATGACAATGACAAATCGCACAAAATAGGGGCAATAAATATACATCGCCTATATTTTAGGCATATTCAGCGCACCCCTCTCCCCATTGCAATTGCAAACCCTTGCGACTAGACATCAATGAAAGGACTAAAAACATGACAATTGCCGCCATCATTGTTGCCGCAGGACGCGGCACCCGCGCGGGCAGCGCCCTGCCGAAACAGTGGCACCCACTCTTGGGGCGGCGCGTGATTGATTGGACATTGGACGCCTTTCGCAATCACCCAGACATCGACAAAATCTGTGTTGTTTTGCATCCTGATGATATCGAAACCGCCGATTTAAACGATGTGATCTTGACCACAGGGGGCGCCACGCGCGATGCGTCTGTAAAAAATGGATTGGATGCGCTGGTATCTGATGCGCCTGGTCATGTTCTTATCCACGACGCCGCACGCGCCACAATCAGTGACGCGGTGATTTCTGATGTCATCCACGCGCTAGCCACACATGAGGCGGCGGCGCCTGCCCTGCCTGTCACGGATGCGCTGTGGACGGGCGCAAACGGATTGGTTACCGGAACGCGTGATCGCAGCGGATTATTCCGCGCACAAACACCACAAGGATTTGCATTTAGCAAAATCCTAAACGCGCATCAGACCAATAGCGTGCCCGCCGCAGATGACGTTGAAATTGCACGGCGCGCAGGGATGGATGTGGCCATCACGCAGGGCTGTGAAGGTAACCTAAAGGTCACCTACCCAGAGGATTTCGCCCGCGCGGAAGCAATATTAAGGAGTAGACAGTAATGGATATTCGATTGGGAAATGGATATGACGTCCACGCGTTTGAGGCGGGTGATCATATCATTTTATGCGGTGTGCGCATCCCCCATCACGCGGCGCTTAAGGGGCATTCTGATGCGGATGTCGGCATGCATGCTGTCACGGATGCCATTTATGGCGCATTGGCCCAAGGCGACATTGGCCGTCACTTCCCGCCCAGTGATCCACAATGGAAAGGGGCAACAAGCGATATTTTCCTGCACCATGCAGGAGAATTGGCACGCGAGATGGGTTATGAAATCTCAAACATTGATTGCACATTGATTTGCGAACGCCCCAAAATTGGCCCACATGCAGAGGTCATGCAAAACACATTGGCAGATATTTTGAACATCGACGTCAACCGCGTTTCGGTAAAGGCAACCACAAGCGAACAATTGGGCTTTACAGGACGCGAAGAGGGCATTGCATCCATCGCAACGGCGGCATTGATCAAACCATGATAAAAATGATTACTACCACATTTGGCGTTGGATACTTGCGCCCTGCCCCGGGCACATGGGGATCTTTGGCCGCCCTGCCGCTGGCATGGGGTGTTCATGAGTTGTTTGGTATGACCGGGTTTATTGTGGCCTGTGTCATCGTGTTCTTTCTCGGCTGGTGGGCCACGGCCCAACACACCAACAACAGCGGTGATCACGATCCATCCGAAATTGTGGTGGATGAGGTGATTGGCCAATGGATCGCCCTGCTCCCTGTGTTCATCGGTGCGGCGCATATGGAGGCGGATACTTTGGCGCTTTGGCCAGGTTGGGTCACTGCCTTTATTGGGTTTCGCCTGTTTGATATCACGAAAATTGGCCCAATTGGATGGCTCGATCGCCGTGGTGACGCTTTGGGCGTGATGTTGGATGACGTGATTGCAGGTATCTTTGCCGCCCTATTGGTCATGATACTGGCTGCACTTTCACATGGGGTTTTGATGTGAGCCTGGCAAAGGACGTTGTAGAGCGCGCCAGCGCCGCGGGCATCGTGATTGCCACTGCTGAAAGCTGTACGGGCGGGATGATCTCGGCCGCGATTACGGCCATTGCCGGCAGTTCGCGTGTTTTGGACCGTGGGTTTGTCACCTATTCCAACGCAGCCAAAATAGACATTTTGGGCATTTCCGCCGAAACACTGGATACCCAAGGCGCGGTGTCTGAACAAGTTGCCGCCGAAATGGCAGCAGGTGCGCTAAAACATTCGAACGCAACATTATCCGTATCCGTCACAGGCATTGCGGGACCGGGAGGATCAGATTTCAAACCCGAGGGGCGCGTGTGTTTTGGCATTGCAACCAACGACGGTGTTGAAACCCAACAAATCGACTTTGGCGCACTGGGCCGCACGGGCGTGCGAGAAGCTACAGTGGCGCATGCATTGGAGCTATTGCTAGAAAAGCTTCCAAACTGACCTGCTGCCTATTTTTTAGCACCACTGCAATTCAAACTGCCTAAATTTTAATCATATCAAAAATTTCACACATTTCGTCCGCCCAAAAAACAGGCCATGCTTTGCAAATTGCACAAAATGCGATTTCTGAGCGCAAATCTTTAGGAGGATAAAATGAACGGAGCTGATACAGCATGGATCATTGTCGCAACGGCATTGGTTCTGTTTATGACACTGCCTGGCCTTGCGCTATTCTATGGTGGTTTGGTGCGCGCACGCAACGTGCTGAGCGTTTTTATGCAGGTATATGCTATCGCCTGTTTGATGAGCATTCTTTGGCTCGTTGCGGGCTACTCAATCGCATTTGGATCTGGCACATCGGGGTACTGGGGTGGATTGGATAAAATGTTCCTGTTGGGCGTGGATGCAGATGCGCTATCAGGTACCCTGCCCGAGGTTTTGTTCTTTGCCTTCCAAATGACATTTGCGGTGATCACCCCCGCGCTGATCGTAGGTGCCTATGTTGAACGTATCAATTTCTCTTTCGTTTTGATCTTCTCAGGGCTTTGGATGTTGCTGTGCTACGCACCTGTGGTCCACTGGATCTGGGGCGGTGGCATGATGGCCGATGGCGGTATATTCGGCAAAGTCGGCACCAAAGACTTTGCGGGTGGTATCGTTGTTCACGAAACAGCAGGTTTGGCCGCACTCCTATTGGCGATGATGTTGGGCCCACGCAAAAACCGCACAACACCCCCACATAACCCAGGCTACGTGATGATCGGCGCATCCATGTTGTGGGTCGGTTGGTTCGGCTTTAACGGCGGTTCACAATTGGCTGCAGACGGTGGTGCGGCGATGGCACTGACAGTGACACATATTTCTGCGGCGACAGCGTCATTGACATGGGCATTGTGGGAAAAGATCAAATATGGCAAGGCGTCATTGGTCGGCATCGTCACAGGTACGATTGCGGGTTTGGCATCCATCACACCCGCATCAGGGTTTGTTGGCCCAATTGAGGCATTGGTGATCGGCGCGGTTGCAGGCATCCTATGCCAAGAGGCCGTGAACGTGGTGCGCAACACATTGAAAATCGACGATACACTGGACGTCTTCGCGGTTCACGGTGTGGGCGGGATTTTCGGGACACTAATGATTGCGGGCTTTGGCCATGGCGCATGGGTTGCACAAATCGGCGCGTTGATCGTGGTGGGCATCTTTACACTGGTCGTGTCTTACATCCTGATCAAGTTAACACAGATTTTCGTGCCACTGCGTGTTGATGCAGAAACCGAAACAAACGGTCTAGACCTATCAGCACACGGCGAACGCGCCTACGACATGAACAGCTGATAACGTAAACATAAAAGTAAAAACGCCCCCCAAAATTTGGTGGGCGTTTTTTATTTCAATGTGACTTTATCTGCGCTACTTCACGATTCGACGATAGCGCAGCATTATGTAAGCGTTCAAATAATCTGGAAAATGCCGCAAAATGTTACTGCCTGCAGAGCTGCCTTTTCAGCCCTTGGGCTGCGCGCGTGATCCAGAGACGGCAATCTGGTTTGAGAAATCCAAACGGCTTGTCATGGGGTCAGCGGGGACAAAGGACCGCCCGCGGCGCGCAAAATGCGAGCGCATTTCCGTATCCACAGGACCGCGAATTTTGTGACCAAATATACTGTTTAAATAGGCCTCTGCCCCTGCCCGCGTCCACATGACACCAGGCAAGCTTACAGGCAAAAATGTACTGCGTCGAACCTCAATCCCATTTTCGATGAACGAAACGTCCTGAAACCCTGGCCGCTGAGCTGAACCGAAATTCACGCAATCCCATTTATCGCCATAAAACTCATATAATTTCGCAGCGATCGCTTTTAAATTTTCGAAAGTTCCTGACGGTATATCAATGTCATCTTCTCAGACAACAGCACATGCCGCCTCTCCTGCAAGGAACATGCGAAGCGCCTTGATATGCGATAAATAACACCCGATTTCGCCTATATTCAGGGGACGATCATGACGAATGATTGCCGCAGACTCGTCGTAATCATAATCGCCCTCTTGCATTCCATGACGACCATCCACCGCGGGCATGCGGCGCCAAGCAATCTGTTCACGATCTAGCATGTGTCGCACGCTTTCAAGACGCTCATCGCTGCCTTCTAGATTAATCACGAGAACATCAAAAATCGCACACTTCGCCAAATACTCCATTCGGTCAGAAGTTGTGCTGCACCCAAGGTAAATTGTTCTGAAGCGTCAAGCACCATACAAATCCGCCGCGCGGGTTTCAAAAGCGCGGACGATGCGCTGCATGGCCTCGTTGAACACAACGCCGATGATCCCCTGAAGCACCATATTTTTGAATTCGAAGTCGACGAAAAATTCAACCTCACACCCCTGCTCCGTATCGCGGAAGGCCCAATTCGATTTCATGTAACGAAACGGACCGTCCAGATATTCGGTGTCGATTTTCATATCATCAGGGTGCAAAACCACGCGGCTACCAAAGCGTTCGCGAAACACCTTAAACGAAACCACCAAATCGGCCTCCATAACAGAAGACGCGCCTTGTGGTGTCACCGAGCGAATGCGCGCGGCCGAACACCATGGCAAAAACTTCGGGTAGGATGCCACATCAGCGACCAAATCATACATCTGTTGCGCCGTATAGGGCAGCGCGCGGGTTTCTGAATGTGTAGGCATGTCGATCCTTTTTCGCGTGACACTGCCCCATGAATAGGTAAGTTAGGGCACAAATTTCAAGGGGGTCCCAATGTCGCAGAAGCCATATGTCATCGATCAAATGATATCTGCCAAATCCATCGCGGCGCGGATTGAGGATTTGTCTCGCGAAATTGCAACCGAATTTTCAGGAACAAATAAATTGATCGTGGTTGGGTTGTTGCGCGGATCATTCGTTTTTATCGCCGATTTGGTGCGCGAATTAGACTTGCCTGTTGAGGTCGATTTTCTTGAGGCGTCCTCATACGGCGATGGCATGGAAAGTTCGCGCGAAGTGCGCATTCTTAAGGATTTGCGCGGCGCGATTGAGGGGCGCGATGTCTTGGTTGTCGAGGATATCGTTGATACGGGCTTTACCCTAAGCCATGTATTAAACCTGTTGAAATCCCGCAATCCAGCCAAGCTGAAATCAATTGCATTATTGGACAAACCTACTCGCCGCGAAGTTGACATTCGCGCAGATTGGACGGGGTTTGAAATTCCAGACGAATTTGTTGTAGGCTATGGCATCGATTATGCGCAACGCAATCGTAACCTTGGCTATATCGGCAAGGTGCGGTTCACAGACGATTAAAGCCGATCAAGGAAGGTTGCATCATATTCTGCCAGCGTAACATCCGAGCTGGAAATTGTGATATCACCCTGTAGCTTTGAAACCACAACACCTTCCAGTTTAATCAATGTTTCGCCAATGGATGCATCAATTTCAAATGACATCTCAGGCACGATTGGATTGCCCTGACCATCGGTTTGCGGCGTGTAATGCACGGTTAGGGTGTCGATATCCTTGTCAAAATCGTTGATAACAACTGGATCACTTGTCACGTCACGATAAACATAATTGAACGTATCTGCATCGGCACCGCCGCTGACCTGATCCGCATTGGAAAAGATGATTGTATCCTCGCCCTCAGCCCCAATCTGGGTTTCACCAGCACCGCGTGAAAAATCCGCATAACTGTCAAGGCGGTCGGAACTTAGGATATCATTTCCTAAATCACCGTTTAGCACATCTTTACCGCCGCCGCCTACGATGCTGTCGCCCCCTAGACCATAAAACAGATCATCACCGCTCCCACCGTAGGCTGCGTCATTCCCGCTAAAGCCATTGATCGTATCGTTGCCCGCATCCCCTTCGAAGTAATCATCAGAAGAGCTGCCGACCAACCTGTCGTTTCCTTTCGCCAAATAGCGCAACAGAATCTGTACTGGTTGACGTGTCAACGGTATCATTTCCCGATGTTCCCACCTGCTCAGAGGCATAATCAGAAGTCGTGTAATTGGTGTTTTTCGCGTCTTCGGGATCTGGCTCTGGATCAGGGTTTTTGACAGCAACGTCATCCGTGTCGTCATCCTGCCCAAACCCGAGCATATCCCACGACAACCATCCCATTTGCATGGCAAAGGCCACATCAAAAAACGCAGCATTGCCCAAAATCGCATATTCCATAACACGCCTAAACGCCTGAACTGCGAATTTTTTAACGCGCCAAGATGTTTAAATTACGGTGAAATTTGGAAAAATTTGGGCAGATGTTCAGGATTTGCCCAGTTTCGCAAGCAATTGATCACGCACATAGGGCGTCACAAATTTGCTAACATCCCCGTCTAAACGTGCAATCTCTTTGACCAGTTTTGATGCAATCGCTTGGTGTTTTGCTTCGGCCATCAGGAAAACGGTTTCAACAGAACTGTCCATCGCGCGGTTCATGCCCACCATCTGAAATTCATATTCAAAATCCGCAACAGCACGCAGACCACGCACAATCACCTGCGCACCGACCTCGTGTGCGCAATCTATCAGTAGATTTTCAAAGGGGTGTGGAACGATTTCTGTGCCTGTTTCTTTGGACAACACCGCACATTCCGCTTCGATCATCGCAACCCGCTCTTCTAACGAAAACAACGGCCCTTTATCACGGTTAATTGCAACGCCAATGACCAAACGGTCCACCAACATTGCCCCACGGCGAATAATATCAATGTGCCCCAATGTGATTGGGTCAAAGGTTCCTGGATAAAGTCCAATACGCATAGTCGGCCCCGTAGTCGTTAGGTGTGGCCACGCAACAGTATTACAGAACCAATTGCAAGACTTAGTAGCCCATGATCATACCCGCAAGGGCATCTTTTTCCATAGCAAGTTCGGTCATACGCGCTTTTACGACATCGCCGATTGTCACGATGCCCACCAATTCTCCGCCTTCGACGACGGGCATATGGCGGAACCGCTTATCCGTCATTGTTTTCAAAACTTGGTCTGCGGTCGCCCCCAATGCACATGTCACCAATTTCGAGGTCATGTGTTTTGACGCGGGATCGTTAATGATATCCGCCCCATGCATCGCCATCGCACGCACAATGTCACGTTCCGAAAGGATTCCTTCGGCCGTTTTTCCATTCGCAGAGACAACGACAGAGCCTATTCGGTGTTTGCTAAGGACCAGGGTTACATCCGCAACACTTATTTCTGGCGTCACCGTGATCACCTGACCACTGCCTTTGGACGCTAAAATCTGTTGGACTAACATGATTAAACCTCGCAACTTTATTTCAATAACGTCAGCTTGCGAGCAATTTTATTTTCAGTCAAGCGAAACGCTCTAATCTATCGATTTCTTTTGCAATTTCATGACCAAGAGCTGCGGCAAATCTGTTCATTCGCTCAAGCCGGCGATCATCTGCATGGCGCACCAAATAAAAGCTGCGTTTAAACAAAATGTCCTCTGTCAGAATACGCTGCAAATTGGGGGCAAAAGGCAGCGCAAAATCATGTACGATGCCCAGACCAGCCTCGCTGCGCAGCCAATTGAACTGAACTGACACGGAATTGGATGCCAGTTGCACCCGCTCGACCCCCAAATCCGACAGATAGTCCAATTCTTTGTCAAAAATCATATCACTGATATAGCCGACAATACGATGGCCCGATAAATCTTGGACGGACGCGATCTGTCCATTTGCATCCAAATATTGCCGAGAGGCCGCAAGGTGCAGGTGATAATCGCACAGTTTCTGAACACTTAGGCGGCCAGATGTCGGGGGACTTACGGCAATGGCCATATCAGCCTCGCGTTTTGATAGATTCACGACCCGCGGCAGCGCAACGATTTGAATATCTAGATCGGGGTTTTGATCTGCAATGCGCGCGCAAACTTGAGGCAGGATGAAATTCGCACATCCATCTGGTGCGCCAATACGAATTTGACCGCTTAGCGATCCTGTCGCCTGTCCCAAATCTTCGTCCAAACCGCTGATGACCTGCTCCATTTTTTCGGCATGCGGCATCAAACGCGAACCCGCATCGGTCAGTGCATAACCTGACGGAGACTTCGCAAACAGTGGCGTGCCGTAACGCTCCTCCATCCGCGAAATGCGCCGCCCAACTGTGGCGGGATCAATTTTTAACCGCTTTCCAGCAGTAGACAGCGTTTCATCCCGCGCCACTGCCAAAAAGACCCGCAAATCATCCCAATTGTGTTCCATGACCTACCCTTTGCAAAAATGCAAAACATCTTTGAAGACTTTCCTCTTTGCTAAGTAAAATTGCAAGGATATCCTGCGTTAAATTCTAAGTGAGGTGCATTATGCAAGAATTAACCCATTACATTGGCGGCGAACACGTCAAAGGCACATCTGGCCGTTTTGCAGATGTCTACAACCCTGCAACGGGCGAAGTCCAAGCCAAAGTCCCATTGGCCAGCGCCGACGAAATGGCCGAGGCTGTTGAAATCGCAGCAGAGGCACAAGTTGCATGGGAAAAAGTCAATCCGCAACGCCGCGCGCGCGTGATGATGAAATTTGTCGATCTGCTAAACCGCGATATGGACAAGCTGGCAGAAGCCCTAAGCCGTGAACACGGCAAAACAATCCCCGATGCAAAAGGCGACGTTCAGCGCGGGCTTGAGGTTGTGGAATACTGCATCGGTGCGCCACAGATGCTAAAGGGTGAATTCACCGACAGCGCGGGTCCAGGCATTGACATGTATTCAATGCGTCAGGCACTTGGCGTGACCGCAGGCATCACACCGTTTAACTTCCCCGCGATGATCCCAATGTGGATGTTTGCCCCTGCGATCGTTTGCGGCAACGCATTCATCCTAAAACCATCCGAACGTGACCCGTCCGTTCCTCTAATGCTTGCGGAATTGATGGAAGAAGCAGGCCTACCAAAAGGCATCTTGCAGGTCGTCAATGGTGATAAAGAGGCGGTTGACGCGATCCTAGACAATGACACAATCCAATCTATTGGCTTTGTCGGGTCCACGCCAATTGCGGAATATATCTATGGCCGTGGCTGCGCAAATGGCAAACGGGTTCAGTGTTTTGGCGGCGCGAAAAACCACATGATCGTCATGCCAGATGCGGATATGGACCAGGCAGCAGATGCATTGGTTGGTGCAGGCTATGGCGCGGCGGGCGAACGCTGTATGGCGATTTCAGTGGCCGTACCTGTGGGCGAAGAAACCGCAGATCGTTTGATCGAGGCCTTGGTGCCACGCATCGAAAAACTAAAGGTTGGACCATACACAGCAGGGGATGATGTGGATTACGGCCCTGTTGTCACGGCGGCGGCGAAACAAAACATCCTAGGCTTGGTGCAAAGCGGTATTGATCAGGGTGCGAAATTGGTGGTCGATGGCCGTGATTTCAGCCTGCAAGGATACGAAGACGGCTTCTTCGTCGGGGCGCATTTGTTTGATAATGTCACGCCCGACATGGACATCTATAAAAAAGAAATCTTTGGCCCTGTCCTATCCACAGTCCGCGCGGGCAGTTATGAAGAGGCGATTGGCCTTGCCATGGATCACGAATATGGCAACGGCACTGCAATCTTTACGCGCGATGGCGACACAGCACGTGATTTTGCACAGCGTATCAATATCGGCATGGTCGGCATCAACGTGCCAATCCCTGTACCATTGGCCTATCACACATTCGGCGGTTGGAAAAAATCGGCCTTTGGCGATTTGAACCAACATGGTCCAGATGCGTTCAAATTCTACACACGCACAAAGACGGTCACATCGCGTTGGCCCTCTGGCATCAAAGAAGGTGGCGAGTTCAACTTCAAAGCCATGGACTAACCCAAAAATTAGGGCGGTACATTGTGCCGCCCTTTTTATTTCTGGGTTGATTTCAAACCTTGAAACACCCTTGAAACATTTTCGCGCAACATTTCAAATGACGTTAAGAAACAGGATAGTGCATTATGGATTTTGCCCTTAGCGAAGAACAATCTGCCATTTTCGATATGGCGAAAGCCTTTGGTGAGGAACACATTGCACCCCATGCAATGGCCTGGGAAAAAGCGGGAACAATTCCCAAAGACCTCTGGCCCAAAGTTGCTGAATTGGGTTTGGGCGGCATTTACGTAAGCGAGGAAATGGGCGGCTCTGGCCTATCGCGTTTGGATGCGGCCTTGGTATTTGAGGCCTTGGCAATGTCATGCCCATCGGTTGGATCCTTTCTGTCGATCCATAATATGTGCGGCGGGATGATCGACAAATTCGCCAGCGACGAGATGCGCGCACGTATTCTGCCCGATTTATGCGCCATGACTAAGGTTTACAGTTACTGCCTAACGGAACCGGGGTCCGGTTCGGACGCGGCCGCACTGCGCACGCGGGCCGAGCGTACGAACAAAGGTTACACCATGAACGGGACCAAGGCGTTCATTTCGGGCGGCGGATATTCGGACGCTTATATCGTCATGTGCCGCACAGGCGATGACAGCCCCAAGGGTATTTCAACGTTGATTGTTGAAGATGGATCAGAGGGGCTCAGCTTTGGTGGATTAGAGGATAAGATGGGTTGGCGCGCCCAACCCACGGCCCAAGTACAATTTGACGATTGCAAAGTGGCTGCCGACAATTTGGTGGGTGAAGAAGGGTCTGGATTTAAATACGCCATGGCAGGTCTGGACGGTGGGCGGTTGAACATCGCGGCCTCGGCCCTTGGGGGAGCGCAATCGGCGTTTAACACAACCCTTGCCTATATGGGTGAACGCAAAGCTTTTGGCAAAACCATAGATCAATTTCAGGCCCTGCAATTTAAATTGGCCGAGCTTGAGGTGAAATTACAATCTGCCCGCGTGTTTTTGCGTCAAGCGGCGTGGAAACTGGATAATAAAGAACCAGATGCCACCAAATTCTGCGCCATGTCAAAAATGTATGTGACAGATGCAGCTTTCGACGTGGCCAACACCTGCCTGCAATTGCATGGCGGTTATGGATATTTGGCCGACTATGGCATTGAAAAAATCGTGCGTGATTTGCGCGTACATCAAATCCTAGAAGGCACAAATGAAATCATGCGCCTGATCATTTCCCGTCAGGTTCTGTCAGAGTGATGAGCGATCTACTCCTTGCCCAAAAGGGACGCGCAGGGTGCATCACCCTAAATCGTCCCACGGCATTGAATGCCCTGACCTATCAAATGTGCATCGATATCGAGGTGCAATTGCGCACATGGCGCGATGATCCATCGGTTGAGCTGATCATCATTGATGCCGCGGGGGACAAGGCGTTTTGCGCAGGCGGCGACATTGCGGACCTTTATGCATCAGCCCGGCGTCAGGATTATGCGTTTGGACAGAAATTTTGGGCCGATGAATATCGCCTAAACGCCTTGATCGACACCTACCCCAAACCCTATGTCGCCTTTATGCAAGGCTTTGTGATGGGCGGCGGTGTTGGTGTGTCCTGTCATGGATCACACCGTATCGTGGGGGAAACATCCCAAATCGCAATGCCAGAGGTTGGGATTGGTTTGGTGCCTGATGTGGGTGGTTCCGCGCTTTTGGCGGCGGCACCGGGGCATTTGGGTGAATATCTGGGCACCACCGCAACTCGCATGAACACAGGTGATGCCATTTATGTAGGTTTTGCCGATCATTTCATCCCACAGGATCAGTGGGAAGATGCGAAAATCGCCTTGCAGGAAAATGGGATTGATGCCCTTGCGCCCTTTTATGCAGATACCCCTGACAGTGCTTTGAAAGGCGCATTGGCCGAGATAAACGCCGTCTTTTCCGGCGCACGCGTGTGCGATATTTTAGCAGCCGCCGAAAACAGCACGGCCCCCTTTGCCGCACGGGCAGTAAAGGCGATTGGGCGCAATTCCCCGCTTGCCATGGCCGTAACGCTGGACATGATCCGCAGCCTGCGTGAAAGCAAGGCCACGGTGGCCGAAGCCTTGGTGCAGGAATACCGTTTCACCGCACGCGCCATTGAATTTGGCGATTTCGCAGAAGGCATTCGCGCCGCAATCATCGACAAAGACAAAAACCCCCATTGGAAACACGCGTTAGGTGCAGTCCCCCAAGAGATCGTGGATCACATGCGCGCACCACTGGGGGACATGGAGCTTAATCTGACAGGAGAACAATCATGAAAATCGGTTTCATTGGTTTGGGCAATATGGGTGCCCCAATGGCGAAAAATTTGGCAACGGCCGGTCATGAAGTGATCGGGTTTGACACCGCTGCAATCACTGTTGAGGGGGCGACGATCGCCGCAACCGCAATCGCGGCGGCGCGTGGTGCAGATGTTGTGATCACCATGCTGCCTAATGGTGCAATCCTGCGTGCCGTGGCGGCTGACGTGATCCCCGCGATGTCTGCAGGGTCGGTTTTGTTGGATTGTTCCACCGTCGATGTGGACAGCGCACGCGCCGTCGCAGAACAGGCCGCCGAGCGTGATGTTATGGCCTTGGACGCCCCTGTATCAGGCGGCATTGGCGGTGCTGCAGCAGGCACACTGACATTCATGGTGGGAGGGAGCGATGCCGCATTCGACATTGCAAGCCCCCTATTCGATGTGATGGGGCAAAAGGCAGTGCATTGTGGCCCATCAGGCAATGGTCAGGCGGCCAAGATTTGTAACAACATGATCCTTGGTATTACCATGATCGGCACGTGCGAGGCATTTGCGCTGGCCGACAAATTGGGTCTGGACCGTCAGGCAATGTTTGATGTCGTCTCAACCTCTTCTGGATACAGCTGGACCATGAACGCCTATTGTCCTGCCCCGGGTGTTGGCCCAACGTCACCTGCGGATAATGATTATCAGCCTGGGTTTGCCGCCGATCTTATGCTAAAAGACCTGCGCCTAAGCCAACAGGCCGCAAGTTCCGCCGATGCAGATACCCCATTGGGCAAAGCTGCAACCGAACTATACCGCACATTTGTTGAAGACGAAGACGGCACAGGACGCGATTTTTCCGCCATGCTGCCAAGGTTTGAAAAACGCGGTGCCGCTGAATAAATCAAATTGCTTTGTTCATAGATAAAGAGCAGTGACGCGCGGCGTTGCACGGGTCACGGGCGGTTAATTTGCGGGACGGCACGCCCCGCGTTTCATCCCGTGTATCTGGGCAGGTGCATCAGCGTCCCTTAAAAAACCCGCCCAGCACCCCGCGAATAATGCGGCGGCCCGTTGTGCCCTATATCTCTTTAACCAGAGCTTGACCCAGTGCCGATCCCACATCTTCGACCCCGATCACGGCACGAACGTTCCACGCGCGTGCCTGAGTACCGTCGCGCGGTTGCAAATTCCCGTCGCATTGGATCGTCTGCAAGATCGCTTTTCACCTCCTCCGTTGCGGCCCCGGCTGCGGCGGCCTTGGCCTGTTCGCCTAGGATTTCATAGGCCGATCTGCGATCAATCGGGGTTTCGTATTTTCAAAATAGGGGTGAAGATTTCACAACCCCCTGCCGTTCTTCAGGCGTGATTGGGCCCAATTGACTGGACGGCGGGCGGATCAAGGTGCGTTTAACAGCTCCGAGCACCCCTTTTTTCTAGGAACGACGTCACCGCCTCGCCCACACCCACCTGTAAAATGGCGTCTTGTGTGTTAAAGCGTGGATTATCGCGATAGGTTTCCGCCGCCAGGCGCAAGGCGCACTGATCCTTGGCCGTATAGGCGCGCGGGGCATGTTGCACACGATTGCCCAATTGGCCCAAAATATCCTCAGGGACATCCGCAGGGTTTTGGGTAACAAAATAAACCCCCACCCCCTTGGATCGGATCAAACGCGCAACCTGTTCCACCTTATCCACCAATGGTTTTGACGCATGATCAAACAACAAATGCGCCTCATCAAAAAAGAAGACAAGCTTGGGCTTATCTGGGTCCCCCACCTCGAGCAAAGTTTCAAACAACTCTGATAACAGCCACAATAAAAACGAGGCATAAAGGCGTATGCTGGCCATTAATTTGTTAGCGGCCAAAATGTTGATATGGCCCCGCCCCTGTTTGTCCACCGGCATCAAATCAGAAAGTTCCAGCGCAGGCTCCCCAAACAGATGCGTGGCCCCCTGATTTTCCAAATCCATCAAACGTCGTTGGATTGCCCCGATTGAGGCCTCGGAAATATTCCCATACCGCAAGGACACATCCGCACGATTTTCCCCAAGCCAGACAAGAACAAATTGCAAATACTTAAGATCCAAGAGGGGATAGCCCTGTTCATCTGCGATACCGAAGGCAATGTTCAAAATGCCCTCTTGCGCCTCGGTTAATTCCAACAGGTCAGACAGCAACAGGGTTCCCATTTCCGCAACCGTTGTGCGCACAGGATGACCCTGTGCCCCAAACAAATCCCACAAGACCACGGGGAAATCAGAATAGGAATAATCATGAAACCCAATCTTTGCGGACCGCGATGTGAATGCATCATGCAGTTTGAAATCTGCCCTGCCCGATTTTGCCAAACCGGCCAGGTCACTTTTCATATCGGACAGAGACACAGGAACGCCTGCGGCCGAAAATTCCTCTGCCATAATTTGCAAGGTTACGGTTTTCCCAGTCCCCGTTGCCTCCGCAATCAAACGATGTCGGTCTGCATATTTCAGTTTGAGTGATTGCGGCGTGGCATGGCCCTCTCCACCGCACCCGATAAAGATCGTTTCTTGCATCCATATTCTCCGTTCCGACGTGCCTTGAATACATCGTCAAGAGCTTTGTGCCAGTCTATGACGCATGTTCGATCATGTTTTTCTAATTGGCATGACGTCCCTCTTAACTGGCCGCGCCTTGGCGCGATCTTTTTTCTTTGGTTTTGCAAACGGAAATTGAACTTTAAATATTTTTCAAATTGGTCATTTTAACTGTTGACCGACATAAAATTGTTTCGTAGCGTCAGATTTGTCAGTCGGCCAGTCCGACGGGGAGAGAAAACAAAAATGGGGGGTTTGCTTTTGCAAACCTCTTTTTGTTTCAGGGTGTTACACCATGATCTTCAAGTACATGTTGTGAATTTCCGCCAAATGTTGTGAATCCAGTTGTAACCAGATGCGTTTCAGGGCAACGTGTGCCAAAATTTTTTTTGCAAAAGAGGGTCGTCGTGCAATATATTGTTAAACCTTTGGTTGTCGCCACAATACTTGCCAGCAGCGCATATGCGCAAGAGGCCTCTCAGCTTTCATTGGGTCAACCGCTCTTGCCAAAGGCAAATATTGGCGAACCCTATATTCGTACGGAAAATGGAGATTGGGCGGTTCGTTGTGTTGTGACGGAAACTGGAAACGATCCCTGTAATATGACGCAATTGATCCTGACCGAGGATAATTCACCCATTGCTGAAATTTCGCTGTTTCGGGTGCAATCGAATCCAGCCGCTGTCGCGGGGGCCGATATTACAGTCCCACTTGAAACACTTTTGACCACGCCACTGGTCATTCGCTATTCCGAAAGCAGTGCAAAACAATACCCTTATACGTTTTGCAATAAAATCGGCTGTATTGCCCGTATAGGATTTTCACAAGAGGACGTCGATTTGATGAAGGCTGGGGATCGTGCAATCCTGTCGATTACGCATATCCAACAACCCGAACAGGCGATCACCTTCCCAATGTCACTGGCAGGGTTCACCAAAAGCTATGAAGCCTTGCCTGCGCGCTAGGCCCCGTTCAAAAACCTGAGCACGGATCCAGCCGCCTGTGTCCCAGGTGATGGTGCCCCCCTGCCCAGCTTATCCATCGTATCGTTCAAGGCCCCTAATTGCCCCTGTGGCGCATTTAGGGTTTCAAGAAGCGCGGTCGCAACCAGATCGGCGCGACAGTTTTTGCCAATGAATTCGGGAATGACACGGGTATCTGTCACCAAATTTACCAATGTCACTGTATCCGTAATCAACATGCGTCCAATGATCTGGCGGGACAGCCATCCCATATCATAGGCAATGACCATGGGCGTATCGTTTGCCGCCAATTCAAGCGAGACCGTTCCAGAGGCCGCCAAGGCCACATCCGCCGCGCGAAAGGCTGCGCGTTTGGCCACTTCATATGTGGTTTCCCCCAACTCTCGGTGATCCAAGACTATGGGACGGACAGGCCAATTTTGAACCGCCTGTTGCACGGCGCCAACAACATGCAGCGCGGCAGGCAGAACGCATTGCAAATCGGGCATCGTTTGACACGCCAAGGCCAGCGTTTCCCCAAATGGGGCCATGAGTTTTGAGACTTCACTGTTGCGCGATCCAGGCAAGATCAGCGCGAGTGGCGCATCCCCAATCCCGAATTCATCGCGAAATGCCGCCGCTTCCTCATCTGTGGCGATCGGGTCGGTGACAACGGGATGTCCCACAAAATCACAGGACATGCCAGCGCGCTGCATCAAGGGCGGTTCAAACGGAAAGAGCGCCAAAACATGATTAATGAACTGCGCCATCTTGTCTGCGCGTTTTGGGCGC
Organism: Rhodobacteraceae bacterium HIMB11; assembly: GCA_000472185.1. Lineage (GTDB taxonomy): Bacteria > Pseudomonadota > Alphaproteobacteria > Rhodobacterales > Rhodobacteraceae > HIMB11. The sequence continues at coordinate 288,811 of AVDB01000004.1, read as the reverse complement.
CATGCCCAAACGGTGGGTGCCACATAATGGACCGTGGGAATATCCGATTTGGCATGAATAATTTTCGCCAAGCGCAGAGAAAATTCAGGGGCATCAATTGTGATCAACACATCTGGATTTTGCGCGATAATATAGTCCGCCGTTTCATTCAACCGCCGTTTCAAGCGCGGGTATTGTTTCAGGATTTCGACAATCCCCATGACGGACAATTCCTGCATCGCAAACAGGCTGTCCATCCCCCGTGCCATCATACGAGGACCCGCAACACCAATGAAATCAGCAGGCTGTTCTAGGATCGCGTCAAACCCATCAATCAGGGCCGCGCCCAGTTTATCCCCCGATGCCTCACCCGCGATTAATGCGATTTTCATTGCGCCGCCTCGGCCGCTGCGATGAAAATACCCTGGCTGTTTGCCCGTTCAATTGTCTTATGGAGATCCACAACAACACAGGCATCGGGGGATATCACAATTCCCGACAATCCCGCCTGAGCCACCTGATCAATCGTATTCGGACCGATGGTTGGCATATCCACGCGCGGGTCCTGACCCGCCTTTGGGCGTTTCACAAATACGCCACCGACGGGGCCGCGCAAATTCGGCGACGTTGCCGCCACAAATGACAAAAGCGCATCTGTCCCTTGCAAGGTTTCAATACCCAAAACCAAACCATTTTCAACAACAACCCCCTGCCCCACATCCAGTGGCGAAAGGGTTTTCAAAACGTGATCAGCGCGTTCAATATCACGCGCAGCATCCGCGGGCACCTGCCCCGCTAAAACACCTGCGGACTGTGTCAAAGGGAGTAAGGAATGTGCCCCAATAACGTTGAACCCTTGCCCTTCGACCAGCGCAATCAGATGGCGCAATAGGTGATCATCCCCCTGCGCCATGGCCGCCATCAAGGCAGGCAATGCCGATTTGGTAAACTCATCCAACAGATAAGGTGCAAAATCGGGGCGTGACATGGCACCCGCCATAACAATATGGGTCACACCGCAACCCCGCAGATCAGCAAACAATGCGCCCAAGCGTTCAAAACGATGCAGTTGCACGACATCTGCAAGTTCGGTTGGCATCCCCTCAAACCCGACAACATGCGCATCTGGATGCGCCTGTTTGATCATCACTGGCAATTGCCCTGCGCCTGAGAAAATGGCAAGTTTCATAACACTAGCTTGGCGTTAGGAAAGAACGGTCGCTTTCCGTCAACACAAAATCAATAATCGTACGCACGTAATCGCTATCAGTTTCTTCGCTCAACCGTGTTGCGCGATCTTTGAACGTTCCTTCGCCCTGTGCCAGCATTTGGAACGCAGCGCGCAAGGCCGTGATATCTTCGCGTGCCACACCGCGACGTTTCAAACCAACCAGATTAAGGCCATCCAATTCTCCGCGCGGGGCCTGAACCAAACCATAGGGGATCACATCATTCGTCACCATTGTCACGGCCCCAACTATCGCGCCCTGACCAATGCGAACGAACTGATGCAAACCAGATAGTCCGCCGATGATCACGTTATCCTCAAGAATACAGTGGCCAGCAACCGCCGCAGAATTGACCAAGATAACATTGTTCCCAATCTGCGCATCATGGGCAACATGGCATCCTGCCATAAACAACCCATCGTTTCCAATACGGGTCACACCCCCACCCCCTTCGGTACCGGGGTTCATTGTGACATGTTCACGAATGCAGTTGCGTTCACCGATAATCAGTTTGGTTTTTTCGCCGCCAAATTTTTTGTCCTGCGGAATTTCCCCCAACACGGCAAAAGAAAAACAACGCTCCCCGATCCAATTTCGGTTTGCCCTGTGATGACCACATGGCTTTTCAACTCGACATTGTCGTGCAGTACGACGGCGGGGCCGATAACGCAAAAAGGGCCAATTTTACAGCCCGCGCCGATTTGGGCGCCCTCTTCAATAACTGAACTGGGGTGAATGTTGGTGTCGTTCATTCTAGCTCTCTTGGCTGAGGTCCATCATCGCTGAAAACTCCGCTTCTGCAGCAAGTTCGCCATCTACCGTTGCAATGCCAGAGAATTTCCAAACTTTGCCGCCCGGCTTGCCGCGAAGTGTTGTCAGCTTCATTTCCAAAACATCACCCGGAATGACTTTGCGGCGGAATTTACACTTATCAATACCCATGAAGTAAATCAGCATGTTTTTATCCGCAAGTTCCAGCGTAACACCCACCATAACCGCTGCCGTTTGCGCCATCGCCTCGACGATTGTCACACCTGGCATGATGGGCGTTCCAGGGAAGTGTCCCTGAAAATGCGGTTCATTCATGGTTACGTTTTTGATCCCACGCGCTGATGTGGTTCCATCGATGTCGACAACCTTATCAACCAACAGAAACGGATATCTGTGCGGAAGAATGCGTTGGATCAACTGGATGTCTGCGCTTTGCAACTGCTCACTCATGATTATTCCTAAACTTGTTCTTAACACTCACTAGCAAGCGATGATTGATGGGGCAAGCCACCTATTCCTGAACGCTAGGTTCTGCAGGTGTTTCCAGATCTGTCGCGGCGTCTGTTTCGGTCGTGTTTTGATCAATGATCATGATCGCAACATCCGTGATATCGACACTGGCACGGTCATCCAAAACCACACTGCGCCGATCAAGCAATACCGTGGCGCCCCGATCCCGCATCACTTGGGACAGCACAGGAACAAAGCTGCGCAACAAATCCTGACGTCTGCGACTGCTTTCCTCGGTAATAGCTTGGATTTTGGCCTGTTGCTCTTGTCTTAGGCGCACGGCCTTTTCGTCAAAGGCTTTGGCCAAGACACGAAAATCATCAAGATCCAGTGTTTCCCGTTTCTTGATTAAGTCGTCTTCCTCGGCCGACAGTTCCGCCTCTATCGCGTCAAAATCGGCCTGTAGGCGTTGCGCCTCTTCGCTCATTTGAAACGACAGATACTGACCGATTTGCGTTTCACTGACCAGACGTTCTAAATCCACGGTCACCACGGGATTTTGCGCTGCTTCCTGTGCGGGCAACGCGGAAGCCAATGTTGCAAAAGCCAGCAGAACTATCGAGCGAAGTGATTGCATCAGAACCGTGTCGCGATGGACATATCGAATGTGCGCTCAACGTCATGCGTTTCTTTTTTCAATGCACGCGTGAAATCAAACCGTAAGGGGCCGATTGGTGTGGTCCAGTACAGGGTTGCGCCTACAACGTGGCGCCACGAACCATTATCGTATTCCAAACGATCATCTTGATTTGTGACGGTTGCTCCAGTGTCCCAAAGATTGCCTGCGTGATAAAAGGCACCGCCTGACATACCGTATTCCTCTGGCAGACCAAGGGGAAAGTCCACTTCAAACTTGGCCACCGTATACTTATTACCACCTAAGGGGTCGTTGATGACCCCATTAATTGACCTCTGCCGCGGTCCCATGCCTGCGAATTCAAATCCACGCAGGACCGTTGCAGGAAGGAAGAAACGATCTGTCACACGGCTGGATCCTTCGGAGTGATGCAGCCAGCCGGCCTCAAAAACACCGCGCAGAACGACATCTTCGTTCATGATGGCGCGTTCGCCAATAGTACGAATCGTTGATTTGCTATAGGCCCCCTTATCACCCGCAATACCGCCAAAATCTTGGTTGTAAATGACTGCAATGCCAGACGATGGGTCTAGACCAACGCCGCGTGTATCATACCGATAGGTGAAGCCAAAACCCGCGTCATCAACACGTTCGAGATTTGCTTCTGCTTCGATTATACTTCCAACACCTGAGGCGTTCAGCATTTGAGTGGCAGATATATTCCCGCGCACTGACAAGCGCGAATAATCGCTGATGGGGAAAGACAGGGATGGCGTTATGTCCAAGCTGTTTGTGTCATATGCGGCGCCCTGATTATCGGTTTCGCCGTATGATAGGCCCAAATTGAACCGCAACTCTGGGTTCAAAAACTCAGGCTCTGTGAAGTTGAATGCATATGACTGATTGTCGACCCCCGAGCGGATCGCAAACGACAGCGCCTGACCGCGGCCCAAAAAGTTGCGCTCTGAATAATCGATCACGACACCAAAGCCGTTATCACCCGAATAGGTCGCTCCCAATTGCAACGACCCTGTAGGTTGCTCTTCAACTTCGACATCCACAATTATCTGACCGGGCTGCGTTCCTTCACGCGCGTTCACGCCGGCATTTCCAAATAAGCCGAGCGCACGAATGCGCTCGGCCGCTTCGCGGATCAGGCGCGGGTTAAAAGGATCGCCCTCTGAAATGCGAAATTGGCGACGAATAACGCGATCCAGCGTGGTTGTGTTACCCGTTATGTCAATACGTTCAACAAAAACCCGTTCGCCCTGCTCCAAGACGAACTCAACGTCCAATGTTAGGTCCGCATCATTGCGCGTAACGCGGGGTGTGACGCGTACGAAATCCAAACCCAACTGTGTTGCGCGCGCCTCCAGACGGGATAGGTTTTTCTCCATCAACGTTGGGGAATAGACGTCGCCTGTTTCCGCAGAAACGGCGATTTGGAAATCCTCTACATCAATGTCAGAACGTTCAGATATCAGTGTCACGTCACCAAAACGAAAAATTTGCCCCTCACGCACATTGAAGGTCACGAAATAGGCGTTGTTTTCTTCTGTCAGCTCGGCATTCACATCATTGACTTTGAAATCGATATACCCGCGGGCATTGTAAAAATCCGTCAACAGACGTTCGTCGAAATCGATGCGGTCGGCCAAAAACGTGTCACGGCGCACGAATAGGCGCAAAAAACCAGCTTGTTTGGTATCCAACACACGACGCAGCCGACGATCCGAGAATACTTTGTTACCTACGATGCCAATACGTTCAATCTCTGTCAGGCCCCCTTCGAAAATTTCGAAAATAACATCAACACGATTGTCGCTGCGACGAATGATTTTGGGCGTAACACGGGCGGCCAGACGGCCCTGATCAGCATAAACCTGTACAATTGCCGCACGATCTGCGTCAGCTTTATCAGGATTAAATACGCGGCGGGGCTGCAATCCAATGATGGATTTTAGGGTGTTGTCGTTGACACGACGGTTCCCTTCGAATGCAATTTTGTTCACCGTTGGGAATTCATTTACATTGATAATCAAACGATTGCCGTTTGGAACAACCTCTACACTTTCAAAAAGGCCGCTGGCCAAAATGTTTTGATAGGCACGGTTCAAATCATCGGCGCCGAACACCTGATCAGTTGCGAGCCCAGAATAGGTGATGATTGTCGATGTCTCGATCCGTTTATTTCCTTCCACATCAATACGAGAAAAACTAAAACCCTGCGCCATTGCCCCCTGCACACCTGACATAACAAACAGGCACAGTGAAAGAGTGGACAAAATCAATAAACGACGGATGGAACCCATGGTTCAATCTCCCTTAAAAAGCAGCCTAATCTGGTTAGCGCGTAACGCGGATGTTGTCAAAAACCCATTCACGTATTTCGCCATAAATACGCGAAGGATTGCCAGTGATTAGGGACAAAACACATCGTTAAAGAGAGCGAACATCATAAAGCTGAGAACAATGGCCAAACCCGCCATCATCATTGCATTCATCACGCGCAAATTCGGCGGGCGTCCTGTGACCGCCTCGTAACTGTGGAAAACCAAATGGCCGCCGTCCAAAACAGGGATGGGGAACAGGTTGATCAAACCGACAGCCGTTGACAACACAGCGATAAACCAGATCAGGCTATCCCCACCCTGACGCGCCATTTGACCCGATGTTTCAGCTATCCCGATCGGACCCGATAGGTTACACGAACTGATCGCACCTGACACAACATCAACCAAGCCTGTGATTGATGCTTTCATCACTGAATAGGTTGTACGTGCGGCATTTTGTGCCGCCTCACTTACACCAATTGCTTCGCTTTCGGGTTCAAATGCGTAAAGCGTGCTGATAATTCCGATACGCCAAAACACATCATATCCGCCTTGGTCGTTTTGCTCTTCCACCTTTTTAGGTTGCAGATCGAAATCGAGCGTTTCCCCCGCACGATAGACCATCAGTGAAAGCGGTGCGCCATTGGACCCCTCGACCGCAGCCTTTAGATCGGAAAAATAATTGATCGGATCGCCGTTTACATGGGTGATGACATCGCCCACTTTCAAACCTGCCTCTATCGCGGTAGAGCGTGGGATCAGGCTGCTGATACGCGCCAAATCCATTGCGGGGCCCTGCACCACAACATCAAGTCCATTGCGTTCGACCACATAGTCAATAATGGGTCCGTCTGGGTTTTCCCGAATTGCTGAGAAAAAATCAGAAAATTCGCCATCCGCAGGAACATCAATTGATCCCACACGTTTCAGGATGTCGCCCACCTGCACCTCGGACACTTGGGGAACATCATAGACCTGCCCCACTGTCAGCGGATTTTTCGTGACGCCCTGACTGATCGACAGCCCGAAAAACAAGATCAGCGATAGGATAAAGTTAAAAATAGGCCCCGCCGCCACGGTCGAGGCCCGCGCCCAAAGGGGAGCGCCATGCATGGTTGAACGCCGCTCAGCCGCGTCCATATCATCAAGTGCGCTGGTGTCTGCATCACTTGCAGCACCCTTGTCCCCCTTAAATCGGACGTAACCGCCCAGCGGAATGGCCGCCACCTGCCAAACAGTGCCACGGCGATCAACGCGCGCAAACAAAACGGGACCAAAGCCAATTGAAAACACTTCGGCATGAATTCCGCACCAGCGGCCGACGATATAATGTCCGTATTCATGAATGAAAACGATGATCGACAGACACATGACAAATGCAATCAACGTAAAACCGACGCCACCGAAGGCTGGTAACAATGTGCTCAAACCAAACCGTCCTATTTATTTTTGCGTTGCACAGACACGCTCGGCCATATCGCGGCCCAAGGCATCCATTCCCAAAATATGTTCTAGGTTTAATGCATCCTCAAACCCATGGTCTGTAACAGATAAAGTGTCGATCACCGATTTGACAACCTCTGACATTTGCAAAAATCCAATCTGTCGCGCCAAAAACGCATCTAGCGCCTTTTCCTTGGCCGCGTTAAAGGCCGCGCCCATCAAACCGCCCGCCCGCATCACCTGATACGCCAAATCAACCGAGGGGTATTTTTTCAAATCAGGGGCCGCAAAATCAAGGCGCGCAATTTTTGTGAAATCCAACCGCTCAAGCGGAAGGTTCGCGCGATTTCCACCATAAAGCGCATAGCCAATTGCATGTCGCATATCATGTGGACCCACATGCGCGATAATGCCTGCATCCTGAAATTCGACCAAGGCATGAACCAGCGATTGACGATGCACTAAAACTTCTATCTGTTCTGGCGCTAAATCAAACAACTCTTTTGCTTCAATAACTTCCAATGCCTTATTAAACATGGATGCGCTATCAACTGTGATCCGCTGCCCCATCGCCCAGGTGGGGTGATCACAGGCCTGTTCAGGTGTGACAGATTGCATTTCCTCTAACGTATAATCCCGAAATGCCCCGCCCGAGGCGGTCAGGATCACACGTTCAATGGTATCGCGCCGCTCGCCTTGCAGGGCCTGAAAGACACCTGAATGTTCGCTGTCCACAGGCAACAAGGCCACGTTATTTTTTTGCGCAGTTGTACGGGTCAAGGCGCCAGCTGCGACCATGCTTTCCTTATTTGCCAACAACAGGTCCGCGCCAGCATTCATGGCGGTTAATCCGGGTTCCAATCCCGCGGCCCCCACAATCGCCGACATTACCATGTCAACAGGACGCGATGCGGCCTCTTTCATGGCCGACGCGCCTGCCCCAACCTGAATGTCCGTATCTGACAGTGCGGATTTTAGCGCCTGATAGTGATCATCATAAGCCGTGACCACCATACGGGCACCGTATTTTTTGGCGTCTTCCGCCAAGTGGTCGACCTGATGGCCCCCTGTTAGGGTATCAACCTGAAATCGCTCTGGATCGCGCCCGATCAGATCAAGGGTGTTTTGGCCAATGGATCCCGTGGCCCCAAAGATGGAAACACGTTTCAAAGCCATGTCATCAATCCCAATATGGCAGCATAGACGAGGCTTGCCCCGATTAACCCGTCAAAGCGATCCATCACCCCGCCATGTCCAGGGATCAGGTATGAGCTATCTTTGACACCAGAGGCCCGCTTAAGCGCACTTTCGGTGATATCCCCCAGTTGAGAGGCAAAGGAGAGACACAGCGCAATGAACATGGCCGTTTCCACCTGCAGGGAAAGATGCCCGCCCTGTACCATCACATAGGTGAACAGAGCGGCGCCAATCCAACCACCCACGATCCCAGACCATGTCTTTTTCGGACTAAACGCAGGCCAAAACTTGGGACCACCTACGATACGCCCAACAAAATATCCTGCAATATCCGTGATCACGACCAGCCCGATGATCCATAGTGTTCCGGTCATGCCGATTTCCGTGCGCATATGGATCAAAAGAAGCGCGCCTATCATTATGCCCAAGGATACCAGCGTTCCCAATGTATCCACCGTATGAAAATAGACCCGCTGCAGCAGAGTTGCTATGATGATCACCACGATCTGTTCTGTCACGCTGTCGCTGGTCAGGACCCAGATCAATGCAATCGCTGATGTCACTGCAGAAAACCAGTGCGCCTGCATGGACAAAGGCGTTAACATGCGGCCCATTTCCCAATGCATTGCGAACACCGCCGCAACAATCAACAGCGTAAATATCCACCCGCCAAACCAAAGCGCTATGGCACCAACGGCCACCATCACAATTGCAGACATAAAACGGGTTTTTAAATCCGCGAACTTTGACGTGTCACTCATGCAATAACCGCCCCGAAACGTCGTTCACGTTTGCCATAATTGCGCAAAACATGTTCAAAGATGTCTGGGGTAAAATCAGGCCAAAGAGTATCAATAAATTCGTATTCTGCGTAGGCAGATTGCCAAAGCAAAAATCCAGAAATTCGCGCCTCACCCGATGTGCGAATGACCAAATCTGGATCTGGTAAAAACTGTGTATCCAGATACTTAGGCAGCGTTTCTTCATTTATCGCATCAGGGGATAATTTCCCATCTACAACATCCTGTGCCAGGCGTTTGGTTGCACGCAACACTTCGTCACGACCACCATAATTCAACGCAACCGTCAGGTTCACTGTTGAATTGTCTTTTGTGATCTCTTCCAATTCATTCATGAGGGATACAAGCGCGGGTTCAAGCCGTATTCTGTCACCGATAAAGCGAACGCGCACGCCGTTGTCGCAAAGGTCTCTAATTTCCGTTAATAAATATTTTTTAAACAATGCCATCAAACCAGCAACTTCAACTTGGGTGCGTTTCCAGTTTTCCGTCGAAAATGCAAAGATGGTTAGATATTTCACCCCTAAATCTGGGCAACTTTCCACAATCTCTCGCACCCTTCGCGCCCCCGCGTGGTGGCCAAACAATCGTGGCCTGCCCCGCGCTTTGGCCCAGCGCCCGTTGCCATCCATGATGATGGCAACGTGACGCGGTGGTGGGTCGTTATCCGTGTCTTTGGCCATCCGTCACACTTGCATGATTTCAGCTTGTTTCGCTTCCAATGAAGCGTCGACAGCTTTGATTGATTTATCTGTCAGATCTTGGACTTCGCTTTCCCAGAATTTTTGATCATCCTCAGAAATTCCGTCCGCTTTGGCCTTCTTCACCTGATCCATACCATCGCGGCGAATGTTGCGGATCGAAACGCGGGCGCTTTCGGCGTATTGCGCCGCAACACGGGTCAATTCACGACGACGTTCTTCGTTCAATTCAGGGATCGGCAACATGATGATTGTGCCATTTAGTTGTGGGTTGATGCCCAACCCACTTTCACGGATCGCCTTTTCAACGGCATTGACCATTGATTTGTCCCACACATTTACGGTCACCATCCGCGGTTCAGGCACGTTAACGGTACCGACCTGATTGATGGGTGTGCGCTGGCCATAGGCCTCAACCGTGATTGGCTCCAACATTGACGCAGATGCACGTCCTGTGCGCAGGGATGCGAATTCGGTCTTTAATGCGCCCATCGCGCCATCCATGCGACGCTGAAGATCATCCGTATCTAGAAAAAACTCATCAGACATTTAGGTTGCCCTTTTAGTTATGTGTTGCTCTTCTCTAACCGACTATATCCTTAATCGGTCACTCTTGTATAGGTTCCTTCACCCGCCAAAATTCCCCGAAAGCCCCCAGGCTCATCCAATGAAAAGACGATCAATGGCATTTTGTTGTCCCGCATAAGCGCGATTGCGCTTGCGTCCATCACCTTTAGGTTTTTCTGCAAAACATCGTTATAGGTGATGTGATCAAAGCGCACCGCATCGGGGTTCGTTTTCGGATCACTGTCATAAATGCCATCCACTTGTTTGCCCATAAACACCGCTTCGCAGGCCATTTCACTGGCGCGCAGGGCAGACGCGGTATCGGTTGTAAAATACGGGTTCCCCGTGCCCGCCGCAAAAATACAGACGCGGTTCTTTTCCAAATGTCGCACAGCGCGGCGACGGATGTAGGGTTCACACACCTGATCCATCGGGATCGCACTGATCACACGGGTAAATACACCCAGACCCTCAAGCGCGCCTTGCATGCCCAGCGCGTTCATCACAGTGGCCAACATTCCCATATAATCGGCTGTCGTACGTTCCATCCCTTGGGCGCTGCCTGAAAGACCGCGGAAAATGTTACCTCCACCGATCACCATGCAGATTTCCACGCCCATGTCGTGAACGCTTTTCACCTCTCTGGCGATGCGCTCTACGGTTGGGGGGTGCAAACCGAACCCCTGATCCCCCATCAAAGCCTCACCCGAAATTTTTAGCATTACACGTTTGAAGGCTGCTTTTGGGGCGGGCTGGTCTGACATATTGCACTCCTGCGGTTTGCCGATAAAATTGCGCACAAAATGTCCGAAAAGCGCAGCAGTTTCAATGCAACAATTGCAAATACACAAAAACTTACTAAATTTTCGCCACCTCACGCAGGGTAAGCAAACATGAGAGGTGAAGTTTCATGGGCTGCAATTGAAAATGCGCCAAGCCACACCCCCATACTGATTGCGGGCCCCACGGCCTCTGGGAAATCAGCGCTGGCCTTGGAATGCGCGGACCGATTTGGTGGCACAATTATCAATGCAGATGCATTGCAGGTTTTTGAAAATTGGCGCGTTTTATCGGCGCGTCCCGACGAAGCGGATGAAGCCCGCGCGAAACATGTGCTTTATGGACACCGGCCCTATGATGCGGATTATTCGGTTGGCGCATGGCTGCGAGAAGTCGAGCCGTTTTTGAATACCCCAGAACGGCCCATCATTGTTGGGGGCACAGGGTTATATTTTAACGCCCTAACCCAAGGATTGGCCGAAATTCCCGCAACCCCACCCAATATTCGCGTTGAAGCGGATGCGATTGTCGCGGATCGGGGGTTTGAGGCATTGATTCCCGAAATCGACGAACGCACACAAAGCTCAATCGATTTGATGAACCCCATGCGTGTGCAGCGCGCATGGGAGGTGCAGCGCGCGACAGGGAAAGGAATCCGCACCTGGCAAGATGAAACACCTGCGCCCCTGTTATCCCTGCCAAACAGTGTGCCGATTCTTTTTGATGTAGAAAAAGATTGGCTCAATGCACGGATTGCGCAGCGTTTTGAGATCATGTTGGACACAGGCGCAATGGAAGAAGCCCAACAGAATTTGGAAAACTGGGATCCAACTCTGCTTTCAAATCGTGCGATTGGTGCGCCTGAACTTATCGCGCACCTTCAAGGGCAAATGACATTGGACGAAGCACGCGAGGCCGCAACAATTGCCACACGACAATTTGCGAAACGCCAACGCACATGGTTTCGATCCAAGATGAAGGATTGGCTGCACTTTCGCCCAGCGGCTGCGGCAAAACAGACAAGAAAAAAGCAATTTGGTCTGTGACAGCCACCCAAATGTCGCAATTTGACATGTGCACTGTCGCATTTGTGACCACATTTTCCCGACGATGCCATTGACGATCCCGGCAATATAGTGCCGAATGTCACGGTAACTCACAAATTGCCATGTGCCGGGGATAAACCTCGGCAGTGGCCTATATGCGTCAGACAGGGAGTAACATGATGCAAAAAACGACTACGTCGAAAAATCTACATCCAGTTGCAGAGATGTATGCAGAAGAGCATAAAGCGGGCCACATGGATCGCCGTGAATTTATGTCTCGTGCAACAGCGCTTGGTGTATCTGCGACTGCAGCATATGGTATGCTGGGTCTTGCAACACCTGCACAAGCGGGTGGCCACATACAAGCGGGCGGAACACTTCGCATGCAAATGGAAGTGCGTGCACTAAAAGATCCACGTACTTACGACTGGACACAAATCGCACACTTTACAGCGGGTTGGTTGGAATACCTAGTTGAATACAACAACGATGGTTCATTGACACCAAACCTTCTAGAAAGCTGGAGCGCAAACGCAGACGCGTCTGAGTACACATTGAACGTTCGCAAGGGCGTTAAGTGGAACAACGGCGACGACTTCACAGCAGAAGACGTTGCACGCAACATCGAAATGTGGTGTGACAAAGCGGTTGAAGGTAACTCAATGGCGGGCCGTATGGCGTCATTGATCGACCCTGACACAGGCGTTGCAGCAGCGGGCGCGATCACAGTTGTTGATTCACACACAGTTCAGCTTAAGTGTGTTGCATCAGACATCACAATCATCGCTGGCATGGCAGATTACCCAGCAGCGGTTGTACACAGCAGCCACTCACCTGAAACAATGGTTTCAAACCCAGTTGGCACAGGCCCATACCTACCAGAATCACTAGAAGTTGGTGTTAAGGCGGTTGTCGTTAAAAACGAAGGCCACGACTGGTGGGGTAACTCTGTTGGTCGCACAGCGAACCTAGACCGCATCGAATTCGTCGATTACGGCACAGACCCAGCCGCATGGTTGGCAGCCGCAGAAGCAGGCGAAGTAGATGTATTCTATGAAAACGTTGGTGAATACGTTGACATCATGGAAGGTATCGGTTGGGCGAACTCTGAAATCGCAACAGGTTCAACAATTGTTATCCGTACAAACCAAGAGACACCTGATGCTGCTGGTAAACTACCTTACCAAGACAAGCGTGTTCGTCAGGCGATCGCAATGGCAGTTGATAACGCAACATGTCTTGAGCTTGGTTACTCAAACAAAGGTGCTGTTGCAGACAACCACCACGCAGGTTCAATGCACCCAGAGCATGATCCATCTGTAGGCCGTTTGCCACACGACCCTGCGCGCGCGCTTGAATTGATGAAAGAAGCGGGCATGGAAGATTATGAGCACGAGTTGATCTCAATCGACGATGACTGGCGTAAAAACACAACTGACGCGGTTGCCGCGCAGTTGCGTGATGCGGGCATCAAGGTCAAGCGTACAATCCTACCTGGTTCAACATTCTGGAACGATTGGGCAAAATATCCATTCAGCTCAACAAACTGGAACCACCGTCCATTCGCGACACAGGTTTGGGGTCTAGCATACCGTTCAGGTGAAGCATGGAACGAATTTGGTTGGTCAAACGCGGAATTCGATGCGCTACTTGCAGAAGCGAACTCAATCGCGGACGCAGACGCACGTCGCGAAGTTGCGGGTAAACTCCAAGCAATCGTCGTTGAAGAAGGCGTAACAATTCAGCCTTACTGGCGTTCGCTATACCGCAGCCACGCGCCAAACGTTGTATGTGATATGCACATCGCCTATCACTCGCATGTATACAAGTGGGGTCTAAAAGCCTAATTCACTTGTCACGAACGGGGGCTGCATTCCATAAGGGTGCAGCCCCTTTTTCAAATAAACAGGGATGCGTTTTCCGTTCATAAATAAACTGCGGAAACAACAGGAAACTCCATGCTCTTATTTATTCTAAGACGCTTTGCGGTAATGGTATTTACGGCACTTTGTCTGACTTTCATCGTGTTCTTCATGACGAACCTCTACCCCAACTTGGAAAAACTAGCCAAGTCTGAGGGCAACTTCCGAATGGACGATGCGGCCGTTGCAAGCTTTCTCGATAACCGAGGCTATCTTGACCCACTTCCAATTAAATATGGCCGTTGGTTGGGTGTATTACCAGGTTATGTGATCGAAGGCAGCGATGGGAAAACCCGCGGCCAATGTTTCGAACGCGGAACAGATGGCACAGGCGCACCTCGCTTTTGCGGCGTATTGCAGGGCAACTGGGGCTTTTCAACAGTCTTTAAGGATGACGTGGGCAGCATTGTTGCCACACGCCTAAGCCTGACAGGCGTTTTGATGTTCTGGGTTATGGTCATCATGATTCCAACAGCACTGGTTCTAGGCGTTGTTGCAGGCATGCGGGAAGGGTCCCGCACAGACCGCACTCTATCTACCGTTGCGATTACAACAACCGCGACACCTGAATATGTCTCTGGTGTTATCTTTATCGCGGTCTTTTCATCATCAGCCTTTGGACTGAAATGGTTCAAAGGATCGGCCGCAACGGCGATGGAAAATCCAACGTTTGAAAACTTTTTCCTCCCCGTTGTCACCATCGCGCTTTATGGCATGGGCTATATCGCGCGGATGACGCGCGCCTCAATGGCCGAAGTGATGACCGCACAATACATCCGCACCGCACGCCTAAAAGGTGTGTCATTTGGCAATATCGTTATGAAACACGCCCTGCGCAACGCATTGATCGCCCCCTTTACGGTGATCATGTTGCAGTTCCCATGGCTGTTGAACGGCGTTGTGATTGTTGAAACGCTGTTTAACTACAAAGGCTTTGGATGGGTCTTGGTTCAGGCGGCAGGCAACAATGACATCGAATTGTTGTTGGCTGTGTCCGTCGTCTCGGTTGTCGTTGTTTTGGTCACCCAGCTGATCTCGGACATCGGCTATGTCTACCTCAACCCACGCATTAGCGTTAACTAAGGGAGCCTGCGATCATGGAACTTTTGTCTTGGGGCGAAATCGCAATCCGCTCAGTCACGCAGCTAACGCCTGTTTGGGTTGCTCTTATCATCACATTCTTTGTGTCCATTCGTTACAAACGATCACTGGGCCTTTATGGTAAACTGTTTGATTCAACTGTGGGCATGATCGGCTTTGCGCTTGTTATGTTTTGGGTCTACACAGGTGTATTCTCAACAATGTTTGAACTTGTGGCAACGCATGATCCACTGTCACAGGTATCGGGTATGAAAAACAAAGTGCCCGGCACACCGATGCGCGGAGCCGAGGCTGGTGATTACCCCTATTATCTATGGGGCGGTGACAACCTGGCCCGCGACGTGTTTAGCCGCGTTATGATTGGTTCAGGGATTGTTGTTTTGATTGCACCATTGGCAACGCTGTTTGCGTTTATGGTTGGGATCACACTTGGCCTTCCTGCGGGATACTATGGCGGGCGCCTAGATTTGGTTTTGTCCTTCTTGGCGAACCTGATTTTGGCCTTCCCTGTAATTTTATTGTTCTACCTATTGGTGACACCAGAAATTCGAATGACAGGCATGCCGCAATATATGGCCGTTGTGTTGTTTAGCTTCCCATTGATCTTCTTTGGGGTTCTGATCAACTCTCGCTATTACATCGACCCTATGAAGCGAAATATCCTGATGGTGGTCATCTTGGGTGTGCTTGGGTGGCTTTATTTGTCCCTGATTAATGAGGCGAACTCTAAGGTGACATTGTTCAATGCCATTGATGGATTTGATGTGGATGCGGGACTGTTGACCGTTTTCGTATCGGTTGTTTTTGTGAACTCGCCCACCGTGTTCCGTATTGTGCGCGGTCTGGCTATGGACATAAAAACACGTGACTATGTTGCAGCGGCCCAAACACGGGGCGAAGGCACATGGTACATCATGCTGTGGGAAATTCTGCCAAACGCGCGTGGGCCGCTGATCGTCGATTTCTGTTTACGCATTGGCTATACCACCATCTTGCTTGGAACCTTGGGTTTCTTTGGTTTGGGTCTGGAATCAGAAAGCCCGAACTGGGGTGCTACCATCAACGAAGGGCGCAAATTGCTCTCGATCTATCCGCACCCTGCCCTACCACCGGCGATTGCACTTCTAAGCCTTGTGCTTGGATTGAACTTGCTGGCCGATGGTTTGCGTGAAGAAAGTCTAAAAGATTAATTATAAGTCCGGGATGCATGTCATCCCGGCAGCATGCTCCGATTGGGAGGAGAATATGTCAAAAATAGAATACGATGGGCCCATTCTAGAGATTGAAAACCTATCCATTTCATTTTTCACCCGTTTGCGTGAAATTCCAGCTGTGATGGATTTTAGCGTCACGGTACAACCGGGTGAAGCCGTTGGACTGGTTGGTGAATCAGGGTGTGGTAAATCAACGGTTGCCTTGGGTGTTATGCAGGATTTGGGTGTGAACGGCCGCATTGTCGGCGGTTCAATCAAATTCAAAGGACGTGACCTGAATGAAATGAGCGATGAGGAATTGCGCGATATTCGCGGAAATGAAATCGCGATGATTTATCAGGAACCCATGGCCTCGCTAAACCCCGCTATGAAAATCGGCAAACAGTTGATGGAAGTGCCGATGATCCACGAAGGTGTGACCAATGAAGAGGCCTATGCGCGCGCATTAGAAGTGGTCACAGATGTGAAACTGCCTGACCCTGAGCGGATTTTGAAATCCTATCCGCACCAGCTTTCTGGAGGTCAGCAACAGCGGATCGTGATCGCAATGGCCTTGATGTCAAAACCTGCGCTGTTGATTTTGGACGAACCCACAACCGCGCTGGACGTGACAGTTGAAGCGGCTGTTGTCGATTTGGTCAAAGATCTGGGTAAAAAATACGGTACATCCATGTTGTTCATCTCGCACAACTTGGGCTTGGTTTTGGAAACCTGTGACCGCATCTGTGTGATGTATTCAGGCGAGGCTGTGGAAACAGGGTCGATTGAGGATGTGTTTGACAAAATGCGCCACCCTTACACACAGGCGCTGTTCCGGTCGATCCCATTGCCAGGTGCCGACAAAAACGCGCGTCCCTTGGTTGCGATCCCTGGCAACTTCCCCTTGCCGCATGAACGCCCCAACGGCTGTAACTTTGGCCCACGCTGCGATTATTTCGAAGAAGGCAGCTGTAACGCCGCCGAAATCGCAATGTCCGAGATTGCAGGCGATGATCGTCATGCCTCGCGCTGTTTGAAATTTGCAGAAATTGATTGGGATGCCCCAATTCAGGCCGCCAAACAGTTTGAAAAAACAGAACCCGGTGACGTCATCCTGAAAATGGATGAGTTGAAAAAATATTACGAAGTGGCCGCAAATGCCCTATTCGGTGGATCAGGCGCCAAGAAGGTTGTCAAAGCCAACGAAACCCTATCGTTCGAAGCGCGTGAGGGCGAAACATTGGCCATCGTGGGTGAATCGGGCTGCGGTAAGTCGACATTTGCCAAGGTTTTGATGGGTCTGGAAACGGCAACCGATGGTCAAATCCTACTGGATGGCAAAAACATCGAGGCGACAGCCATTGAAGAACGTGACACGCAAACGGTTGCGGATGTGCAGATGGTGTTCCAAAACCCATTTGACACATTGAACCCGTCGATGACCGTTGGGCGTCAGATTATTCGCGCATTGGAAATCTTTAAATTTGGCAATTCTGATGACGAACGTGCGCAACGCATGCTAGAATTGCTGGATTTGGTGAAATTGCCACGCGCCTTTGCCGAACGCATGCCGCGTCAATTGTCAGGTGGACAAAAACAACGTGTCGGGATTGCCCGTGCCTTCGCAGGTGGGGCGCGCATCGTTGTGGCGGACGAACCTGTTTCGGCCTTGGACGTTTCTGTTCAGGCGGCGGTGACCGATTTGTTGATGGAAATTCAGCGCACCGAAAAAACAACATTGCTGTTCATCAGCCACGATTTGTCAATCGTACGCTATTTGTCAGACCGCGTGATGGTGATGTATTTGGGCCATGTGGTGGAAATGGGCACAACCGATCAGGTCTTCGCCCCACCCTATCACCCCTATACAGAGGCTTTGTTATCGGCGGTACCCATTGCCGACACCAGCATCCAAAAGGAACACATAGTGCTTGAGGGCGACATTCCGTCGGCGATGAACCCACCCTCTGGATGCCCCTTCCAAACGCGTTGTCGTTGGAAGGACAAAGTGGGCGGGGGCCTATGCGAACGCGAGGTTCCGCCAATTCGCACCATGGCAAATGGACACCAATTGAAATGCCACTTGGATCAATCGGTGCTGGACGAAATGACCCCAGTTATCAAATTGGTCGCAGAATAGGAATTCTGCTTGATATTGACTAAAGACACCCGCATTTTGCGGGTGTCTTTATTTGGATATGCAATGTCACGTTTTTCGAAAATGCCAGAGCCGCCCTATTACGCGGTTATCTTTGCCAATCAGGCGTCAAAAACGCCTGAAGGATACGCAGAAATGGCCGCAGCCATGGGTGAAATTGCCAAAACTCTACCTGGATATATTGGGATCGAAAGCACACGCGATGCAGATGGATTTGCCATTACCGTCAGCTATTGGGAAAGCGAAGAGGCGATCAAAGGATGGCGCAAACACGCCAAACATGCCATCGCACAAAAGATAGGCAAAGAACGCTGGTATGAGGATTACATCCTGCGCGTGGCCAAGGTGGAACGACAGTATTCCTTTAAATAAGCAATTCTAGCGTTTCAGGATAATACGCACGTAATTTTGCGTTTCTTTATAGGGCGGCACACCGCCATATTTCACCACCGCTTCTGGTCCCGCGTTATAGGCCGCAAGTGCCAAGCGCCACGAGCGAAAGCGCTTATATTGCATGGCAAGGTAGCGCGCGCCCCCTTCAAGGTTTTGCGAGGGAATACGCGAGTTCACGTTTAACAGGCGCGCGGTATCGGGCATCAATTGCGCCAATCCAATCGCCCCCTTTGGCGACACCGCCTTGGGGTTCCAACGGCTTTCTTGATTGATTAGGCGCAAAAACAACGCCTCGGGGATGCGATGGCGGTTGGCGGCGCGTTTTGCCAAATCCAAATAGGGACCGCGATATTCTATATCACGCGGAATCTCGCCCGGCAGGCCCGGAATATACACATCCTCTCGGCTTAACGATACCGAAGGCGATCCGCCATTCAATCGGTCCAAGGTTTGAAATTGCTTTGTTTTTCCTGAACGATCGGCTGCGGCCCCCGTGGCAATACACGCAGCACAGATAAACGCTATGAAACCCACTCGAACCATGGGGATCTTTTACACTTGATTATCGCTTAGCCCAACAAATGAATATCAGCTTGCAGGAAATTGCCTGTTCCATCCCGTTCATTAATATTTTATTCATATTGAAAATGTGCTTTAGGGCAAAAGAAGCGCGAAGATCATAGGAGAGTGCGATGGCAGGGTCAGTGAACAAAGTAATTCTAATCGGCAATCTGGGGCGCGACCCAGAGGTCAGAAACTTCCCCAATGGGGGCAAGGTATGCAACCTGCGCATTGCAACCTCTGAAAACTGGAAAGACCGCAATACGGGTGAACGTCGCGAAAAAACCGAATGGCACAGCGTTGCGATTTTTTCAGAACCGCTTGTGCGCGTTGCAGAGCAATACCTACGCAAGGGATCGAAAATCTATATCGAAGGTCAACTGGAAACGCGCAAATGGCAGGACCAGTCGGGTCAGGACCGCTATAGCACCGAAGTTGTTTTGCGCCCCTATACCTCTACGCTGACCATGCTGGATGGCCGTGGTGACAATGCCGGTGGCGGCGGCGGTTATGGCGGTGGATCAGGCGGCGGTGACTATGACCAAGGCTATGACAGCGGCCCCGCACCTGCGGATCCCTATGGTGGCGGATCGCGTCCATCAAACGACATGGACGACGAAATCCCGTTCTAGGGTCAACCACCACGACACAGAAACAAAAAAGGGCGCTGAAATCAGCGCCCTTTCGTTTTAATCTATATCCAATTATTGTGCTGCAACTGCGGCACCGTCGGTGCGGCGTTTCACCAATTCCTCGGCCACCAGGAATGCCAATTCCAAGGATTGTGAGGCGTTCAAACGCGGATCGCAGGCTGTGTGATAGCGCGAAGACAGGTCTTCATCGCTCAGCGCATAAAGACCACCTGTGCACTCGGTGACATCCTGCCCCGTCATTTCAAAATGAACGCCGCCTGGGATCGTGCCCTCGGCTGCGTGCACCTCAAAGAATTCGCGCACTTCGCGCAGGACACTGTCGAAGGGCCGTGTTTTGTACCCTGTTGCTGATTTGATCGTATTGCCGTGCATCGGATCACACGACCACACAACATTTGCACCCTCTTCTTCAACGGCCTTAATCAGACGGGGTAGATGATCCCCAACGCTGCCCGCGCCAAAACGCGCGATCAATGTCAAACGACCCGCTTCGTTTTCTGGGTTCAACTTGGCCATAAGAACTTTCAAATCCTCGGCAGAGGTTGTTGGGCCACATTTCAATCCGATTGGGTTCAACACTCCACGGCAGAATTC
Source organism: Rhodobacteraceae bacterium HIMB11 (assembly GCA_000472185.1). Classification (GTDB taxonomy): domain Bacteria; phylum Pseudomonadota; class Alphaproteobacteria; order Rhodobacterales; family Rhodobacteraceae; genus HIMB11. Next base: position 268,303 of record AVDB01000004.1, on the reverse strand, counting down.
AACATGCGCACCATCTGTTTGACGGGTTCTGTCCCCGATCCAGATCATGTGACCCGATCCTGCCAACCAATTACCTGATGTCGAATCCAGACGCGTCAACGCCTCTTCATATTCCAACAACAGCCCTTCGTGCGAGGTGTAGAAATCAACAGTGCGCAAATCATGTGATACAGCGCTGTCCAAACCCGCAGCGGACATAAAATCCAACGCATCCGAAATACGCGCCGCCATTTCGCGATAGCGTGACGCCTTTTCCCCTTCTGTGAACCCAAGCGTCCAGCTGTGCACCTGATGTACGTCTGCATAACCACCTGTTGAAAACGCACGCAACAGGTTCAGCGTTGCTGCCGCCTGTGTGTAGGCCTGCAACATTTTGGACGGATCAGGGATACGCGCCTCAGATGTAAAATCCAAATCATTTATGATATCACCACGATAGCTGGGCAGTTCCACGCCATCGACGGTTTCGGTTGGAGCAGAACGTGGTTTTGCAAATTGCCCCGCCATGCGACCCACCTTGATCACAGGGACCTTTGCGCCAAAGGTCAGAACCATGGCCATCTGCAACATCACCTTAAATGTGTCACGAATGCCATCCGCACTGAATTGCGCAAAGCTTTCGGCGCAATCGCCGCCTTGCAACAAAAACGCCTCACCACGGGATGCAGCGGCCAGTTTCGCTTTTAAATTACGCGCCTCGCCTGCAAAGACAAGCGGTGGATAGTTGGATAGCTGACTTTCGACTGCGTTCAGCGCCTCCTGATCCAAATAATCAGGCATCTGAACCCGTGGCTTGTTGCGCCAATTGGTTTTTTGCCATTCGCTCATCTTATTTCTCCGGTGTTAGCGTTCACGAATAGCAAAGCTATACCCCTGTTCGCCCAAACTGACCACCCCGAAATTATCCATGATTATTGACCCGTGGAAAAGCCAACACATCTATTGTAACTGCGTCCTGTGCTGATAATGTGAATACCCAAAGAATCGAAAGTTTGCGTTAAATGCGACCTATGGCCTCAACCACCTTGCGCCCCAAAAGCGAAGACGCGCCCGAGCGCTTTGTCTTTGTTTTGCTTGATAATTTTACGCTGCTTTCTTTTGCTTCTGCGTTGGATGCCCTGCGCATCGCCAATCGTATGCTGGGACGCAACGCATATGAATGGATCTTTATCGGCGAGGGTGGCGAAACCGTTCAATGTTCTGCAGGCACAACCTTCGCGCTGGATGATGACTTGTGTGAATTGCGCCGCGATGATGTGATGATCCTATGCGGTGGTGTGGACATTCAAATGGCCACCACTAAGAAAGTTTTGAATTGGTTACGACGCGAGGCGCGCCGCGGGCTGACCATCGGGGGATTGTGCACGGCGGCCTATCCAATGGCCAAGGCAGGGTTGCTGGACGGTAAACGCGCCACGATCCACTGGGAAAATCAGGACAGCTTTGCCGAAGAATTTTTGGAAGTTGATCTGACAAAATCGGTATTCATTACAGATGGCAACCGTTTGACCACAGCAGGTGGGACATCGTCCATTGACTTGATGTTAAAGATGATTGCCGACAAGCACGGCGAAGAAATGGCAAACGCGGTGGCGGATCAAATGATCTACAGTTCGATCCGCACGGACCAAGACACACAACGTCTGTCCGTTCCCACACGCATTGGTGTGCGCCATCCAAAGCTTAGCCAAGTCATCCAAATGATGGAACAAAACATAGAAGAGCCGATTTCGCCCGCGGTCTTGGCCAAAGATGTCGGCATGTCCACACGCCAGCTAGAGCGTTTGTTCCGCCGTTATCTGAATAGATCACCAAAACGCTATTACATGGAATTGCGCCTGCAAAAGGCGCGTAACCTGTTGATGCAAACGGATATGAGTGTGATCAATGTCGCATTAGCCTGTGGTTTTGCCTCACCCTCACATTTTTCAAAATGCTACCGCGCGCATTATGAAACCACACCTTATCGGGAGCGGGGCAGTCACGCACAACGAATTTCGATCTAGACACACTGTGTCGGTCAAAAAAATATTCCCTTTTCAAATACTGAAAAGTGAATCTAAACTGTGGGCAGGACACTGTCCAAACTTTGGGAGAGAACTATGAAAAAATTTCTAATCGCAACAGCGGCTTCTGCTTTGGTTGCGGGCACTGCGTTTGCAGGTGGCCACGGCGAAGTAAAAATCGGTGTAATTTTGGGCTTTACCGGCCCGATCGAAGCGTTGACACCTGCAATGGCAGATGGCGCTGAGTTCGCAATGGCAGAGGTTTCAAGCTCTGGCGCGTTCTTGGGCGGCAAAACTGTTGCACCAGTTCGCGCAGACAGCACATGTATTGATGCTGCAGCAGCAACAGCTGCAGCGGAACGTTTGATCACTTCTGACGGTGTATCAGGCATCATGGGCGCAGACTGTTCTGGTGTGACAGGCGCGATCCTTGCAAACGTTGCATTGGCAAACGGCATGGTCATGATTTCACCATCCGCGACATCACCTGGCCTATCAACAGCAGAAGACAACGGTCTGTTCTTCCGCACAGCGCCATCTGACGCACGTCAGGGTGTTGTTATGGCAGAATCCCTTATGGAAATGGGATCAACAGAAGTTGCCCTAACATACGTTAACAACGACTACGGCAAAGGCTTGGCATCAAGCTTTGAAGAGGCGTTCAAATCAATGGGCGGCACAATCACAATCTCGGCTGCGCATGAAGACGAAAAAGCAGACTACTCAGCCGAGGTTGCAGCACTTGCAGCGGCAGGCGGCGACCGTTTGGTTGTTGCAGGCTATAACACAGGTGGCGGCGCGGGCATCATCCGTGCGTCATTGGACAGCGGCGCCTTTGACATGTTCCACCTACCAGACGGTATGATCGGTGGGTCATTGGAAACAGATTTCGGTTCTGAAATCGACGGCACAACAGGTCAGGCACCGGGTACTGATAGCCCAGGCGCAAGCCAGTTGGTTGACCTAATCGGTGATGCGTTTGACGGATCATCTGTCTTTGTTGCAGAAAGCTATGACGCAGCCGCATTGATCATGTTGGCAATGCAAGCAGCGGGTTCAGACAATCCAGCCGACTACAAAGGCAAAGTCATGGATGTTGCAAACGCACCAGGTGAAAAAATCTATCCAGGTGAATTGGCAAAAGGTTTGGAAATTTTGGCAAACGGCGGCGACATCGACTATGTTGGTGCATCCGCGGTTGAGCTGATCGGACCAGGTGAATCATCAGGTAGCTACCGTCAGATCGTATTTGAAGGCGGTAAAATGACAACTGTGAAATACCGCTAATTTCACGCCATATCTTAATTCAGCCCGGGCTATGGCTCGGGCTGTTTTTTGTAAACGACGATCCAAAAGAAGTTACAGATGATCAAGGTTGAAAACCTTCGGAAAACCTTTGGTGGGTTTCATGCGGTGGACGGTGCCTCGCTTGAAATTGAAAAGGGATCCATAACGGGGCTGATTGGCCCAAATGGTGCGGGCAAGACCACCCTATTCAATGTGGTTGCAGGTGTCCTTAGCCCAACATCCGGGTGCGTGACCATGGATGGTGAGGATATCACTGGACTGCCGCCGCATGAATTGTTTCACAAGGGATTACTGCGCACATTTCAGATTGCGCATGAATTTTCGTCAATGAGTTGTCGCGAAAACCTGATGATGGTGCCTGCAGGACAATCTGGGGAAACGCTGTGGAACACATGGTTTGGACGCAAGCGCATCGCAGACGAAGAACGCGCATTACGCGCCAAAGCGGATGAAGTTTTGGAATTCCTCACAATCTCGCATCTGGCCGATCACAAGGCGGGTCAGGTTTCAGGGGGTCAGAAAAAGCTATTGGAATTAGGGCGCACCATGATGGTCGATGCCAAAATCGTCTTTTTGGACGAGGTCGGCGCAGGCGTGAACCGAACCCTACTGAATACCATCGGGGATGCGATCATCCGCCTGAACCAAGAACGTGGATACACCTTTGTCGTGATTGAACACGACATGGATTTCATTGGTCGCCTCTGCGATCCCGTTATTTGTATGGCCGAGGGTAAAGTTTTGGCCGAAGGGACATTGGATGAAATCAAGGCCAATGAACAGGTGATCGAGGCCTATTTGGGCACAGGGTTAAAAAACAAAAAGTCACCTGATGCAACTGCATCAGCATAAGGTACGGAACACACTATGGCAGAGCCATTTTTGATCGGGGATGCAATGACGGGTGGCTATGGTGCTGGCCCTGATATTTTGCATTCATGCACGATTGCGGTTGATCCAGGTCAGATCGCCGTGATCGTTGGCCCCAATGGGGCGGGAAAATCCACAGGGATGAAGGCCGTTTTTGGCATGCTGAACCTGCGCAAAGGATCCGTGCGATTGGGCGGCGAAGATATCACGCACCTGACCCCCCAAGAGCGTGTGGTGAAGGGCATGGGATTTGTGCCGCAAACGCAGAATATCTTTACCTCGATGAGTGTTGAAGAAAATCTGGAAATGGGCGCCTTTATCCGCCGTGACGACATCCGCGAAACCATGGAACAGGTTTATGATCTGTTTCCAATCCTACGCGATAAACGCCATCAGGCGGCAGGCGAACTTTCGGGGGGGCAACGCCAACAAGTGGCCGTGGGCCGCGCCCTGATGACAAAACCCAAGGTATTGATGCTGGATGAACCCACAGCGGGTGTCAGCCCCATCGTGATGGACGAACTTTTTGATCGCATCATCGAGGTGGCACGCACCGGCATTCCGATTTTGATGGTCGAACAAAACGCGCGGCAGGCGTTGCAAATTGCCGATCGTGGGTATGTCTTGGTTCAGGGGCGCAATGCCTATACTGGATCTGGCCAAGAATTATTGGCCGATCCCGAAGTGCGCAAATCGTTTTTAGGGGGCTAAGGCATATGGATTTTATCAACGGTCTTGTTGTTCTGATGAACTTTGTTTTGATCCCCGCCACCGCCTATGGCGCACAGCTGGCGCTTGGGGCGCTTGGGGTGACATTGATCTATGGAATTTTACGGTTTTCCAACTTTGCCCATGGCGATACGATGGCCTTTGGCACGATGATCACGGTTTTGGTGACATGGTGGTTCCAATCTATGGGCATATCATTTGGCCCCCTTCCCACAGCACTTTTGGCCCTGCCCTTTAGTATTGCAGCCACCGCGGCATTAGTCCTGCTCACGGATCGCGGGGTATATCAATTCTATCGCGCGCAAAAGGCGAAACCTGTGATTTTGGTCATCGTTTCAATGGGTGTGATGTTCGTGATGAACGGGGTTGTGCGCATCATCATCGGTGTGGATGACCAACGGTTTTCTGATGGGGAACGTTTCATTTTTTCCGTACGTGAATTTAAGGCGGCATCGGGCCTGCGCGAAGGCATGGCACTGAAAACGACCCAAGGGATCACGGTGATCACAGCGCTGATTGTTGTGATTGCGCTGTTTTGGTTTTTGAACAAAACCCGCACGGGTAAATCCATGCGGGCCTATGCCGATAACGAAGATTTGGCATTGCTCTCAGGCATCAACCCAGAACGCGTGGTCGCGGTGACATGGATCATCGTTGCGGCATTGGCCACGATTGCGGGGGTTCTATACGGGCTTGATAAATCGTTCAAACCCTTCACCTACTTCCAATTGCTGCTGCCCATCTTTGCCAGCGCGATTGTGGGCGGCTTGGGCAGCCCACTGGGCGCCATCGCAGGCGGATTTGTTGTGGCCTATTCCGAGGTCACCATAACCTATGCCTGGAAAAAGGTATTGAAGTACTGGATGCCCGAATCCTTGGAACCAAGCACGCTGATGCAACTGCTCTCGACAGAATATAAATTCGCCGTCAGCTTTATGATTTTGATTGTTGTCCTGCTGTTTAGACCAACAGGCCTGTTCAAAGGAAAGGCGTACTAATGGATCAGACACGGAATATCCTTTACTTCGTCGCAATCGCCGCCCTGATCATCATCACAGGCATGGTGCAAAGCTGGAACAGCGCGCTTTTGATCCTGAACATGGGATTGATCAGCGCGGTCATGGCGCTTGGCGTCAACCTACAGTGGGGCTTTGCGGGCCTGTTTAATGTTGGTGTCATGGGCTTTGTAGCCCTTGGTGGATTGGCCGCGGTTTTGGTTTCAACCGACCCTGTGTCCGCAGCATGGAGTGCCGGCGGTTTGCGTATCCTATTCGCATTGGCGGTTGGTGCAGGTATCATCGGCGTCACGATCATCGCCTATCGCCGCATCACAGCAGCCCGTCCCCGTGTTATTGCCATAGTGACAATCCTTGGCCTTGGCTTTTTCCTATACCGCGCGTTGTTGGACCCTGCCGTTCAGGCGGTTGAGGCGGTGAACCCCGCATTGCAAGGAAACCTTGGGGGTCTTGGCCTCCCCATCATCTTGGCCTGGCCTGTTGGCGGCCTGTTTGCAGCGGGGGCAGCCTGGATTATTGGCAAGGCGGCCTTGGGGCTGCGTTCCGATTACCTTGCGATTGCGACACTGGGCATTTCCGAAATCATCATCGCGATCCTAAAGAACGAAGATTGGTTGGCGCGTGGCGTGAAAAACGTGATAGGTTTGAACCGCCCCGTGCCCAAGGAAATCGACCTACAAGAAAGCGCAGAGTTCGTCGAACGCGCAAGCGGTCTGGGCCTTGACCCTGTCACGGCATCCGCTTTGTTCGTGAAGCTCAATTATGCGCTTTTGTTTTCTGTCGTGCTGATCATTCTGTTGATTATGGCGCAACTGTCCTTGAAAAGCCCATGGGGCCGTATGATGCGCGCCATTCGTGACAATGAAACAGCCGCCGCCGCAATGGGTAAAAATGTAACGAACCGCCATTTACAAATTTTCATTCTGGGATCCGCGATTTGTGGCATTGCGGGGGCCATGATGACAACACTGGACGGTCAATTGACACCGGGCAGTTATCAACCGTTGCGCTTCACCTTTCTGATCTGGGTCATGGTGATTGTCGGTGGATCGGGGAACAACTTTGGCGCGGTTCTGGGCGGGTTCCTGATTTGGTTCCTGTGGGTTCAGGTTGAACCGATGAGCCAATATCTTGTCACCCTGCTGACGGCGGGTATGGCCGAAGACAATGCCGTGCGCCTGCACATGATGGAAAGCGTCGCCTATACGCGTTTGCTGACCATGGGGTTGGTATTGTTGTTGGTTCTGCGGTTCAGTCCACGTGGATTGATCCCAGAGAAGTAGGCCCTCCACACTCACAAAACAGATTTATCTAAGACTGCACTTTAATGATCCAGTACACGCCCGTGGGCTGTTAAAAGGGCTGAAGAAACGAAGCCTCCGCCCTATCGGACGGGCTTGGGCTGGATCATGCGCGATTAGTCTTCGCTTCGCTCAGACCGCGCATGATCACGGGGTAAAAATCCAATCGATTTGTTTGAAGCCTTTGAATGTCATGACATTCCGCATCTATGCGCGGGGTCAAGGTCACTCAGCCGCGGTGCGTTTGACGTCCAGCATGGGTTTCAGGTAATGGCCCGTATGGCTTTCACGCACCTCTGCCACCTCTTCTGGTGTACCACAGGCGACAACTGTGCCCCCGCCATCCCCGCCTTCGGGACCGATATCAATGATCCAATCGGCGGTTTTGACCACGTCTAGATTATGTTCAATCACAATCACCGTATTGCCCTGCTCCACCAATTCGTGCAGCACCTCTAACAGTTTGCGCACATCTTCAAAATGCAAACCCGTTGTCGGTTCATCCAGAATATAAAGCGTACGCCCCGTTGATCGTTTAGCCAGTTCTTTGGACAGTTTCACACGCTGCGCTTCCCCCCCTGATAGGGTTGTCGCCTGTTGGCCCACCTTGATATAGCCCAAGCCTACGCGCATCAATGCATCCATTTTTTCGCGGATCGAGGGAACGGCATGAAAAAACTCTTGTGCATCCTCAACCGTCATATCCAACACATCGGCGATGGATTTGCCCTTGAACTTAATCTCTAGGGTTTCACGATTATAGCGCGCGCCGTTACAGGTTTCGCATGTCACATAGACGTCGGGTAAAAAGTGCATTTCAATTTTGATCACACCATCGCCCTGACAGGCCTCGCACCGCCCGCCTTTGACGTTAAAGGAAAAGCGCCCCGGCTTATATCCGCGCGTCTTGGCCTCTGGCAGGCCCGCGAACCAATCGCGGATGGGTGTGAAGGCCCCTGTATAGGTCGCAGGGTTTGACCGCGGTGTGCGCCCAATAGGACGTTGGTCAATATCAATCACCTTATCCAGATGTTCCAACCCCTTAACCGTGTCACAGGGGGCGGGCGTTTGTTTTGCCCCGTTCAACCGCATTGAGGCCATTTTGAACAGTGTCTCAATCGTCAATGTGGATTTCCCACCCCCTGACACACCCGTCACACAAACAAATTTTCCAAGCGGAAAATCAACAGTCAGATTTTTCAGGTTATTGCCATGTGCGTTTACCACAGTCAGGATTTTGCCATTGCCCGCACGGCGATCAAGGGGTACGGAAATTTCGCGCACGCCTGATAAATATTGCCCTGTGATTGATGTTTCATATGCGGTGATTTGAGCGGGCGTTCCATGCGCCACAACCTGTCCACCATGCACACCCGCACCTGGGCCGATGTCATAGACGTAATCGGCCTCTCGAATGGCCTCTTCATCATGTTCGACAACGATCACGGTGTTTCCCTGATCACGCAGGTTTTTCAATGTGCCCAACAGTCGATCATTGTCACGCTGATGCAATCCGATGGAAGGTTCGTCCAAAACATAAAGAACACCTGTCAGGCCAGATCCAATCTGACTGGCCAACCTGATCCGCTGGCTTTCCCCTCCCGACAGCGTGCCCGCATTACGCGACAGGGTCAGATATTCCAAACCCACATTGTTCAAAAATCCCAAACGTTCACGAATTTCCTTAAGGATCGCGCGGGCGATTTCATTTTTCTGATTGGTCAGATTTTCAGGAACCAAGGCGCACCATTCATAGGCCTCTTTGATCGACATCTGCACCACCTGGCCCACATGGATGCCCGCAATTTTAACGGCCAATGCCTCGGGGCGCAGACGATAACCGCCGCAACTGCCGCAAGCGCGGTTGTTTTGGTAATTCTCAAACTCTTCTCTAATCCAATTGCTATCGGTTTCACGATACCGTCGTTCCATATTGGGAATAACCCCTTCAAAGGTGCGCGACACCTGATAGATGCGCCCCCCTTCGTCATAGCGGAATTGGATTTCCTCATCCCCCGATCCATAGAGGAACACCTGTTGCACTTTCTTGGGCAGGTCCTTCCAACGGGTGTTTTGATCGAACTGATAATGTTTGGCGATGGCTTCGATCGTCTGAAGGAAATAGGGGCTTTTGCCTTTGCGCCATGGGGCAAGCGCACCATCGGAAATTTTTAGCATCTGATCGGGAACGACCAAGCGTTCGTCAAAATACAGTTCAACCCCTAACCCGTCACAATCGGGGCATGCGCCAAAGGGGGCGTTAAATGAAAACAGCCGCGGTTCGATTTCGGGGATCGTGAAACCGCTGACAGGACAGGCGAAATTTTCCGAAAATGTGATCCGCTCGGGGTCGCCTTCCCGCGGGACTGTTTCCAAAATTGCGATGCCATCCGCAAGGTCAAGGGCTGTGCGAAAACTATCCGCAAGGCGTGTTTCCATCCCTTCACGCACCACAAGGCGATCTACCACAACGTCGATGTCATGGCGGAATTTTTTATCCAGCGTGGGTGGCTCGTCCAATTCGTAATATTCACCATCCACCTTGACGCGCTGAAACCCCTGCTTGCGCAGTTCAAGGAATTCTTTTTTGTATTCCCCTTTTCTGTCCCGCACGATGGGTGCCAACAAATGGGCGCGCGTCCCCTCTTCCATCGTCATGACGCGATCCACCATATCCTGCACCTGCTGTGCCTCAATCGGAAGACCGGTTGCCGGACTATAGGGCGTGCCTGCGCGGGCAAACAACAGACGCAGATAATCGTAAATCTCGGTCACGGTACCAACGGTTGAACGTGGATTTTTCGATGTGGTTTTCTGCTCAATCGAAATCGCAGGGCTTAGGCCGCTGATATGATCAACATCGGGTTTTTCCATCATATCAAGGAATTGACGCGCATAGGCCGACAGGCTTTCGACATAACGGCGCTGTCCCTCGGCGTAAATTGTGTCAAAGGCCAATGACGATTTCCCAGACCCCGACAACCCCGTGATCACCACAAATTGGTCGCGTGGAATATCAACATCAATTGATTTCAAATTATGTTCACGCGCGCCGCGCACTTGGATCTGTTTTAAATCAGCCATGGTTGTTCCTTAATCAGAATTTAACACATAATCCTTTTTGGCTGAGTCTCCAATCCGTAATTGGAACAAAAGGTGAATATAGCGAAATAAATCTATTTCCTGCTGTCTAGGCTAATTTTCAATCATCCAAACCCCGTCGGGCCAAAAGGCGTGGAAGGCAAAGGCGAACATAACGTCATGTGCGATGTCGTTGCCCGCTTCATCACGTGTGCGGATCGCGGCGATTTTGCGACTGACTGCAATGCTTGTCTGATCTAGGGCCGAGGACTGCTCGCCTTCCCATGTCAGGGTGACACCAGCCTCTTTAATTTCTCTGATCCCACCCGAAAATCGGCTGAGTGGCCAGGCGCGATTGCCCACGCGCACCGCACGTGCCAAGGGTTCTATGCCGTGGGGCAAAAGGTCACCGTAAACGGAATATCACCCATATAGTCATTTACGATTTCATGCCATGTCGAATAGCGCAGGGGATAGGCGCGTGCGGCCTGCCCCGCGAGCTCAAGTGTGATCACGGGTTCTGTGGCGGGAATATTGGCCTCGGCAACAGCGATCATTTCAACATGATCCAGTGCGGGAATACCATCTTTGCCCACTCCGCCAGAGCGGATTTCCAACCAACTTTCCAAACTTGTCTTCGTAAAATCCGTTTCGGGAAATTCGTATTGCCAAAATCGCGGGTCCGCAAAAGAAGCGGTTGCATACAAAATGATACCAAAAAACATAAAAAATCAGGCGCATGTGTTTCTGCCGTTGCAGGTTGAATTCTATTCTATCATCCCTCAACCCAGCCCCGCCACAGGGTGCACAAAAGCGTGATCAAAATTGATATGACCTTTGATGTCATAGATTAATCGCTTGTGTCTTGCACCATCCCTGCATAAACCACACGCAAAAAAGGGGAATGATATGTCAGACGATCTGTGTCTAGTCTTGGATATTGGTGGTACCAACACGCGCATCGCGTTGACACAGAAGCATACCTTTTTGACGGATCGTGTTCAAAAATTCGCAAACGCGGATTACCCCGATTTGGCCGCCGTGATTGAAACCTATTTAGCGAACCAGAATGCGGGTGCATTAGACCGTATTTGTGTCGCCGCCGCAGGACCCGTTACGGATGATCGTGCCGAAATGACCAATCTGGATTGGGTGATTGATGCGCGTGATATTGCATCGGTTACTGGATCGGCCAAGGTTGGCGTAATCAATGATCTGCAGGCGCAGGGCCATTCCCTCCATATGTTAGACGAAAACGATACGCGCTGTGTTTTGGCGGGCACCCATCAGGTCCGCGATAATGACACGAAAATTGTGATAGGCATGGGCACGGGGTTTAATGCAGCCCCCGTATTTCACACAGCTGCTGGGCGATATGTGCCCCCATCTGAAATCGGACACGCCCGCATTGCGGCCGCAAATACTGAGCAGGCCGAGGTTGTCGCCCATATCCAAGGCATCGAAGGATTTGCATCAAACGAACACCTTCTGGCAGGGCGCGGATTAGAACGGATAGATCACGCGTTAAACAATCGTCAGGATCGCACCGCTGCCCAGATCATGGCAGCGGCGGGCAATGGCGATGACAGTGCGATCAACGTGGCCAACATGCAAACAAGTTTTGCAGGCGCTGTCTATGGCGACATGGCGTTGGCAAATCTTCCCCTTGGGGGATTATATCTGATTGGTGGGGTTGCGCGGGCGCTTGAACCCTATCTATCGTCCGACATCTTTGCGCATAGCTTTCGGGATAAGGGCCGCTTTGGCCCCTTTAACGAACAGTTTTCCGTGCATCTGGTCCTAGATGATTTCGCAGCACTCAAGGGCTGTGCATCCTACATCATGACGCGTGCGTTCTAAATTGAACTCAGAAACCATATTTTTGCGAATTTGTATGATGCACTCGATTAAGACCACGTACGTGGGCGGTTAACAGGGCTGAATGAAATGAAGCCCCCGCCCTTCAGGACGGGCGGGGGCTGGATCACGCGCGATAAGTCTGCGCTACGCCTCGACCGCGCATGACCGGAGGGGAATAAGAAAACTACACTAATTGTATACACCTTGTGGTGGGCCAGGCACCTCGTCCCGAAACCTGCGCACACCAATCATCATAATGCTGGTTGAAACCCCAAAATAGGCCGCAACACACAGGTATTGGGTAGACAATCCAATACCGAAATCCAAAAACAAACCAGTTAATCCAGGCCCAATCGCGGATCCCAGCACCATGATGGCCGCCGCCATCGCCTTGAGCGCACCCAAATGTTGCGTCCCATAAAATTCGGCCCAAAACCCGTTTTGCCATGTGGCCACGGCGCCCGATGTCATCCCCATGAAAAACAAACCCAAAATCACATGCCATGGATCAACAGACAATCCGAAAATGGCAAATGCCGCGATTGCAGGAATTTGATAGAGGGGGATCAATTTTGGTGTACCAAATCGGTCCTGCATCCAACCCGCGCTCAATGTCATTACAATCGCAAACACCGTGTAAAATGGAAATGTTGCCACCAATTCCAAATGTGTCCATCCCTTTGCCTCGGCTAACGGGACCTGTTGGAAAAAGAAGGCCGTGCCAAAGGCAGGTGGCCCCAACAGCGCCGGCACCATGAACCAGAACAGAGGATGTTTCAACGCCTGCACACGGGTCCAATGGCGCTGCCCCATCCCCTTTGACGTATCGATTTCAGCCATGGATTGCGGGGTACGTTCCGTTTTCAGCAATGTAAATAAAACGGGTGCCGCCAAAATGGCGATCAGGGCCGCAACACCCCAAAGAAGTCGCCATTCGATAAACGCCAGTAGAACAACAAATGCCACGGGCAAGCTCGCCTCACCCAAGGCATATCCCATATTCGCAATGGACAGCGCGCGTCCACGCTGCGCCAAAAACCAACGGGACATGGCAACCGCAGACAGATGTGTTGCCATCCCCTGACCAAAAAAACGCAAACAAAAGATCACCAATATCAACAGCGTCGCCGAGGTATTTAACATCATGAAGGAGGCGCTGAGCGCGAGCCCCAATAGCACAAAAACACCCAAATACCGCGTGCGAAAATGATCGCTTAATCCCCCTGCCCAGACCATGACGACAGCTGAACTAAAGGTGCCCAAAGCATATGTTGCCCCCCATTCGGCATGGGTTAAATCAAATTCATTGCGCAGCGCACCAGAGAAGATTGAGATGAAAAACGTCTGACCAAAACTGGAGAGTAAGGCCAATAAAAACCCCGCCCCAAGCCAAGACGCATTTGCACGGATGAAATTGATGAATGACATGGATGGGCCTGATTTCAAACTGGCCCCACGTGACACCGATGCAGACGGTTTGTCAAAAGAAATTATCGATGTGCCCGTAGCGCCATAACCGCGTTTAATCCCCCAAAGGCAAACGCATTGCTAAGTGCCACGTCAACCTGTGCCTCACGCGCTGTGTTGGGCACCACATCCAAGGCGCATTCTGGATCGGGTTCTTCATACCCGATTGTGGGGGCAATGACCCCGTCGCGCAGGGCCATAATCACGGCCAACAATTCCACGGCACCCGTGCCGCCAATCAAATGCCCATGCATGGATTTCGTTGAACTGATCATCAAATCATCCGCGTAACGGCCAAATACATCCGCAACAGCGGCGCATTCGGTTTTGTCATTTGCGGCCGTCCCTGTGCCGTGGGCGTTGATGTATCCCACCTCTTCTGGATTGATGCGCGCATCTTTCAGAGCGCCTGCAATCGCACGCCCTGCCCCATGTTTTGAGGGCATCACGATGTCGGCGGCATCCGATGTCATGGCAAATCCGCTAACCTCGGCCATTATGTCGGCGCCGCGGGCACGCGCGTGTTCATATTCTTCAAACACGAAAATTGCAGCCCCTTCTCCCTGAACCATTCCGTTGCGGTTGGCGCTGAAGGGGCGGCAGGCATCCTTGGACATCACCCGCAGGCCTTCCCAGGCCTTTACCCCGCCAAAACACAGCATGCTTTCCGATCCACCCGTGATCATGGCCGTGGACATGCCCGAACGCACCATGGCAAAGGCCTGCGCCATAGCATGGTTTGAGGATGCGCAAGCGGTGGAGACCGTGAAACTGGGTCCTTTTAGGTTAAATTCCATAGACACATGGCTTGCGGCGGCGTTGTTCATCAATTTTGGAACAACAAAGGGGTGTACGCGGTTTTTACCCTCTTCATAGACGGCGCGATAATTGTCATCCCACGTGCTGACACCACCGCCAGCGGTTCCCAAAACAACGCCCGATGTCGCGGCCAAGTCGCCTGTAAAGGTCAGACCAGATTGGCCAATTGCCTCTTTTGCGGCCAGCAGCGTGAACTGGGTAAAGCGATCATAAAGGGACATTTGTTGGCGGTTGAATTCAGAATCCGCTTTAAAGTCGCGCACCTGACCACCGATCTTGATGGCCAAACGATCTACGTCGCGAAAATCAAGCGAGCCAATTCCACAGCGGCCCTCGCGCATCGCCTCAAGCGTTTGTGGGACATTATGACCAAGTGCGTTGATCGTCCCTGCCCCAGTGATCACAACACGTTTCACGACTGTTCAGCCACCAAATTTTCGACACCTGCGATAATCGTTGCCACAGATGAAATATCAAAATCGCTTTCGCTTGGATCGTTGGCGTTAAAGGGCACCTGAATGTCAAAAGCCTCTTCTATTGCGAAAATGCTTTCAACCAAACCCAAACTGTCAATTCCAAGCGATTCAAGCGTGCTGTCCATGGTGACATCGGACACATCCAAAACCGCTTGTTCGGCGATGATTTCAATCACTTTGTCTTTGACGTCCATTTCGACAATCCTCTTTGGCGTATTCGGCCTTGCATTTAGTCATTCTTGGGTGACTTTAAAATACCTTTTTGAAGGGATGCGACGTCACGGATCAATCGCGGCAATCTGCGCAGCGCCTTATAGGTTTCAATATGCGTTTCCATTTTCATCGCAGGATAACCCAGCATCACGCGCCCTGCGGGAACATTGCTCAGCACCTTTGTTGCGCCCCCTGTAATCACATTATCCCCGATAAAGATATTATCACTAACACCTGTTTGCCCCCCAAGGACCACGTTCTTTCCGATAACCGATGATCCCGCGATCCCAACTTGGGCACAGATCAGG
The DNA here is from genome assembly GCA_000472185.1 of Rhodobacteraceae bacterium HIMB11. GTDB lineage: Bacteria > Pseudomonadota > Alphaproteobacteria > Rhodobacterales > Rhodobacteraceae > HIMB11. The sequence goes on along the minus strand of AVDB01000004.1, from coordinate 252,849 downwards.
CAGTTGTCGCCTATCACAACGTTATGACCGATTTGTGACAGGTTATCAGTTTTGACGCCATTGCCGATTTTTGTGGGTTTGACCGTGCCACGATCCACACAACACTGTGCACCCAATTCCACATCATCGCCAATAATAACACCTGCCAATGAATGGATGCGCGCCCATTCTTGACCCCTACTTTCGATATCTGCGGATCCCAGACTGTCGCGTGCGACCTCAACGGCGGACACCTCTTTTGTGACAAAGGAAAATCCATCTGCCCCCACGGTCGCGCCTGGTTGTGCAATGAAATTATCCCCGATAATCACATCTGCACCAATCCGGACACCTTCGCGCAAGTAAACCTTGTGTCCAATCACACTTCCCGTGCCAATCGTACATTGCGGACCAATAACAGCATCATTACCGATGATCACATTTGCGCCAATCACACTTAGCGGGCCGATTGTGGCATTGGCCCCAATCTGTGCAGTTGGATCAATAACGGCCGTTTCATGAATGCTTGTGGCATACCCCTGACCACGATCCACCGCCGCAGACAGTGCCGACAGCGCATAGCGCGGGCGCTGTGCAACCAAGGCCGCCTGCAATCCCATGCCCTGCCAATCCGCACCAGGCCACAACATGGCACAGCGTGCTTTTCCCTTGGGCAGGTCGGCTGCGTATTTTGGGTCCATGGCAAGGGCAATATCATGCACACTGGCATGTTCGGGGGACGCAACGCTGGAAATTTCCAACTCCCCATCACCTAATAATTCCGCATCAATCGCACGCGCAATATCAGAGAGTTTATAGGCCATGGCAGGATACCTTTTCTTTTGGGATTAGCGTGCAAGCGGCGTAATTACCACCCCTTTCCCAACGAGGGCCGCCAAAATCTTGGCGTCGCGACCATAGATATCACGGCGATATGTCATGCCGCCCGTGGGTTTCGTCACAGCCGTGCGATAAATCAAATGAACAGGGACATGTTTATCCAGCGGGATGACCGTTTCCACACCAGAATTTAGCGCACGATGAAATTCGCCCTTTGGATCACTGCTTTGGACAGACAACAAGGCATAGCCAAAATCAAACGGATCCTGCAGACGGATACACCCATGACTGAAGGCACGCACTTCTCGGGCGAACAGGCTTTTGGACGGGGTGTCATGCAGGTAAATATTGTGGCGATTGGGGAACATAAATTTCACCAAGCCCAAGGCATTGCGCGTTGACGGGGGCTGTTTCAAATCAAAGGGGAACGTATCTTCGTCAAAGGTCGCAAAATCTACCTGATCACGTGACACGATCTGACCCGATGCGTCCAACATGTTCAGGTATCCATGTGCGTTTGGATCTTTTTGGAAGGCGGGCAAATATTCCTTTACGGCGATTGAACGCGGCACATTCCATGTGGGATTAATGACCATGTGCTCCATTTCATCCGAAAACTCGGGCGAGCGCTGATCGTCCTTATTGGTTCCAACGACCGAGCGCGTTTGAAATTCAACGCGTCCGTTGTTCATTATTTTCGCAGAAAAATCGGCCAAGTTTACCAAAACATGACGATCGCCGCGCTCAAAATTGGTCCAGCGTTCGCGTTCCATTGCCACCAAGATCGCGGCCAAACGATCCTCTGGCGATTTATTCAGCTCTGCGCGCGTACCATCGCCAACGATGCCATCGCCCGCCATACCGTGATCCAATTGAAATGCTTGAACCGCACGTTGAATGTCGGCATCAAATCGATTTGTTAGAGTTCGCTTTAGGTATCCCATCGCAATCAAACGATTTCGCAATGACACAACATGTTGCCCGCGATCCCCGGGTTGCAGTTTGCCGCCAGTCACAGGCGCACCCCAGCCGCCACGGGCGATGATCCCTAACAAACGCTCTTTCTCTTGCAACAGACGCGAATACTCACGGTTTTGCGGATAGATTCGTTGAAAAAACGCTTGCGCGTCTGAGGTCACAAGATTTGTCAGGTAGGACCGTTGATCAATTTTGGCGCGTTTGCGTTTGATTTCTTCATCAACTGCGCCAGGACGGACAACACCAAACTGGATCATCTGTGCATATTGTAAATAAGCGCGAGTAATTTTTCCTTCGACCACACCGAGATCGGCGGAGGTTAGGATGGAACGGATATCATTTCGGGTGGCGCGCGCGTCAAACAATCCTTGAGGCAAACCATGCGCAACAGAGTCCTCAAACGCAGAAAATAAGGCACCAAGTCGCTGTCGCGCATCACGCGAACGATCCACCCAAATGGGTTCAAACCCACGTTCCTGATAGAATTCCACGGCAGCACCAACGTCAGCCAGCTCTTTGGATAGGGCAAGTTTAAAGGCAATATCATTTTCTTGTGACGCATAGGCCCCCGTAGGAAAGATGACCGTAAAAAAGAGAAGTAACGCAACAAAATGCTTGCGCCACAAATTTAGCGTTAAAAACAACATGATATAATCCCGCCCAAAATTCTTTTCCACGTTATGCGTGAAGAAGCTCAAAAACAAAAGCAACATTACAACATCTTCGGGAATACATCACCAAAATTTGCGCGAAATGATCACACAATTGCGTGATAATCCAGCACCTATTACGGGCAAAATCCCGCTCAATTCCCCCTAACATTGTATCTATCCTAAATTCCTTCTTGGTTTGCGAATCGTTTTATGGCATACATCCTTCAACTGGGATTACATCGAAATATATGCCCAAGCTGCTGGGCGCACGGGAAACGAGACTGAATGGTCACGGATATGACGACTTTGATCACACGTCGTGCGATGCTGAGCGCGTTCGCAGCGGCGACTGTCGTGGCCGCCCCTACGTTTTCGAACGCGGCGGGGTTTTTGCGTGGCGCAGGTGATATTCGTAAATTGTCAATGATGTCACGACGCACCGGTGAACGCATCAGCACAATATATTGGATTGATGGAGACTATATTCCCGAAGCGATTCAAGAAATCAGCTATTTCATGCGCGATTGGCGTCGCAACGAAACAAAAACCATTGATCGTCGTACCATCGACATCATGGCGGCTAGTCATGCAATGCTGAATACGGACGAGCCTTTTACCATGCTAAGCGGATACCGCAGCGCGAAAACAAACGCGATGTTGCGCCGTCAATCTCGGTCAGTTGCGAGAAATTCGCTTCATGTTAAAGGCCAAGCTGTCGATTTGCGGTTGGGATCACGGTCAGTGCGCCAAATCTCAAAGGCCGCGGCAAAATGCAATGCGGGTGGCGTTGGGCGTTATAGCCGCTCAAATTTTGTCCATATGGATTGCGGCCCAGTGCGTGTTTGGGGCCGTTAAAGATCCCAATCAATCTTCGTGAATACCGTCTGCGGCAAACATTCCACCCTGATATTTTGAATTCGGCTCATCCGCTGTTGGTGCGGGCAGTTCTGCGTCCAGTTTGGCACGAAAAACTTCGGCATTATCCTGTGGCTGCCATCCTAAATAGGTGACTTCGTGGTTGTCCCACCACACCCCAGAATTTGCAGAAGTACCATAAACAATCGGGCATCCCAGACGTGGTACGATGAACACACGTTCGATTAAGCGGACGAAATCATCATAGCTCATCCACATGGATAACATCCGATGAGTTTGGGGCTCTGGAAAACAGGCCCCAATGCGCACGCAAGCGGTTTCGATGCCAAATTTGTCGTAATACATGGACGCCATCGCCTCACCAAACACTTTTGATACGCCATATAAACCATCTGGTTTCGTTGGAGATTTTGCATCTAGGCGCACTGTTTGTTCATAAAATCCGATGGCGTGATTGGAACTGGCGAATAAAATGCGCGGCGTGACAGAGGATTTGCGCGCAGCCTCATACAGATTAAAAATACCGTCGATATTGGCATTTTTGACAACTTCCCAAGTATGTTCAATGGGTTGACCGCCCAGATGCACGATCCCATCGCATCCTTCAACCATGGCCTCGACGGCTGCCTTGTCGCCCAAATCACAATAAATGATTTCCTCGTGTGCTGCGGCCTCTCCCAATCCATCCCGATCAGAAACGACAATTGTTTCTGCCAAATGAGTCAAACGCTCGCGGCACATTACCCCCAAGCTACCCGCCGCACCTGTGATCAACAATCGTTTCATCATGATTAATCGCTCCTTGCATCGGGGGCATCGCGCCCATCACGTATCCGTATTAAGGATGTAATTTTAAACCACCGCAAGGGTGAAGCGGAGATTTAATCGCGTCCCTGCGTTCGAATTTTCCACAACGCCCAGATGGAATGGCAAAAGCTCAACGTAGCAAACGCGCCACCAAACAAGCCAATTTCAAAAAGTGCGGGACCGCGCAGGCCGTGTGTGCTGGTCACATATATTAACATCGCAAATATGACGACCGACGCAACAAGTCGGAACTGATATTCCGATTTTTTTTGTGGATCATATGACATATCCTGTTTCCTCCATATTTTGGATACGCATCACACTGCAAAGCGGATCGCGAAAACAATTAAATAGGCACTTGTGTGCGATTTTGTTCAAAAGTTCACTTTGTATATTGACAAAGTATCATTTTGATACATTATACAGAGTGTGAGTAGTTATAGTGGGGTATGTCCCTAAAATGTGATTTTAGCACCTCAAAGCGGCCCCGCGTTCGCGCGGGGTCTTTTTTATTTCAATTTGATTTTTTTTCATGTAGAAAGACTGAACTCACATGATCGGAATTCACCATGGCGCACGAAGCACTCATCAGTTTTAAACTTCTTCTTCAAAAGATGGAGAATGATCTTGGATTATCGGATTTGAGTGATGTTGAAACAAAAGTTTTTTTGGCCATTTCAGATCTATGTAATCAGTTTGAAACAGCAAAAACGCAAGCTGTTTTGCAACATGACCTGGTGGCGTCAATTGGACGAGCAACTATTTTCAGAGCAATAAAGAAGCTCGAAGTTCGCAATAAAATTTCGAAATCTCAAAACCAACACGGCGCCTACTCACTCGCCATATCTACATCGTTAGGCAGACTTCGTTGAAGCAGCAAAATTTTTGGACCGAGTTTTTTCTTGTCAATATGACATACTTGGTTATGTACACCCTAACCTTGGGATTCATCTTTCCAATTCAACAAATCATAGCGGCAGAAAGCCTTGCTGTGATAGGATTATTGTTCTTGCCACACGGCGTAAGGGCTGTGGCGTTTCACTACCTTGGCGCGCGAGCATTCATACATTTGTTACCCGCTTCATACTTAACTTGGTTTATCACCGTTTATGGCAGCGACCTTGAACTACACCCACTTGGCCCCTTAGCAAGTGTAACAGCCTGCTACCTGGGCTATGTGTTATTTACCATGGTGAACCGAATTAAGTCCGACAAATTCATCACCAATACGTGGATTAATGTGCTGATTATGTCTGCAATTATGTCGATTTTAAATGGTGCGGCACTCGCCTTACTGAACTTTGATGGCGACTTTCTCACGGGTGTATTTGGATACTTGATTGGCGACATTGCAGGGGCATTTTTCTTTATGGTAATTGCGCTTTACATTTATCGATCTATCAAGTTTTTCAGCTCGAATTTCGGATAAAAATACCGCCAATTATGTTTTGAAATGATTGTGTTTCACAGGAACTGTCGTTAACTGCACTCCTTAGAGCTGATATCTTATGCGGAGAAACACAATGTCTGTGTCAATGCTTTCCACCTTTGTGAAACCCATGCATCCCGAGGGGCGCAAGTTCGTAGCAATTTTTGCAGCGATCACACTGGTTCTCTTTTTGTTGTGGGAACCTTTGGGCTGGGTCGGCGTGGGTTTGACGGTGTGGGTTTACTATTTTTTCCGTGATCCAGAACGCGTGGTCCCGAATGAAGACGGCATTATGGTTTCACCTGCTGACGGCATCGTTTCATTATTGGAACCCGCGGTTCCCCCCAGGGAATTGGGATTGGGCAGTGAACCAATGACGCGGGTATCTGTTTTCATGTCTGTGTTTAACTGCCACGTGAACCGCATTCCGGCTGCAGGGCGCATAACCACAGTGGCCTATCATCACGGAAAATTCCTAAATGCATCCTTGGACAAAGCGTCCGAACAAAATGAGCGCAACGGAATTACCGTTGAATTAAGCGACGGGCGTCAATACGGTGTTGTGCAGATTGCAGGGCTTGTTGCCCGTCGTATCATGAGTTGGTCAGAAGAAGGATCAGACGTGCAGCGCGGTGAACGTTTTGGTTTAATCCGTTTTGGCTCACGTTTGGATATCTACTTGCCAAGCGGCGCGGAACCCACTGTGAAAATTGGACAAACTATGATTGCCGGTGAAACGATTATCGCCCGATTGAGCTAGGATTTTGTCGTTCATCTGAGGACTATATGGAAAACAGCACCAGCCAAAGCGAAAGCAAAGTTTCAATTTACAAGGTCGTGCCAAGCGCGATCACCATCATTGGGATGTGCTTTGGACTGACATCCATCCGCATGTCTCTTGAAGGGTTTCACGAAATTGCGGCCTCACTTATTCTTTTGGCGGCGGTTGCGGATGGATTGGATGGATTGGCCGCACGCCAATTAAATGCCGTTTCAAAATTTGGCGCCGAATTAGACAGTTTGACGGATTTCCTGTGCTTTGGTGTTGCGCCATCGATCCTGCTCTATTGCATGTTTACAAATGAATTGGGGTCATTTGGCTGGGGAGCGACTTTGGTTTTTGTGGCGGCCTGCTGTTTGCGATTGGCACGATTTAATGCGTTTCAACAGAGTAGTATAAACCCAAAAGACAACGACGGGCCAAATTTTGATGCCTGTCCAAACGCAAAGAAACCCAAAACACATTTCGTTGGCGTTCCGGCTCCAGGTGGGGCACTATTGGTACTGCTCCCCGTCTTTTTTGGTTTTTCAAGCAATAACAGCATCGGTGTTTCACCCTATCTGGTGGCGGCATGGCTGTGCATTATTGGGACACTGATGATTTCGCGACTAAAAACGTTTTCGCCAAAAACAATTCGTATTCCCAGACGATCCGTAACACTGTCGCTTTTATCAATAGTGATGTTTGGGGCGCTTCTATACAGCTACACTTGGCAAACCTTTATGATCATTTCAACGATTTATACCTGCATGTTGACAATTGATGTCATTAAGGCCAAAGGCAAAATTATTTAGCACCGCGCGCCTATCGCGAGCCTTGCTGATAGACAATTCCAAAACCTGAACTTTAGGATTAACCCCGCACTCGCTGCGTCACACAGCAGTGACATGGATGATGTCAAAGGATGCCGACAAATATCAGGTCAGGCGCTATTTCGGAATGTCACTGGAAATGATTAAAAAAGTTTACAGTCATCATCATCCAAATTTCTTGGATTCTGCACGATCCGCAATAGAGGGAAAATAATGGCGATCCCGACAGGATTCGAACCTGTGACCTCTTGCTTCGGAGGCAAGCACTCTATCCAACTGAGCTACGGGACCGCGTTTCAGGGGCTGGCCCCTGTTATCGGCTTTTTGTTTTGCCCATTAATTCAGCATTTACAGCCACTTGTACGAATAGACTATTGCCTTAGGAGGGCAGCGCTCTATCCAGCTGAGCTATGGGTGCCTAGACGTTCTATATCGTGATCCCTGCGCCGTGACAATGCGTAAATCACCCCAAAAGATCATGCGCCAAATGCAGCGCATCGATAAAGGTGTCGACTTCGTCTGTGGTGTTATACATCGCAAATGACGCGCGGCAGGTCGCACTGACACCCATGAGTTCCATCAAGGGGCCCGCACAATGATGCCCCGCGCGCACCGCAACGCCGCGTTTATCAAGAATTGTCGAGATATCATGCGGATGCCCTGCCCCGTCCAAGGTAAAGCTAAAAATCGCGCCCTTGTCCGCCGTGCGGCCCTGTTGGTGCAAGAAATTCAACTGGTCCAGTTTGGAACGTGCATAATCGCGCACTCCCGCCTCGTGGGCGGCGATGTTCTCCATCCCGATCGACATCATGTATTCCAGCGCCACGCCCAAACCGATGGTCTGAACGATGCCGGGTGTGCCTGCCTCAAACTTCATGGGGGGATCGTTATAGGTAACGGTATCCTTGCGCACCTCGCGGATCATGTCACCGCCGCCGATAAAGGGCTGCATCTCCTGCTGGCGGTTCGCCTTGATATAAATCGCGCCTGATCCTGATGGACCATAAAGTTTATGTCCCGTCACCGCGTAAAAATCACATCCAATGTCGGAAATATTCACAGGTTCATGCACGGCGGCCTGTGATCCATCCACCAAAACGGGTACGCCACGGTCCTGCGCCGCGGCACAGACGGATTTCACATCAACCCGCGTTCCCAAAACATTGGACATATGCGTCACAGCGATCAGTTTTGTTTTATCGCTGATCGCGTCAATCACAGCCTGTGGGTCCAAATACCCTGTTTCATCAACATCCACCCATTTCAGGACAACGCCCTGACGTTCGCGCAGAAAATGCCAGGGCACGATATTGGCGTGGTGTTCCATGACAGATAGGATGATTTCGTCCCCCGCCTGAAGGCGCGGCATGGCCCATCCATAGGCGACCGTGTTGATGCCCATGGTTGACCCTGTGTTCAACACAATCTCATCTGCGTCACGCACGCCTAAAAAACGTGCGATCACCTCGCGCACTGATTCATATTTCTCGGTGGCAAGGTTACTTAGGTAATGCAGACCCCGATGCACATTTGCGTATTCATGTGCATATGCACGCTCAACCGCATCAATCACCACCTGCGGTTTTTGTGCAGAGGCGCCATTATCCAGATAAACTAGTGGTTTACCGTTCACTTCACGCGATAGAATTGGAAAATCACTGCGTATTTTATTGACGTCAAACATTACATCGCCCCCGCGAACATAATTGCCACAAACCCAACGGAAACACCTGCGACGGTGCTGCCTAATACAATTGTCACAATGGATTTCAGCGCGCTTTCAAACCCATGTGCGCGATCCACCATCGCAACGAAAATCCACAGCGTCAAAACAAAGATCACTAGGGATGCCAAACCACTTAGCGCGATTGAAACAAATGACAGCAGCGTTGACAGCATTTGAAACACAAATTGCATCCACTGCAGCCAAGACATAACAATCAACAAGGCGTTGAAATCACCATTTCCGCCAAACATGCGTCCGATCCGAGAGGACGCCAGCGCGCTAACCAATGTCATGACGAATATCATGATCGCCACAGGCAAGGGTCCCATGACAAGGCCAGGCCCCACGACAATCACAAATGGATTATCGCCATTCATGGACACGTTGGACACAAATAAGGAAATAACACTCAGGCACACCGACACCGCGAAAAGCGAGATGATTTGAGGCCGCAACAACCCCAATCTTAACAAATGTTCGGCGACTGATTTGGGATCACGCGGCGTGTCCAATGTCAGTCGTGTTAGATCAATCATGTGATTTCCCTAATTTAGAAATGGCCTTAAAGCCTGATGTCACAAACCACACAATGATCGCAAACCAAATAAAGCCTACGATATTTTGTGCCGCACCTGTCCCGATAAACCCACGCACCAATCCATGTAGGAACATAAATGGGAGGGATGCGAAAAAGGACCAGAACAACACAATGCGCACCTGATCCATACGTGCGTGTCCCATCAGAACACGCTGAATGCCCCACAACATCATCGCCAGCACATAGAACACCAAGGGCATGATAAAGACCCATGCCAATAGCGCACCGCCCATCAAATCCGTCACATCCTTTGTTTCCAGATGCGCCTGACGCGCAAGTGCGGGCCATGAGGATACGAATGTACCAACACAGCCCCCCATCAAAATGGCCAAAGAACGGCTTTCTGACACCACACCGTCCAGCAGAGTTGCAAAGACCTGCTGGGGTTTGCGATAGGTGGTGATGATATCCTGAACGATCGACATTACGGGCGGTGACGCTCTAACCAGCCTTCAAGCTTTTCAACGATCAAATCAGAGAGCGTATCGCTTTCTATTTCATCAACCGCCTCAGCCAAAAACGCGAGGGTCAAGAGATCTGTCGCCTGATCCTTGGGGACCCCGCGTGAGCACAGGTAAAACAGCGCCTCTTCATCGATGGCACCTGATGTAGATCCGTGTGAACAGGCAACGTCATCGGCATAGATTTCCAATTCAGGCTTGGCCAAGAACTGGCTATCAGCATCCAACAACAAGGATTGGCTGATCTGATATCCATCGGTTTTTTGTGCATCTGGTTTTACTAGGATCTTTCCCTGAAATACCCCAGTTGCCCCATTGCGTAGCACCTTTTTGAACACCTGACGGCTTTCGCAACCGACTGCATCATGGGTGATGAACACCGTGTCATCGTGGTGAAAATCCCCGTCCCCAACAGATGCGCCCGCCACGTGGGCCGTTGCATCATCGCCGTTCAAACGCAAAACGCATTCATTGCGTGTCAGTGCGCCGTTTGCCGTCAGCGTAAAGGATTTGAACACGCTTTCTGTTCCCAAATCGGCAAAAATATATGTTACTGCGCGGCGTTCATGGTCGCGCCCTTGGGTGCGTACATGGTGGAACGCAGCGCGATCTGCAACGAACACTTCACATGATTTATTAAACCGTGCTGCCGCTGGACCATTCTCCAAAAGGGTCAGTTCAGCGCCCTCTTCCAATTTGATCACGTGATGCAAAATCGCATCAGATGTATCATTAGCATGGCGATAGGTGATGTTGACAGGTTTTTCGACCTTACCTGTGACACGGATCAATACACCATCGGTTGCATAGGCCGTGTTAAGCGCCGCGAATGGACGCTGAACGGGGGTTTGACCAATCGCCTCAAGCGCGCCATAGCAGTCCGCCGCCCAATGGCTATCATGTCCTTCGGCATCGCTTAGGCGTTCAATGGTCATATTTGATCCGCTTAGATCGTCTGAGGCCACTGCATCAAACACACCGTCCACAAATACGATTTCCAAACGATCAACTGTGTCAAACACATCGGTTTCCTTGGGATCAAACAAGGCGGCCTTTGGGGCCTCAATCGCGTTCAAACTTTTGGGATCTGTAAAGCGCCAATATTCATCCCGCGGTGCAGGCAGGCCCATTGATTGCAAACGTTCAACCGCCGCTGTACGGTTTTCCGCATTCCAAGCTGAGGCAGGAACGCTTAGGCCCACCACGCGATCCTGAAGTTGTGAAATTCTGGTTTCTGCGATGCCCATTAGGCGACCTCCGCCAAGATGTCGGCATACCCGTTTTGTTCAACTTCAAGCGCCAATTCTGGGCCACCCGTTTTCACGATACGACCGTTTGCCATGATGTGCACAACATCGGGTTTGATGTGGTCCAATAGGCGTTGATAATGTGTGATCACCAAAAATCCACGGCCTTCGTCCCGCAGGGCATTCACACCTTCGGACACCAATTTCATGGCATCAACGTCCAAACCACTGTCTGTTTCGTCCAAAATGCACATTTTGGGCTCTAACATTGCCATTTGCAGAATTTCGTTCCGCTTTTTCTCGCCCCCAGAAAACCCAACGTTCACAGGGCGCTTTAGCATATCGGCATCAATTTTTAGCGTTTTGGCACGTTCGCGCACGACCTTTAGGAACTCGGCCGCGGACATTTCTTCTTCTCCGCGCGCTTTGCGCTGTGCGTTTACGGCTGTGCGTAGGAATGTCATGTTTCCCACACCTGGGATTTCAACAGGATATTGGAACGCCAAAAACAGGCCTGCTGCCGCACGCTCTTCTGGCTCCAATTCCAGCAGGTCTTCACCATCAAGGCTGGCTGAGCCACCTGTAACCTCATATCCATCTTTGCCTGACAACACGTAGGACAGGGTTGATTTGCCTGACCCATTCGGCCCCATAATCGCGTGCACCTTGCCCGCCTCAACGGTGAGATTGACACCCTTTAGGATTTCTTTGTCTTCCTCGGCCAACGATACTTGTAGGTTTTTGATTTCCAACATGTGGGTTTTCCTTTTTCTAGCCTTCAAAGGCACGTAAGTGGTTGCGCAATTCATCCCGAGCATAATCCGCAAGCTGATCAAGTTCGCTGGATGACAATGCACGCAGTTCAGTTTTATTTTGACCTAGCCCACCGATCCTTCAAGTGAGATGGCAACCAACTGCTGGGCCTCCATCGCAAATTCCATTGGCAGCGCCTGAAGCACATCCTTACAGAACCCGTTGACAACTAGCGCAACAGCCTCTTCTTCGTCCATACCGCGTTGGCGGCAATAGAACAGTTGATCATCATCAACTTTTGATGTGGTCGCTTCATGTTCCACGCGGCTCGAGTTATTTTTGACCTCGATATAGGGCACTGTATGCGCGCCACATTTATCACCGATCAGCAAACTGTCGCATTGCGTGTAATTCCGACTGTTTTTCGCGCGAGGGTGCATAGTGACCAATCCGCGATAGGTGTTTTGGGCTACGCCTGCACTGATCCCTTTGGACACGATGCGTGATTTGGTGTCTTTGCCCAAATGGATCATCTTGGTGCCTGTATCGGCCTGCTGATGATTGTTCGCAATCGCAATGGAATAAAATTCGCCTTGCGATTCATCGCCGCGCAATATGCAAGATGGGTATTTCCATGTGACCGCTGATCCTGTTTCAACTTGGGTCCACATCACTTTGGAACGGGCACCACGACAATCCGCTCGTTTGGTCACGAAATTGTAAATGCCGCCATTTCCATTTTCGTCTCCTGGGAACCAGTTTTGAACGGTTGAATATTTAACTTCTGCATCTTCTTCGATGATGATTTCAACAACGGCTGCGTGCAACTGTGCTGTGTCACGTTGTGGGGCCGTACAACCCTCTAGATAGGACACATAAGATCCTTTGTCCGCGATGATCAATGTACGTTCAAACTGGCCTGTGTTTTCCGCGTTTATGCGAAAATAGGTGGACAGCTCCATGGGGCAGCGCACGCCCGGTGGGATGTAAACAAAGGATCCATCCGAAAACACGGCGCTGTTCAATGTGGCGTAGAAGTTGTCGGACACAGGAACAACAGAGCCAAGGTATTTTTTCACCAATTCTGGGTGTTCGCGGATCGCCTCGGAAATCGAACAGAAAATGACGCCTGCCTTTTTCAGTTCGTCTTGGAATGTTGTACCAACAGAGACCGAGTCAAACACCGCATCCACGGCCACTTTGCGACCCTCGGCGGGCGCGTCCTCTGCCCCTTCAATACCTGCAAGGATCATCTGTTCCTTAAGCGGGATGCCAAGCTTTTCGTATGTCGCCAACAGTTTGGGATCAACATCATCCAAGGATTTGGGTTTTTCGGCCATGGATTTTGGACGGGCATAGTAATATTGATCCTGAAAATCGATTTTGGGATAATTCACCATCGCCCATTTTGGTTCGTCCATCTGCGTCCAACGTTCAAACGCAGACAGACGCCATTCGGTCATCCATTCTGGTTCGTCGTTTTTCTCGGAAATCAAACACACAATGTCTGGGTTCACGCCCTTGGGCGCGTATTCCATCTCAATCTCAGTTTCCCAACCGTATTTATAAGTGCTGACTTCACGCACGGCATCTACGGTTTCCTGATCGACGCCTTCTTTGACCTCAACTTGATCCAAAGTCACCTTATGGCTCCTTATACATTTGCGCCCTGACGGGCCATGAATTTTTCATATGCAGACGTCCATTTTTCAACAAACGCCATTATGTCTTCTTCGCTCGTTGTGGGGCCCAATGACACGCGCAGCGCGCAGGCTGCATCAGTTTCATTATACCCCATCGCCAATAACACACGGCTTGATTTCACCTTTCCACTTGAACAGGCAGATCCCGCCGACACCGCAAGCCCCGCAAGGTCCATCTGCATCACCTGCGTTTCACCCTTCCAACCTGGGGTGATCATGCATGTGGTGTTTGGCAAACGATTTGCGGTATTCCCGACAAAAATAGTTCTATTTGAGGATTGTGCAATGGCATTTTCTAGAATGTTTCTAAGTTTTTCAACTTTACCCCACACCCCTGCATCCAAATCATGGGCAGAGGCCTCTGCCGCAGCGCCAAAACCAGCAATTCCAATGATATTCTCTGTGCCCGAACGCCGTCCCATTTCCTGACCTCCCCCGCGCAATTGTGCGGCGATGTCAGTTCCTTTTTTCAAAATCAACGCACCAACACCTTTGGGACCACCCAATTTATGGGCCGACACCATGGCCATCTGCGCACCTGACCAATCAAAGGCTAAAGGGACCTTGCCAAAGGCCTGCGTCATATCCGATGCAAATAACCCCTCTGGCAAATCCTGGATGATTCCCGTTTCGGAATTCGCAAGCTGTAATGTGCTGCGCTCTGGGCATGTCACATCCACCTTGCCCGTATTATCGACCGCTTGGTCAACAATACAATTTGCACTGACCGCCTCGTGTTCAATGTGGGAACAATGCACCTCTGCGCTAGCCAAACACAGTGCCGCCGCCTCGGTCGCGCCTGAGGTGAATACGATATCGGCCGCCTGTACGCCCATCGCAACCGCCACTTGTTCGCGCGCACGCTCCATGATCATCTTCGCCGCGCGTCCCTCTTGGTGAACGGATGAGGGGTTTCCAACCTCATCCATGGCCGCGATCATCGCCGCACGTGCTTCGGGCCGCAGAGGGGCCGTGGCGTTATAATCCAGATAGATCCGCGCCATTACCATGCACCGCCTACATCTGTGTCATCCTCATCATCCACAACCGCAAATAGGGATGGCACCGCAGGACAGGGCGCAATTTCATTTTCGATCACATCTGACAAACGCGTTTGATGCAGAAACACATAGACATGCGCGCTTAACCCCTCCCACATGCGGTTGCTTAGGGATTGGGCCTTGCTGCCCGATTGACCACCCTGCGCACCTGCCCCTTTGTGAAGCGCATCAATCGTTTCATCGACGGCGGACAAGATATCAACCACACGAATTTCATGAGTGGATTTAGACAATTTATATCCACCCCCAGGCCCACGCACAGATTCAACCAAACCACTGCGGCGCAATTTCACAAACAGCTGCTCAAGATAGGCCAGTGAAATATCCTGACGTCGGGAAATGTCCGATAGGGTCACCAATTCATCCCGTGGCTGCAGCGCAATATCGCACAGCGCCACCATTGCATACCGACCTTTTGTGCTGAGTTTCATCCCCGTTTATCCGCAATTTGATTGACCTTGGGCCTATCAGGTCTTATTCCAACACGAAACCAAGTACAGCCCGACTGTATTTAGAATAATTCTAAGAAGGTTGAGCTAATTTGTCAAGAATTACCAACCACCTTTGAGGAGAGTATTTGCGCGATGCCCGAGGTGATTTTTCCAGGTCCTGATGGACGACTAGAAGGCCGTTATCATCCACAAAAAGACCGTGATGCCCCGATTGCGATTATATTGCACCCACATCCTCAATTCGGCGGCACCATGAACAACAAAGTAGTGTATAATCTGCATTACGCCTTTTATAACATGGGCTTCACAGTATTGCGGTTTAACTTCCGCGGTGTTGGGCGATCACAAGGCGAATATGATCAGGGCATTGGCGAGTTGTCTGATGCGGCATCGGCTTTGGATTATTTGCAGTCAATGAACAACAACTCAAAACACTGCTGGGTTGCGGGATTTAGCTTTGGGGCATGGATTGGCATGCAATTGCTGATGCGTCGTCCTGAAATCACAGGGTTTATTTCTGTGGCACCGCCCGCAAACATGTATGATTTCTCATTCCTTGCGCCCTGCCCGTCCTCTGGATTGATTATCAATGGCAGCGCAGATCGCATTGCGCCCCCTGCGGATACCGTTTCGTTAGTTGAAAAATTACAGGAACAACGCGGTATCACAATCACACATACGGAAATGGATGGCGCTGGCCACTTCTTTGAAGAGCCGTACATGGATCCAATGATTGACCATGTGACCACCTATGTGAAACGTCGTCTAACCGAAAATACACGGTAATCCCATGCGCGTTGTTGAAGAGCTAGCCGACAATCTAGCTAAGGATGCGATTTAATTTGCCAATAAGCTCGGCAATGACGTTATCATATATGAAACGGCCAAAGTGTTGGTAGCCACCTCATCCACGATGGAAGAGGCCTACTTGACATAAATTCGCGTGCGTTTGGCCGAACGACGCGCGCGCCCTTTCGGTTCCAGATTTCCCAAAACTTCGACAAAGGGGGTTTCGTCAAACTGCCCCGCAATCGCGACATAGCTTTGATCGCGACGCGCAATATAGGCGTAATCGCTGCCTGTATGCTGCGCCAGATGATTTTGCCAATCTGGCGCAGCAAGTGTCCCCAGCACCCCGTCAACTGAAATATGCATCTTATCTTCACTCAGAACCGTTGTTCCGCTTGAAAATACGATGGGTGCAGGTGTTTGCACAGATATGCCACCTGCAGCGCCTGATCCGCCACCGCCACCACATCCGGCAACACATAATGTCAGACCAATGAGCACACAGTTGATTTTCATAAAATTTGATCAAACTTGTTAAGTTAACCAAACCCTAATTTAACCGTTTTTTTGGGATTTGCTTTCTTTCACCTTAACGGCCAGATCACGCGCAATGGCATAGGCGCCTTTGATTTTATCGGACTCTTTGGCCCAATCGCGGCGCACAACGATTTTGTTGTCCTTGATTTTGGCCAATCCCTTTTGATCCTGAATAAACTCGACCAACCCTTGGGGGGATGCGAATTTGTCGTTGTGGAATTGGATGGTCGCGCCCTTTGGCCCCCCATCCAATTTGGCAATCCCTGCCCGTTTACACATAGATTTGATCCGCACAACCAACAGCAATGTGTTAACTTCGCGCGGCAGTTTGCCAAATCGGTCGATCAATTCAGCCGCAAATCCCTCGAGTTCGACCTTGGTGCTTAGACCCGACAAACGACGATATAAACCCAATCGCACGTCCAAATCTGGCACATAATCCCCGGGGATCAGGACAGGCACGCCCAAATTGATCTGTGGGGCCCATTGATCATCTGCTGCCGACAATCCTTCCAATTCGCCCGATTTGATTTTGGCAATCGCCTCTTCCAACATGGATTGATAAAGCTCATAACCGACATCGCGCATGTGGCCTGATTGCTCTTCTCCCAGCAGGTTGCCAGCACCGCGAATATCCAAATCCTGACTGGCCAGGGTAAAGCCCGCGCCAAGCGTATCAAGCGATCCCAACACGCGGAGACGTTTTTCCGCCGTTTGCGTCAATTTCATCCGCGGTTTTGTCGTTATATAGGCATAGGCACGTACCTTGGATCGACCCACGCGTCCGCGAATTTGATAAAGCTGCGCCAAACCAAACATATCCGCGCGGTGTACCACCATTGTGTTGGCGGTTGGGATGTCCAAGCCACTTTCGACAATGGTTGTGGCCAATAGGATATCGTATTTCCCGTCATAAAACGCATTCATGCGGTCATCTAATTCGCCCGCTGCCATTTGACCATGGGCCACGACATAGGAAAGTTCGGGCAACTGTTCATTTAGAAAATCTTCGACTTCTGGCAAATCCTTGATCCGTGGCACCACGTAAAAGGATTGCCCACCCCGATAATGTTCGCGCAACAAAGCCTCGCGGATCGAAATAGGATCAAATTCACTGACAAAGGTGCGAATGGCCAAGCGATCCACAGGGGGCGTGCCAATAATGGACAGATCCCGCACCCCAGTCAGCGACAATTGCAATGTCCGCGGGATGGGTGTGGCAGACAGAGTCAGCACGTGAATATCACTGCTTAGCTGTTTCAGACGTTCTTTATGCTGCACACCGAAACGTTGTTCCTCATCAATGATCAACAGCCCAAGGTTTGCGATTTTGACGGTTTTTGCCAAAACCGCATGGGTTCCAACAACAATATCAATGGTGCCATCGGCCAATCCCTGACGTGTCAGGCTTGCCTCTTTGCTTGATACAAAGCGGGACAGTTGGCGTACGCGGATGGGAAAACCACGGAAGCGTTCCTGAAAACTTTGCGCGTGCTGGCGTGCAAGCAGCGTTGTGGGTGCGATCACCGCAACCTGTCGGCCCGACATAGCCGCAACAAAGGCCGCGCGCATCGCGACCTCGGTTTTACCAAAGCCCACATCGCCACAAATCAGGCGATCCATGGGATGACCCACATCCAGATCGGCAATCACATCTTCGATGGCGCGCAATTGATCATCGGTTTCCTGATAGGGGAAGCGCGCGGAAAACGCATCCCAAATCCCATCAGGGGGCGACATGATCGGGGCACGCCGCAATGCGCGTTCGGCAGCAACACGGATCAGACGATCAGCCATTTCGCGAATACGCTCTTTCAGCTTGGCCTTTTTCGTCTGCCACGCCCCGCCGCCCAAACGATCAAGCAGTCCTTCTTCGTGGCCATAGCGAGTCAGCAATTCAATGTTTTCAACGGGCAGATACAGGCGCGATTTTTCCGCATATTCCAACAGCAGACATTCATGTGCGGCCCCTGCGGCGGTAACCACCTCTAGCCCATGAAAACGACCAACACCGTGATCCACATGCACAACCAAATCACCGGGCGACAGGCTTTGAACCTCAGTCAGGAAATTTTCGGCCTTACGGCGTTTCTTCGGCTGACGGATCAGGCGATCGCCCAAAACATCCTGTTCGGAAATCACGGTCAGCTCAGGCGTTTCAAATCCCGCCTCTAACCCCCAGACCGCCAGATGAATGCCACGTTTGCCAATGCGGGTGCCGTTTTGGATTGGGATCACCTTGCCAATCCCTTCATCCTCGATCAATCCTGTCAAACGTTCACGCGCACCTTCAGAATAACTCGCGATAACAACAGGTGCCGTTTCTGATTTATTCTTAACATGATCCGCTAAAGCACCAAAAAGGCTGACGTTTTCCAATTGACGCTCAGGCGAAAAATTGCGTCCAATGCGCCCACTTGCGTCCACCACACCGGGGCCAGAGGCCTGTGCAAGGGGGTGAAATTCGATCACTCTATGCCCATCAAGCGCTGCGGTAAACGCAGCGTCCTCCATATAGAGCAATTCAGGCGAAATGGGTTTATAAACCGTATCAATACGCGATTTTTGATCCATCGCAATTTTTCGCGTTTCGTATTGATCAACAATGGTATCCCAGCGTGACAGCCGCGCGGCAGTGACCTGATCATCCACGGTGATGGTCGCCTTGGGCAGATAATCAAACAGGGTTTCAAGACCGTCGTGAAAAAACGGCAACCAATGTTCCACACCCTGATGTTTGCGCCCCGCGCTGACAGATTCATAGAGGGGATCATCCGTGCGCGCCGCACCAAATTCGATCCTGTAATTTTGACGAAACCGGCGAATGGCCGCATCATCTAAAATCACCTCGGACACAGGGGCGAGTTCAATCAACTCAAGCTTTTCCGTCGTGCGCTGTGTGGCCACGTCAAAGCAACGCGCCCCATCCAAAACATCGCCAAACAAATCCAAGCGCACAGGCGATGCGTGACCCGGTGGGAAAATGTCAATGATCCCGCCGCGAATGGCATAATCGCCGGGTTCCATCACTGTTGGTGCCTGCGTGAAACCCATGCGCACAAGGAAATTGCGTAGCGCAGCCTCATCCACACGCCGCCCGACTTCGGCGCGAAACGCGGCCTCTTTCAAAACGTGACGCGCAGGGATGCGTTGCGTGGCGGCATTCATCGTTGTCAGCAGAACAAAGCCTTTGGGCATGTCATGGACCAATGCAGCCAATGTTGCCATACGCGCCGCCGCGACATCCGCATTCGGGGACACGCGATCATAGGGCAAACAATCCCAAGCGGGAAATTTGATCACAGGCACATCAGGGGCGAAAAACGCCAGTGCCTCGGCCATGGCGGACATGCGTTTATCTTCCCGCGCAATATGCACCACGGATTCTCCATGCGCATGCAATTCGCGCAGAACCAATTGGGCGTCATACCCTTCGGGCGCACCGCCCATTTTGATGTGTTGCGTGCTCATAACCTGTCCTGAATGCTTAGCCTTCGTGAGTTAGGTCAAAATATTTGCATGTGCAAGGTTATAGATCATTCCCCAAAAGGTACTGAGAGAGATTGTGAAGGCCGCCACCAGCATACAGAGGCGTCTATAGCGCGTAATTAACCCGTAATAGGTTTCATAGGTGACCTCGGCGCTGTCCAGGTTGCGTGCAAGCCATAAGCGCAACGGCACAACACTTAGCAGCGGGACAAAAAGCAAAAAAGTGGCCTGCAACAGTTCATGATCATATAAGAATCCCGAAAACCCCCAGAGCGCGATCACGAAAGAAACCGCACCCATGGTCAAACTGGGATAGCGGATTTCCGAGTAGGACAAGGCCACCTGCGCCTGCAGCAATGTGGCATCCATCATCCGCGCCTGAACATCTGCATCCGCATTTTTGCCAAGCTTCCAGTAATAATAGGGCATTCCCATCACTCGGGATGTAATCAATGTCCACATCAGGATCAGCAACGCCCAAAACCACATACTGCTAAATGCATATGTCTCAACTTGGCTCAATCCACCTGACCTTTTCGTTCTTACCGCATCTGGGCCATAACCTAGCGAGGCATCGGGGGTTTGCAAGGGCATGCATGCGCTAACACCTTGTGGTCCTTTGCGTTTTGGTGCAATTTTGTAACAAATACGCAGGAGCCACCCCATGAACCCCAATGCACAAGCCGCATTCCCCAAAACACGATTTCGCCGTGCCCGTCAGTCCGCGCAGACACGCGCCCTGGTCCGCGAAAACCGGGTCAGCGTCGAAGATTTGATTTGGCCCGTGTTCATTTGCGATGGCGAAGGCGTTGAACAACCCGTGTCCTCGATGCCCGGTGTGGTGCGCCGTAGCGTTGATAAATTGGTCGAAGCCGCAAAAGAAGCGGCCGATTTGGGCATTCCCGTGATCTGTCTATTCCCCTACACCGATCCTGCCAAGAAAACCAAAGATTGTGCTGAGGCATGGAACCCAAACAACCTGTCCAATACAGCAACCCGCGCGATCAAGGCGGCGGTTCCTGATATCGCGATCATGACAGATGTGGCGCTGGACCCCTATAATATCGATGGACACGATGGATTTGTGGTTGATGGCAAAATTCTGAATGACGAAACGGTCGAGGCATTGGTGAAACAGGCCCTATCGCAGGCCGAAGCGGGTGCAGATATCATAGGCCCTTCTGACATGATGGACGGACGCATTGGCGCGCTGCGCGGCTCATTAGAAAGCAACGGCCACACGAACGTCATGCTGATGTCCTATGCTGCGAAATACGCCAGTGGGTTTTACGGACCCTTCCGCGATGCGGTTGGGGCATCTGGCGCGCTGAAGGGTGACAAATACAGCTATCAGATGGATCCCGCCAATAGTGATGAGGCGCTGCGTTTGGTTGCGCGTGACCTAAGCGAAGGTGCCGATATGGTCATGGTTAAACCTGGTATGCCCTATCTGGATATTTGCCGCCGCGTTAAGGACGCCTTCGGTGCGCCGACCTATGCCTATCAAGTGTCGGGTGAATATGCGATGATCCAAGCAGCCATTCAAAACGGATGGCTTGATGCGGATAAAGTGATTATTGAAAGCCTGCTGACGTTTAAGCGTGCTGGATGTGATGGCATTTTGACGTATTTCGCCCCAGAGGCTGCGCGTAGACTTGCCATAGGAGGATGACAGCGCACTGAAAACGCGCTATATTTTCACAAAATAACAAACGAGCAGGTAAATCATTATGTCACGTTTTTCACGTCGCGCATTTGCGGGCCTGACATTGGCAGCGTGTGTTGCGGGATGCAACGCAGTCGAAAATGTCAAAGAAGCGCTACCCAAACAAAATACAGAAAATGGCGCAGCCCGCATCGACGCGCGCGTTGATGCCACGTTAGAACAGATGTACTTGGAATATCCAGAATCCGTTCAACTAAGTGCGCGCGCCTCTGGTATTTTAATCATGCCGCTGATCACAGAGGCTGGATTTGGATTTGGGGGTGGCTATGGCCAGGGTGCGTTACGAATTGATAACGTAACCCAAGAATATTATTCGGCGTCGTTTGCGACCATGGGTCTGCAGATCGGCGCGCAGCAATATGCGCATGCGCTGTTCTTCATGACCGATGATGCATTGGCAAACTTCCGCAATTCACAAGGCTTAGAATTTGGTGGCAACATTGATTTCACAGGCGGCCGTCAAGGCGAAGCATTGCGGGCCGACACAACCATAGTACTCTCAGAGGTTGTTCCCCTGATCTTTGGTCAGGCGGGCTTGCGGGTTGGCATCACGATGGACGGCACGAAATACACGCGTATTTTCCCGTAAATTTCTGATACTGTGAACACCAAAAGCCGACCTGATGGTCGGCTTTTTCTTTTTGAACGACGAGATGCAGAAAATATTCAAAAATCTTAGATTATTTTCTAATCCCCCCGCGGATTCAGTGAAAAGACATTGCAACCAATATAGGCGGTCTGATATATAACTACATAACAAAATATAGCGTAAATAAGACAGGCAACACTCCGTGACTGATACACCTGAAACACCAGAAACAGACGAAGAAAATGAACCCCAGCGTATGCAGTTTGACGGGCCTTCTGTTTCAATCACGGATGAGCTGAAAACATCCTATCTAGATTACGCGATGAGTGTGATCGTCAGCCGTGCAATCCCTGATCTGCGCGATGGTTTAAAACCCGTTCACCGCCGCATTTTGTATGCCATGCACGAAACAGGCAATTCGCACGACAAATCCTATCGCAAATCGGCGCGTCCCGTTGGGGATGTCATGGGTAAATATCACCCCCATGGTGATGGTGCGATTTATGACGCGCTGGTGCGTATGGCGCAAGATTTTTCGATGTCCCTGCCCCTGTTGGATGGTCAAGGTAACTTTGGTTCGATGGATGGGGATAACCCAGCGGCCATGCGTTACACGGAAGTCCGGATGGACAAACCATCAGCTTTCTTATTGGCGGATATTGATAAGGACACCGTCAATTTTCAGGACAACTATGACGGCAAAGATCAGGAACCAACGGTTCTGCCTGCGCGTTTCCCAAATATGTTGGTCAATGGGGCGGGTGGTATTGCCGTGGGTATGGCCACCAACATCCCGCCGCACAATCTGGGTGAAGTGATTGATGCCACATTGGGGTTAATCGACAATCCCGATTTGTCTTCCGAAGAATTGACTCAATACGTCCCTGGCCCCGATTTCCCCACAGGCGGGATCATGTTGGGCCGATCAGGCGCGCGCAAAGCCTATATCGAGGGCCGCGGCAGCGTGATCATTCGCGCAAAAACACGTGTCGAAGAAATCCGCAAAGATCGCTATGCGATCGTGATCGATGAAATCCCCTATCAGGTGAACAAGGCGTCAATGATCGAAAAAATCGCCGAACAAGTGCGTGAGAAAAAGATCGAAGGCATCGCACATGTTCAGGACGAATCTGACCGCAATGGTGTGCGTGTTGTTGTCGAATTAAAACGTGATGCAACGGCTGAGGTTGTGTTAAACCAACTGTATCGCTTTACGCCGATGCAAACATCCTTTGGCTGTAACATGTTGGCCTTGAACGGTGGACGACCAGAGCAATTGACCCTGCGCACCTTCCTGACCAACTTTATCGATTTCCGTGAAGAGGTGGTTGCCCGCCGCACGGCCTATGAATTGCGCAAAGCGCGTGAACGCAGCCACGTTCTGTGTGGTTTGGCGGTAGCTGTATCAAATGTGGATGAAGTCGTGGCAACAATCCGCGTATCAACAGACGCCGCAGATGCGCGTGAAAAGTTGATGGCGCGCCGTTGGCCCGCACATGACATCGCGGAATACATCCAACTGATCGATGACCCAACGCATACAATGAATGAAGATGGGACATATAACCTATCTGAAACACAGGCCCGCGCGATCCTTGAACTTCGATTGCAGCGTTTGACGCAGATCGGCGTGAAAGAAGTCACCGACGAACTCCAAGAATTGGCAGGTAAAATCCGCGAATATTTGGAAATCCTTGCGTCGCGTGATCGCATTATGGGCATCATCCGTAGTGAGTTGGAAGAAGTCAAAGCGCAATTCGCAGTGCCCCGTCGCACCGAGATCGTTGACTGGTCTGGGGACATGGAAGATGAGGACCTGATCGAACGCGAAGATATGGTCGTGACTGTCACCGCAGGCGGATACATCAAACGCACACCATTGGCCGATTTCCGTGCACAGCGTCGCGGTGGTAAGGGCTTATCGGGGATGCAGACAAAGGATGAGGATGTCGTCACAACCCTATTTGTGGCCAACACGCATACGCAACTGTTGTTCTTCACCACTGACGGGATGGCCTATAAACTGAAAACATGGCGCCTGCCACAGGGCGGTCGTACGGCCAAAGGTAAGGCCATTGTAAACATCCTGCCCATCCCAACAGGTGTGTCCATCGCGGCAATTATGCCCGTGGATGTGCCCGAGGAAGAATGGGACAACCTACAAATCATCTTTGCAACATCTGCAGGCGACGTGCGCCGCAATGCATTGTCAGACTTCACAAATGTCCGGTCAAACGGCAAAATCGCGATGGACCTGCCTGAGGGGATCGAATTGGTCAATGCGCGCATTGCAGGCGAAGATGATGATGTGATGTTGTTCACAAATTCGGGTCGTGCGATCCGCTTTTCCACCACAGATGTGCGTGTGTTCAAAGGGCGCAAATCAACAGGTGTGCGGGGTATTCGCCTAATCGGTGAAGATCGCGTTGTGTCCATGTCGATCATTCGCCATTTCGATGCCACATCGGATGAACGCGCCGCCTATCTGAAAATGCGTCGCGCAATTGCGGGCATGGTGGATGAAGACGGCAGCAGCGACGAAGAAGGTGTCAGCGAAAACGCGACAATTTCACAAGAACGCTATGCAGAGATGTCAGCGGCCGAAAACCTGATCCTAACAATTACAAAGAGCGGATCAGGCAAAATGTCCTCAAGTCATGATTATCCCGTACGTGGACGCGGCGGCATGGGCGTTGCAGCCATGGACAAGGCAATGCGCGGGGGTGAAATCGTGGCGTCCTTCCCAGTTGAGATGCAGGACCAGATCATGTTGGTAACATCCAAGGGGCAATCCATTCGTGTCCCTGTAGACGGCATTTCATTCCGCTCGCGTTCTGCAGGTGGCGTGCGTGTGTTTAACACTGGAACGGATGAAACGGTCGTTTCTGTTGCTTGGATCGCAGATCAAGGTGAGGAAGACGCAGAGGTAATTGACGCTGTTCAAACCGAATAAACCCCATCACACCGCACTTTAGTCTACTCAAATATGGGCTAAAGTTCTCTATTGACCCCCCCCCATTGATACGATTGGGTGCACTTATAACTTTCGTCATATTGTCCATACTTACACCTAGGGGTGAGAGACCTCTGCTTTCTTTGTTACTATATTGGTACTTACCAAAACCGAACAAATTGAATGAGGTGTCATTTGCAAAAATGGGACGATTTAAAGTTTTGCCTAGCGCTAAAGCGGTATCAAACAATGACTGCCGCTGCGCGCGCCCTTGGCACCAATACGGACACAGTTTTGCGACGCAGTGATCGTCTGACTGAAGAGGCCGGTGAATCCCTTTTTCTACGTGACAATACGCAATGGCGCGCAACCGACATGGGACGCGAATTGGCCCAAATCGCCCTGCGGATCGAAGATCGTATTTCACGTGCGGCGACATAAACCATGGAACAGCAGAAAACCCAAATACTGCGTATCAACGCAAAAGAAGCGACTTTGAACGCACAACTTGTGCAAAACATCGCAAGTTTTTCAGAAAACTACCACGACTTAAACCTAACCCTCAGTTCTCGCCAAGCAAGCCTTTCCTATGGTGAAACGGGTATCATCCTAACTCATGTTGCCCCGACCGAGGGTAGGATTATCCGCAAAAAGGTGGGGGACCTATGCGGGCGGGCCTATCGCAACGTGTTGCTAGAGACCCCAACAACAGGCTGGATTGCAACGGCACATGGGGTCGATGAAGCCGTTGACACATCAGATATTTTTGCAGAATTCGGGGACATGCCGTAATTTACGCTACATTCCCTGGATATGACGGTTGAGGTGATGCGAACCTCTGCTTGTGCAGCTCTCCTCCCAGCGCGCTATGCAGAGCGTTTCGCACACCTTGATGTCATGGAGCACATCCCTGCCCGTTTGGGCCTGCTATCACTATACCCGCAAACCGATCAGATCATCAAAGATGTGCTGGATTGGATTGAGCAGAGCTTTCACAGATTACAGTGATCAAAGTTGGGCAAACTTTTCGCGGATATAACGCACAAATGGTTCTGATGAGGCGGCTTTACCGGTCGCCTTTTCAATAACCTCTTGGGCCTTGTATCGACGTCCGTGTTGCTGAACGTTTTCACGCAACCAAGTGCGCGCGGTATCTGTACGGCCATTGGCCAATTCATAAATGGCATTTGGCGCATCTTTCAACATCGCCTCGCGCAAGCAGGCCGCATAGATATTGCCGATGGCATAGGTTGGGAAATACCCAATCAAACATTCTGACCAATGGATGTCCTGCAACATGCCTAATGACGCCTTGGGAACCGCATACCCGAAATCCGCAAGGAACCGATCATTCCACGCCGCCTCAAGATCGTTGACCATCAAATCACCTGCGATCAACGCACGTTCCAAATCATAGCGGAGCATGATGTGAAGGTTATATTGCAATTCATCCGCCTCGGTTCGGATATATCCATTTTTAACGCTGTTCACCGCGCGGTAAAACCCATCCGCATCCGAAACACCCAGATCGCCAAAGGCATCCTTCATCTGACCAAATAACCAATCGGTAAAGGGGCGCGAACGGGCCAGTTGATTTTCGTAAATACGGCTTTGGCTTTCGTGGACAGCCATGGAACATCCGTTGCCCAGTGACGTGAAATTATAGGTCTGATCCACATTTTGTTCATAGGTCGCATGCCCCACTTCGTGGATTGTGGAATAAAGGCTGTCCAATGGGTTTGTTTCGTCATATCGCGTTGTGATGCGCACATCATTGCCGCTGCCCGAACTAAACGGATGTACGGCCACATCAATGCGTCCCCGATCCATGTCATACCCAAACACACGTGCCACACGATCCGTTAATACGCGTTGCTGTTCCATCGGGAAATGACCAGACAGGGACACGGATTGATTACGCTCTAACACCTCGGCGCGCAGATCCACCAGATGGGGACGCAGATTGTCGAAAATTTCGGTAATTTCACCACTGCTTCCGTCAGGTTCAAAATCCTGCAATAGCGCGTCATAAAGCGGTGTGTTTTCGTCGGCCAACACTTGGGCCTTTTGACGCGCCAGGTTCACAACCTCGCTCAGCATGGGCAAAAAGATTGACACATCATCCGCGGCCTTGGCCTCGGTCCACGCGCGGTGCGATTTTGACGTAATCCGCGCCAGTGCAACCGCCAAATCCTGGGGTACCTTTTGTCGACGCTTGAAATCAGTTTGGATCAAATCGAACATACGCCGTTCGGTGCCTGCCAACTGATCGGGATCAACAGCAGACAATAGATCACCTAATTCTTGACCACTGCCACGGGCGTGCATCACACCCTCTAATGCCGCCATTTCCTCAGATCGATCATCCCCAGAACCCGCGGGCATCACCGTTTCATGATCCCATCCTAACCGTTGTGCGATGCGCCTCAACGCCTCGCTCTGACGTTGATAGGCAAGCAGTGCATCAAAGGGTGAGGTCATAACTTAACTCCGTACTGATTGTTCAGGTGGATAGCCTGAAACGAATTTCGCCCATAGAATCGACACCCACAAAACAATCGCACCAAATTGATGGAAAATCGCAATTTCCAATGGCGATGAATACATCACCGTAACGATGCCCAAAACCGCCTGAAAGAACGTGGCTGCGAGCACAACGTTGAACACAAAACGCACCTTGTCATTGCCTGACTGACGTGAACGTCGCCACACAATGATCACATATATGAACAACAGATAGGCCACAATACGGTGGATAAATTGAACCGTCCCATCATTTTCAAAGAAATTGCGCCAAAACGGTTCCAATTCAAACATAAAGGGTGGGAAAAATCCCCCCGCCATCAGCGGCCAATCCACATAGTTGCGCCCCGCATCAATACCCGCAACCAATGCGCCGACGAAGATTTGCAGAAACGCGAAATGCATCATGCCAGTGGACATGGAAAACAATTTCGCCTCACGCCCACGACGGCGTTGTAGAAAATCTTTGTCACTGTTTGAAATTTGCAGAACAAACCAAGTGATGAACCCAAGGATGACAAAGGCCAAACCAAGGTGTGTCGCCAAACGGTACGAGGCGACATCCAAATTCTCACCGCCCAATCCGCTGTGTACCATCCACCAACCAATCGCCCCCTGCAGACCCCCCAAGGCCCCCAGCAACAGCAATTTAGGTGTCCAACCTGTTGGGATTTTTTTGGTTAAGAAGAAGAATGCAAATCCAAGCGCCCAGACCAATCCAATGAAGCGGCCCAATTGACGATGGCCCCATTCCCACCAGTAGATGAATTTAAATTCAGACATGGACATGCCCATGTTCTGCAATTGATATTCAGGAATTTGTTTGTATTTTTCAAATTCAACCATCCACGCTGCATCGTTCATGGGCGGTAAGGCACCCGTCAGCGGACGCCATTCGGTGATTGACAGACCACTGTCGGTTAATCGCGTCAAACCACCGACCAAAATCATGGCCCAAACCAACAGGAATAACAGGATCATCCACGCACGGATCGCCGCGCGGGCACCCATATTCTGACCCTGATCAATCAAACCACCCTGCGGCTGCGCGTCGGTTGATTTTTCACTGACATCTTCAAAAATTGTGCGTTTCGTGCTCATCTGATTATGCCTTTTATTGTTTGCCTAAGGCTAGGGTTTCGGGGTTGATTTTTCAATCCCCATCACGGTTTTTCCAACGCACCATTTGACGCATCATACCATGGAAAATTTGCACGTCGGATCGGGTTAATGGCATGCGCGACCACAGATTGCGCAAATTGGTTTTCATGCCCTCTGCTTTTGCCTCTGGGAAAAAGAAACCCGCCTGACTCAAGGCCGTTTCAAAATGTTCGGACAGTTTTTCAATTTCGCCTGTTTCGGCCCATTCGGTTTTGGCCATTTCCATGGTTTCTGCCTGAATGGTTTGTGTGGCGCGACGCCATTCATACCCCAACAACAGCACACATTGCGCAAGATTTAGGGATGGAAAATCGGGGTTTACAGGCACGCTGACAATGGCGTTTGCCTGCGCGATATCTTCGTTTTCAAGGCCCGAACGTTCAGGACCAAACATGATCGACACATTTTCACCGCGCGCGATACGCTCTGCTACTTGGCGCATGGCTTCTTCTGGGCTTAGGAAAGGTTTGGTTAACCCACGCGGGCGCGCCGTTGTGGCCAATACGAAATGCGCATCACTTAGCGCATCTTCGACCCGATCAAAATGCCCTGCCTCATCCAACAGGCGCCCTGCCCCACTGGCCATGGCCACCGCCTTTTGACTGGGCCATCCATCGCGGGGGGCAACCACCCGCATGCGGTCCAACCCGAAATTCCACATCCCCCGCGCCGCAGCACCAATATTTTCGCCCATCTGGGGGCGCACCAAAACGATACTTGGTTGTGGATGTGAAGATGGCATGAAAACCTCCGCTATGTTTGGGCGTGATTTAAGTCATGCCTGCCCAAGAAGAAAGCCCATTTTCACCATGGCCCATGGTCAAGCGCGTTTTTCCACGCTAAAAGGGCGAAGAAATATCCAAGGATCCCAAGATGGCGCAAGACGAGCTTCCACAAACCTATTTGATTACACCGTCCAATTTCGATCATACGGTGTTTTGCGATGATCTGGCGCGTGTTTTGGATGCACATCCTGTGGCCTGTGTGCGTATGGCACTGGCCACTCGCGATGAAACCCGCATCCTTAAGGCGGGCGATGCCCTGCGTGAGGTATGTCATGCGCGGGACGTAGCGATTGTGATCGACAGCCATGTTTTGATGGTCGAACGTCTGGGTTTGGATGGTGTTCATTTACCCGATGGTGCACGTAATTTGCGCAAAGCCCGCAAAGAATTGGGGGATGAGGCCATTGTCGGCGCCTATTGCGGCGCATCACGCCATGACGGAATGATCGCAGGCGAAGCCGGCGCAGAATATGTGAGCTTTGGTCCCCTAAGCGGAGCAACTTTGGGCGATGGTACATTGGCAGAA
The DNA here is from genome assembly GCA_000472185.1 of Rhodobacteraceae bacterium HIMB11. Lineage (GTDB taxonomy): Bacteria > Pseudomonadota > Alphaproteobacteria > Rhodobacterales > Rhodobacteraceae > HIMB11. The sequence goes on along the minus strand of AVDB01000004.1, from coordinate 222,615 downwards.
CACGAATTGTTCGCATGGTGGAGCGAGATGATCGAGGTTCCCATCGTGGCTGAAGGCGGCCTAAGCACCGAAATCGTGCGACAAATCACACCTGTCACAGATTTCTTGGCCTTTGGGGATGAAATTTGGGGTACTGAAACCCCTGCCGAGACCTTGACTACATTGCTTGCGGCGCGCGCCTAGTATTTCCCGTCAAAGTCATGCGCGCTGCGCACGTCCTGTTCCAAATCCGCAGCTAATATTTTGCGGCTGTCGTATTCATTCAACGCGCGTGGTTCGTGAAACACGACCTCTACATGTCCTTGGGGGAGTGCCGAAAGGGATTGGATCATGTGGGTGCCAAAATCCATCTCACCCCACCAACCATAGAATCGCTTGTCCTGATTTTTGGGGGCATGATAGTTTACAGTCACCGCTTGGATATAGATTTTTTCCTTCAGCTCGGGCTCAAAAAACGCCGCGAAAAGTGTCGATTTAAACGGCAAAACCCGCAGACTGTCGGTGGATGTCCCTTCGGGAAAGAACAGTAATTTATGCCCCAAACCCAACCGCGTTTGGAATAAATCCTTTTGCAATTTTGAATCGCGACGTTCACGGCGAATGAAAACCGTGCCTGTGATATTTGCCAAAAACCCGATCCCAGGCCAACTGGACACCTCAGCTTTGGAAACGAAAAACACGCGCTTGGCGGCGTTCAGCACGATGATATCTAACCAAGATGAATGATTGGCCACAACCGCACCTGGGTGCATCATAGGTGTCCCGCGCACAGACATGCGCAACCCAATCGCGCGCGTGCCAATGCGACAGACCCAATTCACCACCAGTCCACTGATGGGACGACGGGGCCCAACAAAGGGGCGTTCCACCCCACGCGCAATGAACAGGAACACAATCCCAACCGAAATGATTGACAGCATAAGAACAGCACGGATTGCCACTAGGCACCAGCCAAGGATCGAAATATCAGAGAGCTTTGGTTCAAGCTCTTCTGTCCAGTCAGATTTATTAGGATCGCGCATATAGATTTCGCTGCTTTTCGTTCATTTTCGCGGTGTCCATAATCAAACAGACATCTGTTGTATTAAATCGGTGATCGACAAAGGCATCTGCCCCCACAACACCGCCCAGACGCAAATAGGCCTTGATCAATGCAGGTACTGCCAGCATCGCGGCCTTGCGGTCCAAATCTGCCTCTGAGATCAGGTTCATCGTTTGCGCCGAATGGGCATGTGCGTGCACACGCAAGTCAGGGGGCGCAAGATGGCGATGATACAGCATGCTTAGCGGTGCAGCGATATCCGCGATATATGTGCCATGAAAACTGGCAACCCCGAACAGTATTTCGATATCGCGCTCAATTACGTAGTCTGCCAAGGCCTGCCACAAAACATACATCGCCGTGCCACCACGGTAATCCGCATGCAAACAGGATCGCCCTAGTTCCAAAAGACGCCTACCCGATTGTCGAAGAGGCGTCAGATCATATTCATCCTCGGAATAATACCGACCTATTTTCGCCGCCCCCTCTTGGGGCAATAGGCGATAGACCCCAACAACGGTGGGTTCCCCCTTATGGATAAGCGCATCGTCGTAGAGTATCAGGTGATCGAAAAACGGATCAAAGGCGTCGCGTTCTAATCGGGCCTCATGATCGACCATGTCGCCCGATCCCCCCAATTCCGCAACAAAGACATCATATCGAAGTCGCTGCGCCGCACGCAACTCATCTTCAGTTTGCGCAAGTTTCGCGCGGAACTGTGGTGAAGATTGTGTCATACGACCCGCTTTCCCTTGGTTCTGCGCGTATCTAACCAGTCGATCCTTGCTTGGCAAGCAATGACACAAATCACACCATTGATAGCACAATTATAAGATATTTTTTACATATATTTTCATCTTTGGGTAGTTAAAGAAAGCTCTAACATAATAAGGGTTCCGTCAATGACAACCTTGCCATGGTCCTGAAAATTAACGGTAATTTTGCCATTTATGCGTGATTGCACTTGTCCGATGCCCCATTCAGGTTTTTGGGGATGGCGCACAAGCATGCCTGGTTCCAAATGTGCATTCAAATCTTCCATCACCCTAAATCCTATCTTAAACGGAGGCCAGTAATGTCACTGGACATCTCAAACATTGTTGCGGCACGCATCTGTCACGACATCATCAGTCCAATTGGTGCGATACACAACGGTTTAGAACTTATTTCAATGACCGCAAGCCTTGATGTCAAAAGCCATGAAATGGCGCTGATCCACGACCGTTGTCAGGATGCGCGCGCGCATTGAATTTTTCCGCGTGACCTTTGGCACCCACCAAACGGGCCAGATGATGGATGCACCCAAGGTTCAAAGTATTGCCGATGCCATTTATACCGCACCCCGTTTCGATCTGCGCTGGCATCTTGAGAGTGCGATTGACCGAACATGGGCGCAGGTGGTTTATATATGGTTAATGTGCGTGGAACGACAGTTGACCCTTGGTGGGTCAATTGAAGTCACAACAGATGAGGACCACATTAGGATCACTGCCACAAGCGAACGACCAACCGTTGCCCACCCTGACTGGGAACGGCTTTCCTCTGATCTAGGCGCGCTCCCTGCCCCGGCGGACGTGCAATTCCATCTATTACCCAATGTTTCAGGTGCTTATGGGTTCGTGGTGGAATTCAACCACCGCGAAACATTCACAACCCTAACCGTTAGGCGCGGGTAGTTCCGTTCCCTTCGACCAGATATTTAAACGATGTAAGCTGCGCGGCCCCAACAGGGCCGCGGGCATGCATTTTACCAGTCGCAATGCCAATTTCTGCACCCATTCCAAATTCACCCCCATCGGCGAATTGGGTCGAGGCATTGTGCATCAGGATCGCGCTGTCAATCCGTCCGAAGAATTTGTCGCGCACGGTCATATCTTCGCACATCACGCATTCTGTGTGTGCAGAGCTATAGGTTTGGATATGTTCAATCGCCTCGTCCACATCTGCAACGGTCTTGGCGGCAATGATGCTGTCCAAATACTCTTTGCCCCAATCCGTGTCCGTGGCGGGGATAACATTTTCTAATTGTGCGATGGCGGCATCCCCGCGCACCGAAACGCCAGCCCCCATCAACGCACGCAAAACATCGCGGCCCAATGTGTCCAAAATATCCTGATGAATCAACAAACACTCTGCTGCACCGCATATCCCTGTGCGCCGCGTTTTTGAATTCAGGACCACATCCATGGTTTTCTGTGGATCCGCGGATTTATCAATGTAGATATGCACAATCCCCTCAAGATGGGCAAAAACGGGAACGCGCGCTTCGCGTTGCACCAATCCAACCAACCCTTTGCCACCGCGCGGAACAATCACATCCACAAATTCGGTCATCTTCAACAAATGCTCAACCGCGGCGCGATCACGGGTGGGGACGATTTGAACGGCGTCTTCGGGGAGGCCTGCGGCCTGTAATCCCTGCACCAAGCAGGCGTGAATGGCCGCAGCGCTGTGCAAGCTTTCCGAGCCGCCGCGCAAAATAACGGCATTTCCAGATTGCAGGCACAAGGCCCCTGCATCTGCCGTGACATTGGGGCGGCTTTCGTAAATCACCCCGATCACGCCAAGGGGGGTGCGCACACGACGGATATGAAGGCCCGTGGGTCGATCCCATTCTGCGATCACTTCCCCTACAGGATCGTCCTGCCTCGCAATGGTGCGCAGCCCCTCGGCCATGGCCGCGATGCGACCCGCGTCCAACATCAGACGGTCCATCATGGCATCTGTCAGGCCCTTTTCACGTCCAAAATCCAAATCCTTGGCATTTTCGGAAATAATATGATCCGTCGCAGCAACCATTGCATCGGCAGCAGTCAGGAGAGCTTTGGTTTTGGCCTCCGGCGATGCATAGGCCAACACTGACGCCGCGGCACGTGCACGTGCGCCCATTTCGTTCATCTGCTGTCCAAGATCGCTCATACCCTTATTCCTTATGTCGCCATGTCATCGCGGTGCACCAAGGCCGCGCGGCCCGGATATCCCAAAATTTCTTCTATATCTTTGGTGTTGCGCCCCATTAGGGCGCGCGCCTCATCCGATGGATAGGCGGAAATGCCATGGGCCAATTCCTGACCGCTGGCTGAACAAATCACCACCGCATCCCCGCGTGCAAATTCACCTTCAACACCTGTCACACCCGCAGGCAGCAGGCTTTTGCCGTTGCTAAGCGCGGTTTCGGCCCCTTCATCCACAACAATGCGGCCCATCGGCTTCATCGATGAAATCCACCCTTTCCGTGCGCGCTGTGGATCATAAACTGCCGTAAACCATGTGCTGGGCACACCCTGCTCAATGGCGGACAATGGGTTTAGGCGCGATCCTTCGGTGATCACCATGGCGCATCCCGCGGCAATGGCGGTTTTCGCAGCCATCAATTTTGTTTTCATGCCGCCCTTGGACAATCCTGATCCCGCATCACCTGCCATCGCCTCGATCTCGGGGGTGATGACATCAATCACGTCAAAACGTTTGGCAGTTGCGTCCACGTTGGGATTGGCCGAATAAAACCCATCCACGTCCGACAATAGGACCAGAGCATCCGCCCCAACCGTCACCGCAACTTGGGCCGCCAATCTGTCATTATCACCATAACGAATTTCATCTGTGGCGACCGTGTCATTTTCGTTCACAATCGGAACCGCCCCCATAGATAGTAGGGTTTCCATTGTTGCCCGTGAATTCAAATAACGGCGGCGGTCTGCGCTATCCTCAAGCGTGACCAAAATCTGTGCAGTTGTAATGCCATAAGGTTCCAATACCTCTTCATAGGCGCGGGCCAATTGGATTTGACCAACGGCGGCAGCCGCCTGACTTTGCTCAAGCGGTAGGGATGCAACGGGAAGCCCCAACGCACCCCGCCCCAATGCGATTGAACCAGAAGAGACCAACACAACATCCTTGCCCGCAGCCTTCAGCGCGGCAACATCTGCAGCCAGTGTTTTCAACCAATCTTGGCGCAATTTGCCCGTGCGTTGATCCACCAAAAGCGCAGATCCGATTTTCACCACAAGCCGTTTTGCCCCGCTTAGGGTTGCCATTTCTGCGGCTCCTCTTGCGATTTCTTTTCACGCAGGCGGGTGTCATCAATCTGTGCACGCAGGGCACGCAATACTGTATCCGTTCCTTCGCGGCTGACACCCGACATCAATAGGACGGACCCTCCACTGACGCGTTCCAATTCGGCTTTGAAATAGTCGCGTTCTTCTTCGTCCAGTGCGTCAACCTTATTCAAAACGGTGATGCGCGGCTTTTGCGCCAATTCACCGCCATAGGCTTCCAATTCGCCAATGATGGTTTTGTAATCCTCAAGGAATGTGTCCGAGGTTCCATCCACCAAATGCAACAGCACCGCACAGCGTTCCACGTGCCCTAGGAACAAGTCCCCCAAACCGCGACCTTCGCTCGCGCCCTCGATCAGACCCGGAATATCGGCCACAACAAATTCGACGTTATCAATGCCGACCACACCCAGATTTGGATAAAGCGTGGTGAACGGATAATCCGCAATTTTGGGACGCGCATTTGATGTTGCGGCCAAAAAGGTGGACTTGCCCGCATTCGGCAACCCCAACAGACCCGCATCCGCAATCAGTTTCAGGCGCAACCAAAGGGTGCGCTCAATCCCCTCAAGCCCCGGATTTGCGCGCCGTGGAGCTTGGTTGGTTGAGGATTTAAAATGCAAGTTTCCAAAACCGCCATTGCCCCCCTTGGCCAACAAAACACGATCGCCCACGGCCGTTAAGTCCACGATTAATGTTTCCTGATCTTCGTCCAGAATTTCGGTTCCAACAGGGACGTATAAAACCTTATCTTCACCATTCGCACCCGAACGTTGTGATCCCATGCCGGGCCGACCGTTATCTGCGAAAAAGTGTTGTTGATAACGAAAATCAATAAGGGTGTTCAACCCCTCGACCGCCTCGGCCCAAACCGATCCGCCATTGCCGCCGTCGCCCCCATCAGGGCCGCCATATTCGATGAATTTTTCGCGGCGAAAACTGACCGCACCGCCCCCGCCCGATCCCGAACGTATGTAGACTTTGGTCAGGTCTAGGAATTTCATGGTTGTGCCTCTAATTCTATTCTGTTGGTGGCATATGTCAAAACACTCGCAGGAACAAGCCTGCACGCGTTTGTGTTACGTGCGCTAGCGTTCAAATCGATACAAACGATCAACGGTTCCACGCACGGGGGATTTTTGATCCTCTTCCCCGACATTTTGAAACCCACACTTCTCTAAAACCCGCTGCGATCCAATATTGTCCAAATTCGCATAGGCGATGATGTTTTCGATTGGATAGCGTTGGAACAGATATTCACAAATCAACTCAGCAGCTTCTGTAATGTATCCCTGCCCTCAGTGATCAGGATGCAAACCATATCCAATTTCCATATCCTGTTTGCCCCCTTGGCTGGGTGATCCAAAGGAAATGCCACCGATCATTCCAATGCCGGACACATCGATAGCGAAACCACATCTCCATCCGTTCTTCCACCGCATGCCCGCAACACGCCGTTCGACATAATCCCGTGGAAGGGGATAGGGCCATGTGGCAAAGTTCTTAGAAACACTTTCACGTCCATTAATGTCCAAGAAAACGTCGACATCAGATGTCTGAATGGGTTGTATATGAACCCGCGCACCATCAAAGATAAGTGGGTTTAACGCCGTCCATTGTTCTGGCGTTAGGATCATTTCTGTAAGGGCAATTCACTTTGCCGAGCGGTTGATCGCGTGGCTATTGGTTTGCCCATGGGTGAAAAGCCCAGACGCGCCAAAACACGTGCAGAGCGTTCGTTTTCAACAAAATAACTGCTGTAAATTGGAACGGCAAAAGGATCATGGAAATAGGCCGACAACATGGCATGCGCAGCCTCACGCACATACCCTTGTCCCCAATGTTCTTTGGCAATCCAATATCCTAGCGTGGGATCAATTCCAATCATGCCAATCACCTCCCCATCAAGGGTGATCGCCCAAACATAACGCCCCCGTTCAAAACGCAGCGAGGACAGCCAATCTTGGGCATCTGTCAGCGTATATGGATCAGGCACAGGGATCAGCCATTTTGATATATCGTACTCCATTATCTGTACAACACGCCCCGCATCCCCGATATAGGCGGGGCGCAGAACCAAACGATCTGTGTGAAAATACGTGTTTTCGTTATCTCAAATATCACGACATTTGGCCCATCGGCCGCGCCATCGGCGTGCCGGAAACGGACCCTCGTGGTGAAATATGTGCTGTGCGTGTTGACATTATAGCGCCTTAGGTAAACTTACGAATATAGGTCCATGTCGCAACCTTGGCGTTGCGAGCAACGGAAAAGGCCTCGGCATCGCCGACGTATTCGAAACCACAGTTGGTCAACACACGCGCAGAGGCGGGATTGTCCTGAAACACGGCGGCAAAGATAGTGTCATTTTCCATTGGGTTCGCCTCAATGATCGCGGCGGATACCTCGGATGCTACGCCTTGGTTCCAAAACGCGGGCGCCACCCAATACCCCAATTCGGATTGGTTGCGGCTGAGGCGTTCAAGGCTGACCAAACCGACCACTTCGGACCAGCCTGCGGCACTTGCATCAATGGCCCAGACGTCCTCTTCCCGCTCAACCGATAAACACCGATTGATAAAAGTTTCTGTCGCCCCCGGAGGCAGAGGATGCGGGATCGTCGTCGTTTGACGCGCGACGCGTTCGTCCTTTGTGTAAAACTCAATCAACCCCGCATCAGAGCGCCGCAAAGGACGCAACACAAAGCGCGCGGTTTCAACAACGGGCTGTGTTGTGATCGCATCAAGTTTCATATCAAAATTCTCCTCTTAAAAGAGCAAACAGAACAAACGCAACGGTCAATCCTGCCAGTCCCCACATCAAATAACGTTCAAAGGGGGTGCCTATTATAGTTTTGGCGATACGATCACCGAAAAAAGTCCAAATTGGGTGGCAAATCGCCTGTATTACGAACAATGTGCCCGCAATCCACGCCGTGGCGATCCATACAGGGGCATCCACAGCCACATAATTGGAAAAACTATATGTGATCATCATCCATGCTTTGGGATTTAGGGGATGCACGAACAATCCTGCCCGAAACCCCAATCCCACAGGTTCATGATCAACATTCAATCGCATATTCGCCACACGCCAAGCAAGCCATAAAATATAGGCCGCCGAAATGTATTTAAGGGCCAAAAACAAAAGCGGCACTTGGGTGGCCAATTCCATCAAGCCAAAGCCAATGGGCCAGATGATCAATTGTTTGCCCAGCAACACACCAAACATAAACGGCAATGCCGCGCGAAATCCCAGACGCGCACCCGCGGCCAACATCGCCATATTCGCCGGTCCTGGCGTGGCGATCTGGCTAAAGGCGAAGGCCGCCAATGATGTGACTGCGACATACATCTGTCATTTCCAGTTTCGTTTTGTTGGATGTGATCCTAGCTGCACCAACATTGGTTAATAAAAAATAAAGGGGACCGGCGCTTTGCCGATCCCCTTTTTGAAAACTTAACTTTTCGGTTTTCGGCTTATTCAGCGGCCTCCGCTGTCGGAAGTACTGAAATAAATGTACGGCCTTTTAGACCCTTGTGAAATTTCACTTGGCCTTCGACTGTTGCAAATAGCGTGTGGTCTTTACCTTGACCTACGCCTTCACCCGGCCACCACTTGTTGCCGCGCTGACGCACGATAATGTTGCCTGGGATGACAGCCTGACCGCCAAAGATTTTTACGCCAAGACGACGACCAGCTGAGTCGCGACCGTTACGGGATGAACCGCCTGCTTTCTTATGTGCCATTCCTTCGTCTCCTTAGTTTGCCAATTCTGCGGCCTGAGCGATCCAACCTTCACGTTCGATACGGCCTTTGAATGACAGTTGCTCGTCCATAGCAGCTACATCGGCATCTGTCCACGCTGCAATCTGCGCGAAGGATGTCACGCCTGCTGCGTGTAGCTTTTTCTCAAGAGCTGGGCCAACACCTGAAAGTTTCTTCAGGTCATCTGCGCCTGCCGCTGCTGCAGGTGCTGCAGGTTTGGCGTTCGCTGCTGGCTTTGCCGCAGCAACTGGTGCGGCTGAGGCAACTGAACCTGCGCCAACTGCTGCTTTGATGCCTGATGCATCGGCGCCATTAGACAGGATTTCAGTTACACGCAACAATGTAAGTTGTTGACGGTGGCCTTTTGTACGTTGCGAGCTGTGCTTACGACGACGCTTAACAAAGTTGATTGTCTTTGGGCCTTTGATCTGGTCGATCACTTCGGCCTGCACTGCCGCGCCATCAACTCGCGGAGAACCAACAACGGGTGCGTCCCCGCCAAGCATTAGAATTTCATTGAATTGAACTGTTTCACCTGCGTCTGCAGCCAATTTTTCAACACGAAGCAAATCGCCCGATTGAACTTTGTACTGCTTACCGCCAGTCTTTAGGACAGCAAACATGCGTCTTTCCTTTTCGTTTCCGCGTTTTTCGGCCCCTGAATTTAGGTGTTGTGATGCAGGCTGCATCGCCCCAAACTGCGCGTCCCAATGGACGTATGTGATAAAGAAAGGCGGGGAATCCCCGCCAATGAGAGCCTGCTTATGCAAGGGGGCATGGAAAATGTCAACATGCGTGGGGCTTATAAATCCCGCACCTGCAACAATTCCGCGACCATCGCCCCCATTTTTTGGGCATGCCGCGCGCTGAGTTCATTAAAGCCCGCAAATAAGGACCGGTTAAGCGCCTGACCCGCATCCGATTTTTGAAAGGCGATATAGGTTTCCAAATCCGCATCACTGAGTGGAGCGTAGGCCATGTTGAAAAAACCATATAGCCATTCGGTAATTCCCGCGCGCAATTCCTCTTCGCTGGCCATAAGTAGTTCGGTGATCGCATCATCGGTTAATCCCAATGCGTCTGTCCCCGTCAATTGGCGCATGAAAACATATTGCGCGCCCATCGCGCCGTAGGTGTTTTGATCTATCAAATCCAATGTCGTGATCAAATCCTGAAACTGTTTGTAACGGGGCAGTTCGCTTGCATCGTCGAATTGCGACAGTGCATATTCCTCGATCACGTCATCCGAAATGGCGCGTCGCGCGGTTGTTTCCAAGGTGTTCGCACGCATGCCAACATCGCTGTTGAGGAAGTCGGTTGCCGCAGAGATTTGTGCGTCATTCATGTTCTCATATGTCAGGTTGATCAACACGACCCGCATTTCCGTTTTATCGAAAATGCGATCAATCTGTGCTTTGACCTCATAATCAACAGCGCGCTCTGCATAGATTTCAATCGTGGCGACGGCATCAAGTTTGCCTTCATCTTGCATGATGGAAATAATTTCATCCATATTCAGCGCATCAAAAAGTTGCGCAACACGCGCCTGATCCGCTGTTGCGGCCTGTACCCAAGCCAGCAATAGAAACACCACAATAAAAATAAGTCTCATACCAACTCCGATCTCTGCATCCTATTCCCTATATAGGACGCGCCGCAGGGAAAAGTCATCACATTAGCTTGAAATCATTGTGCCTTGTAAAATCGCGATGTGTTTTTCCTGATCACCAGTTATGGCAAAAACATCTGCCCCCACGATTGTCAAACGGTGGCCTGCCTTAATAACACGCCCCTTGGCGATAATCACATCCCCACTTGCGGGGGCCAATAGGTTGATCTTCATCTCGGTTGTCAAAACCTCAGCCTCGGCCGGCATTAATGTCAGTGCCGCATAGCCTGCCGCACTATCCCCCATGGAAAACGCAACACCCGCATGTGCAAACCCGTGTTGTTGCAGGATATGATCCGACATGGGGGCCCGAATGCTGACTAACCCAGTTTCAATGTGATCCAACGCAGCGCCAAGGGTTGTCATGTAACTTTGACGCGCAAAGCTTGCTTTGATCTTATCAATGACAGTTTGATCCATGCGATCCTCTTTTTTTGCTTAAGCCTAAAACACAGGTCTGCCCGTATCCAGTAGGACATCGCGTCATCGTGAATGACGCAAATCCAATTTTGTGGTATGTTTCGTGAAAATGGAGGTGAAAATGAAGCGTTTATTCCCGTTCATCGCAGCGCTGCTGTATCTGCTGCCCCAAACGGTTCTGGCCGAGGTCGGGGACGATGGTTTACATAAACAACCCTGGTTTCATCACTCTTTCCTCGAATTAGCCGATGATGTCCAAGAAGCCGAGGACGAGGGTAAATTTTTGGTTGTTCTGATTGAACAGGCTGGATGCCCCTATTGCCGCGAATTGCATGAGGTGAATTTCAAACGCAGCGAAATCACCGATTATCTGAATGAACATGCTCTGGTTTTGCAATTGGACCTGTGGGGCGCAAGAGAAGTGGTTGGATTTGACGGCAAAGCGATGGAAGAGCGTGATTGGATCCAAAGTCAGGGCATTCATTTCACACCAACAACACTGATCTACACGCAAAACGCAGAGGGGGCCGCCAAAGAGGTGTTTCGCCTGCCTGGCTATCTGAAACCGTTTCATTATTTGTCATCGCTCGAATACGTCGTCACAGGCGAATATGAAAAACAATCGTTTCAACGGTATCTGCAGGATAAATTCGCCAAACTTGCCGAACAGGGCATTGATCCCGAAGTTTGGTAACGGTGTTGCCACAAATTCAACGCCCATATGCAACTATAGTCGCGTATTGTTTTATTTCTGATCCGTGTTAGCGTCTGTTTATACAAAAAAACGAAGTCGTCAAAAAACAAAAGACAACAGGGGAGAGACAGAATGACACAAAACAGTAAAAAAACCAAAGCTCAGTTGGTTGAGGAATTAACAGCCCTTGGCGTTGACGCGTCTATGAGCCTAAAAAAAGATGAATTGGTCACCCTTCTGGATGCGCAATTCGGTGGTGGATCAGGTGAAGGGTCAGGCATTAAACCAAGCACACCGCTAGCGGGACAAGAGGATTTGGCCAATCGCACCTTGGATTGGAAATATCAGGCACCTGCCGATGACAGCGCCGATGCCGCCCCAAGCGCCGCACCAGAATTCGTGCCCGCCACAGACCCAGAACCCGCGGCAGAACCTGCACCCGCACCAACCGAAACACCGGAACCCACATCAGCGGCCCCTGCGGCCTCTGCTCCACAAGAGGCGGGTGGAATGTCAGGAACCACCAAATTGTTGATCGCGGTTGCGGTTCTTGTTGTCCTGTACTGGATCATTTTCTAAGCAATACAAACGATAATCTGCATTCCCTGCATAACGGTTATGCAGATTATCTGGCTACTCCACTTGTGCTGACACCTGTATCTGCCTTCTTGAAATAAGGAGACAGACAATGTTCGTACGTATCATCACATTCACTCTGCTTTGGCTTGCAAAATCATCTGAAAATTCTGCAAAACGCCAAATGCGCTCAGGCATGATGTATCTATAAGACCATCTGCACATTTGTGAAAAAGACGCCCGCACTCAGCGGGCGTTTTTTATTTTGCATGTCCTTTGCTTACATCCTGTCACATTGGGCCGTTAATGATCAAAGAGGCGAAGTAAACGGATAGACGCAAACGGCCTGGAGATCTTAAATAACTATGTTTTTTTACCGTTAGGAACGACACAACAAGTCGCGTTTTGAAAACCACACGCAATCTAGCTTGTGTGTTCGATACTCATAATACAAATGCATCAAGCGTTATAACAACCCGATATCGCGTGCGATCACAACAGCCTGCGTACGATTTGTTGCTTCTAACTTTCTACAAATCGACATGACATGCATTTTAACTGTGCCTTCAGATAGGCCCAGTGCACTTGCGATTTCTTTATTCTTTCGCCCCTCGCCCAAGTGTCCGAGGACTGTCATTTCACGCCCACTTAACGGGCCTGACTCGGCGGCTCTCTTCTTTGGTTCATCCTGCATCAAATGAAGCGGCATATACGTTTCACCAGAATGGATAAAACGAATTGAATTAGCCAAGGATCGCATCGGTAGCGTTTTTGAAATAATCCCTGCTGCACCCGCATCTAATGACTGGTTCATCAGGTTTCGCGTTGCGTTACCGGTGATAATTGCAACAGGGCGATCTCCGGCAAGCGCAACCATTTTTTGCAATCCTGCTAGGCCGTCCATACCCGGCATTTGATAATCAAGTATAACGATGTCAAATGGCCCTTCTTCTCGAAAAGCATTCAAAGCAGCATCAAGATCCGGCACCGTGACAACAGACATGTCACCCTGTTGATCCAGATACATCCGCGCAACGTCCAATATCATCTCATGATCGTCTGCGACGAGAATGCGAATTTGCTTTTCAGTTGGTGTTGCGAGCGCCATCGGAGATACCCTACTTTGTGCGGTGTAGGTATTCGCTATTTCTGGCTTCAGGTTAACCCCCCACACACCAATGACCTGTTATTCAATCCAAAAGGATTAATTTTTTTAAACTTTCATGAGGGAAACTAAGGATTACTGCGCTGTGATCTGGAATAAAACATTCCCGAAAAAATCGAATTACGCGTCCGTGACCGCACCCGGATCGAAGAACACCCAACTGGGAAATCTATTTGTTGGTTTGATGGTTGGAAAAACGTCTGCCAAAAAAAAGCGCCAAGCTTACGTGAATTATCAAGAAATAGTTGAGAAAGATGTCAACAGTTTCGAGCGCGACAGCGAGATACAATATTGCACCTATAAAAAATGCATGGCCGATTATGGAAACCAAGTTTGCAGTACGGAATAGTCCAAATGCGACATAGGTCGCAAATCGGCTAGACGACTCCACTGCTTCGCCTCAATTATTCCGCAACACACGGGGTGACCATGCAGTCTATGACATCTAAACATACGCTTGTGATCGTTGTGATCGGTGCCTGCCGTGGCCGCGCGGCACGCGGCGCACCTGTTTTGTTCTGAACCCTTCCGCCTTCAGAACACTTTAACAATCGGAAACGTTGCAATGACATCAGAAACCCCCCGTCGCGCAGGCGGCAGAAGCGCCCGCCGTCAAACCCGCTCAGCTCCACTTGCAGAACATCTGCGCCCCGTTCGCGCAGGTTTAGAAGGTGGCCAATATCGCCCCCTGACCCAAGAAGGGATGGAGCGTATTCACCAAGCCGCACTTGATGCGCTGGAACAAATCGGCCTATCAGAAGCGCCACAAAGCGGCGTTGATTACATGACAGCCGCTGGTGCGATTTTGGGCGATGATGGACGCCTGCGTTTCCCCCGTTCATTGGTCGAAGATGCGCTGGCCTCGGCCAATCGGGAAATCACGCTGCATGGTCGTGATCCAAAACACGACCTAACCTTGGGAGGAACACGCGTACATTTTGGAACAGCGGGTGCAGCCGTCCATATGGTAGATGTTGACGGAAAAAATTATCGTGACAGTACGTTACAGGATTTGCATGATGCAGCACGTATTACAGATCGTTTGGACAATATTCATTTCCTACAACGTCCCATGGTGGCGCGTGATATCCTTGATAACCGCGAAATGGACTTGAACACGATCTATGCCTGCTGTAGCGGCACCAAAAAACATGTCGGAACATCCTTTACCGAACCCAGCTTCGTCAAAGATGCCATTGAAATGCTGCACATCATGGCAGGGGGCGAGGATAAATGGCGCGAACGTCCGTTTGTGTCTAATTCAAACTGTTTTGTTGTTCCGCCCATGAAATTCGCAACAGAAAGCTGCGAAGTGATGGAGGAATGCATCAAGGCGGGCATGCCCGTGTTGTTGCTAAGCGCGGGACAAGCAGGCGCAACCGCCCCTGCCCCCATCGCAGGTGCAATCGTTCAGGCCGTGGCAGAATGTTTGGCGGGATTGGTTTATGTGCATTCAATTAAACCTGGGCATCCCGCAATCTTTGGCACATGGCCATTTGTTTCCGATCTGCGCACAGGTGCCATGTCAGGGGGCAGTGGTGAACAGGCCCTGTTGACGGCGGGTTGCGCGCAGATGCACCAATTCTATGGCATTCCAGGTGGTGCCGCGGCGGGGATCGCGGATGCGAAACTGCCTGATATGCAGGCAGGATGGGAACAGATGAATTCAAATCTGATGGCGGGTTTGACGGGGTTGAACATGGTTTATGAATCTGTGGGCATGCACGCATCCCTACTGGGGTTCTGTCACGAAAGCCTGATCTTGGGCGATGATATCATCGGTCAGGCGCTGCGCTGCGTTAAAGGGATTGATGTCACCGAAGATAGCGTCAGCCTTGAGGTCATTCGCGAAACCTGCCTAACAGGGCCAGGGCATTATTTGGGATCGGATCAAACCCTGAAACTGATGCAAACCGAATACATCTACCCCGCGCTGGGCGATCGCAGTAGCCCCAAGGAATGGGTTGAAAACGGAAAACCCGATCTATTGGCCAATGCCACACAACGCAAAGATGCAATCCTCAGCGAACCCACAAACGCGCGGTTTGACCCAGAAACCGAAGCAGCATTGCGATCTGCGTTTAATATTCATTTGAACCACTAAATCCACATAATTTTTCCGCAGGGCGAAGAAACTTGCCCTGCGACCCAATAGGGTCTGGCAATTTAGACGTTTTGCGGATAGGCGGTGCCCAAACATCACTAGTTTAGGTAACTCCTGCACATGGAACTACGCAATATCGCGATTATCGCGCACGTTGACCACGGTAAAACCACCCTTGTTGACGAACTTCTAAAACAATCGGGCGCGTTCCGCGCAAATCAGGCTGTGGCCGAACGCGCGATGGATAGTAACGATTTGGAACGTGAACGTGGCATCACGATCATGGCGAAATGTACATCCGTCGAATGGAAAAACACGCGTATCAACATCGTTGACACCCCGGGCCACGCGGATTTCGGCGCTGAGGTTGAGCGTATCCTAAGCATGGTCGACGGTGTTGTCCTATTGGTGGACGCCGCAGAAGGGCCAATGCCACAGACGAAATTCGTGACATCCAAAGCGTTGGCCATGGGATTGCGACCAATTGTTGTGTTGAACAAGGTTGATAAACCCGATGCAGAGTCTGATCGTGCATTGGACGAATGTTTTGATTTGTTCGCGGCCTTGGATGCGACCGACGATCAGTTGGATTTCCCGCACATGTATGCATCAGGCCGTTCCGGCTGGGCAGATCATGAATTGGATGGCCCGCGCAAGGATTTGTCAGCACTTTTCGATCTGATCGTAAACCATGTCACTGCCCCGTGCCAATTGCAGCGCGTGGATGAAGATTTCCGCATGTTGGCCACAACATTGGGGAGCGATAATTTTATCGGCCGCGTTTTGACTGGCCGCGTAGAAAGCGGAACGCTAAAGGTTGGTGCAACAATCCAAGCGCTGTCGCGTGTGGGACAAAAAATCGAACAGTTCCGCGTGACCAAGATCCTTGCATTCCGCGGATTAGCACAACAGGAAATTGATGAGGCGACACCAGGCGACATCGTCACAATCGCAGGGATGAGCAAGGCCACCGTTTCCGACACGCTTTGCGCATTGGCCGTTGATGAACCGCTTGAGGCGCAACCCATCGATCCGCCCACCATCACCGTCACATTTGGCATCAACGATAGCCCGCTTGCAGGGCGTGAGGGTAAAAAAGTACAATCGCGTGTGATCCGTGATCGCCTGATGAAAGAGGCCGAAAGCAATGTGGCCATCAAAATCACCGACACCCCGGGCGGTGAGGCGTTCGAGGTTGCAGGGCGCGGTGAATTGCAAATGGGTGTTTTGATTGAAAACATGCGCCGCGAGGGATTTGAATTGTCCATCTCTCGCCCCCAGGTTTTGGTGCGCGAAGAGGACGGTCAACGCCTAGAACCCATCGAAGAAGTCACCATTGATGTGGATGACGATTATTCGGGCGCTGTCATCGAAAAAATCACCGGCGCCCGCAAGGGCGATTTGGTCGAAATGCGCCCCGCGGGCGCGGGAAAAACACGCATCGTCGCCCACGTTCCTGCGCGTGGATTGATCGGATATCATGGCGAATTCCTAACCGATACACGCGGCACAGGCATCATGAACCGCGTGTTCCATGGTTGGGCCCCCTATAAGGGGCCAATCCCCGGACGTCGCGCGGGTGTGTTGATTTCCATGGAAGATGGCGAGGCGGTCGCCTATGCGCTTTGGAACCTAGAAGAGCGCGGCCGTATGTTTGTCGGCCCGCAGGCCATAGTCTATCAGGGCATGATTATCGGTGAACACAGCCGCGATAATGATCTTGAGGTGAACCCACTGAAGGGTAAAAAATTAACCAACGTGCGCGCCTCTGGGTCTGATGATGCGGTGCGCCTAACCCCACATATCAATTTTTCATTGGAAGAGGCGATTGCCTATATCAACGACGACGAATTGGTTGAGGTGACGCCAGAATCCATCCGCCTGCGCAAACGCTACCTTGACCCGCATGAACGCAAACGGATGACGAAGAAAGACAATTAAGTTCAAATATTTGCGGACGGCGCTTTATGGTGCCGTCTATTATGGTTGCGATCGCGATTAAACTACGTCATTTATTTATGCGGGGCATAGGTGTTGACCAAAACAACCCCACCGACAATCATCACCAATCCCAAAATTGACCGCCACTCTAGGGATTGTTGGAACACAAAATATCCAAACACTGTGATCAGAAATATACCCAACCCCGACCACGTGGCATAAACCACCGCAATCGGCATGGTGTTCAACGCAAGCGTCAGAAAATAAAACGATGCAGAATAACATGCAATCAACGCAGCAGTGGGCATCAGGCGCGTGAAATTTTGACTGACGGGTAACAACATGGTTCCCGATACTTCAAACACAACGGCAATCAGCAAGTAAACATATTGCATGTGTCCCCCCCAACAAAAAAAGGACCCAAAATAATTTGGATCCTTTTGTAAATCTTGTTTGTAAAACGACTTAACGCTTTGAGAACTGGAAAGAACGACGTGCTTTGCGCTTACCGTATTTCTTACGTTCCACAACGCGGCTATCGCGTGTTAGGAAGCCTGCGGCTTTCAATGCGCCACGCAATGCAGGATCATAAAGCTGAAGCGCTTTTGAAATACCGTGCTTAACCGCGCCCGCCTGACCAGACAGACCGCCGCCTTTGACAGTTGCCATCACGTCAAATTGATCTTCAACGCCTGCAACCTGGAATGGTTGGCGTAGGATCATTTGTAAAACAGGACGCGCGAAATATGCGTTCATCTCTTTGCCGTTGACTGTGACTTTGCCTGAACCTGGTTTGATCCAAACACGTGCAACAGCGTCTTTACGCTTACCTGTTGCGTATGAACGGCCCAATTCGTCACGAACGGGTTCACGAGGTGCTGCAATTTCAACAACTGCTTCTGCACCGCCGGCGACGGATTCTAGGTCGCCCAAGGATTTGATTTCTTCGCTCATTATGATGCAACCCGTGTGTTTTTAGGGTTCATAGACTTCACGTCCAAAACCTCTGGTGATTGTGCTTCATGCGGATGCTCAGACCCCGCGTAAACGCGTAGGTTGGTCATGATTTGGCGGCTTAGGCGGTTGCCAGGCAACATCCGCTTAACAGCCAACGTCACAACGCGCTCTGGATGGGCGCCTTCTAGGATCTGCTGTTTCGTGCGTGATTTGATGCCACCTGGGTGGCCCGTGTGCCAATAGAAATTCTCTTGACGCTTGTTGCCTGTCATTTGAATTTTATCAGCATTGATAACGATTACGTTGTCGCCACAATCCATGTGTGGTGTGAATGATGGCTTGTGTTTGCCACGCAGACGTGTTGCAACAATCGATGCAAGACGGCCCAAAACAACGCCCTCGGCGTCGATGATGATCCACTTCTTGTCGATGTCTGCTGGCGTTGCAGAGAATGTTTTCATCGAAGATGACCCTAAAGTTAAAACACGGGGCCAACCCCCGTGCAATTCATTGGGGCGTTATATAGGGTTGAATTGCACAGTCAAGCGCGTGAAATAACAAATAATAGTTTAAAAACAGACTATTATAAAATAGGTATTAATTTACCCCATAAATATTAATAGAAATATCGCCAACCCAATACCGAAACGCCGATGATTGCCTGTGGCGTTGGGGCTGTCGTACTCTGCAACCCTTGCACGTTAGCATAGAATAACCAAAGAGGTGAGGATGATAATGGACGCCATATCATCATCGATCCGCACCCCCACGCATAAAACCGCGGCGGCAATGAAGGGCAAGGCCAAATCAATTGTGTCAAACTGCGGATCGCGCTGCGCCGATGCGTCGGGTACTTGCATCAAAATCAACTGAATGCCGCCTAAAATAATAAACAGGATTTCGGGCACTGCATGTTCTACACCATAGTGCATGGTCATAATCAGCGAAAAAAACAACCCCTGACTTGCCGCCAACCAAATCGCACTGGCAGAATATTCGACGTTGGGCACAGTGCCCGAAAATGAATACGGCCGCGCGATGCTGAACCCTGCAAGGACCGCAGCGGGGATCAGGGACAGTGCGCCCAAAAATGCATCATATCCGTCAAATGCATATTTTAGTGCTGGCACCAACGTTCCGAATGTCAGTACCATTGCAAATGACACCCCATAAAGCGATCTGAAAAATCCTGTGACCATGTCAGGGTTACCTGTTCGACCAAATCTGAATATACGGTGAAATAATAGATCACGCCCAAAGCGCACAAACCAATGCCCCATTTTTGGTGTCGTTTATCAGCCCCGTCGGTGTCATTGTCATTTGTGCGTTGCCATTGCATTCGGCAATGTCTGGGGTGTGGCTAATGTAGTCAGCTTTGCTACCCGCATTCAAAAATCCACCCAAAGTTAATCAATATGCCACAGAAATGCAAGGATACTGGCGTGAACTCCTGCTTTTGTTCCCATGCATATTTGTGTTTTCTTATTTGGAAATCAGGATGCACTAATGCGCCGCTGGGTTAAATGTTGTTCAAGGAACCGTTGGTAAGATATTCCTCCTATACGGAAACAAACCAACCATTTGACAAAATCGTGACCGACCCGAATAAATCCAATGTTTGGAGACGAAATTTGGATTTATGAAATGTCTTCAAGAAATCTTTGATTTCATTCACCCAGATCATGCGCGGTCGAAGCGTAGCCAAGACTAATCGCGCGTGGTCCAGCCCACGCCCGCCCCAAAGGGTGGGGCTTCGTTTCCTCAGCCCTGTTAACCGCCCACGGGCGTGTGCTTGAACTTCGATTTAAAAACCAAACCCAAAATATCGCGCTATCTCAGGTCAGTCACTAATCTCGAACTGGCGATGAAACGGTGACATGATGGTTGCAGATTTAAATACGCTTTAACTTTACGAGTTGGAAACGCACCCACCATGTGCCGCTTCTAAAGAACAAGCGATTTATCGACGCCTCAAGATTCCAATTCCGTATCCCAGTATAGGAAATCCATCCAACTTTCGTGCAAGTGGTTTGGCGGGAAACGGCGGCCAAGATTGCGCAATTCTTCTGCACCCGGTTGGCGCGGTTGTTGGCGCAGTGATAGGCCAGAATGGCGCAGCGCCTTGGACCCTTTTTTCAGGTTACATTTGGAACAGGCCGCAACCACATTTTCCCAACTGGTCACGCCCCCAGATTTTCGTGGAACCACGTGATCAAACGTCAAATCCCCTTTGGAGCCGCAATATTGGCATTGAAACCCGTCCCGTAAAAATAAATTAAAGCGCGTGAAGGCTACGCGCTTTTGCGGTTTTACGTAATCGCGCAGAACAACGACAGACGGAATGCGGATTTCGGTCGTCGGGCTGCGCACGATGGTGTCATATTCCGCAACGATATCGACCCGATCCATATAGGCCGCCTTGACCGCATCCTGCCAGGACCAAAGGGACAGTGGATAATAGGAAAGTGGCCTATAATCCGCATTCAACACCAGCGCGGGATGATGATTTGATCCAACTGGTTGCCTTACAAAGTCTGTCCTAAATTCGCCGTCCATTGGGGGGTCCCCTGTTTGTTCACTACTCACTTATTAGATATCTTTGTAACCACTATATATCGTGATCCAATTCGATCAAGCCCCTTGATATAGCAATATCTTGGTCAGAATAGGAACTGCCCCGTGTTACAGGCCTATGACGATTAGAACCCTAATTGATCGCGGATGAAGGCCAACGCAACACTTAGCCCATCAGGCGCAATGCCGTGGGCCGTACCCTTCATCACATGGGCATAGACATCACTAAAGCCTGCATTTTGTAATGCCTCTGCCGCTTGCGGTAGGGATTGAACCGGCACGACATCATCCTGATCCCCATGAACCAGCAGGATGGGCATGCGCGATTGCAACTCATCCGCCAGCAGTTCTGGTTCCAACAAACGCCCCGAAAACGCAACAATCCCTGCCACGGGATCTTCGCGACGAGGAGCCACATGCAGCGACATCATGGTGCCTTGGGAAAATCCGAACAGGCACACCTGTTCTGGCAACAAATCCTCATCCACCATCAGCGCATCAAGAAAGGCGTTTAGGTCTTCTACCGCCTGCTGCATGCCACGGCTGCTTTCCTCTTCGCTTGATCCATCAATCCATGGGATTGGAAACCACTGATAGCCAAACGGGCTGCCCGCACAGTTTTCAGGGGCATCGGGGGCGACAAATAATGTATCGGGCAGATGGTCCGCCAATGGATCGGCCAATCCCAACAGATCCGCGCCATTTGCGCCATAGCCATGCAAAAACACGACGGCAGAGCGTGTGTCACCAGATTGGGGTTCTTTGCGTCCTGCGGATAAAACTCGTGTCATCGCACTCCCTCGCGTTCATTGATGTGCTTGTAATAGGCCCATAACAGACGCGCTGCAACCGATCTCCATGGACGCCACTGATCGGCCATATCGCGCATCACCTTGGGCGTTGGGCGTTTATTCAGATCAAACAAATGCCGCGCGGCCTCTTGTAATGCCAAATCCGCATGGGCAAACACATCGGCGCGATGCAAACTGAACATCGCATAAATTTCCGCCGTCCACACACCAATACCTGACACAGCAGTCAATTCAGCGAGCACATCATCCAGTGGTTTTTGAGGTAAGGCGTCAAAATCAATCCCCGCATCCGCAAGCGCGCGCGCATATCCAATTTTTTGCCGACTAAGGCCCAAGGCGCGCAGATCCTGTTCACTGCAATTCTGAATGGCCGCGGGCGTTATCACACCTGCCTTTTCCACCCGTGCCCAAATTGCGGCGGCGGCCGAAACACTCAGTTGTTGGGACACAATGGCAGAGAGCAGTTGATGAAATCCCCCCTCGCGCAAACGCAGGGGCAAAGGGCCCGTTATTTCCAAGGCCTCGGCAAAACGTGGATCATGCGCAGCAAGCCATGCAGCCCCTTCTGCGACACAAGCATCCCCTAATATCAAACGTTCATTTAACATGCTTTCAACCATTCCAAGGCCTGATCAACGGTTTCGACGCTGGGCGAAACCGCAGCTGGGCGATCAATCATAGCGACGGGCAGGCCCAAATGGCGCGCGGCGATCAATTTTGACATACTACGTTCCCCCCCTGAGTTGCGCAAAACCAGCCAATCTATTTTCAAACGTTCAAACAGCGCCATTTCATCTTCGACACTAAAGGGGGGATGGCCCAACACATATTCGCCATTTGAAAATGGAAAGGCATCAGGGGCAACATCAATCTGACGGCAATATAAATAACAGTGATCCAAATTCGAAAATTCGGACAATCGCATGCGCCCTGTCGCCAAAAATACCCGCGCGGGGTCTGTGATTACCGGCGCAACATCCGCTTCACGGGCCACAATGTGCCACCTATCCCCTGCCTCCGCACGCCATCCAGATCGTGTGATGTTCAGGAATTTCACATCAAGTCCGCGGCACCACTGTTTGGTTTGAACCGATATCTGCGGGTCGTTTGGATGACTTGCATCCAACACATGCGTGATTTCATTTTTGCCAAGGAAATCCGCGAAATCAGCCTGTGTGGCAAACCCACCAAAATGAACGGGGGTTGTGAACGTAACGCGCGTGCGTGCATCACCCGCGACAGAGGCGATTACATACACTTGTTTTTCCTGTAAACGTTGGATCACTTCCACCCCTTCTCGGGTACCAGATAGAACCAAAATTTTTGCGGCACTTTGCATAGGCTCAGACTACGCATTTTGGGTGGATGCGCAATGTTACACGTGACGTGAGGCAGGTTTCGCACTTTTTGCTTGCAGGGATGCGGTCAGGCTCCTAAGGGATGCGTATGACACATACTGATATTGGCACGGATGCTGGCGCACATAAACGCGCGAAATTTAACGTAACAGTTTTGGTTTTGGCGCAGGCGATCCTTGGATCACAGATGCCTATGATCTTTACAATTGGGGGACTGGCGGGACAGACGTTGGCGCCCAACCCTTGTTATGCCACCCTGCCGATTTCATTGATTGTTTTGGGATCAATGTTGGCGGCAAATCCACTGTCGATGATTATGCAGCGCTATGGTCGACGTGTTGGATTTTTTGTAGGTGCCTTTGGCGGCGCGATGGGTGGTGCGGTTGGTGCATATGGGCTGTACCTGCATTCGTTTGAGGTATTCTTGTTGGGGTCGTTTTTGACGGGAATATACATGTCTGCACAAGGATTTTACCGTTTTGCAGCAGCTGACACAGCAAGCGAAGCGTTTCGCCCTAAAGCGATATCTTATGTCATGGCGGGTGGACTTGCATCCGCATTGATCGGGCCGCAATTGGTTAAAGTGACCGCTCAGTCCATGGTTGTACCGTTTATGGGCACCTATCTGGCGATGATTGCGATCAACGTGTTTGGGTCACTTCTGTTTTTGGCCTTAAACATCCCAAAGCCTGAACCTCGCCGCGCAGATGCACCTGTTAGTCGCAGCCGTTGGGAAATTATGAAAACACCCACTGTGGCCGTCGCCATGATCTGTGCGATGGTATCCTACGCATTAATGAACCTTGTGATGACATCAACGCCATTGGCGGTGGTTGGATGCGGGTTTGAACAAAATACTGCCGCCGATGTTGTGTCGGCCCACGTATTGGCGATGTTTATCCCATCCTTTTTCACAGGCCATTTGATCGCGCGGTTTGGCACCGCCAAGATTGTTGCAGCGGGCTTGTTTATATTGGGCTGCGCAGGTGCCGTGGCGTTGCAGGGGGTCGATGTTGAAAACTTCTTCCTTGCCTTGATCCTATTAGGTGTTGGTTGGAACTTTGGCTTTATTGGCGCCACAACGATGCTGGCATCGGCCCATAATCCCGAAGAAAAAGGAATTGTTCAGGGAATGAATGACTTTTTTGTCTTCGGCGGTGTAACGGTCGCGTCGCTGTCATCTGGTGGATTGATGAATTGTTCTGGTGGCTCTCCTGTAGAAGGGTGGACCGCCGTGAATATTGCGATGGTCCCGTTCTTAACACTTGCGGGCGGGGCTTTGATCTGGCTTGCGATGCAAAAACGTCGCGCCTAAACCTATTTATTACGACGTATTCCAACGCCGATTTTATCCAGAACTGCTTCGATCCCTGCGGGGGCAGATGGTGTTGTGACCTGGGCCTTTAACGCGTCAAATCGCACACGCAAGGCAGCCTTTTCAGTGTCATCCAGATCATTCCATGACCGCCCCTGCAACCCCATGACCAATGCGTAATAGGCAATGAAATGGGGCCGTGACCCTGATTGCAACAGACGTAGATACCCGGCATCCGCGCCCATTTCACGTAACTCTTCAGCACTCGTGATCCCAGCGCGAGCAAAGCTTTCTTCAACCGCAGGCCCCAAATTGCGGATTGAGGATATGGGGTCAGCCATGCATCAAACTTTCTGCATATTCGCATAGACCTCGCAGGGCATCGCCAAAACGATCATCTGTGATTGTCATTGCCACACGTATATGACCTGCCGCAGAGTCTCCGAAACTCTCCCCGGGCATCACGGCAATGGATCGTTCATCCAGCAACCGATTTGCAAATTCAATCCCGCTTAACCCCGTTTTGCGGACATCCAACATCAGATACATTCCCCCACGCGGCGCAATCATCGGAATATTTGGAAACCCTTGCAAAATAGACAGCGCAATTTCGCGCCGTCGTTTAAATGAGGCGGCAATCTTCTCTTCAAAGACCTCTCCTTGGGACAAGGCGAACAGGGCCGCATCCTGAACAAACCCCGCAACGCCGTAGGTCGTGTTGGTCGCCAGATCGATCATGTTTTCAATCGCCCCTTCTGGGGCGATGACCCAACCAATGCGACTGCCCGTCATTGCATGGCTTTTGGACATGGAACCGATCACAATCGTGCGTTCGGCCATGTTGGGTAAGGCACGTGGTGAAACGTGCGCGCCTGACCAAATTTGTGTGTCATAAACCTCATCTGAAATCAGCGTTAAATCATTGTTCTGAACGTATTCCGCGACCGCCTCAATCGTTTCGGTGGAATAGACGTTGCCCGTTGGGTTATTGGGCGAATTCATCAGAAATGCACGCGCACCCTCGGGACGGGTGGCCAAATCAGCGGCACTGGGTTGGAAATCATTTTCGGGGCCCGTTTTAATCGGCATTGGCACACAACTGGCCGCGCGGATTGAGGTGGGATAGGTTGCGTAATAGGGGTCCAGATGCACGACGCCGTCCCCCGGGTCCGTGGCACAAAGGATCGCGGCAAACAAACCCGCCTGCCCCCCAGGGGTGATCAGCACATTTTTATGACTGGTCGGAACACCCGTGCGTTCCTGAACACGCGCCGCAACCGCACGGCGCAATTCGGGTGTGCCAGGTACGCTGGCGTATCCTGTGTGCCCACCAAGCGCCGATTGATGCATCGCCGCCAAAATCTTGGGGTCGGTGCGAATGTCATGTTCCCCAATCGTCAATTCCAACACATCCTGCCCCTTGGCGATCATCGCGCGGGACTTATACAGGATCTCCCACCCATCGGACCCATCTGTTGTGATTTGCTGAATACGTTTTGAAAGCTGCATCTGCCACCCCTTGCCTGTTCCCCCGAATGGGCCACGGAAGGTTCAAAAAGTCAAACTGGAATTGTGTTGAATTTCCCAAGGTCATCTGATAGCTGTCATCCCATGATGACCATCGAAACACACATTATTTGCTGTTGCTAATTCAATCTATCGAGGTTGGATTTAAGGTTGTTTACATTCCCTAAATGAAATTGCTAAGTCCCGCCTAACCCTGCGTATGCCCATGGCAAAGGACACCCAAATGACGACGATCAAATTGCACAATTCAATGAGCCGCCAGAAAGAGGGGTTTGCTCCGATTGATCCGAACAATGTGCGCATGTATTTGTGTGGGCCCACCGTGTACGACCGCGCCCATATTGGGAACGCGCGCAATGTGATCATGTTTGATGTGCTGTTCCGCTTATTGCGACAGATGTATGGTACTGACCATGTAACCTATGTTCGTAATTTCACCGATGTGGACGACAAAATCAACGCACGCGCTGCATCCAGTGGACGGGACATTTCTGAGATCACAGCAGAAACAATGCAGTGGTATTTGGATGATATGGATGCGCTTGGCAATCTGTTGCCAACGCATATGCCACGGGCGACGGAATACATCGACCAAATGGTTGCGATGATTGCACAGTTGATTTCTGACGGCCATGCCTATGCCGCAGAAGGGCATGTTTTGTTTTCTGTGTCCTCTTATGAAGATTATGGAAAACTATCTGGTCGATCACTGGATGATATGATCGCGGGCGCCCGGGTCGAGGTGGCCCCCTATAAACGCGACCCAATGGATTTTGTCCTATGGAAACCCTCTGCCGATGACCTGCCAGGTTGGGACAGCCCGTGGGGCCGTGGTCGCCCTGGGTGGCATATTGAATGTTCTGCCATGTCCTACGAACTTCTTGGCGCATCGTTTGACATTCATGGCGGCGGCAACGATTTGATGTTTCCCCATCATGAAAACGAAATCGCCCAAAGCTGCTGCGCCTATCCCGAAGCGGGATTTGCGAACATTTGGCTGCATAATGAAATGCTACAGGTCGAAGGTAAAAAAATGTCAAAATCCCTTGGCAATTTCTTTACCGTGCGTGACTTGTTGGATCAGGGCTATGCGGGCGAAGTGATCCGTTTTGTGTTCCTATCAACGCATTATGGCAAACCAATGGATTGGACCGATGCCAAGGCGAAAGAGGCCGAAAAAACTCTGCGCAAATGGCGTGGATTAGTTGCCGATCATGCGACGGGCACACTGCCCCAATCCATTTTGGACACGCTGGGTGACGATTTGAACACGG
This sequence comes from Rhodobacteraceae bacterium HIMB11, assembly GCA_000472185.1. GTDB lineage: Bacteria > Pseudomonadota > Alphaproteobacteria > Rhodobacterales > Rhodobacteraceae > HIMB11. Next base: position 195,361 of record AVDB01000004.1, on the reverse strand, counting down.
CAGGTGTGATTGCAGAGCTGCACAAATTGGCGAACGCAGGTGATGTTGCGGGGCTGCGTGCGGGTGCCGAGCTTCTTGGATTGCTGACGCCTGATATGGGCGCATGGGCAGAGTCCGTGGATTTATCCGCACACGAGGCGCATCTGTTTGCCGCCCGTCAAACCGCCATGGAGACCAAAGATTTCGGCGAAGTCGACAGACTGAAATCCGCCTATCAGGCCGCGGGGCTAGAGGTACGGATGAGCAAGACAGGTGTCGAACTTGTCCCCTCCTCAGGATTTGACATTGCCGCATTGGACGGGATCATGTAGCCCAAAGGTGAACGGGCCAAGAAAAGTAGGAACCGCCGTGAGTAAAGAGCGTTTATACATCTACGACACCACCCTGCGCGATGGACAACAAACCCAAGGGGTGCAGTTTTCAACCGACGAAAAACAAAACCTCGCGCGGGCGTTGGATGATCTTGGCATTGATTACATCGAAGGGGGCTGGCCCGGCGCCAACCCCACCGACAGCGCATTTTTTGAGGCACGTCCAGACACAAACGCCCAGTTCACCGCATTCGGCATGACCAAACGTGCGGGCAGGTCCGCCGAAAATGATGATGTACTGGCCGCGGTTTTGAACGCGGGCACACCTGCGGTGTGTTTGGTGGGTAAGACTCACGATTTCCACGTGACCACGGCCTTGGGCATCACTCTGGATGAAAACGTCGAAACGATATCCGCTTCGATCGCGCATTGTGTGGCCCAAGGGCGCGAGGCGCTGTTTGACGCGGAACATTTTTTCGATGGTTATAAGGCGAACCCAAATTATGCCATCATATGTCTGCAGGCCGCCATCGACGCGGGCGCGCGTTGGATTGTGTTGTGCGACACAAACGGCGGTGCCCTGCCCAGTGAAGTGAAATCCATCGTCACCGATGTCATCGCCACGGGCATTCCTGGGGATCGTTTGGGCATTCACACCCATAACGACACAGAAAACGCCGTTGCAAATTCATTGGCCGCGGTCGAGGCAGGCGCGCGTCAAATTCAGGGGACATTGAATGGACTGGGCGAACGGTGTGGGAACGCAAACCTCACATCCCTGATCCCAACACTATTGCTGAAAGAGCCCTATGCATCCCAATTCGATATTGGGGTTAGCAAGGATGCGTTGAAAGCCCTGACACGCACATCACGCCTGTTGGACGATATTTTAAACCGCGTTCCATCGCGGCAGGCTCCTTACGTCGGCAGTGCTGCTTTTGCGCATAAGGCGGGGTTACATGCCAGCGCGATCCTAAAGGACCCCAGCACCTATGAACACATTGATCCAAGTGATGTCGGAAATGCGCGCATCATTCCAATGTCCAATCAAGCGGGTCAAAGCAACTTGATCAAACGTTTGCGCGATGCGGGCATCAGTGTTGAAAAGGGCGATCCAGCCTTGGGTCGTATCCTTGATGTGATCAAATCGCGCGAGGCAGAAGGATATTCTTATGACACCGCGCAGGCCAGTTTTGAAATCCTTGCGCGGCGCGAATTGGGACAAATGCCCGACTTTTTCGAAGTGAAACGCTATCGTGTCACGGTCGAACGGCGCAAAAACAAATACAACAAAATGGTCAGCCTGTCCGAGGCGGTTGTTGTTGTGAAAGTGGGCGATGAAAAACGCCTGTCTGTCAGCGAAAGCATGGATGAAACAGGATCAGATCGTGGTCCCGTCAATGCGCTTGCCAAGGCATTGGCCAAGGATTTGGGCCAGTATCAGGACATGATTGCCGACATGCGTCTGGTAGACTTTAAGGTCCGTATCACCCAAGGCGGGACCGAGGCCGTCACGCGCGTTGTGATCGACAGCGAAGATGGACAGGGGCGCCGTTGGGCCACGGTTGGTGTGTCCCCCAACATTGTAGACGCAAGTTTTGAGGCCCTGATCGAAGCAATGCAGTGGAAAATCCTGCATGACACGCAAACGGGTGCCTAATCCGCATGTATTCTGAGGATGTCATCGCCTGTGCAAAATTGGTGGAACGCGGCGATCCATTGCGATTTCGTGCGGTTATGGCCGCGCCCACGGAATTGCGCCCTGCATTGTTCACATTGTTTGCGTTTAACCTAGAGGTGGCGCGTGCCCCATGGGTGACCAAAGAGGCGATGATCGCCGAAATGCGCCTGCAATGGTGGCACGATGCCTTGGGCGAAATCGCAAAGGGTGATATTGTGCGCCGCCATGAGGTTGTGACGCCGCTTGCCTATTACATCACCCCTGATCACGCACGCCTGTTACAGGATTTGGTGGATGCGCGGCGATGGGATATATACGCCGATCCGTTCGCGGATAAAGAGGCGTATGATAGCTATTTATTAAACACATCTGGCAATCTCTATGCAGTTGGCGCAGGTATGCTTGGCCCGTGTAATCTAGATATCGTGAAACGCATCGGCGCTGCGTTTGGTTTTGCGCAATTCATGCAGGCCATCCCAGCCCTGCAAAACGCAGGCAAACGCCCCTTGGATGACGGACGCAGCGAAACGCTCGCCAAACGCGCGACCGAGGTTCAGCGCACCCTGCCCCTACACCGCCAAATAGCAAAACCTGCGAAATGGGCGTTGTTATCTGGCTATCAAGCGGGATGGACAATCAAACAAGTCATCAAGACCCCAGAGCGCGTGATTGATGGCATTGGAGATCCATCGCCATTTTTGGATCGCTATTTGTTTATGAAAGCACGCTTTTAAGGGTTCCAAGATACCCTTGACATAAACATGGAATGTCCATGCAACAACGTTTAAAGACATTTGCAAAATAATGGATCCTCTGCGCGATCAGTGCAGCACCTGCCTGGGTAGGCGCAAAAGGGTGACGGCGCAAAGTATGATTGCCCACAACGAAAGGCCAAAGTTTGAAAGTGTTGATAGGGTGAAAGCGCCCCTCAGAAGTCGTGATTGACTTCAACAAACGAAACTACCTTTGCGACCCAAGAAGAGAAAACAAAAAAGGCGGAGTGCAGCGCACTCCGCCTTGGTCGGATCGCGAAAGCGATCCGATCTTGGTGATTAGCCCACCAATTCTAGACCAGAGAAGAAATACGCGATTTCAACTGCTGCTGTTTCTGGCGCGTCTGAACCGTGAACAGAGTTTTCACCTACAGATTGTGCAAACTCTGCGCGGATTGTGCCCGCTTCTGCGTCTGCTGGGTTTGTTGCACCCATAACTTCGCGGTTTTTCGCGATCGCGCTTTCGCCTTCTAGAACCTGAACAACAACAGGGGCTGAGGCCATGAATTCGCATAGTTCGTCATAGAATGGACGCTCTGCATGTACTTCATAGAATTTACCCGCTTGCGCTTTGGTCAATTGAATGCGCTTTTGTGCAACAATGCGAAGACCCGCGTCTTCGAATTTCGCGTTGATTTTACCTGTTAGGTTGCGCGCTGTTGCATCTGGTTTGATGATGCTTAAGGTACGTTCGGTCGCCATGATGTTTCCTTTTGCGATATGCACGATGTGCCTGATTCAAATCTGGGCGCTGGGTAGCATGCCCTCTTTCATTTGAAAAGTGTCATTTCCGCACGTTACGGAATTGGGCTTTGGCATTTACAAATCCGTCAAAATCGGGTCATTGACTGTGCAAACCAACCCAGATGCGAATGACACGTCGGATATGATCAAACTCCATGATATTTCTTATTCGGTTGAGGGGCGGCTCTTGCTTGAAAATGCCTCTGCAACCATTCCTGCGGGGCATAAGGTGGGCTTGGTTGGGCGCAATGGGACAGGCAAAACAACGCTGTTTCGGTTAATCCGTGGGGAACTGTCCTTGGAAACTGGGTCGATTGAACTGCCCCGACAGGCCCGCATTGGCGGTGTGGCCCAAGAGGTGCCCGGAAACGACACCTCCCTATTGGACACGGTCCTTGCCGCAGACACCGAACGCGCCGAACTGCTGGCCGAGGCAGAGCGCGCCGATGATCCAAATCGAATCGCCGAAATTCAAACCCGCCTTGCCGATATTGATGCCTGGTCTGCCGAAGGGCGCGCGTCATCGATCCTGAAAGGATTGGGGTTTTCACCCGAAAAACAACAGATGCCCTGTTCCGCCTTTTCAGGTGGATGGCGGATGCGCGTGGCCTTGGCCGCAGTATTGTTTGCACAACCTGATCTGTTGTTATTGGATGAACCGACCAACTATTTGGACCTTGAAGGGGCAATTTGGCTGGAAAGCTATCTGGCGAAATATCCCCATACCGTGATCATCGTCAGCCACGACCGCGGCCTGTTGAACCGTGCTGTTGGTTCGATCCTACATCTTGAGGATCGCAAATTAACGTTCTACCAAGGGGCCTATGACACATTCGCCAAAACCCGTGCGGCGCGTCTTGCCAGTGCCGAGGCCGAGGCCAAACGTCAAGATGCGCGGCGTGCGCATTTGCAATCCTATGTTGATCGTTTCAGATACAAGGCGGATAAGGCAAAACAGGCCCAATCGCGCCTGAAGATGATTGCCAAACTTGAACCCATCACACGCCCACAAGAGGCTGCATTGCGCCGCTTTTCCTTCCCAGAACCAGAAGAGCTGTCGCCGCCGATTGTGCGCGTGGAAAATGGTATTGTGGGATATGAAGATACTGCAATTCTGTCCCGCCTTGATTTGCGCATTGATCAGGATGATCGCATCGCGCTTTTGGGGCAAAACGGTGAAGGCAAATCAACCCTGTCCAAGCTGATTTCGGGCCGCCTTGACCCGATGGCGGGGCGCGTTGTGACATCAAACAAATTGCGCATCGGATATTTTGCGCAGCATCAAGTCGATGAATTGTTTGTTGATGAAACGCCGCTGGATCACATTCGCCGCCTGCACCCCGAAAAAACGCCTGCACAGTTGCGCGCCATTTTAGGGGGATTTGGCATTGGCGCAGAACAGGCCGATACCGAAGTGGGGCGGTTATCTGGGGGACAAAAAGCGCGGCTTTCCCTATTGCTGGCAACGATTGATGCACCGCATTTGTTGATCTTGGACGAACCAACCAACCACCTTGATATCGAAAGCCGCGAGGCATTGGTTGAGGCATTGACCGCCTATTCAGGGGCCGTGGTCCTGGTCAGCCACGATATGCATTTGCTTTCCCTTGTAGCGGATCGGTTGTGGTTGGTCAAAGGTGGGCGCGTAACCCCCTATGACGATGATTTGGATACCTATCGCAGTCACTTGTTGTCAGGGGACAAACCCACTTCCAAGGCACCAAGTGATAAGCCCAAAGTCAAAAAGGCCAGCCGTGATGAAATTCTGGCCTTGCGCGCCGAAGTGCGCAAATGCGAGGATCGTTTAGAAAAGCTGATGGAGATGCATGAAAAGCTGTCTGCAAAACTGGCCGATCCAGAATTGTACAGTGATAAAAACATCGCGGATCTTGAAGTGTGGAACAAAAAATTTGCAGAAGTCGAAGAGGCAATGTCACGTGCAGAAACCCTATGGGTCACGGCACAGGAAAAATTGGATACGGCGGAACACAACGGTTAGGGATGCCCGTCAAGTATGATGAATATTACAGCGCTCAGGACCACGCGCTCGGTCCTGCGTTCAAAGAGGTGATTGCCTTTTTCCAAAATCTGGAATTAGGACAAGTATTGGATGTGGGTGGTGGACAAGGGCGGGATGCAATTCCACTGGCCCAGATGGGACATCGCGTTATTGGGATTGACCAATCCAGCATCGGAATTGAGCAATTGAAAAATGCAGCAGTGTCACAGCACCTTAACATTGATGCAAAGGTTGCTGATCTGTGCACCTATTCCCCGACCGAGCAGTTGGACATTATCCTATTTGATCGCACGCGTCATATGATTACCAACACGATTGAACGGGAAAACGCGTTTTCGAGGTATCTTCATTTCACACAACCACAGGGACACATCGTCTTAATCGACGAACGCAAAAACATGGCAGGTTTTCATACATGCATGGATGAACACGTGAACACATGGAGCATTACCTATGTGAAGCCCACGATTTTAATAGCAACCAAAGAGGCGTAAATTATGGAAATTGATTTTCTGATCACATCATTCGTGGCGCTGTTTGTAATCATTGATCCCATTGGATTAACCCCGCTATTCGTCGCCCTGACCCAAGGGATGTCCGCCAAAGCCCGCCGTAAAATCACGATCCGTGCGATTGGCGTGGCGTTTTTCGTGTTGATGTTAATTGCGCTGTTTGGGGAAACTGTTTTGGGATTTGTGGGCATTTCAATGCCTGCCTTTCGTGTTGCAGGGGGCATCTTATTGTTTCTAACGGCCCTTGATATGCTATTTCAACGCCGCACAAAACGGCGCGAGGATCAATCAGAGGAAGAGGCGGATGATCCTTCGGTCTTTCCACTTGCCATCCCCCTGATCGCAGGTCCGGGCTCTATCACGACGATTATTTTGATCGTGGGCGCAACGCCCGGCCCCATTGGTTTGGCCTCGGCTGGGTTGGTGGCCCTTGCAGGATTGATAACGGTGTTTATCTTTTTCTCGATGGCAGATGGATTGGAAAAGCTTTTGGGTAAGACGGGAATTGATGTGGTGACCCGACTGTTGGGCATGTTGTTGGCCGCACTCTCGGTGCAATTCGTGCTGGAAGGGTTCTTTGCCTTCCTTCCCGCAAACGAAGGCGCGGTGTGAGAACAGGGGATTGGGAACAACTGGTCTATTACGGCATCCTTTTGGCCGCACTTCTGGGTGGCGTTCTTTTAACGCGGCAGGGCCAGATGGGCAAAACCCTGCGCCAATTTGGCCTTTGGGCCTTGACCTTTGGCGGAATTGTCATGGCCTATGGGATATGGGAGGATATTTCACGCAACAGCACAGGATCATTCGCACGTGTAAATGAACGCGGCAATGTTGTGTTAGAAAAACAGCGTGATGGTCATTTCCACGCAACGGTCGTCATCAATGGCGCGCCAATTGACACATTGGTGGACACAGGTGCCACATTAACGGTGCTGACACCACAGGATGCCACACGCGCGGGATTTGACATAGATCGTTTGCAGTTTTCAGGTCAGGCACGCACCGCAAACGGCATCGTCGCAACCGCCCCTATTCGGTTGGACCGCGTCGCCCTTGGCCCGTTTGAAGAACGCAATGTCAGCGCCGCCATCAATGGGGGAAATTTGGATAAATCCCTGTTGGGAATGGAGTTTTTGAACCGATTTGGGCGCTTAGAAATCACGCGTGATCAGTTGATTATTACGAAATAAGGCCCCACAGATATTCAAGAGAGCCATTCTAAGACAATGAGATATAAAGCACCTACACCTAAGTTAGTCATCTGAATCAACACATAAGCTAATGAGGTTTTCAATGATCGAAATAACCATTGCGCTCATCATCTTTCTTTTTCCCCTCGCCTACAGCCCTGGGCCAGGAAACATGTTTTTTGCAGCCAATGGGGCACGCTTTGGTTTCGCCGCGACTGTGCCTTCAAACATCGGTTATCACATCGCAACTTGGCCTGTGACAGTGGTGATTGGGCTGGGTATGATCACAGTTTTGAACGATTATCCGAATGTGTTTTTTGCATTGAAAATATCTGGTGCCGCATATGTTTTATGGCTCGCTTGGAAACTGATCCGCGCAGGTAGATATGATGGACAGGGAGAGGCAAAGCCAGCAACCTTCTGGGATGGGGTTGTTTTGCTTTTACTCAATCCTAAAGCCTACATCATCATGGCATTGATGTTCAGCCAGTTTCTGTCAATGGACGGGGGCCTGCAAATTGCGAATGTTTTGGCAATTTCGACTATATTTACGCTTAACAACTGTGTTGCGTTTTCGATTTGGGCCGCTGTAGGAGACAAGATTGCCTACAAATTTCGTACTGATGAAGGCGCAAGACGGCTCAACTTGATGTTTGGCACAATCTTGGCTGCCGTCGCTGTTTGGATGTTTTTTTCATAACTGGATACAGTCTAATTCGGCATGCACAGTCGCGCTAACTCTGTGCGTTTTCGAATTGATGTCATGTATCACACAGTAAACACACCCAAATAGTGAGGCGCAGACATTTGCGAGTTCCCCCCAAAGGGCACGATGCTTGCCTATTTTTGCGCCTTCAACTCCCACTTTCCGCTTTCGTCGGACCAGTATTGCGCAGAACATCCCGCACTTATTAGGGATTTCCACAGACCCCGTGCCTGCGTCAGGGCGTGATCATCATGTCCATCAAATATCAAACAGGCCCGCTCGGCAGCGTTGACTTCATCCGCGCTCAGTTCCGCACCATCGACGCAGAGGATACAGTCATATCCTGATAACGCCTGATCCGTCAGGATCACGGGCGCGGCATCGGCCCCGTCCTGCCCCGCACGCGAGTGGGGAACAAAACTGTCTTCGCTGTAGGTCCACAGATGGTCGTCCAGTTTCGCCAACTTCTCTGGGCGCGTGCCGCGCACCTCAACCCGCCATCCTTGCGCCAACGAACGCTCAACCAACATGGGTAGCGCGTCTTCTAGGCGGCGGCGTGTTAGGTGATAAAAATAGGCCGCGCCCAAATCCTTAATCCTTTTCGCACATATCGCGGATCAATTGATTCAGCGTCATCACGCCCCAACCTGATGCACCGACAGGCGCATAGGGTGTTTCGGTCTTGGTCGATGCAACACCTGCGATATCAATATGCGCCCATGGTGTGTTGTCCTTGACGAACCGCTGAAGAAAGGCGGCCGCCGTAATGGACCCCGCCGCGCGATCGCCCACGTTTTTCACATCCGCAATACGTGATTTCAGTTTTTTGTCATAGGCTTCCCCAAGTGGCATGCGCCATGCGCCTTCGCCCTGTGTCTTGGCCGCCGCCAACAAACCGTCGCACAGTGCATCATCGTTAGAAAAAACACCTGCATTTTCATGGCCCAAACCAATGATGATTGCCCCCGTCAATGTGGCCAGATCAATCATCCCTGTTGGGTTAAATCGCTCTTGCGCGTACCACATCACATCGCACAGCACCAAGCGCCCTTCGGCGTCGGTATTGATAACCTCAATCGTGTCCCCCTTCATTGAGGTGACAACATCGCCCGGACGTTGTGCATTGCCAGAGGGCATATTTTCAACCAATCCAACAAGGGCCACAACATTGGCCGCGGCCTTGCGCTTGGCCAAGGACAGCATGGTGCCCGCAACAACACCCGCGCCGCCCATGTCCATGGTCATATCCTCCATACCACCTGCGGGTTTTAGAGAAATGCCACCCGTATCAAAAACCACTCCCTTCCCGATCAGGGCAAAGGGTTGTGCATTTTCTGCGCCCCCATTCCATTGAATGACGACCACCTTGGAAGGACTGTCAGACCCCTGCCCGACACCCATCAAGGCACGCATGCCCAATTTTTCAAGATCAGCTTCCTCTAACACTTCGACCTCGACACCATGGTCCTTCAGCGCAACCAATCGGTTGGCGAATTCCGTCGTTGTCAGTATGTTTGAAGGTTCGTTCGTCAAATCGCGTGTGAAATGCACCCCGTCGACGATTGCCAGTGCGGTTTCACAAGCGGCACTTTGTTCCGCAGCCTTTGACAGCATAACTGTGATGGCGGCTTCTTTATCCTCGGTATTTTCGGTTTTGTGATCCGAAAATTCATAGGCACGCAATGCATAGCCCTGCACCAAATCCACCGCATTTTTGAGAGAGCCGGCAAGGATCAACGCGTCTTTGGAGCCGACGGCCTTGGCAATCGCAACGCCCGCCTTACGTGACATAAGCGCATCAGAGCGACGGTCCAATTTCACGATATCGACGGCGTTCGCCGCCACGCCCGCGGGGTAATTCAGTGAGATAACCTGACCCAAGGACGCCTTTTCAAACGCCTCACTTTCAATCGCGCGCGCCACGGCGCCACGGGTCAATTTGTTAACCCGGCGTCCCAATTGATCAATTTTGGCATCACTGCTGACGATCACAACAACACGTCCTTCATGCCCCGCAATCGCGTCAAGTTCAGGTTCAACAAATTTCCAAGTCAGATTAATCGCCATATTCCGCTCCCATACATTCAGTTAATCACGTTCTAATCTTTCAAATCGCAGTTGCAAATACAATCGCCTTTCGGAAAGTGATAAACCTTTCACAAATCCGTCTTTTCGCCGCAATTTACGCAAATCATCGCCGTAAGACCGCGGCTTAGCTAGACTTTCGTGAAACTTCGTTTAATCAAGAAACAGGGGAAACATTGCTGCAGGAAAACGCGCTGTCATATGTCGCATTTGGATCGATATGTTTTTAAACAATGCCTGATGGTATTTGCGTTTTTTACGTTGGTCTTTGCGCTTGTGATTGTGAAATTGGTGGAAAGTGTTGTGACAGAACCTGCACGCACAAATTTTGAATTGTGGTATTTGGTTTGCGCGCCCTCTGTCGTTGGTGTGGTTTTGTTCTGGGTATTAATGTATCTGTCGATCAACCCAAAAACACTGCGCAAACAAGGTAAGCTATCGGGGCAAAATACATGATTTTACATCGCTATTTTGCAAACCGATTTTTGGTTATTTTCCTGAGCGTGACCGCAATCTTTACACTATTTATCGGGTTAATCGCCTATGTTGAACAATTGCGTCAAGTGGGGGATCGCGCAGATGCCACGCAGGTGGCAATTTTAACCTTGTTCAATTTACCGACAGAGCTTTATCAAATTTTTCCGCTAATCGCGATCTTGGCCTCATTGTGGTTTTTCTTGTCCCTTGCGCGATCAAGCGAGTTGGTGATTTCCCGCGCCGCTGGACGCTCAATCTTTCAAACATTAATCGCCCCAGTTGCCGCAATGTTTTTTGTGGGCAGCGTTATTGTCGGACTTGGCAATCCCATCGTTGCCAGTACCAAGAAACAGTATGTGGAGCTGCGCGAAACGTATTTCGATGGCAGACGCGCGAATTTTTCGATTGGGTCAGAAGGCCTGTGGTTAAGACAAGGTGATGATTTGGGTCAAACGGTTATTCGTGCGGCGCGGTCAAATTTGGATGGGACTGTTTTGTTTGATGTCTCGCTGATTTCATATGGTGAAACAGGTGGACCAAATAGGCGGATTGAGGCGGATACAGCACGATTAGAAGCGGGGCGTTGGGTTTTGCGAAATGCGACTGTTTGGCCGATAAGTTTGGGGGAAAACCCCCAAAACTTAGCCCAAAATGTGCGACAGTTTGATGTGTCCTCAAACCTCACCTTGGAACAGATACGCGACCGCATCGGGAATCCCTCCTCAATTTCGATCTGGGATTTACCAGCCTATATCTCGCAACTTGAATCCGCAGGTTTTTCGGCGCGGCGGCATTCTGTATGGCTGCACATGGAAATTGCGCGTCCCTTGTTTTTGGTTGGGATGTTGCTAATTGGCGCAAGCTTCACAATGCGCCATGTTCGGTTCGGCGGCACAGGACAAGCATTGATCGTTTCAGTCATTTTCGGATTTGGCCTCTATTACGTGCGAAATTTTGCGCAAATTCTGGGTGAAACGGGGCAAATCCCCATCCTTTTTGCGGCTTACGCCGCACCTCTGGCCACAATTCTATTGGCCATAGGCATCATTTTACATATGGAAGACGGATGACGCGCCCTCTGATATTCGTTTTTACCTGCTGATGGTGAGGAATAACGTAACGATGACATTGCGGAATGGACCTTACATCAATCGGTTAAGGTGGGTGAAAATTGGCAACTTTCAAACAGTTTAAGTTATGATCTAATGGCGGATTCATTGGCAACGGCAGGCATCGGCGTAAAATGGGACGGACAATATTCAAGTGTTGTTTTTTCTGCAGATCGTCGGTTTACTGATCTTGGCACTTCGCCGCCGCAAACAACTTATGGCTTTTCCATTGCGTTAAAAGGCTTTAGCACAGAGGGCGCAAGTCGCGCGATCAAGAAATCATATGGAACAGGCAGATGAACACTAAAACCTTAATTCGCACCAGCCTAATCGCCCTTGGCCTGACACTCGCCCCATTGGGCGTTGCGGCGCAAAATTTATTTTCGGCCGCAATCCTTGTGGATGACCAAGCGATCACAAACTACGAATTAAAACAACGCACTATGTTTTTAGAAGCCTTGCGTTTTCCAGGCATTCCTGATGAGCTTGCGCCAAAACAGTTGATCGAAGAGCGCCTGAAAAAGGCAGCTGCGGATCAACTGGGTATTCGCGTCAGTGAAGAAGAATTGCAATTCGAACTCGAATCCTTTGCCCGACGGTTTAATGTCGCTTTTGATGAATTAGCCGCTGAATTAGAGCGCGTGGGAATTTCTGTTGATACACCACGTGCATTCATTGCCAATCAACTTTTATGGCGTGACGTTATTCGCGCACGCTTTGGCGCACAGGCCAATGTAGATGAGGCGCAGGTGGAACGCAGTGCAAATGCCGATAAATCAGGAAGCAGTATCGAAGTTCTGCTAACCGAAATCATCATGGCTATGCGACCGGGTCAGGAACAAGAGGTGCGCGAGCGTGCACGCGAATTGTCAAAAATTAGATCCGTTGACGCCTTTTCCGATGCAGCACGTGAATTTTCTGACGCCCCAACTCGCGAATTTGGGGGACGCGTAACTTGGCAAAAATTGGATACACTGCCAGATGTGTTGCAACCTTTGATCTTCGGTCTTGCCCCAGGCGAGGTCACGGACCCACTCAGCATTCCCAATGCGCAGGCGCTGTTCCAACTGCGCGGCATTCGTGAAACCGCATATCGACGTCCCCTGCCCGACAGCGTTGATTACTTGCGTTATGCCCTGCCCAGCTCAGAACTTGAAAATATCAACGCAATCCGCGCATACATCAATCATTGCGATGATCTGTACGGATGGGCCAAGGGCAATCCCAATCACGTTTTGAAACGCGAAACCGTAAAACGTGCGGAAATTGATGGTCCCACACGAAATGTCCTGACAAATTTAGATGAAAACGAATATGTGATCGCAACACAGGGACCGACGACCACGTTAATCATGATGTGTAGTCGCAGCCAGATCCTTGATTTAGAAGAACGAGACCTCGCTCAGATCCGTGACGGCTTATTGAACCAGCGCTTGGGCAGCTATGCAGATAGCTATTTGGAAAATCTGCGCGATGATGCGCGTATCGTCTATAAATGATTGATAGGCCAATCATAGTTACCTGTGGCGATCCTGCGGGCATCGGACCAGAGGTGGTGCAAAAGGCGTGGAATGACCTGCGAGATACCGTTCCCATGTGCATGATCGGTGATCCAAGTTTTCTACCACTTGACCTGCCTTATGTGGTTATTAATGACCCTGCCGAGGCAAAAGATCACTGTGCGACTGCGCTGCCTATCCTGTCCCATACGTTCCGCGACGCTGTAGAATTGGGACACCCCAATCTGTCGAATGCACATGATGTGGTGCAGGTCTTGGAACGTGGTGCGCAACTGGTGCAGCAGGGAATGGGACACGCTCTGTGTACCGCGCCCATCGCCAAATCGGTTTTGCAAATGGGGGCGGATTTCAAACACCCCGGACACACAGAGTTTTTGGCGCATCTGGATCATAAAACGAACGTGGTGATGATGCTGGACTCGCCCGATTTACGCGTTGTTCCGACAACCATTCATATCCCCCTTGAACAGGTGCCAACTGCACTAACACCCGAATTGTTAGAAAAAACAATTCGCATCACGCATCATGCACTGAGCACACAATTTGGCATTGCTGAACCATGCATCGCAATTACAGGGCTGAATCCGCATGCGGGTGAAGATGGGCGCATGGGCAAAGAGGATGACGCCATCATCCGTCCCGTGATTAAAAAACTACAGGCTGAGGGGATGACACTCACAGGGCCTCATCCCGCAGACACCCTATTTCACGCACGCGCACGCTCCAAATATGACGCGGCCATCGCCATGTACCATGATCAAGCATTGATCCCGATCAAAACATTGGATTTTGACGGCGGCGTGAATGTGACATTAGGGCTGAGCTTTGTGCGCACCTCCCCTGATCATGGGACGGCGTTTGACATTGCGGGGCAAAATATCGCAAATCCCTCGTCAATGATTGCTGCGCTGAAATTGGCAGCAGAAATGGGCCAAAGATGAGCGCGATTGATCAACTCCCCCCTTTGCGTGATGTAATTGCGACCCACGGGTTAAGCGCGCGTAAATCGCTGGGCCAAAATTTTCTGCTGGATTTGAACCTCACGGCGAAAATCGCACGTGTTGCGGGCGATCTTCGTGAATGTGACGTTCTGGAAATTGGGCCAGGCCCAGGTGGTTTAACGCGCGGGCTGTTATCCGAAGGGGCGCGCCGCGTATTGGCAATTGAAAAAGATCGCCGCTGCATTCCCGCACTTGAGGAAATATCCGCCGCCTATCCTGATCGCCTACAGGTTATCGAAGGTGACGCGCTTGAGTTTGATCCGCTAACGCATCTGACACCCCCTATTCGTGTGGCCGCAAACCTGCCCTATAACGTGGGCACGGAACTGTTGGTGCGTTGGTTAACGCCACCCCAATGGCCCCCCTTTTGGCAATCCCTAACGTTGATGTTTCAAAAAGAGGTTGCTGAACGCATCGTTGCGAAACCAGGGAGCAAAGCCTATGGCCGTTTGACCATCCTCGCCTCGTGGCGGGCGGATGCGCGGATCGCGGTGAATTTACCGCCAGGCGCCTTTACGCCACCGCCCAAAGTGTCAAGCGCCGTCGTGCATCTAACCGCACTGGAACGCCCCCGCTTTGATGCGGATGCCAAGGTTTTGGAACGTGTGGTTGCTGCCGCCTTTAACCAACGTCGCAAAATGTTGCGAGCATCCTTAAAAGGCATCGCACCGGATATTGAAGATCGACTGATTGCTGCCGGGATCAAACCCACAGACCGTGCCGAACAAATTCCGCTTGAGGGGTTTTGTGCATTGGCCCGCGAAGTTGCCAAAAAATAAGGCCGCATCATGCGGCCCATTTTTATTCTGCAGCTTCGCTTGGGGGTGATGGTTGATCCCCACCTTCACCCACTGCGCCAGTCTTTTTCGGACGCGGTGCTCGGGGTTTGCGCGGCTGTTTAGGTTTCTCTGCGTTGCCGTCGGCGGGTGCCGCTTCTGCTGCGACGGGCATTTTATCGTCCATGATGGGCATCGCATCAACAATGGGTTGATCCCCGCTTGCAAAATCATCAGACGCACCAAATGCAACATCTGTTGCAACCATAGTATCGCCCGCTTCTTGACGCGCTTGACGTTCGCGGTCACGCTGTGCCTGGCGTTCGCGATTATCACGTTCCTGTTGTTCGCGGCGGGCATCCATTTCACGCTGCGCTTCACTCAGAAGACGCAAATAATGTTCGGCGTGTTGTTGGAAATTTTCGGCGGCAACACGATCATTGGCCAATTGTGCATCGCGTGCCAATTGATTGTATTTTTCAATGATCTGTTGTGGCGTGCCACGCACTTTGCCCTCTGGGCCAGAGCTGTCAAACACACGGTTTATGACATTGCCAACGGAACGGTTATTGCGGTTCTGCTTTGAACGCGAACGCGATTTTGAGGATCTCATTTAAGCTTTCCAGCCCTAGTCAATTAGAGTTCATGGCGCGGTTCATAATGTGATCGTAACGAACCAGCGATTTACGGTAAAAGTTAGCACGGTGCGATAATGCACGTCTGTCAACTAACCTAGATTTGATACCCCTGATTGACAGTGCGATACAAGGGGCAAATGCAATTTTCGTTAAAATTTTCCGTATTTTCCGACATAAAACCGATTAAACGGGATATCTTGCCACAATTGCGCGGTCTTTGCCATCCAAATCCTGCAGAATCTGCACATCCGTGAACCCTGCATTCAAGAACAGGTTTTTGACATAATTCCCCTGTAAATGTCCAATTTCAACGATCACCCGACCATTTTTATTCAGGTAATTTTGGGCCTGTCCTGTAATGATACGATAGGGTGCTAATCCATCCCCACCGGGCGTGAGGGCGATCATCGGATCATAGTCGATGACATCTGGTTCCAGCCCCTCCAATTCATTTTCGCCGATATAGGGCGGGTTTGAAGTGATCAAGTCAAATTTATCGTGCAAACTGTCAAACCAGTCTGACTCAATAAACTCTATCCGATGTTCGACGTGGTGCCGTTTTGCGTTGGTTTTAGCAACTGCCAAAGCCGCCTTTGAAATATCCGTAACCACCACCAAGGCATCCACCTGTTCCGCCGCAAGGGTGATACCCAGAATGCCGCTACCTGTGCCCAAATCCAAAATACGTTTTGCAGGGATCTTCAGCGCCTCGGCAATCAAAGTTTCTGTGTCGCCTCGCGGGTCCAATACGTCATCCGTAATCTGAAAATTGCGGCCCCAAAATTGCCGTGCCCCGATAATGCGTGACACAGGACGGTGGTTTAGGCGTTGCGTGATTGCCTCGTCAAATCGCGCAAGCGCGGCCTCCGACACTTCGTCCATTTCATGCAACGTTACGCGCGAAGCATCAATATCGCACACGTGTGCGGCCAATAGGCGGGCGTCCCGCGCTGCATTTAGGATGCCCCCCTGATCCAACGCGGATGTGCCACGCGCGATCAATGCGCGCAATATCATCCGTTTAATTCGGCCAACATCGCCGCCTGCGCATCCGCCGTCAGAGCATCCACGATTTCATCCAAATCACCTGCCAGGATCTGATCCAAGCGATAGAGCGTTAGGTTAATACGGTGATCCGTCATGCGGCCTTGGGGGAAATTATAGGTGCGAATGCGTTCAGAGCGATCCCCTGAGCCAACCTGCGACTTGCGATCCGCCGAACGTTCATCATGCACACGTTGACGTTCCATATCATAAAGGCGCGTTTTCAAAACCTGCATCGCAATCTCACGATTTCGGTGTTGCGATTTTTCCGAACTGGTCACAACTAACCCTGTCGGCAGGTGCGTGATCCGCACCGCCGAATCCGTGGTGTTCACGTGCTGCCCCCCCGCACCCGAGGATCGCATGGTATCAATCCGCAAATCGTTGGCATCAATGTGAATGTCCACATCCTCTGCCTCTGGTAATACCGCAACCGTCGCAGCAGAGGTATGCACGCGCCCCCCACTTTCGGTTTCGGGAACACGTTGCACGCGATGCACACCACTTTCATATTTCATGCGGGCAAAGACGCCTTCGCCCTTGATATGCACAACAACTTCTTTGATACCCCCGATTTCGCTTTGTTGTTCTTCGATCACATCGAACGTCCAACCGCGGGTTTCGCAATAACGTTGATACATGCGCAGCAGATCACCTGCGAACAATGCGGCCTCTTCCCCACCTGTTCCAGGGCGAATTTCCAACATTGCAGGACGCGCATCGGCAGCGTCCTTGGGCAGCAGCGCCAATTGCAGTGCATGTTCCACTTCTGGGATACGCGCCTTGATCGTTGGCAATTCTTCTGCGGCCAGATCCTTCATATCAGGATCATCCAGCATCAATTGCGCCTCTTCCAGATCGTAAAGGAGGGTTTGATATTCACCGATTTGTTCCACGACTGGGCGCAGCTCTGAATATTCTTTTGCCAGCTTGGCAATATCTTCGCCCGCCGCACCATCGTTCATTTTCGCTTCAAGAAACTCAAAGCGTTGTTTGATTTGTTCTAATTTATCTATCGGTACCATGGCGCTAATGTCGCGATTGGCGCGCGAAGGTCAAGTGGCATTCGCGCGTTTATTCCAACACCACAGCGCGATTAATTCCATTGCAACATGTGCCCCTGCGACAGCGGTGGCCCCAGTTGGGTCAAAGGGGGGCGATACCTCAACTATATCCCCGCCGATCAGGTTTATACCCGCAATATCACGCAAAATGATGGCCGCCTGCCCCGAACTTAGCCCACCCCAAACGGGCGTCCCCGTACCGGGGGCAAAGGCGGGGTCCAAACAATCAATGTCAAATGTCAGATATGTGGGGTGATCCCCAAGGATGTTCTTAATCTTTTGTGCGATATCGCTTGGTTTGTTTTCATGCACCTCGCGGGCGTCAATCACATGAAACCCCATGTCCAAATCATTATGCGTACGAATGCCCACTTGAACGGATCGTGAAGAATCAACCAATCCTTTTTTCACGGCCTTATACAGCATGGTCCCGTGGTCGATGCGGTCGTAATCATCATCAGGCCACGTGTCGGAATGGGCATCGAATTGCAGCACAGATAACGGTGCGCCAAATTTTTCGGCATAGGCCTCAAGAATGGGAAGCGTGATGTAATGATCACCACCTAAGGTGATGGTTGATACATCTTGGGACAGGATCTGTTTGATATGCGCGGTTAGTGTTGCAGGAAATTCGGACACCTTGGCATAATCAAAGGCCAGATCCCCATAATCCACGATGGCAAATTCACCCAGTGGATCAAATCCCCAACCATAGGGCGGGTCATAGGGTTGCAATGTGCTTGCCTCGCGCAGCGCACGCGGCCCCAAACGCGTACCCGTGCGATTGGTCACCGCCTGATCAAAGGGCACGCCTGTGATCGCTAAATCAACACCGCTTAGGTCCTTGGTGTATTTACGACGCAGGAATGAAACCGCGCCTGCAAAAGCGTTTTCATAACTCAGACCGCGCGCGTCTTCGCGCATGAAGGCGTGATCAATTTGTGTTTTTGCATCTTCTAATGCCATATCAAATGCCCTTTTTCGTGGCAGGGGTGGGTGGGCTGACGCGGAAAGGGCATCATCCCAAAGGCAATGCACGTTCTGCAAGGCGCGCAAAAAACGACGCCCCATGCGGCAAGGCTTCGTCATTGAAATCATAATGCGTGTTATGCAGTCCCGCTGCATCGCCAATTCCCATGAATAAATAGGCGCCTGGGCGGCTTTCTAACATGTAACTGAAATCTTCGGCCCCCATTTCCATGCCTGTGTTCCCGTCAACGGCGGCATCTCCCGCAACGTCACGCGCAACATCTGTGGCAAATGTGGCCTGATCGACATGATTGATCGTGGGTGGATACCCTTCGCGGTATTCGAAATCCACCTCAACACCCATGGCCGCGGAAAGGCCTGCGCATATTTCGCCCATGCGCTGTTTTACCATGGCTTGCACGTCGGGATTAAAATGACGCACCGTTCCGTTCATATAGGCCGTCTCTGGGATCACATTATCGATGGTTCCTGTGTGAATTTGGGTCACAGAAATCACCAGCTTATCGATCGGATGCAAATTGCGTGTCACAATCGTTTGAAAGGCTTGGGCAATTTGAACCGCCGCCATCACTGGATCACGTGTTTCATGGGGATAGGCGCCATGTCCCCCGCGCCCCGTGATATTGATATGAAACGTATCCGCCCCCGCCATCAGGGGACCAGGCGTCGTAAAAAAATGCCCCATCGGATGATTGGGCACATTGTGAATGCCATAGACCTCTTTGATGTCAAAGCGCTCCATCATGCCCTCTTCCACCATGATGCGTCCACCGCCATCATTTTCCTCGGCAGGTTGAAAAATCAGCGCAATGCGCCCTGCAAACCGCCGCGTTTCACACATGTATTTTGCAGCGCCCAATAACATGGTCGTGTGCCCATCATGACCACAGGCATGCATCAAACCGTCCCGTTTTGACGCCCATTCTGCGCCGGTTTCCTCACTCATGGGTAGTGCATCCATGTCCGCACGCAGGCCAATGGTTGGCCCCGCACCTTGGCCATTGATAATGGCAACGACACCTGATGTGGCAATTCCTGTATGGATTTCATCAACGCCGAATTCCTTCAGACGCTCGACCACGAAGGCCGCAGTTTCATGACATTCCAAACCCAACTCGGGGTTTTCATGAAAATAACGGCGCCAGCCGGTCATGTCCGTTTGATATTCTGCAATCCGATTGATGATTGGCATCGTTTCTATACCCTGATAAATCTGTATCCACGCATCTGACCCAAGTTTGAGAGGAAAGGCAATGGCCTATGATGAGGATTTGATCAAAAACCCCAAAGGGGGAATGCCCCGCCTCATCGAAATTATGCGTGCGCTGCGCGATCCACATGCAGGATGCCCTTGGGACATTGAACAAACCTTTGAAACGATCGCACCCTACACAATCGAAGAGGCCTATGAGGTCGCAGACGCAATCGAACGTCAAAATTGGTCCGAACTTCGTGGAGAGTTGGGGGATTTGCTATTGCAGTCGGTCTATCACACGCAAATGGCCGCGGAAGCAGGCCTATTTGATTTTGACGATGTCGCAAACGATATCAGTGACAAAATGGTTGCGCGACACCCACATGTTTTTGGCGACGAAAGCCGCGATAAATCCGCCGATCAACAAACCCAAGATTGGGAAAAAATCAAAGCCGCCGAACGCGCCGCCAAAAAACGTGGTGGTGTATTGGATGATGTCGCCCTTGGCCTACCGGCCCTGATGCGGGCGGTTAAGTTGCAAAAACGCGCCGCACGTGTCGGCTTTGACTGGCCCGACGTTTCGATGGTGGTCGACAAAATTGTTGAAGAGGCGCGAGAACTAAGCGAAGCGCAAGGGGAAGGTGATCCCGACCATCTGGCGGAGGAATACGGTGATCTGTTGTTCGTGATCGCAAATCTGGGCCGCCATCTGAATACCGACCCAGAAGAGGCCTTACGGCACGCAAATAGCAAATTCACACGACGGTTCCGTTTCATCGAAGCCGAGCTGAAAAAGCACGGAAAATCGCCCGAACAGTCAGACCTTGATGAAATGGACGCCCTTTGGAATGCCGCGAAAGCGCAGGAAAAATCCAAGGCATAATGTCAACACTATGGATGCACCTTGCACCCATCTGCTTAACCTGCGATCACAGAGTTGGATAACCTAAGGGAATTACATGGCGCCGCGTAACATAATCATTGATACAGATCCTGGTCAGGACGATGCCGTTGCAATCCTGCTTGCACTGGCCAGCCCAGAGGAGGTGCATGTTCTGGGCATCACCGCCGTTGCGGGAAATGTCCCATTGGATTTAACACAAAAAAATGCCCGCATCATTTGCGAGTTGGCGCAAAAAACCGATGTGCCCGTGTTTGCAGGCGCCAAACGACCGCTGGAACGGACACTGGTTACCGCAGAACATGTGCATGGGAAAACGGGGTTGGATGGCCCCACATTGCCCGATCCTGAAATGCCGCTACGGGAACAGCACGCCGTTGATTTCATCATTGAAACCCTGCGCACAGAACCCGCGGGAACCGTCACACTCTGCCCGTTGGGACCCCTGACAAATATCGCCGCCGCCTTTAATCAGGCCCCTGATATAATCGAACGCGTAAAAGAGGTCGTTTTGATGGGCGGCGCCTATTTTGAGGTGGGCAATATAACCCCAACCGCCGAATTCAACATTTATGTCGATCCAGAAGCCGCGGAAATCGTACTGAAATCAGGCGCAAATATCACCATGATGCCGCTGGATGTGACGCATAAGGCATTGGTATCCAAAGAGCGCAATGATCGTTTTCGCGCGCTTGGCACCCCTGTTGGGGTCGCCGTAGCGGAAATGACGGATTTCTTTGAACGCTTTGATCGCGAAAAATATGGATCAGACGGCGCACCGCTGCATGATCCAACGGTGATCGCCTATTTGATCAATCCAAAACTATTCACTGGCCGCTATGTGAATGTCGAGGTTGAAACAAAATCGGACCTAACCTTGGGCATGACCGTTGCGGATTGGTGGCGCGTGTCAGATCGCGAACCCAATGCAATGTTTATCGGTGACTTGGATGCCGATGGATTTTTTGACCTACTGACTGAGCGTTTGGGGCGACTATAACCCAGTTGGCGTACAGTGACGCAACAGCAATATCGTGACTTGGGTTTGGAAACGCGCGAAATTATGCATATATGTCCCTGACATTTTAGGTAGGCACACATGCAAATCCCATTCGACAACACCTATGCAAATTTACCCACGCATTTTCATCATATGCAGGCGGCAGACCCCGTAAGCAAGCCTGCCCTAATCGCATGGAACAGCGATCTGGCCCGTGAACTTGGCATTGTGGCACAGGATGATGCCGAAATTGCAGGAGTCTTTTCTGGCAATCAGACTGCAAACGGATCGGCGCCGCTGGCGCAGGCCTATTCGGGGCATCAATTCGGGTATTTCAATCCCCAACTGGGGGATGGTCGCGCCCTATTGCTGGGCGAGGTGATTGATCAGTCAGGCATACGTCGGGATATTCAGCTAAAGGGATCAGGGCGCACGCCCTTTTCCCGCCGTGGGGATGGACGCGCGTGGTTGGGTCCAGTGCTGCGCGAATATCTGGTGTCCGAGGCGATGCACGCCATGGGCATTCCAACCACCCGCGCCCTAGCCGCAGTCAGCAGTGGTGATCCCGTTTATCGCGAAACCATCCTGCCGGGTGCCGTCCTGACCCGCGTCGCGCGCAGTCACCTGCGCGTTGGGACGTTTCAATACTTTGCCCATAGACGGGATATTGAGGGGTTAAAAACGCTGTTCACCTATGCCCGTAATCGCCATTATCCCGATGCGGAAACGCCACTGGATTTCCTGAACTGCGTGATAGCGGCACAGGCGCGGTTGATCGCGAAATGGATGGGGGTTGGGTTTATTCATGGGGTGATGAATACAGACAATTGTTCCATTTCGGGCGAAACAATTGATTATGGGCCTTGCGCCTTTATGGATGCCTATCACCCGATGTGCGTCTTTTCCTCAATCGATCAACATGCGCGTTATGCCTATGCCAATCAGCCTGACATCATCGTGTGGAATATGGCGCAGCTGGCAACCTCATTGGTGCCGTTGATGCCTGATCAAGAGAACGCGGTTAAGGTATTTACCGAGGCCATTCACGCCATGCCCCAGATGATCCAAAAAGAATGGGCAGACGTCTTTGCCGCGAAATTGGGGATTGACGAAGCGACCGAAACAGATGCGCAATTGGTACGTGATCTCCTAAATATTGCGCAAAATAATGAAATGGATTTTACCACTTTATTTCATGATCTTATATCGCAATATGAAAGCATCACTGAAACTGACAATAGTGATCTAAATCAGTGGTTAACCCGCTGGCATGCAGAAACCGAAGGACGTCGTGATCAGGTCCTGATGCGCCAATCAAACCCGGCTGTCATCACGCGCAATCATCAGGTTGAGGCTGTGATCACCGCTGCGGTGAATGGGGATTTTGACCCGTTTCACACTTTGCTAGGTGCGGTGACCCGACCGTTTGAAATGCATGCTGACTACATGGCCCCACCCAAACCGCATGAGGTGGTGCACGCAACCTTTTGTGGCACCTAATCCTTCAGCACCGTTTCATGACCATCAGACAGATAAAAAACAACGCCTTGTCCACCGACTTGCCCCGCCATTTGTTCAAACGTCAGGCCAAGGTATAATCCGCGCAAAACAAATCCAACCATCCCATGGGTGACGATGACAGTTGGCTTTCGCAAGGAGTCTAAAAATTCCAGCAATCGCATTTCGAACACTTCGTACCCCTCCCCGTTCGGGGATGAGAAATAGGCACTAAGCCACTCAAACGTATAGGGTTTGGCCATTCTGGGATCGGCGTCAATAATGTCGGATATATGAAGCCCCGCCCAATCACCTGTATCGACCTCTCGCAACGCTGCATGCAGGTCGGCGGTTCGGTTGACCTCTGCCAATGCGATTTCGGCGGTTGTTTTGGCGCGTCCTTGCGGACTGGAATAGATATCGACTGCGGACCAATCTACAATCGCACGATCCAAAATTTTACCCTGATGCGCCGCCTGTTCACGCCCCATGGCCGTCAGCGGTGAATCGTGCACACCCTGAAATATGCCTTCGCGGTTCCACTCTGTCTCACCATGACGCAGGACATAAAGATCAGGATAGCGGGTCATGCGCGTTTCCGATTGATCAGGATTAGTCCAAGCGAGACAAGGATCAACGCACCCCATGTGCCCATGCCGATACGTTCGCCCAAAATCCCCCAGCCCATGAACACCGCAAAAACGGGGGACAGAAAGCTGAATGAGGCAACACCAGATGCGGAGTATTTCGCCACCAAATAAAACCACAACAAAAATCCAGCGAATGCCACGATCACAGTTTGGTACATCACCCCTGCCCAATGCAGCGTTGTTGGTTCTGTAATCGGATCACCCACCCATAATCCAAATCCGATCAATATTGGGGCCGCAACCAATTGTTGGACAAACAGTTGGGTTTCAGGCGTTTCTTCGCGCAGGCGTGATAATCGCACCGTAAGGGCAATCGCCGCCCATGACAGTGCCGCAACAATGGCCAAGACATCACCCAATAGGCTGCCCCCAGTGACAGGATCACGTTCCAACACGGCCCAGGTGACCCCAGCCATGGCCAAGGCCAAGCCCAGCGCACGTGCGGGTGTCAATTGTTCCCCGGGCAGCAGAAAATGCGCAAAAATGGCCAACCAAACAGGCATTGAATAAAACAAAATACTGACCCGCGCGACCGAGGTTAAATCAAGCGCGGTGAATAGACAGATGAATTCAGCTGCAAACAAAAACCCCGCCCATGCCCCCACGGGCCACAAACGCCTTGGTAGGCGCACGGATTGGCTTTTCCACGTCATCCATGCCCAAATCAAAACAATTGCACCAATCGAGCGCAATCCCGCCTGAAACGCAGGTTGAAAGGCATCGTTGGTCACCTTGATCACAACTTGGTTAAAGGCCAGCACAACGGCAAAACCGATCAATAAGGCAGCGCCTGTGATATCCATAGTCTGTTGTTGTTTCATGCGCCGACAGGACGCCAAGACACACCGAGGGTCAAGAGGCTTTTCACGCTTTTTTCGCAAGCCATTACATGTTAGCCGATACGGGTAATGGAGGTGTCACATGGATTTTTTGCAGATTACGTCGATTTTAATCGTCCTCGCCGCGGCATTTGGGGCGATTAATTACCTGTTTTTCAAATTGCCCAGCGCAATTGGTATTTTAGTGGTTTCGCTACTAGCCTCGCTTGGGATCCTTGTGATCGATGCAGCTCTTCCCGACATGGGAATCGAGGACACGGTGCGCAAAACCGTTACAGGGGTCGATTTTTCCCAAGCGCTGCTAGAGGGTATGCTGGGCCTCTTGCTCTTTGCAGGTGCGCTGCATGTGAAACTTTCGGATCTGCAAAAACAATGGTCGCTCATTTTACTGATGGCGACATTGGGCGTTGCGCTTTCTACACTTGTTTTTGGCATTGGCGCACATTTGATGTTTGGCCTGCCGCTTTTGGTTGCACTGGTCTTTGGCTCTCTCATCTCGCCAACAGATCCTGTTGCGGTGTTGGGCGTGTTACGGGCCGCCAATCTGAAAAAATCGCTTGAAACCAAAATCGCTGGCGAAAGCCTGTTTAACGATGGTGTTGGCTATGTTGTGTTTTTGGTTTTGGTCGGATTGGCCTTTCCATCGGATCATGGGCATGGCAGCGGGATCAGTGATGCGGCGATCCTATTTGTGCAAGAGGCCGTTGGCGGTGCCGTGATTGGCCTATTTTTGGGATGGTTGGTATTTCGCGTCATGCGCCAAATTGATGATTATCCGCTTGAGGTGCTGTTGACCTTGGCACTGGCGTTTGGGGGATACCAATTGTCTGTGTGGTTGCATGTGTCGGCCCCGATCATGGCGGTGTGTGCCGGACTGTTAATCGGTGATATCGGTGTAAAACATGGGATGAGTGCGGAAACACGGGACTATGTGGATGCGTTTTGGAAACTGATTGACGAAATCCTGAACGCAGTATTGTTCCTGATGATCGGGTTTGAGGTGTTCGCCGTCACCTTTGATTTCGACGTTTTGATCACAGGGGTCCTTTCAATTGGATTGGCGCTTCTGGCCCGTTTTGCGGCCGTTTTTATTCCTGTTTTGCTGCTGCAACGGCGCCAAGAATTTTCAAATGGCATTGTCCCAATTATGACTTGGGGCGGGCTCAAGGGCGGGATTTCCGTCGCACTTGCGCTGTCCCTTCCTGATAGCGAATGGAAACCCATGATCTTGGCTGCGACGTATGTTGTTGTCATATTCTCGATCATCGTTCAGGGGTTAACAATCGCGCCACTGGCGAAATGTATGGGACGCGAACCTGATCTGTTGTAAGTCTGAAATGCGATTGACGGCAGGGATGAGATAAGAGATATCCAAATCATGGGAACGATTTTGACACGATGCGAGGAACACGGGGTGCGAATGACCAATCAGCGCCGCGTTATTGCATCCGTATTGGAACAGGCCGATGATCACCCCGATGTAGAAGAGCTTTATACGCGCGTGTCGCGTGAAGACAGTTCAATTTCAATCGCAACCGTTTATCGCACTGTGAAATTGTTCGAAGAAGCGGGCATTTTGGATAAACATGAATTCGGTGATGGACGCGCCCGTTACGAAGACGCGGATCGCGACCATCATGACCATTTGATTGATCTTAGCACGGGCGAAGTGATCGAATTCATGGATGAAGAGATTGAAGCGCTGCAGGAAAAGATTGCGCAGAAATTGGGCTATACCCTGAAAGGGCATCGTATGGAACTTTATGGCGTTCCATTGAATAAGAAAGCCAAAACATGAGAAACGACAATATTCGCGGGATCGCCATGATGATTGCATCAATGGCGTTTTTTGCGATCGAGGATTTGTTTCTGAAATTTCTGGGCCCTGTCATGCCCCCGCATCAAATCCTATTTTTGGTGGGCTATGGCGGCCTACTGGCCTTTGCGCTTTGGGCATTGGCCATCCGCACGCCTTTGTTCACCGCACAGACCTGGGATCGTTTGGTTTTGATCCGCATTCTTTGTGATTTCTTTGGGGCTGCCTTTTTCATTTTGGCGATTGTGAGCATTCCTTTATCCAGCCTTGCCGCGATTATTCAGGCGATCCCGCTGTTCGTGACATTGGGCGCAGTTCTATTTTTGAACGAACGCGTGGGCATTCGTAGATGGGCCGCTATTTTGATTGGATTTGGCGGTGTTTTACTGATCGTGCGCCCCGGTGCTGCGGATTTTCAGATTGGCATGGTGTATGCGGTCATCTCGGTTGCGATGCTGGCACTCCGCGACATGTTAATGCGGGTAATTAAAACGACACTGCACTCCGCCTCTTTCGGGTTTTATGGATTTTTTGCGATGGGGTCAGCGGGGGTGTTGATTTGGCCATTCTCGGATCACATGATCAAACCGAACGCGGTTGAATGGGTCTACATCTTTATCGCGATCATCACAGCCGTGCTGGGATATTTTACAATCATCATTTCAACCCGTATAGCAGAAGCCTCAACCGTGGCCCCCTATCGCTATACTCGTTTGATATTCTCAACTCTGTTGGCCATGGCGTTTTTGGGGGAACGCCCTGATCTACTGACATGGGTCGGCAGCGCGATTGTAATCACCTCTGGGCTTTACACATTCTGGCGCGAACGGGTGCGTGCGAGCGGTGAAATTTCCTAAAGTGAAATGTCTGCGCAATCGTTAGCGTTATCTTTCCCGTTATCGCTAACAGAATGCATTCACTTTGTGAAAAGAACCTGCTAAAGCCCCCGCAACATTGTTAACAAAAGGTACCGACATGAGCATGATCATCGATATTCACGCCAGAGAGATTTTGGACAGCCGCGGCAATCCAACAGTGGAAGTGGACGTCACATTAGAAGATGGAACGATGGGTCGTGCGGCGGTGCCGTCTGGTGCGTCAACAGGTGCGCATGAAGCGGTTGAAAAACGCGATGGCGATAAATCACGTTACATGGGCAAAGGTGTTTTGGAAGCGGTAAATGCCGTGAATGGCGAAATCGCGGATGCCTTGGTCGGCTTTGAAGCGGTTGAGCAAGAGGCGATTGACGCTGCAATGATCGAATTGGACGGCACAGCGAACAAAGGCCGTTTGGGCGCAAACGCGATTTTGGGTGTGTCCATGGCAACAGCCAAGGCCGCGGCGGATTTCACGGGTCAGCCGCTTTACCGTTATATCGGTGGCACATCCGCGCGCGTATTGCCTGTTCCAATGATGAACATCATCAATGGCGGCGAACATGCGGACAACCCCATTGATATCCAAGAATTCATGATCATGCCCGTCAGCGCCACAAACATTAGCGAAGCCGTGCGCATGGGATCAGAAGTGTTCCATACCCTGAAAAAGGAACTTTCTGCCGCGGGTCTGTCCACAGGGATCGGCGACGAAGGCGGATTTGCCCCGAACCTAAGCTCAACCCGTGATGCGTTGGATTTCGTTTTGAAATCGATTGAAAAGGCGGGCTATGCACCGGGCGAAGATATCTATCTGGCCCTAGATTGCGCCTCGACCGAATATTACAAGGACGAGAAATATGTCCTTGCTGGTGAAAACAAAACGCTAAGCTCGGATGAAAACGTGGCCTATCTTGAGGCGCTTGTGAATGATTATCCAATCATCTCAATCGAAGATGGCATGGCCGAAGATGACTGGGCGGGTTGGAAATCATTGACCGACGCGATTGGGGATCGTGTGCAGTTGGTTGGCGACGATCTGTTTGTCACAAACCCAGAGCGCCTGTCCCAAGGGATTGCGGATGGCTGCGCGAATTCCATGTTGGTCAAGGTAAACCAAATCGGATCCCTGTCTGAAACTATGCGCGCCGTGGAAATGGCGCATCGCGCCCGTTACACAAACGTGATGTCTCACCGTTCGGGTGAAACCGAGGATGCCACAATCGCGGATCTTGCCGTTGCAACAAACTGTGGTCAGATCAAAACAGGATCCTTGGCCCGTTCAGATCGGTTGGCAAAGTACAATCAGTTGATCCGTATCGAGGAAATGTTGGACGAAACGGCGATCTATGCGGGTCGCTCGATCCTGCGCAGCTAAGACGCGTTGGCGCGGTCTATGGACCGTGCCACACAACCCAAACGAGTATACTATAGACCCACTTTCACCTTTCGATCCATACGTAGATAGAAAACTCAACAGCAAATTGAGTTTTCTAGTCGTATACCCCATGCGCGATCCTAATCCCCACATTCACGATTTTTAACGCAGTTAACACACTGATCCAGATACTCTTGGGATATCTGTGCCATGTCAGACGATCAATTTACGGAAAGCCAACGCCAAACCCCGCAGCAATTCTGCAGTTCACGGCAAATGGCACGGCGACGGGGTATCTGGTTTACGGCGAAGATGCATATCAACTTGATAGTGGGAATGTCGCCCTATCGCTGAATGCGGCGCAGGGGGGAACACTAACACTTGATCGTTTTGACGTGACACCGCTTGGAAGGGGGCAACCCGATTTAGGGGGCCTCACGATTGATGTATCCAACATTGCCTATCTTGGGGCTTTTGGCAGTGCCGTTTTTTGTTCAAGCGCGGCACACTATGCCTTTACCAGCGTGGGCAACATTCCTGATGGAACCACGGCAACAGGCCGCGTTATGGGCGGTATCTTTGGCCAAAATGGGAAAAATGCAGGGGCACTCTTGGAAGCAAGCAATGCAAATACGGTTGAATTTCGCGGTGATCTCGTCGCCCGAAGAAGCCCCTAATCCGAAATCGCCTTGGCAAATCGTGGCAAACGCGCCTTTTTGAACAGAGCCCGTTTTGTCCATCCGCCCCCCTGAAACGTGTTCGCAACTTGCAAAATGTCATCGGCAAGCTGCGCGCTTGGTTCAGGATAATCCAGAAATGTTTGCATCAATAGGGCATCTGGATCAATGCGGTCCAGCCCCTCTTCGCGCAAATATCCTCTCGGGAAATCACGTGCGTTTAGCGTTACGATCATGTCCGCGGACCCCGAGATCGCCGCCGCCAAAACATGACGATCATTTTCGTCGGGCAGCCATACTTGGCGCTCCATTTCGGCGGGCCAGCTGACAATTGCATTGGGCCAATCGGCCTTCAGCAATGCGATTTCGCCTCGCGCTTGCATCTCGCCCTCTGGGCCCAGTTTTCGTGCCGAATGGGACCATTCCTCAAGAATGCGCTCTGACCAAAGGGGCATCCACCCTTGGATTTTGCAGGCGCCAAGTAAGGCATGCCGCATCACTGTCGGGAACAAAACACAGGTATCAATCAGCAGCTTCATAGGCGAAAGAACAGGGATTTTAGGTAACCGCTTTCGGCCAATTGCGGATGCAGCGGATGATCTGGCCCAGCAAAGCCCGTGTGGATCAGCGCGGATTTCCGCCCTGCCCGTCCAATCCCACGGATTGAGGCCGCACGGAATTTCGCCAAATCCGCCGCATGTGAACAGGAACACAGGCCAAGGTATCCACCATCAACCACCAACTGCGCCGCCAGTCGCGCCACACGTTCATAGGCACGCAACCCCGCCTCTAGCGCGGGTTTTGAGGATGCAAATGCGGGTGGATCGCAAATAACGACATCAAATTGCGCGCCCTCTTCCACCAATTGGGTCATCACATCAAATGCGTCACCACGACGGGTTTGGAACCTGTCCTGAACACCCATCGCGGCCGCCCCCTGCATCGCCAGATCAAGCGCCGCAGTCGAGCCATCAACCGCCACGGCATGATCCGCCCCTGCCGCAAGTGCCGCCAATGAAAACCCACCCACATGGGAAAAGACATCCAAAACACGCGCACCTTTCGAAAGGCTCGCCGCAAAGGCGTGATTGGGACGTTGATCAAAGAATAACCCTGTTTTCTGCCCCCCTGCCAAATCCGCCATATAAATGGCCCTGTTCATAGGCACCTGAATTGGCGCGCTTGGCATGTCACCGCGCAAAACCTCTGAGACATCATCTAACCCCTCAAGCCCGCGGGTGCGACCAGAGGCGTTTTTGATCACAACGCGTGCGTCCGTCACATCCACCAAGACATCCACCAGTGCATCCAACAGCCGATCTGCCCATGCTGCATTGGGTTGCACAACGAAATGATCATCAAATCGGTCAATGATCACACCGGGCAGGCCATCAGATTCCGCATGGATCAATCGATAAAATGGGCGATCAAACAAACGCGCCCGCAGGTCCAATGCGCGCTGAAACTTACCCCGAAACCAATCGACATCGATCATAGTATTGATGTTGCTGTCCAACACCCGCGCGACGATTTTTGAATTTGGATTGATCGCAACCAAACCGAGATCATTTCGTTCTGCATCCTGCAGGATGCCCAATGTGCCCGCATCAATTTTGCGGCTGCGCCGATCCATGACCAATTCGTTGTCATAGACCCATGGGAAGCCAAATCGAATGGCACGTGCGGCCGCGTTTGGACGGAGGCGAATAATTGGAAGTGGGGCTGTATCTGTCATATCCGTCCTTTACGCCCTTGCCCCCACAAAGAAAAGAGATATCCATCCCATCACGACGAAAGCATCGCTTGCAGTTTTTAATACACTCATGTATCACGCAATCGTTAGCGCTAACAATTTGGTCATATTTAGGAGCCAACATGCCCTTAAACCCAACCATCGCCCGCGTCACTGAGCGCATTATTCAAAGATCAGAGGACACGCGTTCCGCCTATATCGAGCGCATGAAAGCCTTGGGGGATCATGGACCACGTCGCGCGCATTTGACCTGCGGAAATCAGGCGCATGCCTATGCCGCGATGGGATCTGATCAGGCGACATTGATGGCCGAACGTCAACCGAACCTTGGGATTGTGACCGCCTATAATGATATGCTGTCGGCCCATCAGCCATTCCAACGCTTTCCCGATCTGATCAAGGATGCGGCACGCGAAAACGGTGCCACGGCCCAAGTGGCAGGTGGGGTTCCCGCCATGTGTGATGGGGTGACCCAAGGCCAAATGGGGATGGAATTATCCCTGTTTTCGCGTGATGTCATTGCCATGGCTGCGGGCATCGCCCTGTCGCACAACACATTTGACGCCGCCATATACTTGGGTGTCTGCGATAAAATCGTGCCCGGTCTGGTTATGGCCACAGGCACATTTGGATTCCTGCCCAGCATCTTTTTGCCTGCGGGTCCCATGCCCTCTGGCCTGCCAAATGATGAAAAGGCCAAGGTCAGGCAGCAATTCGCAAAGGGCGAAGTGGGTCGTGATGAATTGATGCGGGCCGAAATGGCCAGCTATCACAGCCCCGGCACATGCACATTTTACGGGACAGCGAATTCAAATCAGATGTTGATGGAATTCATGGGCCTTCACCTGCCTGGTGCATCCTTTGTGCAACCAAACACCGACCTGCGCGATGCATTAACGCGTGAAGGCACCAAACGGATTAGTGAAATCACCGCCCTAGGCGAACATTACACACCCGCCTATCAGGTGCTAAGCGAACGGGCATTTGTGAACGGGATCGTTGGTTTGATGGCAACGGGTGGGTCCACAAACTTGGTTCTTCACCTGCCCGCAATGGCGCGTGCGTCGGGCATCATGCTTGAGGTTGAGGATTTTGATGAAATCTCATCTGTTACTCCGCTGATGGCCAAGGTTTATCCAAATGGTTTGGCAGATGTGAACCATTTCCATGCAGCGGGCGGATTGGGTTATATGATCAATGAATTATTGGATGCAGGACTGTTGCACAATGATGTAACCACCGTCATGGGTCAGGGATTGGACGCCTATCGCCAAGAGCCGAAACTGACGGAAAATGGCATCACATTTGTGCAAGGAACAACAGAGAGCCAAAACGACAAAATACTGCGCCCCTCAAGTGATCCATTTCAGAAAACGGGTGGTTTGAAACAACTGTCTGGAAATTTGGGAACAGGCATGATCAAAATTTCCGCCGTTGCCCCAGAACGACATGTGATCGAGGCCCCCGTGCGGATTTTCCATAATCAAGAGTCGGTTAAAAATGCATTTAAGGCAGGTGAATTTACCGATGACACCATCGTAGTTGTGCGTTTCCAAGGACCACGTTCCAATGGCATGCCCGAATTGCATGGCCTGACGCCCACCTTGGCCGTGTTGCAGGATCGTGGGTTAAAAGTGGCCCTTGTGACGGATGGCCGTATGTCTGGCGCATCAGGGAAGGTGCCCGCCGCGATCCACATGTCACCCGAGGCCGCCTTGGGTGGACCATTGGCCAAACTGATTGATGGGGATGTGGTGCAATTGGATGCAACTAACGGGACGCTGACTGTATTGGCCGATGATTTTGACGCACGTCCTGTTGCCACAATGGACCTAAGCCAAAATTCTGCTGGTTTGGGGCGCGAATTGTTTGATGTGTTCCGCGAAAACGTTGGGCTTGCCACCAATGGCGCATGCGTCGCCGTTCGCTAAGGAGAAATGATATGACACCAGAAGCCGCCAGCATAAAAGCCGAAGAACTTTGCAACCTTGCACCCGTGATCCCTGTATTGGTTTTGGATGATGTCGCAACCGCGCGTCCCTTGGCCGAAGCGTTGGTGGCAGGTGGCCTGCCTGTGTTAGAGGTGACATTACGCACGCCAGTCGCCTTGGATGTTATTTCCGAAATGGCAAAGGTTGAGGGTGGCGTTGTTGGTGCGGGCACCCTGCTGACCCCACAGGACGTGAAAAACGCGGTCAACGCGGGCGCGACATTCGGCGTATCCCCAGGCGCGACCGACACGTTGTTGGACGCCTGTGAAGCGGCGGATCTTCCTTTGTTGCCGGGCGCTGCAACCTCAAGCGAGGTGATGCGCCTGTTAGAACGCGGATACCGCGTGCAGAAATTTTTCCCCGCCGAGGCAAACGGCGGCGCGCCCGCATTAAAGGCAATTGGCGCTCCGCTCCCGCAAGTCAAATTCTGCCCAACAGGCGGAGTTTCACCCGCGAATGCCCCAACATATTTGGGTTTATCAAACACATTATGCGTTGGCGGAAGCTGGGTTGCGCCCAAGGATCTGATCGCAGCGAAAGATTGGTCCGCGATTGAGGCATTGGCCGCCGAGGCCGCGGCCCTGCCACGTTAAACGATGATGCACCCAAGTTTGGGTTCAGCCAAACAACGGTGCATCATGTGTCGCGGTTATATGATCCGTGGAGTAAACACCTGCAGAATGGCTGCCAAGGTTTAACAATTCGTTAATTCAAATCCGTTTGTGGACGATTACGACTGCGCCAGCCGCCGCGCCGTTTGGGAGCGGAAATCGAGGCAAGGCCTTCGTTCAAAACTTCGCTCATCGGATGGCCATCTGAACCATAGCGGTCCAGCAAAACGTGGATCATCGATTTTTGATCCGCCTCAATCGGGATGCTAAGCGCCCAATCCAGAAAGATGGTGCGACATTCACTTTTCGTGATCCCATCAATGCGATAGGCCTCAAAAATCAATCCCTTGGGATCAAATTCATCCCCTTTCATCGACGTCCTCCTGTGGTTCTGGCAATACCGTTTCGATGATCGAACGCGCCGCTGTTTCGCGCAACATAGTTTTGTTTTGCAATGTGTCGAGCTGATCTAATTTGCTAAGGCCCAGAATAAAACTTTGCCCGCCATCCCCGACAATTTCAGGATCAAATACGCCCTCAATTAACAACTTGCTGCCCACTTGTAGCGTCCAGAATTGTTCATAGGCCGTTTGTAGTGTGTCACCCTGTGCCTGATCAATGATGCCTAAATCAACCAACCCTGCGATCCCCGCGGCAACGCTCTGCTCTTTTTGTCCCGCAAGCAGGCTGCCCATCTGCGAAAACAATTCGATATCCTGCAGGCGACCAGGTCCGAGTTTAAAATCCCACGCACTGCGATCTGATTTGACCGAGGAAATTCGTGCACGCATTTTCGATAATGCAGGTGCGACTGTTTCAAAATTGCGTAAATCGGCCAAGGCCACGCGGAATGCATCAATATCGTGGATCAGATCATCAGGCCCCGAAATGGCCGCCGCACGTGTCAGGGCAAGGTGTTCCCAAACCCATGCCTCATTTCGTTGATAATTCTGAAATGATGCCCAAGAGGTCGCAACTGGCCCCTTGTTCCCCGATGGACGCAACCGCATATCCATTTCGTACAAACACCCCTCGGACATGGGGGCCGTCATCGCGGTGATCAATGCCTGTGTCAAACGGGCGTAATAGGTGCGGGCGGGCAATGGGCGACGCCCGTGCGATGTGTCCACCCCATCGGCATCATAAATAATGATCACATCCAAATCCGAATGCGCATGCAGACGCCCTGCACCCAGCGACCCCATACCCAAAACAACCGCCCCACGCCCGGGCATCGCCCCATGTTTGCGGGCAAATTCCGCACACACACTGGGCCAAATCCCGCCAAGTGTGGCCCGCGCCAAATCGGCATATTCCCGTCCCGCTTGTTCCGCATCAATCAGGCCACGCAGTACATGGACGCCAATGCGGAAATGCCATTCTTTACTCCAGCGGCGGGACAGGTCCAATTGACGTTCGTAATCCGTTTCTGCCGCCAGACGCCGATGAAGCTGGGCTCGCAGTTCTGCTTCACCCGGCCAATCATCCCAAAAGCTGCCCCCAATCACCGCGTCCAAAACTTGGACATTTTGGGACAGATATTCGGACAGACTGGGCGCGGTGCCCAGAATGTCGATCAACAAATCTATCATTTGCGGATTGGCGCGGAACAACGAAAACAATTGAACGCCCGCAGGCAGTTTTGACAAAAAGCGATCAAAGGCCACCAAAGCCTGATCTGGAAAAGACGCGGCACGCAAACGCGCCATCAATTCAGGGCGCAACTCTTGAAACAGGGTATAGGCACGTTCGCTGCGCAATGCGGGATAACTGGGCCAGCTTTGCGTGATTTTTTCTTCATCCGCGGTTTCTTCTGCCCCTGTGGGTTCTGACGCAGGAGCTTTTGCAAAGAACCCTTCGGTCAGATCGTGAACAGCTTCGAACCGATCTTTCAATGCGGTTTTCAAAGCGTTCGGCGCTGTATTCATCATCGCGGCCAAGCGTTCAAATCCCGCATCGGTTGAGGGCAGATCGTGGGTTTGGGCATCATTCACCATCTGCAACCTATGTTCCAATTTCCGATGATCGCGGTAGTGGTGGTACAAACCATCCGCTAAATCGGATGTGATCCATCCCTTGGTGGCCAGTTGTTGCAAACCGTCTTTTGTCCCCCGCACACGCAAATCAGGATCGCGTCCACCTGCGATCAGTTGTTGGGTTTGGGTGAAAAACTCAATCTCTCGTATGCCGCCCAATCCCAGTTTTACGTTGTGACCCGAAATGGAGGTTATGCGGCTTTGACCGATTTTTTCGCGATACCCCAGTCGCATCGCATGGGCATCTTGGATCGCTGCGAAATCCAAATGTTTGCGCCACACGAACGGGCGCATTGATTTTAAAAACGCCTCGCCCGCAGCCTGATCCCCTGCGCAAACACGCGCCTTGATATAGGCCGCGCGTTCCCATGTACGGCCCAGGCTTTCGTAATATCGTTCTGCCGCTTCGACCCCCATACAAACGGGTGTCACGGCGGGATCGGGGCGCAGGCGCAAATCAGTGCGAAACACATATCCCGCACTGGTAATGTCATTTAACAGGGCCGTCGCAGTGCGCGTGGCCTTGATCAAGGCAACCCGTGCGTCAAAAAAATCATCCACGGGGAAACGCGTCTCATCAAAGAGGCAAATAAGATCAATGTCAGAGGAATAATTCAATTCACCTGCGCCCATTTTGCCCATGGCCAAGACGAACAATCCCGTATCGTGCGGTTGTGCATCCCGCGCCAGTTCCGGCAATTTGCCGCGCGCGATTTGTTGTGAAATTGCGTGATCAAAGGCGCATTGCACCGCACGGTCTGCAAAATCGGTTAGCGTGGTACAGACCTGTTCCACTTGCCAGATACCTGAAAAATCGCATAATGCGGTCCACAGGGCCACACGACGTTTCGCAGATCGTAGGGCCGCGCCAATGTCAACGGTAATTGCAATTTCGATGGATTGATCAATTTCGATCACGTTCAAGCGTTCGCGTAACCAAGCATCCTCTTTGCGCATAAGATCGGTCAAAAACGGACTAACACTTGCCACCGCGCCCAAAAAGTGTTGCAGCTTTGGGCCCATTTCCCTGAATTGGTGTGTTATATCATCATAAACGTCCTGATCATAAACATCGGGGCATTCGGTGATTGCAGTTGCAAAATGCATGTGGATCTTTCAATTTTATCCTTACTTGAATGAGGATAGCATGAGCAAAAGTCTAAGACGTGTCAAAGCCGCATTGGCCGAATTGGGCCTGGACGATACAATTTGCGAAACCGCAGGGGCAACAACGGCGCAAATGGCGGCAGATGCGGTGGGTTGCGAAGTGGATCAAATTGGGAAATCCATCATTTTTCAAATCGGGGCGACAAATCAGGTTGTGTTATTCATCACTGCGGGCGGACAACGGGTCGATCGCAGGAAAGCCGAGGCGATTGTCGGGGAAACATTGAGCATTGCGGATGCTGCCTTGATCCGAACAACCACGGGATTTGCAATCGGGGGCGTTTCGCCCGTAGGCCATAAATCGCCCTGCCCCATATATTTTGATGAAACACTGCTGAAATATGATGAAATTTGGGTTGCAGCGGGCACACCGAACCATGTTTTCAGCATCTCACCTGACTTACTTGAACAAAAAATATCGGCACAAGTATCTGATTTTATAATTTAATCAAAAAAATGTAAAAGTGTTTAACATTTTCTCTTGAATGGCGAGTAGCCCACACCCATCTGTTGTAATGTGAAAGGGCTTCACATTCATTCTAACGGAGACAAAAATGACTTCTACCACTGACTATACTGCAGAGTATTCAAGACCATCTTGGTTTGAACGCTCCGAGACATGGCTTGACCGCAAAGGTAAGGGCGCATGGATCGCCGCCATGGTCTTGGGTTTTATTTTCTTTTGGCCAGTTGGCCTTGCACTTCTTGCTTACATGATTTGGAGTAAAAAAATGTTTGGAAAATCACGTTGCTGTTCACGTTCAACACACGTCAAGGCGATGCGCCCCACAGGGAACCAAGCCTTTGACGCGTATAAGCATGATACACTGACCCGCTTGGCCAACGAACAAGAAGAGTTTCTTGCGTTTCTTGAGCGTCTACGCCAGGCCAAAGACCGCGCAGAGTTCGATGACTTTTTGAAAGAGCGAGACAGCAAAGCCAAAGTTGACGAAAAAGAAGAGGCATAATCCAACTGTGGCCCCTACACTGGGGCCACATCATTTTAATTTAGGTTCAAGGACATGCGTATCCCCCAACCACAATCACATCCCGAATTTTACGAAAGCGTTACCACGAAACGATTTTTTGCATGGCTGATTGATAGCGCCATTGTATTGGGCATTTTAATTATCACATCACCTTTCACGTTTTTCGTGTCGCTGTTTTTGTTTCCATTTTTCTATGCGGCCATAGATTTTATCTATAGAACGGCCACCCTGTCCATGGGATCTGCCACATTTGGCATGCGTATCATGGCAATCGAATTGCGCCATGAAAGCGGCCATCGGTTGGATTTCATCACCTCGGTTTTTCATACCGTTGGCCTATATGTGTCCTATGCCTTTGTTTTGGTTCAACTCTTATCAATTGGTATGATGGTCATGCGCGATGATCGCAAAAGCCTGACAGATATGGTGATCAGAACCGTCATGGTGAACCGCGCGCTTATCCTATACTAACGTCGCACTTGGATCAGAACTGGCGCATTGCCAACTGATCCAAGTCTTGTTAGGCTTTCGCCATGCGCCATACCTTGCCCATAGCACCGCAGTTTTACGTAACTGCACCGCAACCCTGCCCTTATCTAGAGGGTCGGCAAGAACGCAAATTATTCACGGCCCTGCACGGTGATCGTGCACAAGATCTTAATGATAGCTTGTCAAAACAGGGATTTAGACGATCGCAAAACGTATTATATCGTCCGTCTTGTGTGGAATGCGCGGCGTGTATGTCAGCGCGCATTGATGTTTCAAAGTTTGACATAAGCAAATCACAAAAACGCGTGGCCAAGAAAAACAGGGATTTGACACGTCGCACAAATTCGCCTTGGGCCACAGAAGAACAATATGATTTGTTCAGAATATATTTGGAAACACGTCATGCAGATGGCGGAATGGCAGATATGGATGTGTTTGAATTTGCGGCTATGATCGAGGAAACACCCATCCGCACGCGCGTGATCGAATACGAACAAGATGACGACCTAAAGGCCGTGTGTTTGACGGATGTTTTGAACGATGGCCTATCCATGGTGTATTCGTTTTTTGACCCTGATTTATCGGACCGTTCCATCGGCACCTATTTAATTCTGGATCACATCAAAATGGCCCAAGAATTAGACCTGCCCTATGTTTACTTGGGCTACTGGGTGCCTGACAGCCCAAAGATGGGGTACAAGGCGCGATTTTCGGGCTTGGAAATCTATCGCGATCGCGCTTGGACGCCCTTGGCAAACTGCGACAACATTTCATCCAGCTTGCATCCATTGAACACGGCCCCAATTGCGGAACAGGTGGCCAATCTATCCCTGCCGGGCAGCAACCCGTTGGGTGAATAACTGCGCCTTGCCCCTCTGGACGTTGGGAAAATAATACCCTATATGTTTTGTCAGGAAATAGGACGAAACCCACAATGACACATCCCAATCCGCCACTTGAAGGCACACCGTTGATTGAACCGTCATCTACTGATCATCCACTGTTTAATGCTGTGGTTGAGGCATGTCGCACAGTTTATGACCCCGAAATTCCAGTCAACATTTATGATTTGGGATTGGTGTATACGATTGATATCAATGCGGAAAATGATGTTCGTCTGATCATGACATTGACTGCACCTGGATGTCCCGTAGCGGGCGAAATGCCGGGTTGGTTGAACGATGCGATTGAACCCGTTGCAGGAGTAAAATCGGTCGAAGTTGAGCTTACTTGGGACCCACCCTGGGGCATGGACATGATGTCAGATGAGGCGCGTTTGGAACTAGGATTTATGTAATGTTTGGCATTCCCGGAAATCCCCTTGTCACCCTGACCCCCGCCGCAGTGGGGCAGATCCAAAAATTGATGGATAAAGATGGCCACTGGGGCCTGAAGCTTGGCGTGAAAAAGGGGGGATGTGCAGGGATGGAATACACCCTTAACTACGTTGATGGCCCAGATGCCCATGATGAAGTTGTGGAACAGGATGGCGTGCGCGTGATCATCGCACCGATGGCACAAATGTTCCTATTCGGCACGCAAATCGATTATGAAACCAGCCTGCTGGAATCTGGGTTTAAATTTAATAACCCAAATGTCGTTGAAGCCTGCGGATGCGGTGAATCAATCAAGTTTGAGGGTATGTAATCACGCCGTCATTAGGTGAATGTAGGTTTCTTCAAACCGATTGGTCAGGTGATCACCTGCATGGATGCGCTTCCCCGACCCCAATGGTGCAACATTTGTATCGTAATTGGGGTTAAAGAACAGCGGCACTGAAATACGTTCCTGATCACTGCCGCGTACGCGATGTGGCGTTGCACGCACCGCGCCATCGGTCCACATTTGCAGCATTTCACCAAAGTTGATGATAAATTCACCAGGTTCTGCAACAACAGACACCCATTGACGATCACGGCTTTGCGCCTCAAGCCCGCCAACCCCATCAGTGGCAAGCAATGTGACACATCCATAATCCGTGTGTGCCGCGATCCCAAAATCCTTATCCCCTGCCCAATCTGGACGTGCGGGGTAATAATTGCCACGCAACAGGGCCATTGGGTGTGAAAATTTATCCGTAAAATAATCGCGGTCCAACTCTAATGCGTCCGCAATTGCCCGCAGCACATCCATCGCGACCCGCATTGCAGTAGCGTAATAATTTTTGATGACACGCTCAAAATTTGCGGGTCGTTCAGGCCATTGATTGGGCGCATAAACACTGTGCGCCGCATAGGGGTGCATGGGCGAAGGCACATAACCGCTGTCAAACACCTCTTTATAATCGGGGTTTGCATTTGGATCGACCTGTTCACTGCCCGAAGCCCCCCAACCACGATTTGATCCCGTTTTTGCCATGCTGACATGCGCTTTTTCCGCCTCTGGCAGATGGAAAAACTGTCGATACATATCGGTAACACGTGTCACATCCAACCCAGACAGCAATGTGTTGTGCACAATCAAAAATCCGTACTCTTGAATCCCAGCCAACAGATCACGATTTGCGCCTGCATCATTGGCAACTAACGCCTGTAAATCAATTTTGGGGATCATTAACACTCTCTTGCATCCATGGTTCGGAATGGGCAATACCTAGGGAAAGATAAGAAGACAAGGTGCCCCGCACCAAAGGAGAAAAAGATGCGTAAACTCGCCGCAGGTAACTGGAAAATGAACGGAACACGGGCGAGCTTATCTGAGGTAGAGGCCATAAACGCAGCACTTGATGACACTGATCCTGCGGTTGTCATCTGCCCGCCCGCATCCCTGTTAATCCCTGCCTACGATATAGGCGGGAAAATCGGCATCGGTGCGCAGGATTGCCATATGGCATCTTCTGGTGCGCACACGGGTGATATTTCGGCCAGTCAAATTGCAGATACCGGCGCCACATATGTCATTGTCGGGCATTCCGAACGCAGAACGGATCACGGTGAAACAAACGACATGATCAAAGCCAAGGCACAAGCCGCACATGAAGCAGGATTGATGGCAATTATCTGTATCGGCGAAACCCTGACCGAGAGAGAGGCAGGCGAAACATTGGCCGTTCTGGGCAAACAGATGTCAGGATCCGTTCCTGATGGGGCCACATCACAAAACACCGTGATCGCCTATGAACCCGTTTGGGCGATTGGAACGGGTCTTGTGCCAACACTGG
Organism: Rhodobacteraceae bacterium HIMB11; assembly: GCA_000472185.1. Classification (GTDB taxonomy): domain Bacteria; phylum Pseudomonadota; class Alphaproteobacteria; order Rhodobacterales; family Rhodobacteraceae; genus HIMB11. The sequence continues at coordinate 153,696 of AVDB01000004.1, read as the reverse complement.
ACCAGATTGATGAGGCGCATCGTTTCATGCGTGCTGAACTGCTAGCCACACTTGATGAAGATGCGCAACACATCAGTTTGCTATATGGCGGTTCGGTGAAGGGATCAAACGCTGACGACATCTTTTCCGTCCCAGATGTGGACGGCGCACTGGTCGGTGGCGCAAGCCTAAGCGCGCATGATTTCGTGCCAATCATCAAGGCGCTGTCGCGCGCATAACGGATAAAAACAGAACGGCATCAATCATGCACATATTTAGCCAATCTCCAACTGATCCTGCATTTGTGCAAAACCCATATCCGGTTTATGATAAAATTTGCGGGGATTGCGTTTATTGGCAGGACTATGAAATGCCTGCTGTCTTTTCTTATTCTGAAATTGATAAACTTTTTAAAAATAGATTATTAGGGCGCGAAGCTATTAATTTAAGTGAAGTCAACATCCCCAAACGCCTTCAGCCATTTTATGATATTGAAGCGCATTCGATGCTAGAGCTGGAACCACCCCGTCACACGCAGTTACGCAAGATGGTTTTACATGCATTCACTTCGCGGCGTATTGCGGCACTGGGCCCCGAAATTAAAAATCTGTGCCACAGATTGATCGACAATTTCCCGAATGACCCCTTTGACATTCTATCGACCTATGCAACGCAGGTGCCTGTAATTGTCATTGCAAGATTGCTGGGTGTGCCCGAAAGCATGACGCCCCAATTACTGCGTTGGTCAAACGACATGGTCATGATGTATCAAGCCCGCCGCACGCCAGAACTTGAAGGTCAGGCGGTGACATCCGCAATTGAATTTTCATCCTTCATGGCAACCTATATTGAGGAGCGCCGAAACAAACCTGCAGACGATTTGATTTCCCATCTGATCGCCGCGGAAGAGGACGGCGCGCGCCTGAGCAAGGATGAGGTAATCACAACCTGCATTCTGCTGTTAAACGCAGGACACGAGGCAACGGTGCATACATTGGGCAACGGGATTAAGGCCCTGATCGAACACGGCGCAGATCCCGCATGGTTCACCCCCGATACAATCGCAGGTACGGTCGAAGAGATCCTGCGTTATGATCCACCCCTGCATATGTTTACACGTTATATTTATGACGATGTTAAAATTGGGGGTCACGAACTATCACGTGGGGATCAGGTTGCGCTTATGATTGGCGCCTCTGGCCGTGATCCCAACAGATGGGACGATCCAAACAAGTTTGATCCCATACGCAGGGTGCAGAAAAATCATGCGTTTGGCGCGGGCATCCACTTTTGCCTTGGTGCGCCGCTGGCCCGTATGGAAATGCAAATCGCACTAAAAGCGCTTTTTGATCGTCACCCAAACCTGCGCATCACGGCAGCACCAAATTACGCAAATGTGTATCATTTTCATGGGTTAGAGGCGCTTTGGGTCCAAACCTAAAGCGGCAGTTGCGTCGTGGTTTTGATTTCTTCCATCGAGAGCAGTGCCGTGACATTGTGCACCTTCACCTCTGAAATCAGAGCCTGATAGAAATTGTCATAGGCCCGCGCATTTTTCACACGTACCTTCAGGATATAGTCGATATCCCCCGCCAATCGGTGCGCCTCTTGCACTTCAGGTCGATCATTCAACGCTTGCAAAAACGCGGCTTGCCAACTGGCCTCGTGTTCACTGGTGCGGATTAACACGAAAAAGCACGCCTCAAACCCCAAGGCTTCTGCGTCCAATAACGTAGTACTTTGTTTAATGATCCCCGCATCGCGCATTTTGCGAATCCGGTTCCAAACTGGGGTCTTGGAACTGTGCGCTTTCTTGGCGATTTCTTCCAATGATTGGCTTGCATCGCTTTGCAGCTCAAGCAAAATTTTCCGATCTGTTTCATCCAAACGAACCATTTTTTCGCACTCCATCTCGTTTTTGGCCCAGCAATCCTAGAAAACCCAATTACCAGAACAATGTTTCTTATTTTGTGGTTCATATTTCATTTTTTGGAAATTTTTCCTAATTATGGTGGAAAGTCAACCAAGGAAAATACAAGAATGGAACATTACCCTGTCTATCTGTCGCTGCGTGATAAACGTGTTTTGGTTGTGGGCACTGGGGAATGCGCCTTGGCCAAACTGCGTCTTTTGATTAAGACACCCACGCGGATTGAGGTTTACGGATTTGACCCGATTGACGATCTGATCGCGCTGTCCGCGGCGGGTCATATACATCTGATGCACCGTGATCTTGGTGCAAATGACCTGACAGGCGCCCAATTGGTTTATGCCGCGCAAGAGGATGATACTTTAGATCACGCGGTGGCCCAGTTGGCCCGCGAACACGGTGTTTTGGTGAATATCGTCGATAATCTGCGTCACAGTGACTTTATCACCCCTGCGATTGTGGATCGCTCGCCCGTAACTATTGCCATCGGAACCGAAGGCGCAGCCCCCATATTGGCCCGTCAGATAAAGGCACATCTAGAAGAATTTCTGCCGCGGTCACTTGGCCATTTGACACGCATTGCCCAGAAGTTCCGCCCCAAGGCGGCGGGACTGCCCTATGGGCGCCCGCGTCGGGCATTTTGGTCCGACTATTTCCTGAAAAAGGGACCGCAAGCCTATGATCAGGATGGTGAAACGGGGGCTCAAGACGCGCTTGATACTCTGTTACATCAACATTTGAACTGCGAACGCGGCGAGGGATACGTGTCATTTGTCGGCGCAGGTCCCGGCGACCCAGAGCTTTTGACGCTAAAGGCGCGTAACCTTCTGCATCAGGCCGATGTGGTGATCTATGATCGTCTGGTCGGGTCAGGCATCCTTGAACTCGCACGCCGAGAGGCGCAATTGGTTGATGTGGGCAAAACGGGCTTTGGCCCCTCTACCCCTCAGGACCATATCAATGACCTGATCGTGGAACACGCCCGTGCGGGCGCACATGTTGTGCGCCTAAAGGGTGGCGATTGCACGGTTTTTGGGCGTCTGGATGAGGAAATTGACGCGCTGGACGCACATGGACTGACCTGGCATATCACACCTGGGATAACGGCGGCCTCGGCCGGTGTTGCAGCCTTGGGGCAATCTATGACAAAGCGCGGACGCAATGCCTCAGTCAGGTTTTTAACGGGCCACGATATGAAGGGATTTGCCGATCACGATTGGGAAAGCCTTGCAAAACCAAACGAGGTTGCCGCCATTTACATGGGCAAAAAATCGGCACGTTTTGTTCAAGGGCGCTTGTTGATGCTTGGCGCGTCTCCACAAACGCAAATCAGCATCGTTGAAAATGCATCCCGTTCAGACATGCGGATTTTGGAAACGAACCTTGGCGATTTGGTCGAAACTCTGCGATCAAACGATGTGACGGGCCCTGCATTGATATTTTACGGACTGGCCCCGCGGCAGGCCCAATCCCTTTCACACACCCAAAACATGGAATTTGCATAATGCCCCGTCCAAATTTTGATCAAATCATCACCGCAAACGACCTATTAGAGGGTGACGTGGTTTATTTCACGGCAGCAGCCACATGGTCACGCGATATTCAAAAGGCCGAAGTGTTTAGTGATGAGGCCATCGCACAAGTTCGCCTGATCGAGGCCATGGCGCAGACAAACATCATTGTAGGCGCATATTTGATGCCCATTCAGCACACCAAGGACGGACACGCACCAACCCATTTCCGCGAGGAATTCCGTACCAAAGGGCCGTCGAATTATGCCCACGGCAAACAGGAACAAACATATGTATAAATATAACGATTTTGACCACGCCTTTGTCACGTCGCGCAATGCGCAATTTCGCGAACAGGTAAACCGCCGCATCTCAGGCGCACTCAGCGAGGATGAATTCAAACCCCTGCGGCTGATGAATGGTTTATACCTGCAATTACACGCATATATGCTGCGCGTGGCGATCCCCTATGGCACATTAAACAGTGCGCAAATGCGGCAACTGGCAATGATCGCCGATCGTTGGGACAAGGGATATGGGCATTTCACAACCCGCCAGAACATTCAGTTCAACTGGCCCAAATTGCAGGATGTGCCCAATATCCTTGATGCCTTGGCCGAGGTTGAAATGCACGCGATCCAAACCAGCGGCAACACAATCCGAAATGTCACGGCAGATCATTTTGCAGGGGCTGCGGCGGATGAAATCGCAGACCCGCGCATTTACGCGGAATTGATCCGTCAGTGGTCCACCGATCATCCAGAATTCCAATTCCTGCCCCGCAAATTCAAGGTGGCCGTAACAGGCGCAAAACAAGACCGAGCGGTTATTCACGCCCATGATATCGGTCTGCAAATTGTTGAACAAAACGGCAAACCCGGCATGCGGATCATTATCGGCGGTGGCTTGGGCCGCACGCCTATGATCGGCAAGGTGATCCGTGAATTTGTGGCGATGGATGACATCCTGCCGTATCTGGAATCCGTGGTCAGTGTTTGGAACCTGTTGGGTCGTCGCGACAACAAATATAAGGCGCGGATTAAGATTACGATCCATGAAAACGGCATCGACGAATTTTCGCGCCTTGTCGATGAACGCTTTGCCCTGATCCGACCCAGTTTTCAGGGATTTGACCAGACACTGCTGTCAGAAATATCTGACGCTTTTGACGCGCCCAAATTTCAACGCTTTGACCTGTCAGCCTTTGATAAGCGTTATCAAGGTGATCCAAATTTCCGCTCTTGGGTGGATACAAATATCTCGGCGCATAAGCAGGCTGATTATGCAATCGCAGCGATTTCATTGAAATCCCATGGTGAAACGCCGGGCGATGCCAGCAGCGCACAAATGCGCCGCATTGCAGATTTGGCTAAAACCTATTCACATGACGAGTTGCGCATCAGTCATGAACAAAATATCGTACTGCCCCATGTGCACAAAGCGCATTTGCCCAACATCTATGACGCACTGCGCGCCATCGGGCTGGCCACCGCAAACATTGGACTGATTTCCGATATTATCGCCTGCCCCGGTATGGATTATTGCGCATTGGCGACGGCGCGTTCCATCCCCATCGCACAGGACATCGCAACGCATTTTGATGCCCTAAAATTGGAACACGAAATTGGTCCGCTAAAAATCAAAATTTCAGGCTGCATCAATGCCTGTGGACACCATCACGTGGGGCACATTGGAATTTTGGGATTGGATCGCGCAGGCGTCGAAAATTACCAAATTACGCTTGGGGGGGACGGCACAGAAACGCCTGCTATTGGCGAACGTGCGGGCCCCGGATTTTGCGCGGATGAGGTGATCCCCGCAATCGAACGGTTGATCCATTTCTATATGAACGAACGCCTTGCCCCAAGCGAAACATTTTTAGAGTGCTATCGTCGCCTTGGCCTTGGTCCATTCAAATCGGCCCTTTACGAAACCGATCAATCAAAGGTGCGCGCCAATGCTGCCTAGTGAAAAACAGTTGCTGGTAAATGACCTGAACAACCAGTTCCGTCATCATGGGGCGACCCATGTGATTGACGCGGTGTTAATGCACCGCGTGTTGGGGCAGGTTGCGATGGTTTCAAGCTTTGGCGCGGAAAGTGCAGCCTTGCTGCACTTAATCGCAATTACACAGCCGGACACACCCGTTTTATTCATTGATACGAACATGTTATTTGTTGAAACGCTGGTCTATCAATCAGATTTGGCAGAACAGCTGGGCCTAAAAAATCTGCGCATTTTGCGGGTGGACCCAGCAACAATCGCAAAACATGATCCGAACAACACATTACATAAGGATACGCCTGACAACTGCTGTCATTTCCGCAAAACATCCGTGTTGAAACATGCACTTGCTCCTTTTGATGGATGGATCACTGGGCGTAAACGGTATCACGGAAACCAACGCGCAGCGCTTGAGTTTTTCGAATATGACGCACCAAACGACAAATTCAAAATCAACCCCCTGGCACATTGGCGCGTTGAAGATGTGGCTGAATATTTTGCCGCAAATAATTTGCCCCCCCACCCCCTTGTTGCAAAAGGTTATCCATCAATTGGATGCAAGCCCTGCACGATGCCTGTTGGGATAGCTGACGATGTGCGGTCAGGCCGTTGGCAAGCCCGCGCCAAAACCGAATGCGGAATACATTTCGAAATAAAATCGCTGACACCGGCAGAGGATATGACATGACCGTGATCATCAATGATGAGGGGTTTTCAACCCCAGAGCAAGAAATCACATATGAACGTGCGGATACCTTAAATAAGGAAACGCGCGCGCTTGATATTTCCGCGGATCAAGATTTGAACGCATTCAGTGACTATTTGGAGACCCTAACGCTTATTCGCATCGAATTTTCGTCCTTTGCGGATGGTCGAGGATTTAGCCTTGCGCGTATTTTGCGCCTGATGGGATTTTCGGGGCATTTGCGTGCCTATGGTCACGTGATTTCCGATCAATATGCAATGGCGCGGCGCAGCGGATTTGATGATGTTGAGGTGTCCAAGGCCCTTGCAACACGCCAACCAGAGGCGGAGTGGTTGTTTCGATCAAACTGGTCCGCGCATGATTATCAAACACGTCTGCGCAAAAGCGCCTAGCAAATTCCAACAAAACCGCGTAAAAGCAAAGTGACAACTAAACATGACAGAGTATACTCCCGTGACAACCACGACTGCCACCAAAGTTCCAGCCCTGCCAGATGCACAAACGGTGCTAGACGTAAGACACTGGACAGATCGTCTTTTTTCCTTCCGTGTCAGCCGTCCCCAATCCCTGCGTTTCAGATCAGGTGAATTTGTGATGATCGGCCTGTTGAAGGATGATGGAAAACCGCTTTTGCGCGCCTATTCCATCGCCTCACCCGCGTGGGATGACGAATTAGAATTCTATTCGATCAAGGTCCAGGATGGCCCTTTGACCAGCCGTTTGCAGCATATCAAATCAGGCGATCAGATCATTTTGCGTCCCAAACCCGTGGGCACATTGGTGCATGATGCACTGCTGCCGGGAAAACGTCTGTGGTTTTTTGCAACGGGTACAGGAATCGCGCCTTTTGCCTCGCTTATTCGTGAACCGCAAACCTATGAAGATTATGATCAAATCATCCTGACACACACCTGCCGCGAAGTTGCGGAATTGGAATATGGTCGCCAACTGGTGGATCAGGTCAAAAACGATGAATTGATGGCCGAATTGGTGGGTGCAGAAAACCTGCAAAAACTGGTTTATTATCCAACCACTACCCGCGAAGACAGCCCCAAGATTGGACGGATCACAACATTGGTCAAGGATGGGACATTGTTTGGCGATTTGGATGTGACCGATTTCGGCCCTGACAAAGACCGCGCGATGGTCTGCGGATCGATTGGATTGAACACAGATATCAAAGAGATCCTTGAAGGCTATGGTCTGCGCGAGGGCGCCAATTCGGAACCCGCAGAATATGTGGTTGAAAAGGCCTTTGTTGGGTAACACCCCTGAAAACTGTGGCCCCTTGGTCGCCCCGTATGAAAAAAGCCGCACTTTGGTGTGGCTTTTACTTTATTAACGCTTGAAAACAAAGGGCTCCGTGGTTAAGTTGCCCACGCAATTTTGATTGAACAAGGAACAAAACAATAGCTCGTAAGCCTCACAACGCGCCTCCGTCGCGCGACACCGGTCCACGCGTAAATGACCGTATCAAAGCACTCGAAATTCGCCTAATCGGCGCAGATGGCGAAAATGTCGGTGTAGTTTCTCCAGCAAAAGCAATGGATTTGGCCGATCAAGCCGGATTGGATTTGGTTGAAATTTCACCAAATGCGACGCCGCCTGTGTGTAAAATCATGGATTTCGGCAAGTACAAATACGAACAACAAAAACGCGAATCCGAGGCGCGCAAAAAGCAAAAGATCATCGAAGTCAAAGAGGTGAAGTTCCGTCCTGGCACTGACACCCACGACTATGAGGTGAAAATGCGCTCTGTGCTAAAGTTCCTTGAAAAAGGCGATAAGGTGAAAATCACCCTGCGTTTCCGTGGTCGTGAAATGGCGCACCAGGATTTGGGACGTGATTTGTTGCACCGCGTTGCAGAGGACGTGAAAGACCATGGCAAGGTTGAAAACATGCCAAAAATGGAAGGTCGTCAAATGACCATGATGATTGGCCCATTGGCTGCCAAATAATCAGCGTCCTGATGTTAAGATTGTGCGCGGCTCTATTCAGGGTCGCGTTTTATTTTGTGCGGGATTTGAGACGGCGTGGTTGTGGCCGCGTTGGAATTTCCTTTAGCAATCCGCCAATCGCCATTTGCGCGAAATCCGCATCCGTGACATCCAAACCACAGACCACACGCGATAAAACCCAATCCGCCCCGTTCAATGCAGGCGAACGCGCGCATCCTGGCAAACCGATTACGGGTTTTGATCCGATGCTGCCAAGGAACAATAAATTCCCGGGGTCCACAGGCATGCCAAACCGATGCACGTCACCACCTGCTTGCGAAACGGCGGTCGGGGCCACGTCCGCCCAATCTGATGTGGCCGATCCTGATAGGATCATAACCAAATCCGCCTGTGACGATGTGATGGCCGCCGCGATGCTTTCTGCGTCATGGGCTACCATTTGGACGCTATTCAATGTGACACCCAGCATGTCCAACCGCGCTACAATTGCCTCTTTGCCTTTGTCACCTGCCCCCCCTTCTGTATCTGATATGATTAGGTCGGCAGAGCGCAGGTTTGGTGCAGACAATCGAATACTGTCACGGGCCAAATCACAGGCCTGATCCAGTTTCACTTGCGGCACGCCATAGCTGATGATTTTGATCGTTGCGACCAAACCACCAGTCGTCATTTGTTGAAATTCAGGAACCGTTGCGACTGAAATCATTGGATCAACGGAATTTGCCGCAATCAGGCGCGCGGCGTCCAGTTGCACCACACCAGGCCCATCCGCGATAATATTCACGCGCCCCGTAAATGGCGCGGTGAGCGATAGGCCAACCGCCTGTGGATCAGGGCAAATCGCCTGTGCAAAGTGTTGGGCCGCATCATTTTCATGCACATCACCATGCTCTAACAGTGCCGCTGTTACCGATGTGATCCCTGCAGATTTCAGCGTGGCAATGTCGTCCGCGCCGATCACAATACCCTTGCGCATACGACCGTTGGGCGTCTGTATTGAATGCGCCAATATTGCGCCCCCGGCCCCGTCGACGTCGAATTTTCCAAACTTCATTTTGGGACCCGCAGTTGGGCCAACACTTCGGCCATGATCGAAACGGCGATCTCGGCAGGGGTTGCCGCGCCGATATTCAACCCAACGGGCCCATGAATGCGCCCGATTTGATCATCCGTAAACCCCAGCGCGCTTAAACGGTCCACACGTTTGGCGTGGGTACGCGATGACCCCAGCGCACCAATGTAAAACAAATCGGATTTTAACCCGACTTCCAATGCAGGATCATCCAGCTTGGGATCATGTGTCAACAACACCAACGCCGTGCGTGCATCGGCCCCTAATTTTTCCATCGCCTCATCGGGCCAATCATCCAAAATTGGGGTATCGGGGAAACGTGCGGATGATCCAAAACTTTCGCGCGGATCAATCAGATAGGGATCAAATCCCGCAATTCGCGCCATTGGCACCAAGGCCTGAGCAATATGCACCGCCCCCACAATCACCATGCGCAGCGGGGGATTGTGAATGCCGACGAAAGTCTCTTGATCCTCTTCAAATCCAGAACGATCCATGCGGAAACGTGCATCATACCCATCGGACACGAGCGCACGCACCCCCGTTTTCACATTCACGACATAGGCAACAGCGCGGCGATTTGCGCGTGCCTCAACCAGTTGTTCTAGCAAGGATACGGGCATCACATCGCCAATGGGTTCCACCAAAATGCGAATGGTCCCCCCACAGGCCAACCCAACGGCAAAGGCATCCCCATCGCTGACCCCATATTCCAACAGCATGTGGGTACCTTTTTCCAGCGCCTCAATCGCCTCTAGAACGACAGCGCCTTCAACACATCCACCCGAAACTGATCCTTCCATTTCGCCCTGACGGTTGATCACCAATTGCCCACCAACACGGCGTGGGGCAGATCCCCATGTTTCAACCACCGTGACCAAAACCGCACCCTTGCCCTGTTGGTGCCAGCGCAACGCAGTTTCAGGAATGTTTTCAAATCGGTCCATTATTTCCATCCTTTGTCACGCAGCCGCCCGCATCTCTGCCAGCATCCGCGCCAATTCACCACGATCATCGGGCGCCGAAATTACATTTGCCAAATCTTCTAAAGAGGCAACCGAATGCGACGCGCGAAAGCTATCTACATATGGGAGCATTGCCGTAATTCCACCAGCCCTTGGCGCAAATCCATCCCAGCGCAGCAGCGGGTTTAACCAAATCAAGCGTTTTGCCGAAAGCTGTAGGCGTTGCATTTCACGGGACAAATCATATTCATCATCACGGTCAAGCCCGTCTGTGATCAACAATACAACTGCCCCCTGCCCCATCACGCGGCGTGACCAGTCACGGTTGAAATCATGAAGGCAGGCTGCAATGCGCGTTCCGCCCTCCCAATCTTGGGCCTCACTTCCTGCGGCGGCAAGGGCGGCATCGACGTCCTTATTGGCCAAATGACGTGAAATATTCGTCAAGCGCGTGCCAAAGGTGAAGGCATGCACCTTAGCCCAACCTGCGCCCTTTTGATTGGCAACCGCGTGAAGAAAGTGCAAAACCATGCGGCTATATTGGCTCATCGAGCCTGAAATATCACATAGGACGATCAAATTGGGCCATCTGATCCGTTGTTTTTTGAACCGCAAACCATCAAATTCACCACCCTGTCGCATCGCCGCGCGCAGGGTTCGCGCGGGATCAACGCGCGCCATCAGATGGCTGGCTTTGGTACGGCGCGATGCGATGGGTTTCACGGGCAAGGTTAGGCGTGATAGCATGCGTTTCGCGGCGGCGATTTCTGCCGTGCTCATCTGTTCAAAATCCAGCGTTTTTAACCGTTCCTTCGTTGATGCGGTAAAGGATGCATCAACCTCGACCATGGTTTCTTCGTTTTCTTCGTCCTCTTCGGGCTTTGGCATATCGGGCTGCATGCCATCCAGTAACGCCTCTGCTGCGCGTTTTTCGGCCGCTTGGGCCGCGCGTTCCTCTTGGACGCCGCGCACCGCAGGCAGCATCATGGACATCATATGTTCCAAATACCGTGGATCGCGCCAATAAAGCCTGAAGATCTGGGCAAACACAGCGCGGTGTTCGGGTCGGTTCACAAAACAGGCATGCAGCGTCCAATAAAAATCCTGCTGATTGGTAAATCCTGCTGCCTTGACCGCATCAATGGCATCAATTACGCGCCCCGGTCCAATGGGCAATCCCGCACGCCGCAGCGCACGCCCAAAATGAACAATATTTTGGGCAAGCTTTGGATTATCTGGAATTTCCAGCGGGACGTATTCGGCCATTTATGCAGATGCCTCTGCTAAACCTGATTTGGCCTCGTCCAAAATTCGTTTTGCCTCGGACCCTTGGATTTTGGCAATATCGTCTTGGTATTTCAAAACGGCCCCGAGTGTATCTGAAATCACCTCGGGGCTGAGCGATACGACATCAAGCGCAAGCAAACATTTCGCCCAGTCAATGCTTTCTGCAACACCTGGTTTTTTGAACAAATCCTCTGTGCGCAATGCTTGGACAAAGGCGATCACCTCTTCACTTAGGGCTTGGGACACTTCGGGGGCGCGGGCATTCAAAATACTGACCTCGCGTTCAAAGTTTGGATAATCCACCCAGTGATACAGACAGCGCCGTTTCAGGGCATCATGCACCTCGCGGGTGCGGTTTGAGGTCAGGATCACGATTGGGGGTTCAGGTGCCTTGATGGTTCCCAATTCTGGGATTGTGACCTGAAAATCCGACAGCGCTTCTAATAAGAAGGCCTCAAAGGGTTCGTCGGTCCGATCCAATTCATCAATCAAGAGAATCGGCGCACCGTTTTCATCGGGTTGCATCGCCTCAAGCAAGGGGCGTTTGATAAGGTATTGATCGCTGAACAATTCCGTTTGCAAGGCATCCTTGTTCGATCCCCCCGCGGCCTCGGCCGTGCGGATCGCAACCATTTGCGCAGGAAAATTCCATTCGTACACCGCCGAAGATGCATCAAGCCCTTCATAACATTGCAAACGGATCAGCTTGCGCCCTAAAACCGCGGCCATCGCTTTGGCGATTTCGGTTTTGCCAACACCCGCTTCGCCTTCAAGAAAGAGGGGGCGCCCAAGTTTCAGCGATAAAAACACCACGGTGGCAAGCGCACGAGAACACATATAGCCCTGTTCAGACAATTTGTTCTGCACATCATCAATTGAAGTAAATACGCTCATTCCATCTCCTCGCTCTTTCTTTCCCCATGCTGCACTTTGTTTTCGTGGGGTCAAGCGCCGCGGTATCGCAAAAAAGTCGTATAGACGCCACAAGATAGGATGATTTGCACACTATCCCAGCATTGAAATTGTTAAATTTAAGATTGGTGTTTAGGGTGACACCAAAACACGATTTGGATATGCCCCAAAAATGTGCGAAAGCGCCAAGGATGTTTTTGTCTTTTATGACGCGGACAGCCCCGAAAATGCGATGCACGCGACCCTATTTCAGGGGGACAATGTTACGCATCTACGCAGCATCGTGAAATCAGCCGATCCAGCAGAATTTTTTCAGGCGACACGGTTTTTGCCCGCGATTGCGGCCCTGACATCGGACAACCCTGCGATAGAGTTCCATAAACTGCAGCGAGCGCGGCGCGACATGTTACGCCATTTGCGCAGCCTTTTGGGGCCAGCGCAGGCGCGTCCCGGTCCGTTGCTGACAAAACTGGTCTGCCAACATATCCTGCGCCTGCATCCAACCGCCCCCAAATTTGTTGCAGCACTGCAGCAGGTGGAACAAACGGTGGCCGAATAATTCCGTCAAACTGGACTAGAAACCTGCGCGTATTTTGTGTAACCGCGGGGGCATGAGCACAACAATCACCCTGCCCCGCCCCGATGATTGGCATTTGCACCTGCGCGATGGTGCCATGCTGAACACTGTTTTGCCCCACACCACACGTCATTTTGATCGTGCGATCATCATGCCGAATTTGGTGCCACCCGTCGTGCGCGCGGATGATGCATGCGCCTATCGGGATAGAATTCTGGCGGCAATGCCCGCGGATGCAACGTTCACGCCTCTTATGACGCTCTATCTGACCGAGGATACAGACCCAGAGGATTTGGCCGCGGCTTATGCATCAGGTTTGATCACCGCGGTAAAACTGTACCCTGCAGGCGCCACAACAAACTCCGCCTCGGGCGTGCGTAATTTCGAAAAGGTGCGCCACGTTCTGGATAAAATGGCCGAGATTGGATGCCCCCTGTGCGTGCATGGTGAAGTTACGCATGACGACATCGATATTTTTGATCGCGAGGCCGCGTTTATTGAGACCGTTCTAGACCCATTGCGCCGCGCAATCCCAGAGTTGCGCGTGATTATGGAACATATCACCACAAAGAATGGTGTGGATTATGCCCGTGCAGGCGGTGACAATCTGGGGGCCACAATCACCACCCATCACCTGATCATCAATCGCAACCACATCTTGGTCGGCGGGATCAAACCGCATTACTACTGCCTGCCCGTTGCCAAGCGTGAAGAACACCGCCAAGCATTGGTTAAGGCGGCCACCAGCGGCGATGCACGCTTTTTCCTTGGGACGGACAGCGCCCCGCATTTGGACCACCATAAAGAAAGCGCTTGCGGCTGCGCGGGTTGTTTTACCGCACCAAATACCATGTCCCTACTGGCCCATGTGTTTGAGGACGCAGGCGCACTTGATCAGCTGCGCGCCTTTGCTTGTGAAAACGGTCCCGCCTTCTATGGTCTGCCTGTAAACACTGGCACCTTGACGCTGACGAAACAGGACACACCCGTAAAATTCCCATCCAAAATCGAAACACCCGAGGGTCAATTAACCGTTTTTGACCCCGGCTTTGATGTTTTTTGGTCCGCTGAGTAAAAGGAAATTCTCATGATCCCCAGTTCTTATCCCGACGCTTCTGAAATCGCCCGTCTGTCGGCGCGCATGTTGCTTGAAATCAAGGCAGTTCATTTCAATGCCGAGGATCCGTTTACACTGGCCTCTGGCCTGCCCAGTCCAACATATGTGGATTGCCGCAAATTGATCAGCTATCCGCGTATCCGTTCAACTCTGATGGATTTCATGACAGTGACCGTCATGCGCAATGCAGGGCTTGAGGCATTTGACAATATTGCAGGCGGCGAAACCGCGGGCATTCCGTTTTCTGCACTGGTTGCAGAACGCATGGCGCTGCCTATGACATATGTGCGCAAGAAACCCAAAGGATATGGTCGCAACGCCCGAATCGAAGGCGCGATGAGCGAAGGTCAGCGGGTTTTGTTGGTTGAAGACCTAACAACCGATGGGGGGTCAAAACTGTCCTTTGTGGATGCGATCCGTGAAACAGGTGCAAGCTGTGCACACACGGCCGTGATTTTTTATTACGACATCTTCCCCGAGACGATCAAAACCCTCTCAGATCATGGTGTTAGCTTGCATTATCTATGCACATGGTGGGATGTTTTGGCCGAAGCCAAGGCGCAAAATGCCTATGATACTGGCACCTTGGCAGAGGTGGAAAAATTCCTAAACAACCCGCGTGAATGGCAAGAAAAGCGGATGGGAAATAAAGGATAGTTCCCAAAAAATCTGCCAACGCATTGTCTATATTTAGCGTTTTTGTGGATTTACTCCCCAAGATATGCTAATCCACAGGTTATCCACAGAAATATACAATTTGCCCCTGTCACGGGGGCAGATTAAAACCTTTCGCACGACGCGAGGGAAAATATGAACAAAGTTACAGAGATCAATCCGACAGGCGCAGAAATCCAACTGCCCGACACGATGCCCCATTCCATTGAGGCAGAGCAGCAATTGCTGGGCGCGATCCTGACCAACAACGAAATTTATGACCGCGTTGCCTCGATCATTAAATCACAGCATTTCTATGAACCTGTGCATGCCCGCATTTTCGAAGTGGCCGCTGCACGGATTACAAAAAACAACCTTGCCTCGCCCGTCACCTTAGACGCCTTTTTGTCCGATGATGTTGGCCTGCGTGAACTGGGTGGATCAGCCTATTTGGCGCGTTTGGCGGGGGCCGCGATTGCGGGCTTTGCGGTGCGCGATTACGCACAGTTGATCTATGATCTGGCCATGCGGCGCGAATTGATCCGTGTGGGCGATGATATCTCCGCCCGTGCGCGTCGCGCAGATGTGGACCAAGACCCGAAAAAGCAAATTGTTGAGGCGGAACAATCGCTTTACGCCCTCGCGGAAGAGGGGCAATCCGATAGCGGTTTTAAATCCTTCCTTTCGGCCGTAACGGGTGCCGTTGATATGGCGAACCTGGCCTACCAACGCGATGGCGGTTTGGCGGGCATTTCAACAGGATTGATTGATCTGGATAAAAAAATGGGGGGCTTGCACCCATCGGATTTGATCATCCTTGCGGGACGTCCCTCGATGGGTAAAACATCGCTAGCAACCAACGTGGCCTTTAACATTGCCAAGGCCTATCGGCGGGGCATGAAACCCAATGGGGAAGAGGGCACATTGGACGGCGGTGTGGTCGGTTTCTATTCACTGGAAATGAGCGCCGAACAATTGGCCGCGCGTATTTTGTCAGAGGCCGCGGAAATCCCATCGGAACAAATCCGCAAAGGCGACATGACCGAGGGTGAATTCCGCCAATTCGTGGACGCGGCCAAATCATTGGAAAGCTGTCCGCTTTATATTGATGACACGCCTGCCCTGCCAATCTCACAACTGGCCGCGCGGGCGCGTCGATTGAAACGCACGCATGGGTTGGATGTGTTGATCATCGACTACCTGCAATTGGTCCGCCCCGCCTCTGCCAAAGATAGCCGCGTCAACGAAGTTTCCGAAATCACCCAAGGTATGAAGGCGATTGCCAAGGAATTGGATATCCCTGTGATTGCCCTGTCGCAGTTGTCGCGTCAGGTGGAAAATCGCGATGATAAACGCCCACAACTGTCTGACTTGCGGGAATCTGGTTCGATTGAACAGGACGCGGATGTGGTGATGTTTGTGTTCCGTGAAGAATACTACAAAGAACGCGAAAAACCCGGTGATCACGATTTGGAAAAAATGGCGCAATGGCAGGAAGAAATGGAACGCCTGCATGGCCGCGCCGAGGTGATCATCGGCAAACAGCGGCATGGCCCAATTGGAACCGTTGACCTGTCGTTTGAGGGTCGGTTCACGAAATTCGGCAACCTTGCAAAACCCTGGCAACAGGACAACGAATACTAAACCCTGCCGTTTTCATTTGGAAACTAAGTGCAACTACGCTCAACTTACACGCATTAAGTGTAAGATATTTTCATGTCAAAATTTCATTTGCGGATCGCGGGCGCACAGGACGCCGATATCGTATGTGCCAAGATTGAGGCGCTCTGCGCCTTTCACGATGATCAGGCAAATTGGACCCTGCGTTTTTTCACAAAGTTCTAAGTAATCCTGAAGCGCAACTGCGTGTCATATTGGCCGAGGATCGCGGACAGGTTATTGGATTGATGGCCTATTATCCAATGTTCCGCCTGTATAGAGCGACATCAGGCCTTCATCTGCATCAAATTTTCATTGATTAAAGCTACCGTGGACAGGGCTGCGCACGGCAATTTATGGAGTATTTAACCAATGCCGCGGCAGAATTTGGCGCAAGTTACATCACCGTGTCGGCAGATTTACAAAACGAACCCGCCCATAAGGTGTATCTGTCCATGGTGTTTAAACGTGTGGCAATGGGGGGCGCGTTTTTTGAATATCGCCCAGTACCAAATGATTGAAAATAATGGATTTCATGCCCATATCCGTCACAGGCTTGCATATGGCCGTCAATTTTGGGATCCTGCCCCACAGAGGAGGACAATGATGAAACTGGGCCCTGATCCAATAATCATCTGATTGATGCGGTTTTTGCCGCCTCTATTCGCATTTCAAGTGCTTTCATCCTTGTGCGCAATGTTCCAATTTCCACCAACTCTGGCCGCTGATATCGGGCGAGTTCTAATTCGCGGTACGCATGCTCTAATCCGCGGAACAAATCTTTTCCACATAGCCATGCTTCTTCCGCGGTATTGCGGATCAAAACAACCACTTTAAACCGTCCCGCAGAGCTTAGAGTGCTATAGCTTTTGGCGTTCAATCCTTCGACCTGCATTTTGATTTTTTCCAGTAATCCGTCAAACCGCACGATTTGTGACATCAGATCATCGGATATAACGTGCATTTCGGAAATGCGTGAGCTGTAAAACCATGTGTGACGGGCATCCGTTATATGAGGGATAAGGTCATCCCACTCCGCCATCGCCTTGCGCAATACGGGCAGTGACGGGTTTTTCGTGAGGAAGATTTCCATATCTGTCGTATTGAAATCAATTTCCGCATAAATGGCGCGGACTAGATTGTCCTGTTTCAATACCTTTGCATGGGCATTTTTGCGATCTTCCATAAACCGCTGAATATTCCATATGCCAAAGCCCAAAATCGCCGTAATCAGTGACAGCGTGAATTTATCAAATATCATTTTTACATCCTTACGCCTGCATATCAGCGCGCTTTGGTGCGCAATGCAACCGAGAATCCGCTTGACCTGAATGCTAAGACTGTCAAAACGAGGGTATGAGTACAGCCACGTTAAGTATTGATTTAGATGCCATTCGCGCGAATTGGCGCGCATTGAACGAAAAAACCAGCGGCGAAACAGGCGCGGTGGTCAAGGCGAATGCCTATGGCCTGGGCGCGGGGTTTGTGGCCAAAGCACTGTTGAAAGAAGGCGTTCAAACCTTTTTCGTGGCCGTTGCTGAAGAAGGGGTGGTGGTGCGCAAATCCGTGGGCAACGCCCCCACGATCTACGTTTTTGGCGGACATATGCAGGGGGACACGGAACTGATCCGTGAATATCGCCTAACGCCCCTGTTGAATTCTGTTGATCAATTGATCCGGCATGTGGAAACCCTGCCCAATCATCCCTTTGGCATTCAGTTAGACACAGGCATGAACCGTTTGGGTATGGAGCCTGTTGAATGGCATGCGGTGCGCGAATTAGCTCTGCCCTTGAACCCCACACTGATCATGTCCCATTTGGCCTGTGCGGATGAACCTGATCACGAGATGAACGCCAAACAGTTGGCGCAATTCCATAAAATGACCGATGACTTGGATATTCCCAAATCGCTATCGGCCACGGGTGGGATATTACTGGGGTCTGACTATCATTTTGATCTGACCCGTCCGGGCGTGGGACTATATGGCGGCCTCCCCTTTGAACAGGCCCGCGCCGTTGCCAAGGTGAACATCCCCATCATTCAAACGCGCGAAGTCGATGTGGGCGAAACCGTGGGCTATGCCAACACATGGCGCGCACCCACACCGCGCCGCATTGCGACCGTATCTGCGGGATATGCCGATGGGATCATTCGCGCCTTGGGCGGCAAAACGGCGCTATATGCGGGTGACGTGCCCTGCCCCATTGTTGGTCGCATTTCGATGGATTTGATTGGGGTGGATGTCACACTGCTGACCCAACCTGTTGAAAGCCTAGAATTATTGAACGATCGGCAAACAATTGACGTTCTGGCAGAAAACGCTGGTACAATTGGATATGAAATTCTGACCTCTCTCGGCGGGCGCTATCAGCGCAGATATGTAGGGGATATGGGATGACGGGTACACTTGGCGCAGTTGGATCAGCGGTACTTGCCATGTTGGCAAGCATTGGGCGCGTTGTGATTTTCGCGGCCAATACCGTAAAACATTTGGCCCTTCCGCCGCTTTACCCACGTGAATTTTTTCAGGCTTTGGTGCAAATTGGGTGGCTGTCGCTGCCTGTGGTGGGCCTAACCGCGTTTTTTACAGGGGGTGCATTGGCATTGCAGATTTATGCAGGGGGTGCCCGTTTCAGCGCCGAGGCCGTGGTGCCCAGCATCGTGGCCATTGGCATGGTACGTGAACTTGGCCCCGTTCTGGGGGGCTTAATGGTGGCCGCGCGCGTGGCAAGCTCAATCGCGGCAGAAATCGGTACGATGAAGGTGACCGAACAAATTGACGCCTTGGTCACACTGTCGACTGATCCGATGAAATATCTGACATTGCCCCGCGTTTTGGCGGCAACGATGTCGTTGCCGATCCTTGTGGCGGTTGGGGACGCCATTGGCATATTTGGCGGATTTTTGGTGGGCGTAAACCGATTGGATTTCAACGCGGCGGCATATTTGAAGAATACTGTTGATTTTCTGGAAACCGCAGATGTGGTTTCGGGCATGGTCAAGGGCGCGGTCTTTGGCTTCATCGTGGCCTTGATGGGTTGTTATCACGGTATGAATTCTGGCCGCGGTGCCCAAGGTGTGGGGCGTGCCACAAAATCCGCTGTCGTTGCGGCCAGCGTTTTAATCTTGGCTGCGAACTACATCCTGACCGAGGTGTTTTTCACATCATGATTGAATTACACGGGCTTCATAAATCTTTTGATCAAAACCATGTTCTGGCTGGTGTAGATCTGTCGATTGAACGCGGAAAATCCATGGTGATCATCGGCGGGTCGGGCACGGGTAAATCCGTCCTTCTGAAATCCATCTTAGGTTTGATCACACCTGATCGGGGACAAATCTTGGTCGATGGACAGGATGTAACACAGGCAGATCGCGACGCATTTTTGGCTCGATTTGGCATGTTGTTTCAAGGGGGCGCATTATTTGACAGCCTGCCTGTTTGGCAAAACATCGCCTTTCGTCTGATGCGCGGATCGTTGAAACGCCCAAAGGACGAAGCACGCGACACCGCCATTGAAAAATTGCGCCGCGTGGGACTAAAGGCAGATGTGGCAGATCGCTTTCCCGCCGAATTGTCGGGCGGCATGCAAAAACGTGTCAGTTTGGCGCGCGCCATTGCGGCAGAGCCTGAAATCATCTTTTTTGACGAACCCACAACGGGCCTTGACCCGATCATGTCGGGTGTGATCAACGATCTGATCCGTGAAATCGTGGTAGATATGGGGGCAACGGCCATGACCATCACCCATGATATGACATCCGTGCGCACCATTGCGGATGATATTGCGATGCTGCATGCAGGACGCATTCAATGGACAGGCCCAGTTGGCGACATGGATCAATCTGGTGATCCCTATATCGATCAATTCATCAACGGACGCGCCAGTGGCCCGATCGAGGCGATCCGATGACATCCAGTTTTTTTGAACCATCCATGAATGTTTTGCTTTTCCTGATGGTGAAAAAATTTGTCTATCTTGAGGTGCTGTTGATCCTTGCAGGGGTTAAGGCCGCCCTGCGCATTGGTGCAGCGAGGGCATTGTCATTCATCACTATCGGAATTTGTGCTGCGGGGATCGCCGCGCATTTCGTCGTCCCCTATTTCCAAATTTATCAGCAACCATGGGCGGGCATTGCACAGTTTTTGATACGCACATGGGACGGTATGATCACCCCATTGCTAGCCTCCTTTGTTTTCCTATATACGATGATGCAAAAACACGGGCGGGTTATGGTTGTTGATGGGGTGCATATCGTTTTGATCTTGGGGCTCTTGGGTTTATGGGTCAGCACGTTGTGAAATACTTCAACCTGACGCTTTTGATCCTTTATCCAATTTCTTGGTTTTCTCCTTTGATGAGCGCAGGGCTGCTACCCCTGTTCGGAATGTCCGAAATCACGATCATCAGCGGTATTTTAACTCTGTGGCAGGATGATCCGTTTTTATCGCTGATCGTTATATTGTTCGCGATGCTCCTGCCCATGGGAAAAACTCTGTGTAAGGCCGCGATTGATTTCGGGATGGCCCCGAAATCATGGAGACATGCCTTGGCCGTGCTGTCACGCTTTGCCATGGCCGATGTGTTTTTGATTGCGCTTTATATTACGGCGGCCAAGGGCATTGGCGTGGGCCGCGTTGCAACGGAATGGGGTCTGTACCTGTTCACATTTTGCGTGCTTCTCTCGCTCTTGGTGACGGTGATGTCCTCTTCTGGCTTGTCACGCTCTTCCCCTTCTGGCAGAAGTTGACCCATGGCAAAATCAACCACCTCTTATTCCTGTTCCGCTTGCGGCAATGTCACAACAAAATGGTCTGGCCGCTGCGAGGCCTGTGGTGAATGGAATACAATTGTCGAAGACGGTGGTCTGTCCGTTGGTCCGAAAAAGGGATCGATCGGCGGGATGAAGGGCAATGCCATCAAGCTGACGGATTTAGCCAGCCAAGAGGCCCCTTTGCCACGCACTCATTCCGGGATTGATGAGTTGGACCGCGTGTTGGGCGGTGGTTTGGTGCCCGCCTCTGCGATTTTGGTGGGCGGCGATCCAGGGATTGGGAAATCAACCCTTCTGTTGCAAGCTGCCGCGCGATTTTCCGAAGCGGGATTAAAGGTTCTTTATATTTCTGGTGAAGAGGCCAGCGCACAGGTGCGTATGCGCGCCCAGCGGTTGGGGTTGGGATCGGCGAATGTGCAACTGGGCGCGGATACGAACCTGCGCAATATTTTGACGACGATGGATACGGAAAAACCCGATCTGGTGATCATCGATTCAATCCAAACCATGTGGGCCGATACGGTCGAAAGTGCGCCGGGCAGTGTGTCCCAAGTACGCTCTGCGGCCCATGAACTGACCACATTTGCAAAATGCAAAGGTGCCTCGGTCATCTTGGTCGGTCATGTAACGAAAGAGGGTCAGATTGCAGGCCCCCGTGTTGTCGAACACATGGTGGACACGGTTTTATATTTCGAGGGCGAACGCGGCCATCAATTCCGCATTCTGCGCGCGGTCAAAAACCGTTTTGGGGCATCGGACGAAATTGGCGTTTTTGAAATGTCTGGACGCGGTTTGGAAGAGGTCAAAAACCCCTCTGCCCTATTCCTAACAGATCGCGAAAACAACGCGCCTGGTGCCGCCGTATTTGCGGGGATCGAAGGGACACGGCCCGTTTTGGTCGAATTTCAGGCACTGGTCGCGCCCAGCCCCCTTAGCCAACCACGACGCACAGTCGTAGGATGGGACAGCGGACGTCTGTCAATGATCCTTGCTGTTCTTGAGGCACGGGCGGGCATCGCGTTTTCGGGGTTGGATGTGTACCTGAACGTGGCAGGCGGCATGCGCGTCAATGAACCTGCCGCCGATCTGGCCGTTGCTGCAGCATTGTTGTCGGCGCGCGAAAACACGCCATTGGCGGAAAATTGTGTGGTTTTTGGGGAACTCAGCCTGTCGGGAGCGCTTCGTGCTGTCGCACAGACAGAAAATAGGTTGAAAGAAGCGCAAAAACTTGGTTTCACACGGGTTATCGGACCTGTTGGTGGGAAACAGGCACACTTAAGTGGAATTGACATGGCGCAAATGTCGGATATTGCGTCATTCGTTGACGAAACTTTCGGCACGACTTAGGCTGAGGAAAAGGGCAAGCGGCAATGGAAGGATTTAACGTAGTCGACGCAGTGGTGGCCGTGATTATCGTGCTATCCTCATTGCTGGCATATTCTCGCGGTCTGGTACGCGAGGCCATGGCCATCGCAGGATGGGTCGCCGCGGCAGTTGTGGCCTTTGTCTTTGCGCCCAATGTGATGCCCCTGATCGAAGAAATCCCGATGATCGGCCCGATCCTTGCCGATAGCTGCGAATTATCCATCATCGCCTCTTTTGCCGCAGTATTTGCGATCACCCTTATGATCGTTTCATTTTTTACGCCCCTTTTATCGTCCCTGATCAACAAATCTGTTTTGGGTAAGATAGATCAGGTCTTGGGCTTTATCTTTGGTGTGCTGCGCGGCATTGCCCTTATCGCGATTGCCTTTTTCGCCTATAGCGCGGTCCTAAGTTCACAAAGCCTGCCTATGGTGGATAAAAGCCGATCAGCCAAGGTGTTTGGTGATATGGCCGCCCAGATCGAGGCACGCAATCCCGAGCGCGCCCTTGGCTGGGTGACCGTGCAATATGAAGAATTGGTCTCTGTCTGCAACGTTGAATAAAATCTTTGCGGCACATACCTGTCCAACCATCCGCATTACCCAGATTTAATTGTTATAGTTTCGTGACACTTTCCCCCAATACCAGTATGTAGGGGCCACCTACGAAATGGAATCGGAGTTTTCTGACTTGTCTTGCAAGCAAATGCCCCCCGCTCACCCGTTTGATGACGACAAATTAAAAGAAGAATGTGGTGTGTTTGGGGTGATCGGTGTTGCCGACGCTGCAAACTTTGTGGCGCTTGGACTGCACGCATTGCAGCATCGCGGACAAGAGGCCGGTGGTATTGTGGCGTATGACCCAGATGCAGGGTTCAATTCGGCCCGACGTTTTGGATATGTGCGCGATAACTTTACATCCCAATCCCTGATGCAAACCCTTCCTGGGGAGCTTTCAATCGGGCATGTGCGTTATTCCACAGCCGGATCCAAGGCCGCCGCCATCCGTGATGTGCAACCCTTTTTTGGCGAATTTGCCATGGGCGGTGCGGCGCTTGCGCATAACGGGAACCTGACAAATGCAGATGCATTGCGCCGTGAATTGATTGAGCGTGGTTCCATTTTCCAAAGCTCATCTGACAGTGAATGTATCATCCATCTGATGGCACGCTCGCTTCAGCGCAACATCCCCGAACGCATGGAAGACGCCCTGCGCCGTGTCGAAGGTGCCTTTTCTGTGGTTGCGATGACCCGCACAAAATTGATCGGTGTGCGCGATCCATTGGGTGTGCGCCCCCTTGTGATCGGCAAGGTTGGCGATGGCTATGCCCTTAGTTCGGAAACATGCGCCTTGGACATCATTGGTGCGGAATTCGTACGCGAAGTTGAACCTGGTGAAATGGTGGTGATCACCGACAAAGGGATCGACAGCAATTTCCCATTCCGCAGACAAGACCCACGTTTCTGTATCTTTGAACACGTTTATTTTTCACGCCCCGACAGCATCATTGGCGGGCGTTCAGTCTATGAAACACGTCGTCAAATCGGCGTTGAATTGGC
The DNA here is from genome assembly GCA_000472185.1 of Rhodobacteraceae bacterium HIMB11. Lineage (GTDB taxonomy): Bacteria > Pseudomonadota > Alphaproteobacteria > Rhodobacterales > Rhodobacteraceae > HIMB11. Next base: position 129,663 of record AVDB01000004.1, on the reverse strand, counting down.
CAAGGAAAGCCCCGTTGATGCTGACTTGGTCTGTGCTGTCCCAGACAGTGGAACACCCGCCGCAATCGGGTTTTCACAGGAATCTGGCATTCCCTTTGCCATGGGGATCATCCGTAACCAATACATGGGACGCACCTTTATTGAACCAACGGAGCAGATCCGAAACATGGGTGTGCGCCTAAAACTAAACGTCAATCGTGCGTTGGTAAAGGGCAAGCGTATCATTTTGGTGGATGACTCGGTGGTTCGAGGAACAACATCACGCAAGATCAAAGAGATGATCCTGGATGCAGGTGCAGCCGAGGTGCATTTCCGTATTGCCTCGCCCCCAACTGCATGGCCCTGTTTTTATGGTGTGGACACCCCGCAGCGCGAAAAATTACTGGCGGCTACCATGTCCGAAGAAGAGATGCGCGACCATCTGGCTGTTGATAGCCTGAAATTCATTTCCTTGGATGGCCTTTATCGGGCGGTCGGGGAACAAACTGGGCGCAATGCATCTTGTCCTCAATATTGTGATGCCTGCTTCTCGGGGGAATACCCAGTGGCACCATCAGATATGATTGAAAAGGGATTTGCGGTTAAGGCCGCTGAGTGACGCTTTTAATTAAATTCACCCAAAAGCCCAACGATCCCCCCCCCGGCGTTTTCGGAAACGCCTAAACCCGATATGCGTTGGATTGACCTGTTGACGAGGGAACGCACCTGCCCATGCTGCAACACACCGCTGCGTGATCTTTTGTACTTGGCATATTCTGCACCCGAAGAATGGGACGGCGACAACACATCCCAAGATAATGACACGCTCCACTCAGCGAAGGGCGATATCCTGACAAATGATTTCTGTCGCATTCTGGACCGCCATTTTGTCCGCACCGTAATGTTATTGCCCTTTCACGACATTGAAGGCTGCCTGATATTGGGCATCTGGGTGCATTTGGATAAACCCCGTTTTGATCAGTTTTACGAAACGTATCCCAGCGGCAAACAAGGTTCGATGGAAATGCAATTTGGATGGATTGCAAACATCATCCCAGGCTATCCAGGTCCGCACGCATGCTGCATCTAACCACGCGATGGGTTTCAGCGTCCCATCACACACGCCGCATTAGAGGAAGATGCCCTTTATGGCCTGCAACTGGATGGCATGAGTTTCGAATTGCTGATCACAATGCTTGACGAATATGGTCACACGGGCCTCTCTGATCAGACAGGTTGACATCAAAACGCTTTTCTTGCAAACGCGCAGCTATGGATCAGAAAATTGCACTTATCACTGGCGCTTCGCGTGGTCTTGGCGCTGCTTTGGCAGAGGCGCTTGCCCCCTCTCATCACGTAATTGCTGTTGCCCGCACAACAGGCGCGCTTGAAGAACTCGATGATCGGATCAAGGCCAAAGGCGGACAGGCCATTTTGGCACCAATGGACGTCAATAACGCAGATGCAATGGCGCATTTGTGCCGTTCCATTTTTGATCGCTGGGGCAAAGTTGATTTTTGGGCGCATACGGCAGTGCACGCGGCCCCAATCGGTCCTGCGGCAACAATGGATGAAAAAGATTGGGAAAAATCTATTCAGCTAAACGTGAAAACCACAGGTATTTTGATCCCCTATGTGACACCTTTGCTAGGGGCAAATGGTTGGGCCATGTTCTTTGAAGATACGCATGCAGGGGAAAAGTTTTTCGGCGCATATGGTGCATCAAAATCGGCACAAATTGCATTGGCGCAAAGCTGGGCGAAAGAGTGCGAAAACACAGGGCCTGTGGTGAAAATCATGACCCCCCCTGCTATGCCAACTGCCACGCGCGCCCGCTTTTTCCCAGGGGAAGATCGCAGCGGCCTAAGCGCGCCAAGTGCCGTTGCAGAAACACTATTGCAAGAGTACCTCGCCAACTAGGCACCGATCACAGCAAAGACTTGCCCGAACCTGTCTGCTCCTCTATGTCCTTAGGGCAGAGCAGATATTTTGAGGGCAACTGATGCGCATTTTAATCACGAATGACGATGGAATTAATGCACCGGGGCTGAAAGCACTGGAACAAATCGCGCATGAATTGGCGGGCGATACGGGTGAAGTTTGGGTCATCGCCCCAACCCAAGAGCGTTCTGGCGTTGCCCATTGCATCAGTTACACGACGCCCATGTTGATCAACAAAATTTCCGAACGTCGCTATTCGGTTGATGGCTATCCTGCGGATTGCGTTTTGGCTGGGCTTTATCACATTATGCCTGAACGCCCTGATGTGATCCTGTCGGGGGTGAACCGCGGCAACAACTCTGCCGAAAATGTCCTATATTCTGGCACGATTGGCGCAGCACTTGAAGGCGCATTGCAGGGTATCAAATCCTTTGCCTTGTCCCAATATTTGGGCCCCAAAAACTATGGTGCGACCGACCCATTTGAAGCAAGCCATGTGCATGGCGCCGATATTTTGCGCGACTTGATCGCACGTGAATATGACAATCCATCAGATTATCATATTTTCTATAATATCAACTTCCCCCCTTTCCCAGCCACCGATGTTAAGGGGCACAAATTTGCCGCCCAAGGCCGCCGCCAAGGCAGCCAGTTTTCAGCCATCATGCAAACGGCGCCAAACAACCGTGAATTTTTGTATGTAAAGGGCGGTGATCAGCACGTTGCCGTTGGCGACATGTCTGATGCGGGTGTTAATTTGGACGGATATATCTCAATCACTCCAATGCGTGCCGATTTGACGGCCTATGACATTTTAGAAAAATCGTAAGCCCCAATGGATCTTGATCCCGAACAAAAGATGCAATTTCTGTTTGCCCTGCGATCCAAAGGGGTGACAGACAGCCGTGTTTTGACCGCAATGGAACGCATTGATCGGGGTCCTTTCGTATCGGGCGTTTTTTCCGCGCGCGCGTATGAGGACATGCCGCTGCCTATCGCATGTGGACAGACGATATCACAACCCTCTGTCGTGGGATTGATGACCCAAGCGTTAAAGGTTGGTCCGCGCGATAAGGTTTTAGAGGTAGGTACGGGCTCGGGGTATCAGGCCGCCATCCTAAGCCAATTGGCACGCCGCGTTTATACTGTGGAACGTCATCGCCCATTGGTGCGCGAGGCCACGCGCCTGTTCCAAGAACTAGACCTGAGCAATATTACGCCGATCCTTGCGGATGGATCACATGGGTTACCAGATCAGGCCCCGTTTGATCGCATTATCGTCACCGCAGCCGCAGAAGATCCGCCCGGAACCTTGTTATCTCAGCTAAAACCGGGGGGCATCATGATTGTCCCCGTTGGCCAATCCGACACAGTTCAAAGCCTTATACGGGTGACACGAACCGAAACAGGCTTTGATTATGATGACCTAAGATCCGTTCGTTTTGTCCCGCTGGTTGAGGGAATGGGAAAAGATAGCTAATATAGAGACAAAGAATAAAAAGCGAGGCAGATTAACCATATTTATGGGGAACCGTAAAAGATGAGCATAAAGACCCTAAAACCAATTACATGGTCCCTGACCGCTGCGCTATTTCTGGGCGTCAGTGCCTGTGGCAACATGGATGATTTCGACATTGACCTGCGCGGCGGGCAATATGACACGACCGAGGCTGCGCAAAACGTATCGCGTGCGAAACCCGTTGCAGATGAACGTGGTGTGATCTCTTATCCCACCTATCAAGTTGTAGAAGCACTGGACGGGGACACCGTTGGTAAAATCGCCGCGCGTCTGAATACGGCGGCGGGTCCAATTGCACGCTATAACGGATTGCAAGTGGATGAACCGCTTGCCCCTGGAACGATTGTTGCGCTTCCCCAAAAACTGGAGGATACGCCCGTTGCGACGACCGAGGACACACCCATTGATGTGACCGAGCTGGCCAATAGTGCGATTGAAAACGCGCAAAGTAATGAACCTGCGAAAAGCACACCAAACAGTGACGGCATCGAACCCATCCGCCACAAGGTGGTGCGCGGGGAAACCGCGTTTACCATTTCTCGTCTATATAATGTAACGGTCAGCGCCTTGGCCGAATGGAACAATTTGGATGGCAACCTAACCGTGCGCGAAGGGCAATTTTTGTTGATCCCACTGCCTGCGGAAACAGCGGCCCCTATTTCCCCAACCACAACCCCCGGTGCAGGAAGCCCAACGCCACCCCCACCCAGTTCAACAACCCCATTGCCCGAGCCAGAGCCCGAGGTTGTCGCGAAACCAGAACCCAAACCCGAACCTGTTGCAGCCCCCAGCGGTGGACGCATGGGATATCCTGTGATGGGTAAAATCATCCGCGAATATGCCAAAGGCAAAACCGATGGCATCGACATTTCGTCGCCCGCAGGCACAACCGTTGTTGCTGCCATGGATGGGGTCGTTGCAGCCGTCACAATGGACGTTAATCAAGTGCCAATCGTTGTTGTGAAACACGCAGATAACCTGCTGACCGTCTATGCAAATCTATCCGATATTATGATCGCCAAGGGCGATAACCTACTGCGCGGTCAGGGTATTGCCAAGGTTCCATCAGGCAACCCATCCTACGTCCATTTTGAGGTACGCAAAGGATTAGAGAGCGTTGACCCGATGGATTACCTAAACTAAACACCTGCGATTTGAAAATGTCATTGGCCGCTGTTTCATCGCAGCGGCCATTTTCGTCTAATCAGGACAAACGTACGCCTTTGCGACCTGCAAGGTCCACAAAATACTGCCAGGCCACCCGCCCCGAACAAGACCCGCGCGTGCGGGTCCATTCAATGGCTTCGGCACGGATGACATCTTCGTCCTCAACCACACCGTGGGCTTTGCAATAGCCAAAGATCATGTCGAAATAATCATCCTGTGAGCAGGGGTGGAAGCCCAGCCATAGGCCAAAGCGATCTGACAAGGAGACCTTTTCCTCGACCGCCTCAGACGGGTTTATCGCGCTGCTGCGTTCGTTTTCGATCATATCGCGTGGCATTAAATGACGGCGATTAGATGTGGCATACAGAATGACGTTATCTGGCCGCCCCTCTATTCCGCCATCCAAAACCGCCTTCAGCGATTTGTAATGTTCATCATCATGCGAAAAGCTGAGGTCATCGCAGAACAACACAAACCGATGGTCGCTATTTCGCAAATGGTTCAACAGGCGTCCAACAGTTGGCAAATCTTCGCGCTGAAGTTCCACGATTTTCAATGGATGACCCTGCGCATTCATCGCGCCATGGATCGCCTTAACCAAGGACGATTTGCCCATGCCCCGGGCGCCCCACAACAGGGCATTGTTTGCCGAATATCCTTTGGCAAACTGTAAGGTGTTTTGCATCAATGTATCACGTGATCGATCCACACCGACCAACAGGGATAAATCAACGCGCGAAATACTGGGCACAGGGGCCAAACGATCAGGATCAACATGCCAAACAAAGGCATCCGCTGCACCAAAATCAGGGGCCGCAGCAGGTGCAGGTGACATACGCTCCAATGCATCCGCGATGCGTTTTACATCAACTTCATTCATCGACCCACCTGTTGTGTTCTTGGATTATTTGGTTTCTTTTTCGTCTTCTTCGTCGTCGAATTCTTTCATCAACGGATCGTCAAACTCTTCTTCTTCGTCATCATAATATCCATCGGCGCGCAGTTGTTCCTCACGCTTTGTTTCCACACGACGCACAAGAAAGATCGAGATTTCATAAAGGCCGTAAACGACGACAAACAGGATCACTTGGGTAATGACATCAGGCGGTGTGACAATCGCTGCCAAAACAAGGATGCCGACAATCGCGTATTTGCGTACATTGCCCAAACCTTCGGAACTGACCAAGCCCGCCTTACCCATCAGGGTCAGCAACACAGGCAGTTGGAAACACATGCCGAAAGCGACAATAAATTTAATTGTCAGGCTAAGGTATTCTTGGGCCGAACCTTGGAATGCAATCCCCGCGATGGCGTTGCCATCGGTCTCTTGGGACAAATCAGTGCCCGCCTGTTGGAACCCAAGGAAGAAGTCGAACGCAAGGGGCGTCACGACGTAATATGCAAAGGATGCGCCCAACATGAACATGAAGGGCGAGGCGATCATAAACGGTAAAAAGGCGTTCTTTTCCGTTTTATAAAGACCGGGTGCCACAAAGCGCCACATTTGAAACGCAATGTAAGGGAAGGCAAGGATCAAACCACCCAGAAGCGAGATTGAAACCGCAACAAAGAAACCCTCTTGCAGTTTAATCAAAATCAAACCACAATCCGAATGCCCGCGCGCCGTCATCGCAGAACACAGCGGTTCAGTTAGGAAATTGAAAATCGGGTTCCACACTGTGAAACAGATAATCATCCCCACGATGAACGCGGACACAGAATAGATCAACCGCTGACGCAATTCAGCAAGGTGTTCGATCAGCGGTGCGGTTTTGGAATCTAGGTCGTCAGTGCTCATTCACTATCCTTGGCCACTATCCTTGGGAGGTTTTGGTGCCTCTGCCACGGGTTCGGGCGCCGCAGGGGTTGGCTCGGCTGTCGCGGTTTCGGCAGCGGCGGCTGCGGCCGCTTCGGCGTCACGTTTTTCCTGTGCACGCTTGGCCGTGGCCTCATGAATTTTCTTGGCCGCTTCGGCACGATCTGCCGCCAGCTTCCCTGTTTCGCTATCAGGGGTCCATTTTGTAAACTCTGATGCGGCGTCTTTGACGCTATCAAAGCCCGTTTGCATGGGGTTGGTTGCGGCCTTCAACGTTTTGTTGATGTCGCCGACGCCTGCATCATCTGCGGCTTCATTCATCGCACTGCTGAATTCGCGCGCCATACCTTTGAGCCGCCCAACAAATTGCCCGCCCTTTTTGAATAGGACTGGCAAATCTTTGGGACCCACTACGATAAGCGCCACGATCCCAATGACCAGCAGCTCGGTCCAACCCAGATCAAACATGGATTATACCTTGTCTTTTTCTGTCTCTGGCGTGACGTCTTTGGCAAGTTCAGCGGCTTCTTCTGCTGCGCTTTCTTCGCCTTCTTTGATGCCACGTTTAAAGCTTGTGATGCCTTTGCCAACTTCGCCCATCAAGCCACTGATCTTACCACGACCAAATAGAACCAATACAACAACTGCAATCAGCAGGATGCCCGGCAAACCAATGTTATTTAGCATGTCTTTCTCCTCGTGTTCGCGACCTGGGCCGCGTCCTTTGAACGTCCCACATCTATTCATTAATTTGGGCGGATTAAAGTCGATAATTTCCCAAACGGAAAGAAAATTTTAAAAATCTTGCGCAGGACGTGACACTTTAACCTAAAGATTGTGAAAAAGCCCTCTGAAAATAGGCTATTTTGCTTCAAAAACAAAGCATCTGTCGCGCGGAACCGTCAACCACATCGCCTGTCCCGCTTTCGGCAAAAATACGCTGGGCACGGTGGCTGTTATCCGCACACCATCCGTTTCAAGGCGAAATTCAATCAGGCTATAACTGCCCAAAAACCGCGCGCGTTCCACAAGGGCTCGTGCCGCGACACCTTGGCTGGCTGTTGGATTTGGGCCGCGCCCTGCCCTGTCAAAATCAATGCGCACATGCTGAGGGCGAAACACAATATCCACCTGTGATCCATCCTTGATGCCAGGTGCCAAAAATTGACCAAAGGCCGTATCGACAAGCGATCCTTGGATGGTGGCGCGCACCTCATTGATGTCCGAGAAAAAGGCAACCGCGCGTTTATCAACAGGCGCGTTATAGATATTATAGGGCGCGCCGCGTTGCACGATTTGGCCTGCGCGCATCAGTGCGATTTCGTCGGCCATGCGCATCGCCTCATCCGGTTCATGTGTGACCAGAACAACGGCGGTATCCTCGGCCTTTAGCAGGGCAAGGGTTTCGTCACGGATGTCATCACGCAACCGATTGTCCAGCCCCGAAAACGGTTCATCCATCAACATAATGCTGGGCCGCGGTGCCAATGCACGGGCAAGTGCCACGCGCTGTTGTTCACCGCCAGACAGGGTATGGGGAAATTCGTCGATCATATGTGCCAGACCAACTTTTTCTAGCAATTCGACCACACGGGCACGTTTCTGCGCCTTTGATCCGCTTAGGCCAAAGGCCACATTTTCCGCGACGGATAAATGGGGAAAAAGGGCGAAATCCTGAAACATCAATCCGATGGATCGTTCCTCGGGTGGGACAGAGGTATGGGTGTCGCAAATCAATTGCCCATCCACCCAGATTTCACCACTGTTTTGTTGCTCGATCCCTGCGATCATACGTAGCGTTGTGGATTTCCCACAACCCGACGGCCCCAACAAACAGGTGACCTGCCCCGGCATCACGGAGAGCGATACATCACGTACCACGTCCGTGTTGCCAAAACGACGCGTCAGATTTTTAATCTCTAATCTGGGTACCGATTGCACTGCCTGCTGCCTTTTTCCGATAAAACTTATCAGGATTAGCATGTGGATAGCAGTATCGCGTCATCTGCGCAACCATCGCCGCACCAGATTTGATGAATGACAATCCCTGCCAAACTTGGGCAGGGATTGTTCTATGCAAAATGTAGTAGGCTAAATTACATGGTCATATTCGTGGCACCACCATCCAACAGGACGTTTTGACCCACCATGAAGCCCGCATGCTGTGAACACATAAAGGCACAGGTTGCACCGAATTCTTCCAACGTGCCGTATCTGCGTGCGGGGATCGTCGCCTCGCGCGCGGATTTCGCCTCGTCCATCGTAATGCCTGTGTCAGCAGCCACCTTACCATCCAATGAAATTGCGCGATCTGTCGCGTGGATGCCCGGCAATAGATTATTGATCGTCACACCATGGGGCGCGACCTGACGCGATGTGCCCGCGACATACCCAGTCAGGCCCGCACGCGCGGAATTTGATAATCCCAACTGTGGGATCGGCGCACGCACGGACTGCGATGTGATGTTTACAATGCGCCCCCAACCCTGTTCCATCATTGCGGGCAAAACTGATTTAATAAGCGTGATGGGCGTTAACATGTTTGCATCAATGGCCGCGATGAAATCGTCGCGGTCCCAATCGCTCCACAATCCCGGAGGGGGACCGCCCGCGTTTGTGACCAAAATATCAATATGACCTGCCGCATCCAATACGGCAGCGCGGCCTTCATCGGTTGTGATATCGGCGGCAACTGCGGTGACGTTCATCTGAAAACGGCTGCGAATCTCTTCGGCGGTTTGTTCCAACGCCTCTGCGCCCCGTGCGTTTAGCACCAAATCAACACCTGCCTCTGCCAAGGCCAAGGCACAGCCTTTGCCCAACCCCTTGGAAGATGCACAAACCAGTGCCTTTTTACCTGCAATACCCAGATCCATTTCTCTCGACCTCTCAATTTAAACTAAGATTTTTCTACTTTGACGCGTTTGCGTTTTTAACAGTGCACCAAAATCAACGACCATGAGTCCAGTTTTTGACAAATTTTGCAACTTAATTGGATTACGGGCGAATAACAGAGTAAGATCAATGCAGACTGCAAATATCAACAGTCCGCTGACATGCTGGCAAACCCAGCAAAGGAAGCTAGGCGAAGACGACATGCAAACAATCCCTGTGTATCAGGCTGACAGCTTTAAGGTAGTCCATGGCGCGGACTTGGGCGATACCATGTCCTTTGCCGATGAATTGATGTTAGATGATGTCTATACCCTGAACAAAGTGTCACCGCGCCGTCTGCTGCCTGTGATCCTAAGCGATGATGGCCCGCACTTTGGAACGAATGGGGATACAGGTACCGAAGGTAACGCCCTGTTTTGGACAGTTGCGTTACCCTGATGACCCAAAACGCAGATACAGTTGAAGCACGGTTGATTGTCGAAGTGGATTAGCATGACGGTGTTGAAAATATATATGTCATGCCCTTTTCCCCGATGGTGGAAGGCATTGAATACACCTTGGTCGGTGTCGATCGGGAAAATGCAGAAGAACGCTTTGCGCAAATAACATGCGTGTCATTTGTAAAGGGCAAACGCATCACGCTGTCCACTGGTGCATTGAAACCACTTGAAGAATTAGAAGTCGGCGAGAAAATTATCACGCGCGACAAAGGCATCCAAGAAATCCGCTGGATCGGGCAATCCACCATGCGGGCTACAGGTGATTTCGCACCTGTTGTGATAAAAGCGGGCGCATTGAACAATATGCATGATTTGGTTGTTAGCCCAGAACACCGTCTGTTTGTTTATCAACGACAGGATAAACTGGGCACAGGACGCGCGGAAACATTGGTGCGGGCCAAACATTTGGTAAACGGCAAAGACGTTTATCGCCTAGATGATGAATTTGTCGAATACTACCAACTGCTACTTGATGAACATCAAATCATTTATGCCGAAGGCATCGCCGCAGAAAGCCTGTTGTTTGATCAACGCACACAAAGCGCCCTACCTGATGAGGCGAAACGCGGCATCAGCCTGAATAAATCCAGCTATCGTGATGTTTTGGAAGTTGACGAAGACAAACTGTGTTCGATCAATGCGGTGAACCTGCTGTGGCAGGCCTCGCGCGGGTAAAATTCGTTTTTCCACGCATTCTGAACGCCCAAGAGTTGCCAAGCGAAGACGCGCGCAATATAGGCAAGTCATGACACAAATCGCCTCAAATCGCCCCGACCTACCGCCAGAAATTGGCCGCCGCCGCACATTTGCGATTATTTCGCACCCAGATGCGGGCAAAACCACATTGACGGAAAAGTTTCTGTTGTTTGGTGGCGCGATCCAAATGGCGGGCCAAGTGCGGGCCAAGGGTGAGGCGCGGCGTACGCGTTCCGATTTCATGCAGATGGAAAAGGACCGCGGGATTTCGGTAAGCGCATCTGCCATGTCCTTTGAATATCACGATTTCCGTTTCAACCTTGTGGACACCCCCGGCCACAGCGATTTTTCCGAAGACACCTATCGCACCCTGACGGCTGTGGATGCGGCCGTGATGGTGATTGACGGCGCCAAAGGCGTCGAAAGCCAGACCCGCAAACTGTTTGAGGTCTGCCGCCTGCGCGATCTGCCGATTTTGACTTTTTGTAACAAAATGGACCGCGAAAGCCGTGAAACATTTGAAATCATAGATGAAATCCAAGAAAACCTTGCAATTGATGTGACACCTGCTAGTTGGCCAATCGGGGTGGGCAGTGAATTTTTGGGCTGTTACGATCTGTTGAATGATCGGTTGGAATTGATGGACCGCGCGGACAGAAACCGCGTTGCAGAAAGCATCGAAATTAACGGATTGGACGACCCCAAACTGAAAAAGCATGTGCCAGAACATCTTTTGGAAAAATTCCTAGAAGAGGTTGAGATGGCGCGCGAACTGCTGCCAACCCTAGACCCCCAAGCGGTGCTAGAGGGGCACATGACCCCCATTTGGTTTGGATCAGCAATCAATTCCTTTGGCGTCAAAGAATTGATGGACGGCATCGGAAAATACGGACCAGAGCCACAAATCCAATCCGCCGAACCCCGTCAAGTCGCCCCAGAAGAACCCAAAGTGTCTGGATTTGTTTTTAAGGTGCAGGCCAATATGGACCCAAAACACCGCGACCGCGTCGCCTTTGTCCGACTGGCATCAGGGCATTTCAAGCGGGGCATGAAACTGCTGCATGTGCGCAGTAAAAAACCGATGGCGGTGTCAAACCCTGTTCTTTTTCTTGCTGCAGATCGCGAATTGGCAGAAGAGGCATGGGCAGGTGATATCATCGGCATTCCAAACCACGGACAATTGCGCATCGGCGACACCCTGACCGAAGGGGAACAGATCCGTGTGACGGGCATCCCCTCATTCGCGCCCGAACTTTTGCAAGCCTGCCGCGCGGGTGACCCGATGAAGGCCAAGCATCTGGAAAAGGCATTGATGCAATTTGCCGAAGAAGGTGCTGCAAAAGTGTTCAAACCAACCTTTGGATCAGGCTTTATTGTGGGGGTTGTGGGCGCATTGCAGTTTGAAGTTTTGGCAAGTCGCATTGAATTGGAATACGGCCTACCCGTACGTTTTGAACAATCCCAATTTACCTCAGCCCGCTGGGTGCAGGGTGACAAACAGGCCCAAGATAAATTTTCCGCCGCAAACAAACAACACATCGCAACGGACCACGATGGCGATATGGTCTTTCTTACGCGGTTACAGTGGGACATTGATCGGGTTGAACGGGACTATCCAGATGTCAATCTGACTGCGACAAAGGAAATGATGGTGTAAGTGTAACAATGTCTTTGGAACCGCATAGATAGGCCATTGTGTCCACAATCAAAGCGCCAACCAAAGACATTTTGGATTTCGCGGCACATTACCTAAGCCTTGGGGCGACGCATCTCTATCTGTTTTTGGATTTCCCAGATCCAAAGGCGCAGGGGTAACTGGAAAAACACCCAAATATACAGGTTACAAACACCGCGCCAGATTATTGGCAGGCACGCGGTCGACGTCCCCAACCCGTTGAACGGCGCCAAATTGAAAACATAAGAACCGCAATCGAATTTGCCCGCCGCGATGATATCGCCTGACTGGGCCATTTTGATAATGACGAATTTTTGCATGTCCCAAGTCACGCAAATGTGGGCATGCGTCTGGCACGTTTGGACGATGGTGTCATGTGTGCCCGCGCCCTACCCGTTGAATATTTGGTGCCTGACGATCCTGATTACACAGGTCCTGATCAGTTCAAGCGTTTGGCCACCCCCCTTTGCCCGTCGCCGTCAAATCAGCATGCGGGCCTATCCTGAATTTGACGCCAAAGTTTCGGGTGGGTTTCTAATCCATCAGGTTGGAAAATCCTTTTTGCGCGTCGTGCCCGAACTGATGGCACCGCGCATTCAGTTTTGTGACTATTCAACGCATAATGATACAAAAATCAAAACATTGGCACATTTGGATTTGGCGCATTATCATACTGATGCATGGGACAAATTTTATCAAAAATACCAAGAACGCCCCGCATCTGGGTCCTATCGCAAAGTGATATCAGGCAGTAAAACCTATGAAACTGAGCGCAAAAGCCTGCATGACATTCTAGAAGAGCTGGAACAGAGCGAAGGTGTCGCAGGCCTGAAAAGGCTGCACCGTGAATTATGCGTTGCCAAACCCGATTTGGTTGCTCGGTTGGATCAATATGACCTTTATCCATTGTATAACTTTAACTTTGACGCCAAACGGGCACAGTATTTTCCACAGTTTTCAATTTGATACGGGCCAAATGCCGCACGCATTGACGTGGGGATAGGTTTTAGCGTAGAAGCAAAACGCCAAGCGCGGCCTGTATGAGGTAGGCCGCGCAATGACGATCAGACGCGCGGGCCAAGAAGAGTCCGTAATAAACGGATACACATGACCACATTTGCTGATTTGGAGCTAAACCCAAAGATTTTGAAGGCTATCACTGAGGCTGGATACGAAACCCCGACCCCAATCCAAGCAGGCGCAATTCCCGCCGCACTAAAGGGTAAGGATGTTTTGGGCATCGCCCAAACGGGTACCGGAAAAACCGCAAGCTTTACTTTGCCAATGATTCACATGCTGGCGCGTGGACGTGCCCGTGCGCGCATGCCGCGCTCCTTGGTTTTGTGCCCGACCCGTGAATTGGCAGCCCAAGTTGCCGAAAACTTTGACACCTATTCCAAACATTTGAAACTGACCAAGGCGCTGTTGATTGGTGGGGTCAGCTTTAAGGATCAGGATGCATTAATCGACAAAGGTGTTGATGTTTTGATCGCGACACCGGGTCGACTTCTTGATCATTTTGAACGCGGCAAATTGTTGTTAACTGGCGTGCAAGTCATGGTGGTTGATGAGGCAGATCGTATGTTGGATATGGGATTTATCCCTGATATCGAACGTATCTTTGGCCTGACACCTTTCACGCGTCAAACGCTGTTTTTCTCGGCCACTATGGCCCCCGAAATTGAGCGGATCACAAATACATTTCTTTCGGCCCCTGAACGCATCGAAGTGGCCCGTCAGGCCACCGCGTCGGAAAATATATCTCAAAGTGTTGTGATGTTCAAAGGCACCCGTAAAGATCGCGAAGGTTCGCAAAAACGCCAGTTGTTGCGCGCCTTGATCGACCAAGAGGGTGACGCACTGACCAATGCGATCATCTTTTGCAATCGCAAAACCGATGTGGATATTTGTGCAAAATCGCTGAATAAATATGGTTATCAGGCCGCGCCCATTCATGGGGATTTGGATCAGGCGCAACGCATGAAAACGCTGGATGATTATCGCGAAGGACGTTTAAAATTCCTTGTCGCGTCGGATGTTGCGGCGCGAGGTTTGGATATTCCGTCGGTGAGCCACGTGTTCAACTTTGATGTACCAGGCCACGCCGAAGATTATGTGCACCGTATTGGCCGTACTGGCCGCGCCGGCCGTTCAGGCAGCGCATTTATGATATGCGCAAAACGTGACGAAAAAGCATTCGCCGCGGTCGAGGCGTTGATCCAAAAGGAAATCACGCGTCTGGATATTCCTGCGGCCCTTTTGGAAGAATGGGCACCCAAGAAAAAACCCGCACGCGAAAAGCCATCTGAACCCGCGCAAACGAGCGAGCCAAAGGCCGACGTAAGCGAAAAGCCCACCCAACACAACAAACGCCGACATGATCGGCGCGGGGGTGACAACACGGTTGTCGGCATGGGTGATCACATGCCAAGCTTCATTGCGCTTAGCTTTGAGGAACGCCGCGCCAGCTAATTTGGCACGTCTTTTGCTGTGTTTGATCAAGGTACTGATCCAACTGGGGTTCACCATGAACGCCAGAATACAAATGTCAATGGCCATGCAGCTTTCCAGTGAACTGGGGCGCATGACGCAAAGTTATAATACACGCTTGGCGCAATTGCTGCGTTCGCATGACATGACCTATCCGCAATATGCGGTTTTGGATCACATTATGCGCAACGGGTCCAAGGCGGAAACCATCAGTCAAATTCCGAAGCGGTCGAGGTTTTACAACCTGCGGTTACCAAAATCGTCAGAAAATTTTCAGATCTTGGATTATTGCAGGTTTCAGGCACAGAAAAAGATCGTCGTCAAAAACGCGTTTCCATGACTGCAGAGGGCGCCGCATTCATTGGCAAATTGCAGGCGGCCTTGATGCCCGATGTGCTAGAGTGTTTTTCCGATTGGCCAGAAGAAAACTTAGACACCTTTGCCGATCAAATTCGCATCTTCCGCACGTGGCTTGAGGAAAATCGCGTCTGACCCTACATCAGGCGCGAAATCACTATCGACACTTCTGGCTTCTTGCCAATCTCAGTTTGACAGGTTTGGCGCGCGATGCGTTTGATCGCCTCTTCCAGCTTATCGTCACTTGTGATGGTTTTATGATCTGCACGTCCGATAAATTGGCTTAGATCTTCTTCCAGCGCATCGACAAGGGGCGTATTAGATGATCCCATCTCGGGCAATCCGCGCACTTCACACCACGGTTCACCGATCATCTCATCCTCTTCATCCAGGATCACAGTCACAATCACATGACCATAAAGCGCCATGCGCAACCGATCACGGATCACCCCATCCAGAGCACCAATTTGGGTTGATCCGTCCAAATACATGCGCCCTGTTTCGACGTATTCCGTCACCTTTGGACGATTGCCAGACAGGTCCAGCATCATTCCGTTCACACAGATCAGCGATGCATAGCCTGCGTTTTCCGCAATCTTGGCATGTTCGCGCAAATGACGGTGTTCACCGTGCATCGGAATAACCATCTGCGGTTCAATAATTTTATGCATTTCCATCAGATCAGGACGGTTTGCGTGACCTGACACGTGATAATCGCCCATGCGATCGGTGACCACATCAACACCCTGTTCCGAAAACTGGTTCATGATGCGAATAACATCGCGTTCGTTTCCTGGAATGGTTGAGGAAGAGAACAACACCATGTCCCCCTCTTTCAGGGAAATGCCCTGAAACTTACCATTCGCCAATTGCGCCGTCGCTGCGCGGCGTTCGCCCTGACTGCCCGTGCAAAGCAGCATCAAATTTTGACGTGGAATTTCCTGTGCCTCATCCGAACTAACCACGGATGGGAAATCATCCAAGACACCTGTTTCCAGCGCGGCCTGCACCATTTTGCGCATGGCCCGCCCCATCAAACAGATGGAGCGCCCTGAACTGGTCGCAGCCTCAGCCAAGGTACGCAGACGCGCCACGTTGCTGGCAAATGTGGTCGCAACAACCATCGCAGGTGCCTCTGCAATTAATTCGGCAATGGATGCTTTTAACGTGGCCTCTGATCGGCCGGGGTGCATGGAAAATACGTTCGTGCTGTCGCACACCAATGCCTTGATCCCGTTTTTTGCGATATCCTTAAACATATCGCGGTCAAAGGGTTCACCAACACCTGGATCTGTATCAATCTTAAAATCGCCCGAATGCAAAACGCGACCATCGGGCGTATCAATGACCAAAGCACTGCTTTCAGGAATGGAATGCGAAATCGGGGCAAACCCCACCTTAAACGGGCCGACATCCACCGTTTCGGGCCATTTCATCACGGTTTTCACGTTGCGGGGGCTGTGACCATGGTCCTCCATCTTCATCCGTGCCAAATGCGCGGTAAAGGGGCGTGCAAACACGGGTGCCCCCAATTCAGACCATAAATGCCCAACGGCGCCCACGTGATCTTCGTGTGCGTGGGTGATAAAGATTGACTCAATCTGATTGCGACGCTCCTTTAGCCACGTGATATCAGGGAAAATCAGATCCACTCCAGGGGTGCTGTCCATATCGGGAAAGGTCACGCCTAAATCGACAACGATCAATCTTTCTTTGCCTGGTGCGCCATATCCATAGACATAGGCATTCATGCCAATTTCACCTGCGCCGCCCAAGGGCATATAGATTAATCTATCGCTCATATGTGTTTTTATTCCTGATTATGATAGTGAATGAGGCGTAGACCATGCATGGTCAAATCATCCTCGAATGCGTCAAATAGTTTTTCTGCGCCCTGAAACAATGGGGCAAGGCCACCTGTTGAGATAACCTTCATCTCTTTTCCATGTTCTGCGCGGATACGTGCGCAGACCTCTTTGATCAACCCCACGTATCCCCAGAACACGCCTGATTGCATACAGGCAACTGTATTGGTGCCAATCACGGCCTGTGGTTTAGCAATGTCCACATGCGGCAGGGCTGCGGCCTGTTGGTGCAGCGCCTGAAGCGATAGGTTCACACCAGGGGCAATCACACCGCCAATATAGGCCCCGTCAGCATCCACAACGTCAAAGGTGGTGGCCGTGCCAAAATCAACAATGATCAGATTCCCACCAAACAAATCATGACCTGCTACCGTATTTACCAAACGGTCTGGTCCCACGCTGGTCCCTGCATCGACACGCACATCGATAGGAAGGTGACAGTCAGGCTTCCCTACAACCAACGGCCGGGTGTTGAAATAACGGTCTGCGAAAACACGTAAGTTAAACACAACGCGAGGCACAGTTGATGAGATGATGACATCCGTAATATCGGCCTTTACCCCTTGCAAATTCATCAAAGAGCTGAGCCAGACAAAATATTGATCTGCGGTGCGCTGATGATCCGTTGCGGTGCGCCACGTGGCAATAAAGGCCGTGCCGTCCCAGATCGAAAAAACCGTGTTCGTGTTCCCGCAGTCAATGGTCAATAACATTGTAGCGCCCTCTAGAAATAGATGTCCGCAGCCGCAATTGCGCGACGGCCGTCAGTTGTATCCAATATCAGATGTCCTGACTGATCAACACTGTCAAATCGCCCCATGTATTCGTCGCGGTGCGTTCGCGCCGTGATCATCTGCCCGATGTTGGCGGCACGCTCTAACCATGCGGTACGGATCGGTTCAAACCCATAGGCGTTGAATTGTGCTTCTCTGACAGCAAAGGCGGATGCAAGGGTGGGCAAAAACGCCTCGGGCGAAATCACCTGCCCCGTTAGGCCGTAAATTGAGGCAGGGGGCAGCGCGCGATTTTCCAAATTCGATGCCTCGGGCGCATTTTTCAAATTAACCCCAACACCAATGGCCAGCGCCATTTGCCCCGCCGAGAGCGCGACCGTTTCCAATAAAATACCCGCGACCTTTGCCCCATTTAACAGGGCATCATTGGGCCATTTCAATTGGCAGGTGACCTGATGGGGAAAAAGCGTTTCAAAACTGTCCGCAAGGGCCAGCGACATCACGAAAGAGCGCAGCGCAAATGAATGCGGATCGCCATCGGGAAATAACAACAGCGTTCCTGCAAAATTCCCCTCTGGGTCCATCCACGCACGCCCTCGACGACCACGACCCTGCGTTTGTCTTAGCCCCAGAATCCAAGTCGGTCCGCTTACAGTTTTGGCAATGCGGACCGACTCTGCATTTGTGCTATCGACCGACACTAGAATGCGTCGATCGTATCCTATTGGAAAATTATTGGACAAGCGCTGCTGCTGCCGCGATTGCCGCGCCTTTTAGACCAAAGAAGTTAACGATGCCCACAACGGTTGCAATCGCAGACACGGAAACAAAGGCCGTCAGCATCGGTGTTGAATAATCATCCAACGCCTCATCCTGTTCGGATCCAAACCACATCAAATAGATGATACGCAGGTAATAATAGGCACCAATCACCGATGCGATCACACCCGCAATCGCCAACCACAGAAGTCCTGCACCATATGCAGCCTGCAGCACATAAAGTTTACCAAAGAAACCGATTGTGCCCGGAATACCCGCCAAAGACACCATCAACAACATCACCGCCAATGCCTTGCCCGGCTTGGTTTTCGCCAAGAGGTTCAGCGACTGGATATCTGTCACAGGTTGGCTGTCTTTTTCCATAGTCATGATAAAGGCAAATGTCCCGGTGTTCATAATCACGTAGAATGTCATGTACATCAACATCGCCTCAACACCATACGCGGTCCCTGCGGCAAGACCCATTAGGGCGTACCCCATATGCGCTATTGAGGAATAGGCCATCAGACGTTTGATATTGGTCTGACCAATCGCTGCAACGGCACCAAGGAACATGGACAGCAAGGAAATCAAAACAATAACCTGCTGCCAATCCGCCTTGGCATTGCCAAATGCATCATGCATCACACGCGCGAATAGGGCCATCGCCGCAACTTTGGGCGCAGTTGCAAAAAACGCGGTAACGGGTGTTGGCGATCCTTCGTAAACGTCAGGTGTCCACATATGGAACGGAACCGCTGACACCTTGAACGCAAGGCCCGCGATGACCAGAACCAAACCGATCATCAAACCGATTGATCCACCATGGCCCGCCACCTGAATGATTGTTGCGAAATCTGTGCTACCTGTATAGCCGTAAACCAAGGATGCACCATAAAGCAGCAGACCAGACGACAACGCGCCAAGGACAAAATACTTCATCCCTGCCTCAGTCGATTTCACACTGTCGCGACGGAACGAGGCCACCACATAAAGCGATAGCGATTGCAGCTCTAGCCCCATGTAAAGTGACATCAAGTTGCCTGATGACACCATCATCATCATCCCCACAACCGCCAACACGATCAGGATTGGGTATTCAAATTTCATCAGGTCACGACGGCGCATGTAATCAACACTCATCACCAACACGGCTGCCGCAGACAGAAGGATGACCACCTTGGCAAAACGGGCAAACCCATCATCAATGAACATGCCGTTGAAGGCGGTTTGTGCCGATGCACTGTCGGAGGAAATCCAAAACGCCACAATTGCGAATAGGATGGATGTTAACCAACACAGTGTTGTCGCCAATTCGTCCTTGGCCGTGTAAACCGCCCCTACCAGCGCAAGCATCGCATAGACCGAAAGGATAATTTCGGGCAGGATGATGTTAAGATCGGAAATGATCATGTCCTTCTAGCTCCTAATGCGCGTTTGCTGCGTTTGCGACTTGGCCAAGGCCCGCGTCAAGCAATGCAGCGTTGTAGTTTGAAACAAGGTTTTCGACCGCGGGCGCAATGACATCTAAGGCAAGCGCAGGATAAACACCCAGCAACAGTGTCATGACAACAAGTGGTGCAAAAATCACCCGTTCCCGTGTGCCCATATCCGTGATTGATTTCAGGCTTTCTTTGATCAGATCCCCCATCACCACGCGACGATATAGCCATAGGGCATAGGCCGCAGACAGGATCACACCCGATGTTGCGAACAGCGCAACCCATGTGTTTACCTGGAAAATCCCCATCAAAGTTAGGAATTCGCCAACAAATCCTGATGTGCCAGGCAAACCAACATTGGCCATCGTAAAGAACATAAAGATCAGGGCATAGGCAGGCATGCGATTGACCAAACCACCATAGGCGTCGATTTCACGTGTATGCATCCGATCATAAATCACGCCCACACATAGGAACAATGCACCCGAAATAAATCCGTGGCTGAGCATTTGGAAAATCGCGCCATCAATCCCCTGTTGGTTGGCCGCGAAAATCCCCATGGTTACATATCCCATGTGCGCAACCGATGAATAGGCGATCAGCTTTTTCATGTCCTCTTGGACCAGCGCGACCAATGATGTGTACACAATCGCAATCGCTGACATCCAAAACACCAGATCCGCCATGACTGCTGACCCCACGGGGAACATAGGCAAGCTAAAGCGCAAGAACCCGTATCCACCCATTTTCAACAGGATCGCCGCCAGAACCATAGACCCCGCCGTTGGCGCCTGAACGTGTGCGTCGGGCAACCATGTGTGCACGGGCCACATCGGCATTTTCACCGCGAATGAGGCGAAGTAGGCCAAGAACAACAATGTCTGCATGCCGCCCACAACGTGAATGCCAAGGACGCTGAAATCCTCAGACCCAAACTGATGTGTCATCAATGTTGGAATATCGGCTGTGCCTGCATCTGCATACATTGCAATCATCGCAATCAGCATCAAAACTGACCCCAATAGGGTATAAAGGAAGAATTTGAACGATGCATAGATGCGGTTTTTTCCGCCCCAAATCCCGATGATCAGGAACATTGGGATCAATCCCGCCTCAAAGAACAGGTAGAACAGAACCAGGTCCAGCGCCATAAACACGCCCAACATCAGCGTTTCCAACAGTAGGAACGCAACCATGTATTCCTTCACCCGCGTGGTCACCCCCCAAGAGGCATAGATCACCAATGGCATCATGAATGTGGTCAGCATCACAAAAAGAATGCTAATCCCATCAACACCCAGTTTATAGGTCAACCCCATGACCCACTCTGCCTCATGGACCAATTGGAATCCTGTGTTCTGTGGATTAAAATCGCCCAGCATCAAAAGGCTCGCCACAAAGGTGATGACCGTCGCAATCAGCGCAACCCAACGGGCATTGTTGGCCGCCGCCTCATCGTCATCGCGCAGGAACACCAACAGGATCAGCGCCGCAACAGCAGGCAAAAACGTAATAATGGAAAGGATCATGCCAGCCATCTTAGTGGGCTCCTCCGCTGAAGGTCATCCAAGTGATTAGAACGACAATGCCAAGCACCATCGCGAGTGCATAAGTAAAGATGTATCCAGACTGCGCGCGACCAGCGAGGCGGGTAAAGAATGGGATAATCCCCATTGCAACCCCGTTGATGGCGCCATCGATTGTGTTTTCATCCCCACGCTTCCACAAGAAGCGGCCAAGCGCCTGTGCGGGACGCACGAAAATCGCGTGATAGATTTCATCAAAATACCATTTGTTCAACAAGAACAAATACAATGGACGCTGTGCATCGGCCCAACGTTTGGGCATTTCCGGGTTCCAAATATAGAACCACATCGCCATGACAAAGCCGATCAACATTGCCACAAATGGGCTGACCTTGACCCATTTCGGGGCATAGTGCGCATCGTGCAATACGTGATTGTCGGGCGCCATGAAAATGGCACCAGTTGGGGCGACATGACCCGCATGTTCACCGCCATGATCGTCCTTCGCCGCGTGATCATCTCCATGATCGTCACTGCCATGCCCATCATCTGAATGGCCGTCTTTCACTGTTTCAGAATAATGCGATTGGATGCCAAAGAATTTGTTTACATCTGCATCGCTTCCGAAAAAGCTTTTGTACCAGATCATCCCAGAGAAAACCGCGCCCAGTGCCAGTACACCCAGCGGGATCAGCATAACCATCGGGCTTTCATGCGCGTGATCATGTGTGTGTTTGTCCCCACGTGGTTCACCATAGAAGGTTAGGAACATCAAACGCCAGCTGTAGAAGGATGTGAACATCGCCGCAATCAGCAACATCCAGAAGGCATATCCCCCGCCTGTGCCGGCCCATGCGCTTTCGATCACAGCATCCTTAGATAGGAAGCCCGCAAATCCATAGTAAGTCAGCGGAATACCAACGCCTGTGATCGCCAGTGTACCGATCATCATCGCCCAGAAGGTATATGGGATTTTCTTACGCAGACCGCCGTAGTTGCGCATATCCTGTTCGTGATGCATCGCGTGGATCACCGACCCCGCACCAAGGAACAACATCGCTTTGAAAAACGCGTGTGTGAATAGGTGGAACATCGCAACCGAATAAACACCCACACCCGCGGCCACAAACATATAGCCCAGCTGCGAACAGGTTGAATAGGCGATCACACGTTTGATGTCATTTTGTACCAAACCTACGGTTGCGGCAAAAAACGCCGTTGTTGCGCCCAAGAATGTGACAAAGCCCATCGCTTCTGGCGCGTATTCCATCAGGGGCGACATACGACAAACCAGGAACACGCCCGCCGTCACCATGGTCGCCGCATGGATCAGCGCGGACACAGGTGTCGGGCCCTCCATCGCGTCGGGCAACCATGTGTGCAACAGCAACTGTGCTGACTTTCCCATCGCACCCACAAACAATAGGAAAGCAAGAAGATTCGCCGCATTCCATTCGGTCCATAGGAAATGAAGCTGTGTTTCTGCCAACATCGGTGCGGCGGCGAACACATCATCAAAACGAATGCTATCGGTTAGATAGAACAGGCCAAAGATCCCAAGGGCAAAACCGAAGTCACCCACACGGTTCACAACGAACGCCTTGATCGCGGCGGCATTCGCGCTTGGTTTGCGATAATAAAACCCGATCAATAGGTATGAGGCAACACCAACCCCTTCCCAGCCAAAGAACATTTGCACAAGGTTATCAGATGTCACCAACATCAACATCGCAAATGTAAAGAATGACAGATAGGCAAAGAAGCGCGGCTTATAGCTTTCGCCATCTTTCCACGCAGGATCGTGATCCATGTAGCCAAAGCTATATAGGTGCACCAATGAGGATACAGATGTCACAACAATCAACATGATCGCAGTCAATCGGTCCATGCGGATGGACCAATCGGTACTGAGTGCGCCGCTTTCAATCCAACGCAGGATTGGCAAATGCTGTGTATCTTGTCCCAAATTTAGGAACACAACCCAACTTAGCAAACACGCCAAGAACAACAGACCCGTTGTAACATACATCGCGCCCTTTTCGCCAATTTGACGCCAGCCAAAGCCCGCGATAATCGCGCCGATCAATGGGGCAAATAGGATAATCTTTTCCATGGTTTTACCCCTTCATCACGTTCACATCTTCCACCGCGATTGTGCCACGGTTGCGGAAGAAGCTGACCAAAATCGCAAGGCCAATTGCGGCCTCGGCGGCGGCAACGGTTAGAACAAACAGTGTAAACACCTGCCCCACCAAATCGCCCAAGTAACTGGAGAAGGCGACCAAATTGATATTCACCGCAAGCAGCATCAATTCAATCGACATCAATAGGATGATGACGTTCTTCCGGTTCAGGAAGAGCCCAAAGATACCAATGACAAAAAGCGTCGCCGCAACTGTCAGATAGTGTTCTAAACCAATCATATTTTCCTCGGTTTCCTTGTTCTTGTTCCCAAGCGGGCCTCAAAGGCCCTGCCCCGGTTTCACATCTTTTAGTTCCATTGCAGTTGCTGGATCGCGGTACATTTGCGCCAGCACATTTTGCCGTTTCACGTCTTTTCTATGGCGCAGAGTCAGAACAATTGCACCCACCATCGCAACCAGCAGGATCAGACCCGCCAATTGGAACAACAGGAAGTATTGATCATATAGGATCAGACCCAGTGCCTCGGTGTTGTGCGCATCACTTGGTGTTGGTGCGCCCAAATGATCCTGTGCATGTTCTGCAAAATCCCATGCACCAAAGGCCATCGCCAATTGCATTAGTAGGATTACACCGATCAGTAAGGCCAATGGCAGGTATTGCGCCATCTCTGCCTTTAGGGCTGCGAAATCAATGTCCAACATCATCACAACAAACAGGAACAGAACCGCAACCGCGCCGACGTATACGATAATCAGCAACATGGCGACGAATTCCGCACCCAGCAGAACAAACAGCCCCGCAGATGACAGAAACGCCAAAATCAACCAGAGCACTGAATGCACGGGATTGCGGCTGATGACTGTGAACAGTCCCCCCGCAATCGTGCAGAGTGCAAACAGGTAAAATGCAAAAGCCATTACGCTCATTTCTCTGTGTCCTCTTTATCTTCCATGACCTCTTGGGCCAACTGCATCGCACGTGTCATCGCGGGCAGGCCCGCAAACATCGACATCTGTCCGATGGTTTCAATAATCTCTTGATCGCGCACGCCCGCCTCTTTCAGGTGGCGCACCGTTTGGCGCAGGGCGACATCGTTTTGCGCCCCTTGCATCGTTAAGCCCGCCAAGGTCAGCAGCAAACGGGTTTTGGCGTCTAAACCTTCGGTGTTGAAGGTATTGCCAAACACCATTTCCATCATGTCCTTTGGCATTTTTGGCATCATCGCTTCGAACCCTTTAGGAGAGAACGTCTCAAGCGCAGGATTCATGGCCTGTGCCATGACCTGTGCTGCGCGCATCATCTCTTCAAATGGGTTCTTGGACGTATTCATCGGTAAGGTGCGTCCAATTCAAGGTTGCGTGCAATTTCCGCTTCCCACCGTTCGCCGTTCGCCAAAAGCTTGTCTTTGTCATAGAACAGCTCTTCACGTGTCTCTGTTGAGAATTCGAAATTCGGACCTTCCACAATTGCGTCCACTGGGCAGGCCTCTTGGCAGAAACCGCAGTAGATGCATTTTGTCATGTCGATGTCATAGCGTGTGGTGCGGCGGCTGCCGTCATCACGTGGTTCGGCATCAATTGTGATCGCTTGTGCGGGGCAGATCGCCTCGCATAGTTTACAGGCAATGCAGCGCTCTTCACCATTTGGATAACGGCGCAGCGCGTGTTCCCCGCGAAAACGCGGCGACAACGGTCCCTTTTCGTGGGGGTAGTTCACCGTTGCCTTGGGCGCAAAGAAATACTTTAGCCCCAATTTCATTCCAACCCAAAAATCCTGCAATAGGAAATATTTAGCCGCGCGGGAATAATCGATCTGAGTCATCTTATCCTCCAATTGCCCAGCGTGCATACGCACCGCCGAATGCTTCGAATTTTGCTAGGAACGACACCACCACAACCCACACAAGGGATAGCGGAAGGAACACTTTCCAACCCAGGCGCATCAACTGGTCATAACGGTAGCGGGGCGTGATCGCCTTAACCATCGCGAACAAGAAGAAGAAGAACGCCATTTTGCCAACCATCCACAGCGGGCTGTCGGGGATACTCGGAATCGGGGATAGCCAACCGCCAAAGAACAGCAAGGATGTCAGCGCACACATTAGGAAAATCGCAATGTATTCCCCCGCCATAAACAATAGGAATGGAGTCGAGCTATATTCCACCTGATATCCCGCAACCAATTCGGATTCCGCCTCTGGCAAATCGAACGGTGGGCGGTTTGTTTCCGCCAAGGCCGAGATAAAGAACAAGAACACCATCGGCAAATGCGGTAACCAATACCAACTAAAGAAGCCATATGAGCCGTCTTGGGCGCGCACAATGTCGCCAAAGTTCATTGACCCTGTTGAGATGATCACACCGATAATGATCAGACCAATCGACACCTCATATGAAATCATTTGTGCAGCAGAGCGCAGCGATCCAAGGAACGGGTATTTCGAGTTTGAGGCCCAACCGCCCATGATCACGCCATAAACCTCAAGCGAGGAAACCGCGAAGACATATAGGATCGCAACATTGATGTCGGACAATACCCATGTGTCATCAAAGGGAATAACGGCCCATGCAATCAGAGCCAAAACAAAGGATGTCAGCGGCGCTAACATGAACACAGTTCTGTCAGAACCCGCTGGAACAACGATTTCCTTGACCACATATTTCAGGGCGTCCGCCACAGTTTGCAGCAAACCCCAGGCCCCAACAACGTTAGGACCACGGCGCATTTGGACAGCGGCCCAAACCTTACGGTCTCCGTAAACCAGAAACAAAAGGCTTATCATGACAAAGGCGACAACAGCCAAACACTGCGCCACAATAATTAGGGCAATTCCACCCGGTGTATTTATAAAATCAGCCATCGGTCCTCACACCACTGGTATGTTGTCACGCGCGCATGCATCCGCGACAACTTCTGCATCAATTGTTTTCGTTCCCTGCGGGAGAGAACGCGATATCTTGTAAACGGCATCTGCGCTAAGGCGATCGGCCTGTTGGCCGATGCGGGTGCGCACATGACGTGCAAATCCGAATCCTCGGATCAGGGTGTATTGCGCCGCTGCGCATTCTGCATAGCGCGCCACCCGTTCTGCGGATTTTGCGCCACTCAGTGTCACGGGAAATTGCACCAAATCATTATCCAACAGCCGCGTTTGAACGCCGTGATAGCGCACAGGAACTTGCGTAACGGGCGCTATATTTTGGCACGCGGCCAACGTCAGCGCGGCCATCACCGCCAAGAAAGATATGTAAGGTGCAAACTGCATTACTCAGCCGCAACTTTTTCCATGCCACGTGCTTTGGCATTGGCGGATAGTTCCGCCATAACCTCGGATGCACGTGCGATTGGGTTTGTCAGGTAGAAATCGGAAACCGCGTTGCGGAACGCCACATCGCCCAATTTGCCTGTACCAACCGTGACCCAATCGTTTTCGGCAACTTGATCAACACCTGCCAAATGCGGATGCGCGGCAACCATCGCCTGACGCAATTGCGCAAGGCTGTCATAGGGCAACGTTGCATCCCCTTCTGCTGACAAGGCACGCAAGATCGCCCAGTTTTCCTTAGCCTCGCCCGGTGCAAAACCTGCACGCATAGCAAGCTGTGGGCGGCCTTCTGTATTTACGAACAAACCGTTTTCTTCGGTATAGGCCGCCGCAGGCAGAATGACATCCGCACGGTGTGCGCCGCGATCCCCATGGCTCCCTTGGTAGATGACAAATGCACCTTCGCCAATTTCAACTTCATCGGCGCCAAGGTTGTAAATAACCTCGGCGGCATTGACGCCGTCCATACCGTTTTCGTTGACCGCGTTAACATCCATCGCACCAACGCGTCCCGCAGCCGTGTGTAGAACCATTAGTTTGCTGTTCGTTTCCGCTGCCAATTGCATCGCCGCGCCAAGTACCGCAGACCCATCCGCCTCACGCAGGGCGCCTTGCCCCACGATCACAACAGATGGCGCATCCTTTACCGCGCCATACTCTTTCCCAAGCAGGCTGCTCAATGCCGCACGATCTGTGCCGACATGCGCATAATCATAAGTTAAATCAACAGCCTCACCCACAAGGCCGATGTTTGCGCCATTGGCCCATGCCTTTCGAATGCGGGCGTTTAGAACAGGCGCCTCATCCCGTGGGTTTGTGCCAATTAATTGTATGAAGTGCGCGCTATCCACGTCTTCGATCGTGGCAGTGCCGACATAACCTGAACGGTTGCCCGCAGGCAATTTGGCCCCATCTGTGCGGCATTCCACAACGCCGCCCATTCCCTCAATTAGGTTTTTCAGGGCAAAGGCCGCTTCGGTTGATGCCAAATCACCAACCAGACCTGCAACTTTTTTGCCCTTCATCGCACTAGCCGCGGCGCCCAATGCTTCAGGCCATGATGCGGGGCGCAATTTGCCGTTTTCGCGGATGTATGGACGATCCAAGCGCTGACGGCGCAGACCATCCCAAACGAAACGTGTTTTATCGGAAATCCATTCTTCGTTCACACCATCATGGTTGCGTGGCAGGATGCGTTTGACTTCACGCCCTTTTGTATCAACGCGAATATTGGCGCCCATGGCGTCCATCACATCAATGGTTTCTGTTTTCGTCAATTCCCAAGGACGCGCTGTAAAGGCATAGGGTTTTGATGTCAGGGCACCAACAGGGCACAAATCAATGATGTTGCCCTGCATGTTGCTGTCCAATGTCTGGTTCAGATAGCTGGTGATTTCGCTGTCTTCGCCGCGGCCCGTTTGGCCCATCTGTGTGATGCCCGCAACCTCGGTTGTGAAACGCACACAGCGCGTACAGCTGATGCAGCGCGTCATCGTGGTTGCCACCAAAGGGCCCAAATCCAAATCGGTCGAGGCGCGTTTGATTTCATTATAGCGGCTGTCCGCCATGCCATAGGCCATCGCCTGATCCTGCAGATCGCATTCCCCACCCTGGTCACAAATCGGACAATCCAGTGGGTGGTTGATCAGCAAAAACTCCATCACGCCTTCGCGGGCCTTTTTCACCATCGGTGAATTAGTTTTTACGACTGGGGGCTGTCCCTCTGGTCCCGGGCGCAAATCACGTACCTGCATTGCACAAGACGCGGCGGGTTTGGGTGGGCCGCCCACGACCTCGACCAAACACATGCGGCAGTTCCCCGCAATCGACAAACGTTCGTGATAACAGAAACGCGGCACTTCGATCCCTGCGATTTCACAGGCTTGGATGAGCGTCATTGCGCCGTCCACTTCCACTTCGTTCCCGTCGATGATGATTTTCTTTAGGTCTGTCATCGCATTCACTTCTTAATCTGCCGCATCCACTGGGGGCGGTCGTTTCTAGTTGATGTAACGCGCACAGGGCGTTGACGCAAAAGGGGCGCAGGCTGAAAAAGCGCCTCAACGCGCGCCATGAATGTCGAAAAAATGCCAGTCATTCTGGATTGCACCTTCCTGCTAGGGTCAAAGAACGGTTCGACAGCGATATCGCCTCGTCGTCAGGACCAATTGACCAGATGATGTCTGATGTTCCAAACTGCTCGATGCAGTAAATCGTCGCCTCATACCGGGCCGCTTCACGTGCGCCCGCGATTGATTTCGCGGCATTGCGAATACGTACAGAGAAGCCATGGGGATACGCACTGTTCTTAGAGGCGCGTCCTGCAAAATAATGTCCGTCAAATTTTACCGCATTGACGTTGCGAGTGGTGCCAGAACAGGCTGCAACCAAAGTTGACGCGACCACAACTGTAGCTAGGGCGCGCAGGTGCCGCCGATGCTTAAGTCGCTGATGCTCAGATGGTGTTGCGCCGTTCATGAAATCTGCGCCTATTCTGCTGCCATGGCGCCCGTGCGCCCTGTTTGTTGCGACTTGATCCGATCCTCAATCTCTTCGCGGAAATTGCGGATCAAACCTTGGATTGGCCATGCCGCCGCATCGCCAAGTGCACAAATTGTATGTCCTTCGACCTGCTTAGTCACGTCCCATAGCATGTCGATCTCTTCTGGGTTCGCCTCGCCTTTGACCAGGCGATCCATCACACGCATCATCCAACCTGTCCCTTCACGACAGGGGGTACATTGACCACAGCTTTCGTGTTTATAGAACTTAGACAGGCGCCAGATCGCTTTGATGATATCAACGGATTTATCCATGACTATCACGGCCGCGGTTCCCAAACCTGATCCCAAATCACCGCGCAGGTAATCAAAGTCCATGATCGCATCGCGCATGTTTTCACCGCGCACGCAGGGCACCGATGATCCACCTGGGATCACGGCCAACAAATTATCCCATCCGCCGCGAATGCCGCCGCAGTGGGTTTCGATCAACTCTTCAAAACTGATCGACATCGCCTCTTCCACGACGCAGGGGTGGTTCACGTGGCCCGAAATCGCGAACAGTTTGGTGCCCGCATTGTTTTGACGACCAAAACCTGCAAACCATTCTGGTCCACGACGCAAGATGGTTGGCACAACAGCAATTGACTCAACGTTGTTCACAGTTGTGGGGCATCCATAAAGCCCCGCACCCGCAGGAAACGGAGGTTTCATCCGCGGCATACCCTTTTTACCTTCAAGGCTTTCGATCAATGCGGTTTCTTCACCACAAATATAGGCCCCTGCCCCGTGGTGTAGGTAAAGGTCAAAATCCCAGCCAGACTTGGCCGCGTTTTTCCCAAGGAGACCCGCGTCATACGCTTCATCAATGGCGTTTTGCAGCGCTTCTTTTTCGCGGATGTATTCACCGCGGATGTAGATATAGCACGCATTTGCATTCATCGCGAATGAGGCAATCAGCGCCCCTTCGATCAGCGTGTGCGGATCGTGGCGCATGATTTCGCGGTCTTTACAGGTGCCTGGTTCTGATTCATCGGCGTTGATCACCAAATAGGCTGGGCGACCATCGCTTTCTTTTGGCATGAAGGACCATTTAAGGCCTGTCGGGAACCCCGCACCACCGCGACCGCGTAGGCCAGAGGCCTTCATCTGATCAATGATCCAGTCACGGCCATTTTGGATAATTTTCGCCGTGCCGTCCCAATGACCACGGGCCATTGCACCTTTGAGCGTACGATCATGCATCCCGTAGAGATTAGTAAAGATCCGATCCTGGTCCTTTAGCATGTGACAATCATCCTTTGTTCGCTTGGCGCTTACGCCAAATTTGTGCAGTTACAACCATCGCCCAAAACAGCGCGGCCAAAACCAGCAGATCGATCAAAATCGCAAAGCGACCCGACAGACCGATCTGCGGTCCGATATACTGAGCAGCAATCCAAAATAACATCGATCCAGCAATGACAAGCGCCACGATGCGCCCCTGTTTGGATAGATGTTGTTCGTCGTGCTGCTCCATCATGTTCTCCTAGTACATATCTCAATCAGAAACGCGTTTGGAAAACTCTGTTTCTTGGCCAAAGGCCAGTTTGCGGGCCTGTTCGACCCAATTATCACGGCTGACACGGCCCTTCTTGAACCCCGTCAGGTTATCGTTGACCCAGGCCACCTCTGCTGCGCTCCAACCTGCAATTTGATCGAAATGATAAAACCCAAGCTCGTTCAGCATGGTTTCAAGCTTTGGACCAACACCCTTGATCATTTTCAAATCATCTGCACCCGCTGTACGTGGCGCTTTCATGGTGCGTGGCTTTTTCGCAGCAACCGTGGCTTTTTCAACTGATTTGGGTGCCGCCTTTGGTTTTGCGGCGGCTTTGGCTTTAGGTGCCGATGTCTTGGCAGCCGCTTTTTCTGATTTTACCCAGGGCGTGATCAGCGGCACTTCGGTCCCATCAATGCGCTTGACTGTATCGCCAAAATCAGAGGCCAATTGTGCTGAAGCGTTGTATTTGGTCTTGCCGCTGTCAAATTCACCAAGGGATGTCAAACCACCCAAAGGCTCTGCAGCGTAGCGGCCATTTTGCGGGCCCGGTGTCGGAACACGGCCCGCGGCCAGTTCGTCCAGAATCCACGCAAATTTTTCAGCGGTCAGATCTTCGTAATAATCTTTGCCAATTTGAACCATTGGCGCGTTAGAACAGGACCCAAGGCATTCCACCTCTTCCCAGCTGAACGTGCCATCCGCGGAAAGGTCATGCGCCTTGTCGGCAATCTTTTCTTTGCAAACGCCGATCAAATCCTCGGCACCGCAAATCATGCAGGACAGTGTTCCACAGACCTGGACATGCGCCACGCTGCCCACGGGCTGGAGTTGGAACATGAAATAAAATGTCGCAACCTCAAGCGCGCGAATGTACGCGATGCCCAGCATTTCGGCAACGCCCTCGATAGCTGGACGCGTCAACCACCCCTCTTGCTCTTGGGCACGCCACAAAAGAGGAATAATCGCCGATTGCTGACGCCCCTCTGGGTATTTCTTAATTTGCGCTTCGGCCCATGCTTGGTTCGCAGGGGTAAAGGCAAAGCTTTCCGGTTGGTCGTGGTAAAGACGGCGTAGCATTAGCGGTCAATCTCTCCGAATACGATATCCATGGTGCCGATAATTGCGGCAACATCGGCCAATTGGTGGCCTTTTGCCATGTGATCCATGGCCTGAAGATGTGGGAACCCAGGTGCACGCAATTTTGCGCGATAGGGTTTATTGGTGCCATCCGCGACAAGATACACACCAAATTCACCCTTTGGTGCCTCAACCGCGGCGTATACTTCACCTGCTGGTACGTGGAAGCCCTCGGTATAAAGTTTGAAGTGGTGGATCAATGCTTCCATCGAGGTTTTCATATCCGACCGTTTCGGCGGGGTAAGCTTGCCACGCGCCAATACATCACCAGGACAGTCGCGCAATTTCTGAACAGCTTGTAAAATGATGCCAACCGACTGACGCATTTCTTCCATGCGCACCAAATAGCGGTCATAGCAATCGCCGTTTTTGCCAACGGGAATTTGGAATTCAAATTCGTCATAACATTCATAGGGCTGCGCACGACGCAAATCCCACGCAAGGCCCGAACCGCGCACCATAACACCCGAGAAGCCATAATTTTGGATGTCTTCTTCTCCGACAATACCAATATCGGCATTACGCTGTTTAAAGATGCGGTTTTCGGTCAACAGGTTGTCAATATCGTCCAAACGTGCTGGGAATTGATGCGCCCATGCTTCGATATCGTCGATCAACTCGGCTGGTAGATCCTGATGCACACCACCTGGACGGAAATAAGCCGCGTGTAAACGCGCACCGCAGGCGCGTTCATAAAAACACATCAGCTTTTCACGTTCTTCAAATCCCCATAGTGGTGGTGTCAATGCCCCCACGTCCATCGCCTGTGTGGTGACGTTCAGCAGGTGGTTCAAAACCCGTCCAATTTCAGAATACAAAACGCGGATTAAGGACGCACGACGGGGCACTTCGACACCCGTCAGTTTTTCAATCGCAAGGCACCATGCGTGCTCTTGGTTCATGGGCGCCACATAATCCAGCCGATCAAAATACGGCAGGTTTTGCAAATATGTGCGGCTTTCCATCAGCTTTTCGGTACCGCGGTGCAACAATCCAACGTGCGGGTCGCAGCGTTCGACAATTTCACCATCCAATTCCAGAACCAAACGCAACACGCCGTGTGCCGCAGGGTGCTGTGGACCAAAGTTGATATTAAAGTTGCGGATTTGCTGTTCGCCTGTTTGGGCGTCTTCGAAACCTTTTGATCCGTCCATCATTTCGCGGCCTCTTTCTCATCACCCGGAAGGATATATTCAGCCCCTTCCCATGGGCTCATAAAGTCGAATTGACGATATTCTTGGGTCAATTTCACGGGTTCATAAACCACACGCTTTTCCGCCTCATCATAGCGGACTTCGACATATCCCGTTGTTGGAAAGTCCTTGCGCAATGGATAGCCGCGGAAACCATAATCCGTCAGCAGGCGGCGCAAATCGGGGTGGTTTGTGAACAAAATCCCGAACATGTCGAACACCTCACGTTCGAACCAGTTCGCGCTTGGATGCACGTTCACGATAGAGGGCAACATATCCTCTTCACGGATCGACACGCGCAACCGAATGCGGTGGTTTTGATACATGGATAGGAAATGATAGACCACATCGAACCGCTTGGCCCGTTCTGGATAATCAACGCCTGTTATATCGACAAGTGTTGAAAATTTGCAGCGTTGATCCGATTTCAGGAATTCAACGAAATCTTCGATGTTCGAGGGCGCAACATCCACCGTCAATTCATCATGTGCGATGGACCATGACAAAACGCAATCATTGCGTTTCAGCGACAGGTATTCACCCAATTCTTGCAAAGCAGCCGTCATCGTACCAATGTCCCCGTGCGTCTGATTTTACGTTGCAATGCCATCACCCCATAAAGCAGCGCCTCTGCCGTTGGCGGGCAGCCTGGAACATAGACATCAACGGGAACAATCCGATCGCACCCGCGTACAACAGAATAGGAATAGTGGTAATACCCACCGCCGTTTGCACATGATCCCATGGAAATCACATACCGTGGTTCTGGCATCTGATCATAAACCTTGCGCAGCGCAGGGGCCATTTTGTTGGTCAACGTGCCCGCAACAATCATCAAGTCAGACTGACGTGGGGAGGCGCGCGGCGCTGTCCCAAAGCGTTCAAGGTCATAGCGCGCCATGGCAGAGTGCATCATTTCTACCGCACAACAGGCCAGGCCAAATGTCATCCAGTGCAGCGACCCTGTGCGCGCCCAATTGATGATATCCTCCGTCGAGGTTAGCAAGAATCCTTTGTCCTGCAATTCGCGGTTCAGCTCTTGAACAGCAACGTCACGGTCATAGCCCGCGGTGTTCGCTCCGGTCATCACTCCCATTCCAAGGCTCCTTTTTTCCACTCATAGGCAAAGCCGATGGTCAAAACTCCCAAGAACACCATCATTGACCAAAATCCAACCATGCTGACGTCCTTGAACGCGACGGCCCAAGGGAACAAAAAGGCGATTTCCAAATCAAAGATGATGAACAAAATCGACACCAGATAGAAACGGACATCAAATTTCATCCGCGCATCATCAAATGCGTTAAAGCCACATTCATAGGCCGATACTTTTTCTGGATCAGGATTACGAACGGCGATCACAGCGGCAGCGAGGATCAAAACAAGTCCTAGTCCAATCGCAATGGCCAAAAATACAAGGATAGGGAGGTATTCCCGCAGCATCTCTTCCACAGATTGCTCCTTTCGCGTGCTACAATCGAAGACGATTGCAAATCATGTTGGCTTGCGCGTGGTTTACTCCTGCCGCTGCATGGGGTCAACAGATACGCAAAACATTCATTTTCGTGAATAGGTTGTCGGCTCTCACATTGAATAATAGCGGCAAAACCCCATGTTATTTAAGCCTGCGGTCATTATTTTATGCAGGCCCCAATCCCAAAGCCGAGATTGCACGACATCTTGTCACAAAGAAAAATGCAAAAAAATCGACTTTTGGTTTCCGAAAGTGCCCTTATTCTGCGTCCTGAGATGCAAATTGAATCAATAAATCACCCGCCTGCACCTGCTGTTCGGGGTTGCATAGCACCTCTTCGATCACGCAATCGCGTGGCGCACGCAGGATGTGTTCCATCTTCATCGCTTCTAACATCAATAACGCATCGCCCTCTTGCACCTCTTGGCCCGTCGTAACCGCGACCTGTTTCACCAATCCAGGCATGGGGGATTGAATACCCGTTTGCGATGCCCCCGCATCACTTTTGCGATCCAGCGGATCAATTAGTTGAAAATGATAGGGCGTTGGGCCAAAGCAACTGACATGCCTGCCGATCTTGCGCGCAGAAGGAAGCGGAACACAATCGAGTTCAAACCCACTAGGGGTCGGGACAAGCGTATGGATTTGACCGTCATGTTCAATTTGGGTCTGATCCGCACGATAGCTGATCCGCGCCTCATAGCTCTGATCCGCGCGTTTCATGGATACGGTCTGCGTAATAGGGCCCCATTGGGAAAACCCTGCAAAGGGAACATCAATAGGATCATAGGTGGCCATAAGGGCCGACAACACAACCACGATGGGCGGTTCATCAGGTCCGATCAATGCCGCTATGTCCCGCTCGATCAATCCCGTATCAACGCGACCTTGTGCAAAATCATCGTGGCGACACAGCGCGGTCAAAAACCCGATATTCGTCGTCACGCCCACGATTTCAGTTTTTGCCAACGCATGGTGCAATTTGCTCAACGCCTCATTCCGCGTTTTGCCATGGGTGATAACCTTGGCAATCATCGGATCATAAAAAGGGGAAATATTGTCCAACGGACGCACGCCCGTGTCATTTCGTGCCACCTTGGAAAAGACCAAGTGATCAATATGTCCCGTTGCGGGAAGAAACCCTGCAGGCACGTCCTCGGCATAAAGACGTGCCTCAAAAGCATGACCGTTGATGCGCAGGTCCTCTTGACGTTCAGGAAGCGCAGCACCCGCCGCCACAAGCAATTGCCATTCAACCAGATCAACGCCCGTGATCGCCTCACTCACAGGATGTTCAACCTGTAGGCGGGTGTTCATTTCCATGAACCAAAAACCATCCGTGCGCAGGCCAGTTGATCCATCCACGATGAATTCAACCGTCCCTGCCCCTTTATACCCAATCGCTTTGGCCGCCTGCACGGCCGCCTGCCCCATTGCGGCACGCACGTCTTGCGTCATGCCGGGGGCTGGGGCCTCTTCGATCACTTTTTGATGGCGACGTTGCAGGGAACAGTCGCGTTCAAACAGGTGAATTGCATCGCTGCCATCGCCAAACACCTGCACCTCGATATGGCGCGGGGAAAGAATGTATTTTTCGATCAAAACATCTGCATTGCCAAAAGCGGATTTCGCCTCGGCCCGCGCAGAGGCGAGCGCCTGGTCAAAGTCGCGAGGATCGTCGACGCGGCGCATCCCCTTGCCCCCGCCCCCTGCGACAGCCTTGATCAAAACGGGATAACCAATATCGGATGCCGCAGCACGCAGATGATCATCCCCCTGATCAGACCCGTGATAGCCCGGGACAACGGGAACGCCCGCCTGTTCCATCAAGGCCTTGGCCGCGTCCTTTAACCCCATGGCGCGGATTGCGTCACTGGATGGCCCGATAAAGGTTAGTCCAGCCGCCTCGACCGCCTCAACAAAATCTGGGTTCTCAGACAGAAAGCCATAACCAGGGTGGATCGCCTCGGCCCCGCGATCAAGGGCGGCCTGAATAATCACATCACCGCGCAGATAACTTTCGCTGGGTTGGGCACCCCCGATATTTACCGCCTCATCCGCGCAGGCCACATGCAAGGCATTGGCATCTGCATCCGAATAAACAGCCACAGTTAGAACACCCATTTCCCGCGCCGTGCGTGCAATCCGACAGGCAATTTCCCCACGATTGGCGATTAGAATTTTTTTAAATAACGACA
This sequence comes from Rhodobacteraceae bacterium HIMB11, assembly GCA_000472185.1. Taxonomy (GTDB): domain Bacteria; phylum Pseudomonadota; class Alphaproteobacteria; order Rhodobacterales; family Rhodobacteraceae; genus HIMB11. The sequence continues at coordinate 92,786 of AVDB01000004.1, read as the reverse complement.
TAAGTATTTCCCCTGCCTACATCCTAAAGACGCCGAATTTTGTATCCTCAATCGGTGCGTGCAGCGCGGCATGCAACGATTGATATAGGACTTGGCGCGAATGGCGGGGATCAATGATCCCATCATCCCAGAGCCGCGCCGAGGCATAGAGCGGGTGGCTCTGCTGTTCAAACATGTCAATCGTGGGCTGTTTGAATGCGGCTTCTTCCTCGGTACTCCATGTGCCACCTGCGCGTTCAATCCCGTCGCGTTTGACGGTGGCCAAAACGCCCGCCGCCTGCGCACCGCCCATCACAGAAATGCGACTGTTGGGCCATGTCCATAAAAACCGTGGTTGATAGGCGCGTCCCGCCATTCCATAGTTGCCTGCCCCAAAACTGCCCCCCACCAACATTGTGATTTTAGGAACAGAGGTTGTGGCAACCGCCGTCACCATTTTTGCGCCGTGGCGTGCGATACCTTCGTTTTCATATTTTTGCCCAACCATAAAGCCCGTGATATTTTGCAAAAAGACCAGTGGGATTTTGCGTTGTGAACACAATTCAACGAAATGCGCGCCCTTTTGCGCAGCCTCTGAAAACAGAACACCGTTGTTGGCAATGATCCCAATCGGGCATCCCATAACATGGGCAAACCCCGTGACCAAAGTTTCACCAAAGCGCGCCTTAAATTCGTCAAAGCGCGATCCATCGACCAATCGGGCAATCACTTCGCGAATGTCATAGGGTTGGCGCAGATCATTTGGCACCACCCCCAACAATTCGGCGGGATCATAGGCGGGATCTTCTGGTGTTGCCCAGTTGTCCATATTGAGCGAGGGACGGTTCAGGTTTGACACCGCTTGTCGCGCCAATGCGATTGCATGGGCATCATCCTCGGCCAGATAATCCGCAACGCCAGACAGACGTGTATGCACATCGCCCCCACCCAATGCTTCGGCGCTGACAACTTCGCCCGTTGCGGCCTTGACTAAGGGGGGACCCGCCAAGAAAATTGTTCCCTGCTCTTTCACAATGATGGTGACATCTGACATCGCAGGGACATAGGCACCGCCTGCAGTACAGGACCCCATCACAATCGCGACTTGTGGAATGCCCTTGGCACTCATCCGTGCTTGATTGTAAAAGATGCGGCCAAAATGATCGCGGTCTGGAAACACCTCATCCTGATTGGGCAGATTGGCCCCACCGCTATCGACCATATAGATGCAGGGTAGATTGCATTCTTCGGCAATTTCCTGGGCGCGGAGGTGTTTTTTGACGGACATGGGATAATAGGTGCCGCCCTTTACCGTCGCATCATTGCACAGGATCATGCAGGTCACGCCCGAAACCGTACCAATGCCCGCAATCATCCCCGCAGCGGGGGCCGCCCCATCGTAAAGGCCATGTGCGGCCGTAGCTCCAACCTCAAGAAATGCGGATCCGTGATCCAACAGGTTTGCCACACGATCACGGGGCAACATTTTGCCACGCGCCACATGGCGATCGCGGGATTTTGCACCACCTCCCAATTGTGCAAGCTCAGCGGCGGCGCGCACTTCCTCTAGGGCCGCTAAATTGGCCTGCTGATTTTGACGAAAACTTTCTGAGGCCGAAGAGATATTGGATTTCAGCTTCATTATTCGGCTCCTTCATTTTCTGCACGCGCACGGGCGCGCAATTCCTTGCGGATGACTTTTCCTGTGACGGTCATGGGCAATTCATCCAAAAAACTAATTTCACGGGGGTAGGCGTGTTTGGCCAAACGCTCTTTCACATAAGTTTTCAACGCATCACGTAATTCATCAGATGCCGTAAACTCAGGCTTCAAAACCGCGTACGCCTTTACGATTTCGGTGCGCATCGGATCGGGTTTGCCCACAACTCCAACGGTGGCCACCGTAGGATGGGTCAGCAGACAATCCTCAATCTCGGCAGGGCCAATGCGATATCCGGCCGAGGTGATTACATCATCATCCCGTCCAACAAAGCGGATATATCCCTGATCCACAATGCCGCGATCCCCCGTCAGCATCCAATCACCACGGAATTTCTCCTGCGTCGCTGCGGGATTATTCCAATATTCAATCATCATGCTAACCGCCCCGCGGCGGATGGCGATATCGCCCTCTGCCTCCGCGGGGCGGCCCGCATCATCAATCACCTGCACATCAAACCCAGGCACGGGTTTCCCGATTGCCCCGTGTTTGACAGGAAAGGCCGCCTGACAACTGGACACCACCATGTTGCATTCGGTTTGTCCGTAAAATTCGTTGATCGTAACACCCAGCGCATCCCGCGCCCATTCCAACATTTCTGCGCCCAGCGGTTCGCCCCCGCTCGCAACCGAACGTAGGCCCGCAATGTTGCAATCTGCCGCCTTAATCATGCGCAGCGCAGTTGGCGGGAAAAAGACGTTTTTGATGCCCAATGTTTCAATAACCTCCTTCGCCGCATCAGGTGTGAATTGCGCCAATCGCGCCGCCACCACAGGCACGCCCAGCGCGAGAGCTGGCATCAACACGTCAAACAACCCGCCGATCCAGGCCCAATCCGCAGGGGTCCAAATCATATCGCCATGTTGACCCAGAAAATCATGGCTCACCTCAACCCCAGGTAGGTGTCCCATCAATACCCGATGCGCGTGAAGCGCACCTTTGGATTTTCCCGTGGTGCCAGAGGTATAGATCAAAACGGCGGGTGTTTCCGAGGTTGTATTTGTACAGGTGAATGGTTGATCTGATAACCTCAGCTCCTCTGGCAGGACCTGCGTCACGTTCAGTGCAGTCAACCCCGAATGCCCCTCGTCATCAACAATCACGCATTTCGCGCCTGCATCTAATAGGCGTGATGACAAGGCTTCTGGCCCGAACAGTTTGAACAGCGGGATCGAAATGGCCCCCAATTTCCAAATCGCTATATGTGCGGCGGCGGTCCACAGGTCCTGACTGCGCAGCACACCGATCCGATCCCCTGAAACGACCCCTATGCGTTTCAGATGATGCGCCAGCGTATCCGCCGCGCGCGACAGATCAGCATAGGTGTAATGTTTAATATTCCCCAGATCGGTTGCATCAATAACGGCGGTTTTGTCTGGGTCACGTTCACACCAAACATCACAGACTTGCGGCGCCATGTTCAGGTGCTGCGGCACATCCCAGCGAAAATCGGCGCAAGCCTGATCATAGTCCTGAAAGGGATCAATCATGCATCATCCATTCTGCGCGTCCACCGATCAACTGGCCCCAATGCCCCGCACGATAGGACACGATTCCCCCATTTGGATGCGCACATTTCACAATGATACGTTCCCAAACTGTTTGACCCACTTCGCCATGGCACGCACTGCTATCAGTCACGTAATTACTCGCGGCCATTTCGGACAGGAATTCCCCAACATAGTGGTCAATGATGTCCGTCTCACTCGTTGTGGAAACCTTGTACCCAAGGCGCAAACCAACAAAAATAAGAAAGACCGCCAAGGCAATCACGCCAGCCCATGTGGGGGAAACAGACATTTTAGCGCTGCAATCCCATCAATTCGCGGCCAATCAACATACGGCGAATTTCCGATGTGCCCGCGCCGATTTCCATAAGTTTGGCATCGCGGAAAATGCGGCTGACCGCGCTGTCTGACAAAAATCCTGCGCCACCCATGGCCTGCACCGCCTGATGGGACACTTTCATCGCCTCTTCTGAGGCATAAAGCACGCAGGCCGCCGCGTCCTGACGGGTAACTTCCCCGCGATCGCAGGCCTTGGCCACCTCATACACATAGGCACGCGATGTGTTCATTGCCGTGTAAATATCGGCAATTTTACCCTGCATCAGTTGGAAATCCCCAATGCTTTGGCCGAATTGTTTGCGCTCTACCATATAGGGCATGACCTCATCCAAGCAGGCGGCCATAATCCCTGTTCCAATTCCAGAAAGAACCACGCGTTCGTAATCCAAACCTGACATCAACACACGTGCGCCTTTGCCCTCTTCCCCCAATACATTTTCAAAGGGAACTTCGACATTTTCAAACACCAATTCAGCGGTGTTTGATCCGCGCATGCCCAGTTTGTCAAAATGGCGCGAGGTTGAAAAACCTGTCATTTCCTTTTGCACGATAAAGGCGGTGATCCCCTTGGACCCTGCATCGGGATCGGTTTTGGCATAGACCACCAATGTATCTGCATCGGGTCCATTGGTGATCCAATACTTGTTCCCGTTCAAAACGTAGTATCCGTTGCGTTTTTCCGCACGCAGCTTCATCGACACGACATCTGATCCAGCAGAGGGTTCGGACATCGCCAATGCCCCAACATGTTCTCCCGAAATCAACTTGGGCAGGTAGTGTTGTTTTTGGTCTTCTGTTCCGTTCAATTTGATCTGGTTCACACATAGGTTTGAATGCGCGCCATAAGACAGGCTGACAGATGCACTGGCGCGGGCAATTTCTTCGACCACAATGGTATGGGCCAGATAGGACATATTTGCCCCGCCATAGGCTTCGTCTACTGTCACGCCCAACAGGCCCAAATCCCCCATTTCACGCCATAGTTCATTCGGAAATTCATTGGTGCGATCAATCTCGGCGGCCATGGGTTTGACCCGTTCTTGCGCCCAACGATGCACAGTTTCCTGCAAGGCATGGACATCTTCACCCAGATCGAACGTCATCGAATGTAAAAACATGTGGGAATTCCCATTTTATTGAACACTTGTTCATTATTGTGAAAGATGTGCTGAAATGGGTCAAGACCCTTTCGAAGAACGTCCCGTCATATTGGCATACACATACGGGAAAGCGGATGCTAAAAGGGGGATAGAAAGGACCCAAGATGAACAAAACACAGAACATTGCGCTGATCAGTATCGCAATCGGCATCTTGGTTTTTGCCCTGAAATATTGGGCCTATTGGATCACGGGGTCCGTGGCGCTGTTTTCCGATGCGCTGGAAAGTACGGTGAATGCTGCAACCGCTTTGGTGGCCTTTATCGCAATTCGGGTTGCCGCAATCCCAGAGGATGAAAACCACCCCTATGGCCATCACAAAGCCGAGTTGATGAGCGCGACACTAGAAGGCGCGCTGATTATTATCGCGGCCTTTGTGATTTTGTGGCAGGCCTATTTGGCCCTGCTGACACCCCGCCCATTGACAGAGGTGCACGAGGGGTTGGCGATCAACGTAATCGCGGGCGTCATCAATGGTCTGTGGTGTTATTATTTGCTGCGTGAAGGGCGAAAATTGCATTCCCCCGCGCTTGTGGCGGATGGAAAACACCTGCTGACGGATGTCTATTCATCGCTTGGGGTGATTGCGGGGATCGCGCTTGCGGCATGGTTGGGAATTTGGTGGCTGGATGGTGCATTGGCGATTTTGGTTGCGGCCAATATCCTGTGGTCAGGATATCATGTTGTTCAATCCTCGCTTAGCGGTTTGATGGATGAGGCGTTAAGCGAAGCAGATCAAGCCACCATCAAATCCATCATCGCCGAACATGGTGCAGGCGCAGTGCAGGCACATGATCTGCGCACACGTCAGGCAGGTCAGGCCAAGTTCATTGATTTTCATCTGGTGGTGCCCAGCGACATGACCGTTTTTGACGCCCATGAACTTTGCGACCGTATCGAGGCGGCCTTGAAAATTGAATTCGCGCATATGCAAATCCACATTCATCTTGAACCCGAACACAAGGCCCATAAAAAGGCCATTGAAATTGATACGATCCCCGATCACTCGGGCGATTGATGCACCTGTGCGACCACGTCACGAATGATGCGAGCGATCAATTTGCAATCGTCCACTGAAAACGTCAGGGGCAGACGCATGTCGATAATCGCCCCCAAAATGCGATCACTTTGTGGCAGCGACTGTGGGCTGGCATACCGCCAACTGTCATAGCGGGATGTGAACCCCTGCGGTTCTGTTGCGCCAAACCATTTCAATTCGACCCCGCGATCAAAGCAACCTTTCAACACGCGTTCAACCTTGGCCGCACTCCAATCCAGTAATAGGAATTGGATCGAAGATCCCACATAAAATTCATCCTCTGGGCGTTCGACCACTGTCAAGCCAGGCGTGTCGCGCAACCCCTCTTCCACGGCAACATACCGTTCGTTCCAGCGCTCAATCTGCTGATCCAACGTTTTCAGCTGTGGGCGCAAGATTGCAGCACGCAAATGATCCATCCGACCCGAGACATTGGGAGTTTCATAGCGAATGGTTTCGAACTGCGCAGGATCAGGTGCAGCGGGATGCTTCCCATATAACATATAGGACCCCGACAGCATCACCGCGCGTGCCGCGATTTCGGGATCATTCGTCACCAACAATCCACCTTCGCCCGAATTCATGTGTTTATAGGTTTGCGTGGAATAACACCCAATGACACCGTCACAGCCTGATGGACGGCCCTTCCATTTTGCGCCCATCGTATGCGCACAATCTTCGATCACCTTGATCCCGTGTTCCGCACAAATCGCCAACAACGCATCCATATCGCACAGGTGTCCCCGCATATGGCTTAGCATCAAAACATCTGCCTGATCCGCTTTGGAACGCAGATCGTTCAGATCAATCGTCAGGTTTTCGGTAACATCCACAAACACTGGATCGGCCCCAACCGCCGCAATCGCGCCTGGTACAGGGGCCAGCGTAAAGGCATTTGTTAGCACACGATCCCCATGTCCAAGCCCCAACGCCCGCAGCGCCGTTGCCATGGCATACCCACCCGAGGCCACGGCAAGGCAATAGCGTGCGCCGACATATTCAGCGAATTCCAATTCCAATTCGCCCACTTCACCAATCTCATCGGGCAACACATTGTAACGATGCAAACGCCCCGATTGCATGACACGCACGGCCGCATCAGTGGCCTCCGCACTTAGCGGTTCTTGTTGGGTAAAATTTCCGTCAAATCTTTCGCTCATGTCGCCAACCTTAGCCATGGTTTTTGCTGATCTAATCCAATGCGCAACATTTCTGCAAATAAAAGGTCGCAATTTCATGGGAATATGCAAATCTATTTTGGAAAGTTGACGTGGAAAGGACCCCACATGACCCCGATGGAGCTGATCCACAAATTGAACCTGAACGACATTCCCGATGCAGTGAAGGAACAGGCCAAGCTATCCATTCTGGATCTGATTGGAATTGGCGCAGGTGGGGCAGGCACGCGATTGTCAGCGATCATTCGCGAACATGCAGCACAGGAATTTGGCGGGATGATCCCCATACTGTTTGATGGCCGCACCGCCAGTGCGCAGGGGGCCGCGTTGGCCGCAGGCATGACGATTGATAGCCTTGATGGACACGATGGGTTTAATATGGCCAAGGGGCACATCGGCGCCCCCCTGTTCCCCGCGATCCTTGCACTGGGCTATGAACACCAGATTTCAGGGCGTGAGGTTTTGTTGGCAACCATTCTAGGCTATGAATTTGGCGCACGCGCGGCGATGGCACAACATGCAACAGCCCCAGATTATCACACCTCAGGCAGTTGGGGCGCCGTTACGGCGGCGGCGGCAGGGGCCTACATCCTGCAACTTGATACGGCTCAAACACGCCACGCCCTTGGGATTGCCGAATACCACGGGCCACGCAGTCAGATGATGCGCTGCATTGATCACCCCACCATGTTAAAGGATGGAGCAGGTTGGGGATCCATGGCGGGCGTTTCGGCGGCAAAACTGGCCCAAGCGGGGTTCACAGGCGCCCCTGCCCTGATCGTGGAAGAGGCGTCAGGGTTTTGGCAGGATCTGGGCGAAAGGTGGTATATGTTGGAACAATACTACAAACCCTATCCCGTCTGTCGTTGGGCGCAGGCCCCGATTGTGGCCGCGTTGGATTTGCAACGCAACCATGGCTTTACCCATCACGACGTGACGGGCTTGAAAATCGAAACCTTTCATGAGGCGATCCGCCTTGCGACCAGCGCACCTGAAACCACCGAACAGGCACAATATTCGACATCCTTTCCTGTGGCTATTGCACTAGTACATGGGGATGTCACGCCTGGCTCAATCGCGGATGATGCATTGGGCGATCCTGATGTAATGCGCCTGTCACAGATGTTGGTGATGCGGGAACAGGACCATGCCAACGCCCATTTTCCCACCCGCCGGTACGCACGTGCAAAAATAACGCTGCGCGATGGTCGGGTGTTGGAAAGCGATTGGATGGAACCAAAATGGGATCACCGCAATCCCGCCACAGCCGATGAGCTGACCCATAAATTCCGCGACTTGATCCACCCCATGCTCGGCCCCGACCGCGCCACCCGCATCGAAACCGCAGTGAACGGGTTAGAGCATATTGAGCTTAGCGAATTGACAAACCAACTGCTGAAACCCACGGACCAGCACTGGAGCTGACCATTAAATCTGCCCCGGTATGTTTCAAACAAGATGGATCATCTTCACAAGTCAAGCCTATAAAATGTCCCAAAGTCGAAATCGATTTTTTGGCATTTTTATTCAGATCAACGATCCAGCCCACGCCCGTGGGCGGTTAACAGGGCTGAGGCAACGAAGCCCCCGCTCCGTTTGCCGAAGGCAAACCTACGGTTTGACGGGACGGACGTGGGCTGGATCACGCGCGATAAGTCTTCGCTGCGCGACGACCGCGCATGATCTTGGTGGAGAATAAAGATCCGCACACCCTAGGGCAGCAGTTTTTCCACCAAATCAGGCAGGTCGGCGAAATGCGATAGGATCGCATCCGGGTTTAGGGCATTCACATCCTCATCACCCGGACCGAAATCGACAAGGATGCTGGGCACGCCTGCGTCGCGGGCGGTGCTGTGATCGGTCAGCGTATCGCCGATCATGCAGGAGCATGACACATCCCCCCCTGCCCGTTTGACCGCCTCATAAAACGGGGCAGGATCGGGTTTGCGCACGGGCAGTGTATCGGCCCCGATCAGCGCATGAAACAAATCGCGCGCCCTTAGATCGCGCATCAATTGCTCCGCCAATCCCGATGGTTTATTCGTGCAGATCGCCACACGGTCCCCGCGATCACGCAGTGTTTGAACCGCCTCTAACGCGCCCTCAAAAAACACGGTTTGGGCGGAGAGATTTGCGCCATAGGCCTCAAGCAATATGGGATAGTATTTATCAACCAGTGCCTCATCCACATCCCCCTGACGCGACAGGCCAAGACGTAGCATGGCCCGTCCTCCGCGCAGGGCCGTGGCCTGATCCGTCGTTTTCGACAGGCCCGCAATCCCCATGTCGGCAAAACACACATTCGCCGCGGCAATCAAATCCCCACTGGTGTCCGCCAGCGTTCCATCCAGGTCAAAAACGATTGTGCGCATTGGCGGTATCCCTTTGTTGATCGGCGAATTTTTGCCATGCACTGAAATAAAACGCAACCGAAGTTGAAACCACGCCCCCTTGCGCCGAGGGGCACAATGGTTAAAACGGCATCAAATGGTATTAAGGAATACAGCATGGGTATTGCAGTGGTCATTTTAGCGGCAGGAAAAGGAACGCGGATGAATTCGGACCTGCCCAAGGTGCTACATCCCATCGCGCAGGTTCCCATGCTGGCCCATGCGATCAAATCAGCGCAGGCCACCGACCCAGATCACATTGTCGTTGTCGCTGGACATGGCGCTGATACTGTGCGCAAAGCGACTGCAGAGTATGCCCCAGATGCGCAGGTTGTGTTACAAGAAGAGCAGTTGGGCACAAGCCACGCGGTTGCACAGGCCAAAGCGGTGTTGGGGGATTATGACGGCGATATACTGGTCCTTTATGGCGACACCCCGTTTATCAGCGATCAAACCATTGCCGACATCGCCACAGCCCGCGCCAATGCAGATCTGGTTGTTCTGGGATTTCATGCGGCGGATCCTGGCCGCTATGGCCGATTGGTTACCGATGGCGATACGTTGGAAAAGATCGTGGAATATAAGGATGCAAGCGCTGAAGAACGCGCCATAACATTGTGCAACAGTGGTGTGATGGCCGCACGCGCGGCGGATATGTTTGATTGGATCGACGCCACAGGAAACGAAAATGCATCTGGTGAATACTACCTAACCGATTGTGTGGAAATCGCACGCGCGCGCGACAAAACCGCAAGTTGCGTAATTTGTGATGAGGCTGAAACACTCGGCGTCAATTCACGCGCCCAATTGGCCGAGGCTGAAGCCGCCTTTCAATCCCGCGCGCGCGCCGAGGCGATGGAAAACGGCGTCACACTCTATGCCCCTGACACGGTGCATTTCGCCTATGATACTGTGATTGGTCGCGACACAGTGGTTGAACAAAACGTTGTCTTTGCACCTGGTGTCACTGTGGAAAGCGGGGCGACCATCCGCGCCTTTTCCCACCTCGAGGGGTGCCATATTGCACGCGGAGGGATCATCGGCCCTTACGCTCGCCTGCGCCCCGGTGCGGAATTGTCCGAAGATGTGCGGATCGGCAATTTTGTTGAGGTTAAAAACGCGCTGATCGGCGAAGGATCCAAGGTCAATCACCTAAGCTATGTTGGCGATGCGGAAATTGGCAGCGGATCAAACATTGGGGCGGGGACGATCACCTGCAACTATGACGGTGTGATGAAACATAAAACAACGATTGGGAATGATGTCTTTGTCGGGTCAAACACATTGCTGGTGGCCCCTGTGACGCTGGGCGATAAATCCATGACGGCGACGGGTGCCGTGATTACCAAAGATGTTGAGGCAGAGGCATTGGCCATTGCCCGCGTGGATCAGGTCAACAAACCGCGCATGGCGGTCAAACTATTTGATATTTTAACAAAACGTAAAGCCAAAAGAAATTCGGAGACGTCGTAATGTGTGGGATCGTAGGAGTATTAGGCAGCCATGAGGCCGCGCCAATTTTGGTGGACGCCCTGAAACGTTTGGAATACCGCGGTTATGACAGCGCGGGAATTGCAACCGCACATAACGGTGCACTCAGCCGTCGCCGCGCGGTGGGAAAACTGGCCGAACTTTCCGATGTATTGGTGCATGATCCACTGGTCGGAAAAGCGGGCATTGGGCATACCCGTTGGGCCACCCATGGTGAACCCAGCGTGAAAAACGCCCACCCCCATCAAAAAGAACAAGTGGCCGTTGTCCATAACGGCATTATCGAAAATTTCCGCGAACTGCGCGAGGAATTGGCAAACCACGGCCTGCATCCTGAAACGGACACGGATACCGAAACCGTTGCGATGTTAGCGCATCACATGTTGACGAATGGCATGACGCCTATTGATGCTGCGCGTGAAACGGTTTCCAAATTGGAAGGCGCCTTTGCCCTATGCTTTTTGTTTCAGAGTGAAGAAGACCTGTTGATTGTCGCGCGTAAGGGCTCTCCCCTTGCGATCGGATATGGGGAGAATGAAATGTTCGTGGGGTCAGATGCAATTGCATTGGCGCCTATGACAAACCGCATCACCTATTTGGACGAAGGCGATTTTGCGGTCATAACGCGCAATTCAGTTCAGATCTGGGATGCGCAAGGTGCGCTTGCCAATCGTGAAGTCCGCACAATCCGTGGTGAGGCGGGCCGCTATGACAAAGATGGCTATCAACATTTCATGGCCAAGGAAATTCATGAACAACCCAGCGTGATCAGCAAGGCAATCAAACATTATCTGGGTGCAGGTGGGCATAGCGTGACCCTGCCTGGCGAAGGATTGGATTTCACCCAATTTGATCGCATTACCATGGTGGCCTGTGGCACAGCCTATCTGGCCTGTTTCACGGCGAAATATTGGTTTGAACAGGTGGCACGCATTCCTGTTGAGGTGGATATCGCCTCTGAATTCCGCTACCGCGAACCGCCCATTTCCGATCGCACACTTGCCATTTTCGTCAGCCAGTCTGGCGAAACTGCAGATACGCTTGCGGCACTGCGCTATTGTCAGGGCAAGGCCGCAAAAATCCTATCCATCGTAAATGTGGACGAAAGTTCCATCGCGCGGGAAAGTGATTTGGCACTGCCGATTTTGGCAGGTGCGGAAATTGGCGTAGCCTCGACCAAGGCGTTTACATGTCAGCTGACGTTGTTGTTGTCGCTTGCGATCAAGGCCGCAACAGAAAGGGGTACAAAATCAGAAGCCGAGTGTGAATTGATCGTTCATCACATGCGCAGTTTACCCGCATTGATCAATCGCGCATTGGATCAGAAGGATCAGTTTGAACGCGCTGCACATAAATTGGCCCAAGCGCGTGATATCCTGTTTCTGGGACGTGGTGCGATGTATCCACTGGCACATGAAGGCGCATTAAAGCTAAAAGAAATCAGCTATATCCACGCCGAAGCTTATGCATCAGGTGAATTAAAACACGGCCCCCTTGCATTAATTGATGATCAGGTGCCTGTGGTTGTTTTGGCCCCCAAAGACAGCCTTTATGACAAATCCATTTCCAACGTCCAAGAGGTCATGGCACGTAAAGGGCGCGTATTGTTATTGTCCAATGGTGCGGGCCTTCAGGACGCAGGGGACGATATCTGGGTCGGAATCGAAATGCCCGATATTCACGAGGTGGTCGCCCCGATCCTATACGCTGTTCCTGCCCAATTGCTGGCCTATTACACAGCCCTTGCCAAAGGCACAGATGTGGACCAACCACGCAATTTGGCAAAGTCTGTTACCGTGGAATAAGATCGCCCAATGTCCAAAACTTCGATTGCCAATATTGTTGAAACCGACTTTGAAGATTGGCGACAAATGTTCTTGGATTTTGCAAATTTGCATGGTTTCACCCCAACACCCGAGGGGGTAGCAAGGACTTGGGGCTGGCTTTGTGATCCAATGCATCCAGAAACAGGTTTGATTGTACGCCTGGGCGACAAGGTCGTGGGATTTGTTCATTATCGCCTGCAACCCAGTGCACTGCGCGGAACCCAAATCCTGTACCTTGATGACCTATTCGTGTCTGAAACGCATCGTGGCAGTGGTATGGCCGATGATATCATGGATCACTTGCGCGAAATTGCACAAGGACACGGCTGTAGCGCCATCCGCTGGGACACCCACGCCACCAACGAACGCGCACGTCGCTTTTATGAACGCCATGCCAAAAACACCAATTGGATTACATATGAAATGTCTGTTAAATCCTAGTGAGCGTACAAAATCGCATGTCTTTTATCTTTCACAAATGCCGTGTTAATCAAGATTGGCAAAGATTATAAATCCGCGCGATGAATGAGGGATGCAGCTAGTATGACAATCGATGAAGCCCTAGAAAAGCTACGTGAATTAGCCGATCCCTCCACGATTGAGGGGAAGGCCGCCTATCATAAGGTTGACCGCCCCTATATCGGGACGAACAATCAAATCCTAAACGACATCGGAAAAGAGTGGCGGCGCGCCTTGGATTTAGATCAGCGGATCGCCTTGGCCCGTGGGTTGTGGGACACGAACATATTCGAAGGTCGCGTCATGGCCTCAAAATTACTAACCCAAGCGCGCATTCGCCCCGATCAGGCGGTCTGGGAGTTGATCACCAGCTGGGTCGATGATTTTGACAGTTGGGCCATTGCCGATCACGCCTGTATGGCGGGGCAAAAGCGGGTGGTGGCCGAACCGACGCGATTGGATCAGGTGGAAACATGGATCACATCGGATCACATGTGGCGACGCCGCGCGGCCTTTGTCGTCACCCTGCCCTACACAAAACAAAATTTCCCCAAACCCCACGAAATTCAGGCCCGCGAACGTGTTTTGGGCTGGGCTGCAGAGCTGGTAACCGATCATGATTGGTTCATTCAAAAGGCAATCGCATGGTGGGTGCGCGATCTGTCGCGCCACGATACCGAGCGTGCGGAAAATTTCCTGACTAAATTTGGGGATGACCTAAAACCCTTTGCCCGAAAAGAGGCCGCGCGACACATGAATAAGGGTGCGTAAAAATTCAACGCGAAACTCAGAAAAATCATGTTTGAGCCCTTGCGACTATGCGGCGATAACTCTAGCTTATCCCCATGACTGTACCGTTGATTGACCCCTTTGCGCGCGCGATCACCTACCTTCGCGTTTCTGTCACTGACCGCTGCGATTTTCGCTGCGTCTATTGCATGGCAGAAAACATGCAGTTTTTACCAAAAAAGGAACTGCTGACCCTAGAAGAGCTGGACCGTTTGTGTTCCACCTTTGTCGGAATGGGCGTTCAAAAACTGCGCATCACCGGTGGCGAGCCCTTGGTGCGACGGGACATCATAACGTTCTTTAACGGCATGTCGCGCCATTTGGACAGCGGGGCGCTTAAGGAATTGACCCTGACCACCAATGGATCACAGTTGGAACGGTTTGCGGATGATCTTTATGCGGCGGGGATGCGGCGGATCAATGTATCGCTGGATACGCTGGACGAAGATAAATTTGCACGTGTGACCCGCTGGGGCCGCCTGCCCCAAGTGCTCCGTGGATTGGATGCAGCGCAGCGTGCAGGTTTGCGCGTAAAAATCAACGCCGTGGCCCTAAAGGGATTTAACGAAGACGAATTATTCACCATGACCGAATGGTGCGCCGGCCGTGACATGGACCTGACCTGGATCGAAGTCATGCCCATGGGCGACATGGGGGAAACCGATCGGATTGGACAATATTGGTCGCTAGAGGATGTGCGCGCCGCATTGGAAACCCAATACCAACTGACCGATTTGGCCGAACGATCAGGTGGACCCGCGCGCTATGTGCGGATTGAAGAAACGGGTCAGAAAATCGGTTTCATCACGCCGCTAAGTCATAATTTCTGCGAAAGCTGTAACCGCGTCCGTCTGACATGTACGGGGGAATTGTACATGTGCTTGGGACAAGAGGACATGGCCGATCTCCGTGCCCCGTTGCGTGAACACCCAGGCGATACACAGCATTTGGAAACCGCGATCCGCCGCGCGATTGAACGTAAACCCAAGGGTCACGATTTCGATTATTCCCGTCAAACGATTTCGGGACAAATGTCCCGCCACATGAGCCATACGGGAGGATAAGCAGAATTTCGTTTAATTTCCCGCATTCGTGCAAATAAGATTATCGTTTGCGCCAAAGTTACGTTTTTAATGATGGCTTTCTGATAACACACACCACGCAAGAACAATGTTTCACTCCGCAGCGTCCGTCAGGAACTTGTTCCATTCAGAACACAATCACTGGCAATTTGAACCCTTGTTAATGTGTTGCTTCTATCCCAAATGAGAACAACGTTCTGATATATGGGATAGCGACATGTTTGAAGAATTCGGTTTTGAAACTCTCACAGCGGCCCAAGCCAGCCTTTATTTTGCGCTTGGGCTTGGTCTTTTGTTTGGCGTATTTAGCGAACAGGTCAAATTCTGTTTTCGTCGCGCGTTGATCGGCACGGACCGTGCACAGGCCGCGGGCGTTTGGGCAATGGCGCTCTTGGTTGCCGTATTGGGAACCCAGTATTTTGTCACATCCGAGATCATTAGCTTTGACGATCACCGTTTCATGGGCGATTTCCCGGTTGTCCAAATTGTGCTGGGCGGACTTGCCTTTGGCGCGGGCATGGTTTTGACGCGCGGATGTGTCGGACGTCTGACCGTTTTGGGCGCAACTGGAAATTTACGGGCCGTGACGGCCTTGCTAATCTTTGCTGTGTTTGCGCATGCCACGCTAAAGGGTGTGTTGTCCCCTTTGCGCACAGCAGCGGGTGACATTGGACCAACGTTGGATGCCGTGTCGCTAAGCGATAGTTTTGGGAATATCCTTCCCCCTGCCATTATCGCCGCAATTACAGCGGCCATTATTTGGCGCAGCGGTTCCAGCATCCCTAGCTTGCTGGGTGGTGCCGCCATTGGTGGGTTGGTGATCGCAGGATGGGTAGGAACAGGATTCATCCTATATGATGATTTTGATCCAATCGCATTTGAAAGCATTGCCTTCACATCCCCATGGACAGACAGCATTTTTTGGACGCTTGCGTCCACATCAGTCAGTGCCAAGTTCGGTGTTGGACTTGTAGGCGGTGTAATCGCAGGTGCATTTTTGTCTGCGGCGGCCTCGGGCCGTTTGTCATGGCAAAGTTTCGAGGGCCCTGCCCATTTCGGTCGCTTTGCGGCGGGCGCATCCTTGATGGGATTTGGTGGTGTATTGGCAGGCGGATGCACAATTGGTGCGGGCCTATCGGGCATCCCCAGCCTCAGCATTGTGCCAATCACCGCACTTTTGGCCATCGGACTTGGCGCAGTGATCACACATCGTTTGGTGGACGCTACTCCATCGACCTACGGATCCGATGAACAAGGTACCATACCGCACCAACAACCGGCAGAGTGATCAGCGCGGTTAGCGCCCCCTTGGTCATTCCAACAACCTCTGCCAAGGGGTAGGCCAAATACCCAACCAGCGATACGGCGTAATAGCTGATCGCCACGACAGAGAGACCTTCAACTGTTTTTTGCAAACGCAGTTGAAGGTCGGCACGTTTATCCATGCTTTCCAACAAGGCTTGGTTTTGCGCGGATCGTTCCACATCCACTTTGGTTCGCAACAACTCTCCTGCGCGACGTGCGCGATCCACCAATGTGGTTAATCGCGTTTCTGTCGACCTGACGGTGCGCATGGCAGGATCATAACGACGCATCATGAATTCATAAAACGTCTGACGCCCTTTGAAACGCTCTTCTCGTAACACGGCGATGCGTTGGTCAACGATTGCCTGATAGGCCCATGTCGCCCCAAAGCGAAACGCCACCTGCGCGTCCAAGCTTTCAAGCTCTGCTGAATGGCGCAACACCGCGGCCAGTGTGGTTTCCGCAGGCTGCGTTGCCTCGGCCAAGGATTTCATCAAATCCGTAATCTCGGCATCTATTTGCCCCATGCGGCCCTGAATTTCGCGGGCAGTCGCGAAACCTTGCATCGACAGGCTTTTGTAGGTTTCGATTTCGCATAACCGTTGAATGATGCGGCCCAGACGCCGTTCGCCTGTATCCTTATCGGCAAAGATTGCGACACGCTGGTGCCCTGTCTCATCAATGCGAAAATCGGCCGCGACAATCGCACTGTCGTCCAACACGCGGCTGACTGCAACGCTTTCAGACACAAACCAATCCGACAGTTTTTGTGAAATATCATCTTCATCTTCGCGCAGCTCTGCACGGATGGAAATGGACGTCACCCGCACCGCATCCAATCCCGCCAGCCAATCTGAAGGAAAGGCATCAAAAACCGCAGGATCAAAGGCACGCTCGCTAAGCGCGCCTGAAAACACCGTATAGGTCACAAACTCGGTATGTTGTTCCCATTTGATTTTGTAACGCCCTAGGTCGCCAAAATAATGCGTTGCGCCCTCTTTCGGGTGGCCCGCGCCATAGCGATCCAATAATGCGATCAGGTCCAACCGATCCTGCGCGCGGTCCCGCCCCGCAGCATTTTCAGGCAGTTTCAGCGCCAGGTAGGCAACAACCCCAGGTGCACGAAACGATGGAAACGGGCGGGCATGCAATTCATTCGCCAGTTTATAACGCAGTGGATGATCGGTAATCAGTGACATGGGCTGTCCAATTCAAGAAGTCTACTAAAACGATAGGGCCGCACCCCAGATGCGTCCAGCGTTAATCGGGCGCAAAACCAAGCGAAGTGGAATACATCCGCATGCAATGTCGCCAAACGGAAACACCCGCCACAATGGGCGGGTGTTTCAATGCGTATCACCATGATGCTTAGTCGATCATTGTCAGCAGTTTGTTCAAGCTGTCCTTGGCATCGCCATAAAACATGCGTGTGTTCTCTTTGTAGAACAGCGGGTTTTCGATACCTGAATACCCTGTCCCCTGACCACGTTTTGAAACAAACACCTGCTTTGATTTCCAGCATTCCAAAACCGGCATACCCGCGATTGGGCTGTTCGGATCCTCTTGGGCGGCTGGGTTCACAATGTCGTTTGATCCAATGACGATTGATACGTCTGTTTCTGGGAAATCATCGTTGATTTCATCCATCTCCAACACGATGTCATAGGGCACTTTGGCCTCGGCCAATAGAACGTTCATGTGACCCGGCAGACGACCCGCAACAGGGTGGATCGCAAAGCGCACGTTTTTGCCCTTGGCGCGCAAACGCTTGGTCAATTCTGAAACGGCCTGCTGCGCTTGGGCAACGGCCATACCGTAGCCTGGAATGATTACAACGCTATCGGCATCGTTCAAGGCAGCCGCAACGGCATCTGCCTCTATCGCGACTTGTTCCCCTTCAACTTCCATTGCTGGACCCGCAGCGCCACCGAAACCACCAAGGATAACAGAGACAAACGAACGGTTCATCGCCTTACACATGATGTAGGATAGGATCGCACCAGAAGAGCCAACAAGGGCACCAACAACGATCAACAAATCGTTGCCAAGGCTAAAGCCGATCGCAGCCGCAGCCCAACCAGAGTAGCTGTTCAACATCGACACAACAACAGGCATGTCAGCGCCACCGATCCCCATAATCAAGTGGTAACCGATGAACAGTGCCGCAACCGTCATGATGACCAATGGCAACATATCGCCAGAGTTCATGTACATGACCAATGTCACCGCTGAAATAACAGCGGCAGCTGCGTTCAACATGTGACCACCTGGCAATTTTGTTGCCGCTGATGTGACGCGTCCAGACAGTTTGCCATAGGCAATGACCGACCCAGTGAATGTGATCGCACCGATAAAGACACCCAAGAACAATTCAACACGTAGGATCGAAATTTCAACAGATGATTTTTTCGCGATCAATGCGGCAAAGCCCTCTAATGCTTTGCGGGCTGTATCGTCCATTGCCATGACACGTACGATTTCGATGTGCGCGTTATAGCCCACGAAAACCGCCGCCAAACCGACAAGCGCGTGCATACCAGCAACCAGTTCTGGCATTTGTGTCATTTCAACTTTTGAGGCCAGCATATAGCCGATGATGCCCCCTGCCACGATCAAGACGACAGACAACATCCAAAGACCCATACCCGGACCCGTCAATGTTGCGAATACGGCCAAGGCCATACCAACAATACCATACCAAACGGCGCGTTTCGCGCTTTCTTGGCCAGAAAGTCCACCTAGTGACAGGATGAACAGAACCGCGGCAACAACATAGGCCGCTGTGGTAAATCCAAATTCCATCAGTTCACCCCCCAATTAAGATTTCTGGAACATCGCAAGCATGCGACGTGTGACGAGGAAACCACCAAAGATGTTGATCCCAGCCATGAACACCGAGGCCGCAGCCAAGATGATGACCAGCATCGAACCCGACCCGATTTGCATCAAAGCACCCAAAATGATGATGGATGAAATCGCATTGGTTACCGCCATCAACGGTGTGTGCAATGAATGCGAAACGTTCCAAATAACTTGGAAACCAATAAACACAGACAAAACAAACACGATGAAGTGCTGCATAAAGCTTGCTGGCGCAATCAGGCCCAAACCAAGGGTCAGCAAACCACCAACGGCCAGCAATGTGACCTGTTGTTTTGTGGCCGCCTTGAACGCTGCGATTTCTTGCTCGCGCTTTTCCTCAGGTGTCAGCTCTTTTGGCTTTTCCTGTGGCTTGGCTGCGATCGCCTGAATTTTTGGCGGGGGTGGTGGGAATGTAACGTCACCTTCGTGTGCAACGGTTGCACCACGGATCACGTCGTCTTC
The DNA here is from genome assembly GCA_000472185.1 of Rhodobacteraceae bacterium HIMB11. Classification (GTDB taxonomy): domain Bacteria; phylum Pseudomonadota; class Alphaproteobacteria; order Rhodobacterales; family Rhodobacteraceae; genus HIMB11. The sequence continues at coordinate 73,199 of AVDB01000004.1, read as the reverse complement.
CATATTGTGGTTCACGCTACCGTCTTTTTCAGGCGTCAAATCTGTCATCATGTGACGGATGTTTGTCGCGTATAGGGATGAGGCCTGTGACGCCATACGGCTTGGGAAATCGGTGTACCCAACGATGGTGACGCCGTTGTCTGTAACAACCTTTTCATCCATCACTGTGCCTTCGGCGTTCCCGCCGCGCTCTGCCGCAAGGTCAACGATAACGGAACCCGGCTTCATCGCCGCGATCATATCCGCCAACCAAAGTTTTGGTGCATCGCGTCCGGGGATCAGTGCCGTAGTGATAACAATATCAACCTCGGGCGCCAATTCACGGAATTTTGCCAATTGCGCTTCACGGAACTCTGGGCTTGAAACGGCGGCATACCCGCCTGTCGCGGCACCGTCTTGTTGTTCTTCTTCGAAATCAAGATAGACGAATTCAGCGCCCATTGATTCAACTTGTTCGGCCACCTCTGGACGTACGTCAAACGCATATGTCACGGCCCCCAACGATACAGATGTCCCAATCGCAGCAAGACCCGCAACACCCGCGCCTACAACCAAAACCTTGGCAGGTGGCATTTTACCCGCGGCAGTCACCTGACCCGTGAAGAAACGACCAAAGTTGTTTCCCGCTTCGATCACAGCGCGATATCCTGCGATATTCGCCATTGACGACAACGCGTCCATTTTTTGAGCGCGTGAAATACGTGGGACCATGTCCATCGCAATCACGGTTGAACCCTTTTTGGCTAATAACGCCATCTGCTCTTCGTTTTGTGCAGGATAGAAGAACGAAATCAGCGTCTGACCCTTTTGCATCCGCTTTGCTTCGGTATCGCTTGGAGGGCGCACCTTGGCTACGATGTCCACTTCCTTCCAAAGTGCTGCTGCTGTTTTAACAACACTTACGCCTGCATTTTCGTATGCAGCATCTGAAAAGCCAGCCATCGCGCCAGCGCCGCTTTCGACGTAGCACTCGTGACCGAGCTTTTGAAGCTGAAGTGCGCTGTCAGGGGTCATTGCGACCCTTGCTTCGCCTTCGAACACTTCTTTAGGTGTTCCGATTTTCAACGTTTCCGTCCTTCTTCTTTCTTCGTGTCCTTGCGGACACCTTGGTTAGTTTCCTATACGCAACAAACCCGAAACGCGCGGACGTTACGAGTGCAAAAAATGTCGCAATCTCTAAATCCAGCGCCGTGTGTCGCGCATATACCGCTCAAAATCCGATCTAAATTTGCGCCGAAGTCGATCCTCTTCATGTACGATAAACCCATAATCTATGGCCATGATGAAGATTGGCAAGATTGCTAGCGATAACACTGCATCCCAGTGCAAAATAAATCCCAATATGACCAAAATGTCCCCAAGGTAAATCGGGTTACGTGTCCATTTAAACACGCCTGTTGTTACCAAATGATCGGCCTCGCGGTGGGGAATCACCGTTGTGCGATGCCGCCGCATTTCAACAACGGCCAGTGCCATCAACAACACCCCTGCCCCAACGGACAGTCCCGCCACCAAATCCGTGATTGGATGGGACAGCGACAGGCCAAAATCGAAATACCGCGCCTGAAAATAGGCAATGGCCAACGCCAGTGCCAACCAAACAGGTGGGATATTCAACCACCGTACCATCATTCTGGTTTATAGGCCGCGTTTTGTTGCCAGCCCTGCAAACCTGTTTGTAACACCAACACGTTTTCATGCCCCATCAGGCGGGCCGCAAACACAGCCTGTGCAGATAAGCTGCCCGTGTTACAAAACAAAATGACCATGCCGCTATCTGGAATTTCATCCAAACGACCTGGGACTTCGCGCCATTCGATATGGGTTGCACCGGGGATCGTGGCCGCCTCAAATTGATCGGCGTCGCGCGTATCTATGAATAGGGCTGCGTCGAACACGTCTTGTGTCAACTGCTCTGGCACGATGATGCCAGAATCATATGTGGCAAAATCCATGTACCCTGTGATTTCATCAGCCAGATCACTAGCCCAAACTGGTGCACCAAGACATGCAATCGCAACTGCAATGGCGCGCAGAATTGTTGTCATTATTCAAACTCCATCTCGGCATAAACGCGGCCTGCGTTTTTTGTTGCCAATTCTTCAAAGGTGTCCAGCACCTTCCAACGTTCCTGATCGACGTAATAGGCCCCTGCCAGATCACCGCCATCATCCAAATGCGCACCAACTTTTTCGCGCAAATCCACCAGATATTCGTATGTGTAACGATGCACTTGGGCCAAGTTCGTTGGATGACCGTGACCGGGGATCACATAGGTGGGTTGCAGCGGAACAAAGGCCTCTTCCCATGTTTCGATCCAGCAGCTGGTGCAGGTATCTTCAAATATGGGCAACATTCGTTCGTGAAATGCGATATCGCCCGCGATCATCATGGACCATTGCGGGATCCACACCTGCGTGTCTCCTGGTCCGTGTGCAGGGCCCAAATGCAAAATTTCAAACGTCACACCGCCGAGTTCATAGGTGTAGCTGTCGGAAAAGCTGATGTTGGCGGGAACAACCCGTGTCCCTTCGGCCTTATCGCGATTATATCGCTGCATACCTTGTAAGATGAAATCACCGTTGTGTTCGACTTCTTCGCTCGCCTCTTCGTGGGCGATGATATCCACACCTAAATCCGCCCAATAGGAATTGCCCAACATGGCGTGTCCTTGGCCGTTTTCATTCACAACCAATTTGACGGGCTGATCAGTGACGGCCTTAATTTCTTCGTGCAACGCCGCGGCAAGGCGTGCAGATGCACCACCATTCACGACGACGACACCCTCATCTGTTACAACAAAAGATAGGTTATTGTTGTGTCCCGAATTTTCATAGGTGGGCGGTGCGGTTGCCCCGATTGCGGAAAAAACGTGGGGAATAACTTCGACGGGTTTGGAATATAATTCAGATTGCGGGTATTGGTCCGCAATATCTTCGCTCGCAGCGCTCATGCTTGCAACGACAGACACCAAAATCGCTAATGCATTTTTCATGGGTAATCTCCTTAGGTGGGCGCATCCTACACATAAATTCATTTTTGTGAATATCTTTTTCAAATCGTGACGTAATTACTTGTGCGCCTGTGGAACGCATTTAAAGTAAGCATGAAACACAAGGAGTTTTGGAATGCAACACAGTGGGAAACACGCATTTGTGACAGGGGGCGGAACGGGCATTGGTTTGGCCATCGCACGCGCATTGGCCGCCGAAGGGGCCGAAGTGACAATTACTGGTCGCAGACAAGAGGTTTTGGACCAAGTTGCAGGTGGGCGCATTCACGCCATGGCCATGGATGTCACAGATGAGGCCGCACAGATTAAAACAATTGCCAAAGCGGTTGCCGAACGTGGCCCCATTCAAATTTGTGTTGCAAATGCGGGCATCGCCGAGGGCAAAACGCTTCAAAAAACCGACTTGGCATTTTGGCGAAAAATCATGACCACCAATCTGGATGGGTGTTTCGTGACAATCCGTGAATGCATGAAATCCATGTCCGAAACTGATTGGGGCCGCGTGATTGCGGTATCCTCAATCGCAGGCCTGCGGGGGCTTAAGGGCGCTGGCGCCTATTCTGCGTCCAAACATGGTGTCATCGGCCTAATCCGCAGCTATGCCGAGGAACATATGGGCAGCAGCATAACATTCAACGCCATTTGCCCCGGTTATGTGGATACCGACATTATCACCCGCAATGTCGAGAGCATTAAAACCCGCGCAGGGATCAGCGAAAAAGATGCCCTTGCCGTCATGACATCGGCAAACCAACACGGGCGTTTGATCCACGTGGATGAGGTTGCGCAATCCGCGCTGTGGTTGTGCCATCCAAATTCTGGGTCGATCAACGGGCAAACCGTTGAAATCGCAGGGGGTCAGGTATGACCGATTTTCAATGGACCAAGTCACAGTTTTATGTGCCAGAGGGGATGATTTATCTGGATGGAAATTCACTCGGTCCCTTGCCCCTAAATGCCAAAGATCGCGTTGGCGCGTCGATGACGAATCAATGGGGTGAAATGCTGATCACAGGCTGGAACAAAGCGGGGTGGATGGATATGCCCCGCCGCGTTGGTGATAGAATTGCGCAGATTTTAGGGGCCGCAAATGGCAGCATCGTGATGGGCGATACTCTGTCTATCAAAGTTTATCAGGCGCTGTCCTCGGCACTGGACATTCGTCCAGATCGACGGGTGATTTTGTCGGACACAGGTAATTTTCCATCAGATCTTTATATGGCAGAGGGATTGATAAAATCACTGGATCGTGATTACGAATTGCGGGTTGTCGCACCAGACGATGTTTATGACGCCATTGATGACGACGTGGCTGTGACCCTAATCACCGAAATAGATTATCGCACGGGACGCCGTCATGACATGCAGGCGATCACCGAACGTGCGCATGCCTGTGGTGCCATCACCGTGTGGGATTTGGCGCATTCGGCAGGTGCGGTTGATGTGGATTTAACGGCTGCAAATGTCGATTTTGCGATCGGATGCACCTATAAATACCTAAACGGCGGACCAGGTGCGCCCGCATTCATTTATGTGCGACCCGATTTGGCCGATGCTGTGCGCCCCGCCCTGTCAGGGTGGTTGGGACATGCCGCACCCTTTGATTTCGAACTGAATTATCGTGCAGGCGATGGGATTGATCGTTTGCGTGTCGGCACCCCACCCATTTTGGGTCTGGTCGCACTGGACGCGGCATTGGACGTTTGGGACCAAGTGGATATCGCAGATGTGCGCGCACGGTCCATCCAACTAAGCGAGGCCTTTGTTGAAGAAGTCAGCGCAGGTTGCCCCGCATTAAAGCTCGCCTCGCCCAGCGACCCGCATGCGCGGGGTTCGCAAGTGTCCTATCATTTTGAAAAGGGTTATGCCGCAATGCAGGCGATGATTGATCGCAAAATCATCGGGGATTTCCGTGCGCCCGATCTGATGCGTTTTGGGTTCACCCCACTTTATATCGACGTTGATCAGGTCCGCGCGGCGGCCCGCACGTTATGTGATGTTATCAATTTGAACCTATGGGATGATCCAAAATACAAAACACGACAAAAGGTGACATGAGTTTTTCAATCCGCCCCTACCATGATGACGCCCGCGCTTGCGCCCAGGTGTATTATCACGCCGTTCAGCGTGGGACACATGAAAAATACACCGAAGCGCAACGAAACGCTTGGGCCCCGAAGATCCCCGACCCCCTCACATATTTGGCCGATGAAACTTGCATCATTGCCGAAGCAGATGGCAAGGTGATCGGGTTCATGAGCGTGACGGCAGAACACCACATTTCCATGGCATTTGTGCATCCCGACTGGCATCGACAGGGGGTTGCAGGGGCGCTTTATGATCAGATGTTAACATCCCTGAAAACGCGCCCCAAAACCGTGCACGCCAGCCTAGTCGCACAGCCGTTTTTCGAAAAACGAGGTTGGGTTGCCGTCGAAAAAGAAGAACACGTAGTCCGCGGCGTCATGTTGATCCGTCATTTGATGCGCTTGGATTAGGAAGTGCGCGCCTTGGCATAGTCATAGGCCGCCTGACCGAAGGCCTGAAAAAGTGGGCGTGATACAGGGTCCTGATCCGCGTTCCATTCGGGATGCCACTGCACCGACAATGTAAACCCAGGCGCGTCCTTGACATAGATCGCCTCGGGCGTGCCATCGGGGGCATACCCATCAATAACGATCCGATCGCCCGCGCGTTCAATCCCCTGACCGTGCAAGGTATTTGTCATCACCTCGGTTGCGCCGAACACGTTATAGAAGGGGCCATTTTCGCTGACTGTTACCACATGGCGCAGGGCAAATTTTTCCTCCATCGTGCCGTCAGGCGGCATGCGGTGGTTATCCCGCCCCGGCAAATCGCGGATTTCAGGATGCAGGGTTGACCCCATTGCCACGGCCACCTCTTGGAAACCTCGGCAAATCCCAAATATCGGTTGACCGCGCTCCACACAGGCCCGAATGATGCCCAGCGCAATCGCATCACGCCCACGATCAAAATCGCCATGCGCTTCGGTTGCGACTTCGCCATATTCTTCGGGGTGTACGTTTGGACGTCCGCCTGTGAACACAAACCCATCACAAATTTCGATCAATTCTGAAACCGAAGCAATCTCTGGGTCCGTTGGAACAATCATCGGCGCACAGTTTGACACATGTGACACAGCCCATGTTGTCATGCGGCCTGCCGCATGCACGGGGTACTGATCATTGATCATATACTGATTTCCAACAACACCAACGACAGGACGTTTCATAGGCTACCTCTTTCCTGCCCTGATATAATAACGGGCAGGAAAGAATGACAATGGTGCGGTTGCGAAAAACTTATGCGCCTTGCGCTTTCAACTCAAGCCGGCGTTGGTGCAACACTGGCTCTGTGTAACCAGATGGCTGAACACGGCCCTCAAACACCAAATCACAGGCCGCCTGAAATGCGATACCGTCAAAATCTGGTGCCATGGGGCGATAGGCAGAATCCCCCGCGTTTTGTTCATCAACCACGGCAGCCATTTTTTTCATCGCGCCCATGACTTGATCCTTGGACACAATATCATGATGCAGCCAGTTTGCGATGTGTTGCGCGGAAATACGACAGGTTGCGCGGTCTTCCATCAAACCAACGTTGTTGATGTCTGGAACCTTGGAACATCCGATCCCCTGATCGATCCAGCGCACAACATATCCCAAAATACCTTGGGCGTTGTTTTCAACCTCGCGCATGATTTGCGCCTCGCTCCACTTTTTGAAGGCCGCCAACGGAATATCCAACACGGCATTCACATGTGCGCGGCGTCCCCCCGCCTTGATTTTATCCTGTACCGCAATCACGTCGATTTTGTGATAGTGCAAGGCATGCAGAGTTGCGGCTGTTGGGCTGGGAACCCAGGCGCAGTTTGCGCCAGATTTTGGATGATCAATCTTTTGTTCAATCATTGCCGCCATGGCGTCGGGCATTGCCCACATGCCTTTGCCGATTTGCGCGCGTCCCTGCAAACCACACTCAAGCCCGATATCAACATTCAGGTTTTCATAGGCACCGATCCACGCCTTGCGCTTGATGAAATCTTTGCGGCTAAAGGGGCCCACCTCCATACTGGTGTGGATTTCATCCCCTGTGCGATCCAAAAAGCCCGTGTTGATAAAGGCAACGCGGGATTTTGCGGCGCGAATACATTCTTTTAGGTTCACAGTCGTGCGGCGTTCTTCGTCCATGATGCCGATTTTGACAGTGTTGCGTGGCAGGCCAAGGATATCTTCGACATGGTTAAAGATTTCATTCGTAAATGCGACCTCTTCGGGGCCATGCATTTTTGGTTTAACCACATAAACAGAGCCATGCGCAGAATTGCCTGTGTCGTTTTTTAGATCATGCATCGCAATTGCGACCGACACCAAAGCATCCAGCAATCCTTCAAAAATTTCACCACCCTCGGCATCCAACACGGCAGGCGTTGTCATCAAATGACCCACGTTTCTGATCCACAGCACCGCGCGCCCCTTTAGGGTCATGGTTGCATCGCCATTTGGCAGCGTGAATTCGCGATCCTTGTTCAACACGCGCGTCATTTCGGTGCCGCCTTTCATGAAGGTTGAAGTCAAATCACCCTTCATCAAACCCAACCAATTGGAATAGGCCTCGACCTTATCGGCGGCGTCAACGCAGGCGACAGAATCCTCAAGATCCATAATCACAGACAGCGCACTTTCCATGACCACATCGGCCAAGCCTGCCTGATCACGCGCGCCAATCGCGTGGGCCCGATCAAAGATCAACTGAACGTGTAGTCCGTTATTTTTCAACAAAATTGAATCGGGGGCTTTGGCATTGCCTGTGTAGCCCACAAATTTGTCAGGCTGCGCCAATGGCATGTCGTCCACCAAGAGTTGGCCTTCATGCACATAATAGCGGCGCACATCCGCGTGGCTTGCGCCCTGAATTGGGAAGGTTTCATCCAAAAACACGCGCGAACGTGCAACAACGCGGGCACCATGGCCGCGATCATATCCGCCTGCGGGTGGCAATGTGCCCATCGCGTCCGTGCCATAAAAGCAATCATAAAGACTGCCCCAACGGGCATTAACAGCATTCAAGGCAAAGCGTGCGTTCGTGATCGGGACCACCAATTGTGGGCCAGGTGTCTGTGCGATTTCAGGGTCCACGTTTGCGGTATCAATCTGGAACGCATCACCTTCTTCAACCAAATAGCCGATATCACGCAGAAACTGTTCGTATTGCGCGGGTTTATGCTCTGATCCGCGACGTTCGATGTGCCATGCATCAATCTGTGCTTGCAAATCATCGCGCTTTTTCAGCAATGCTGCGTTTTTCGGACCCAATTTCGTGACAACATCGGCCAAACCGGACCAAAACGCACTTGGCTCTACACCCGTCCCCGGAAGCGCCTGTGTTTCGATAAAATGTTGAAGTTCAACGGCGACGTTCAAACCATTAAGTTCGATGCGTTCGGACATGACATGCTCCCAAAATATAAGGTTGTTTGTAGTCTATATAGAACTGAAGATTCCTATCAGCAACAGGATTGGTAAGCTTTACTAACCAATTATTGCGAAACTTCTTCAGTTTTTTCTTGAAACCGACTGGCATTCTTCTGCGACCTGCATTTTTGCGAACAAAATCGAACCTCATCCCAGGTTTTTTCCCATTTTTTGCGCCATGTGAACGACAGTCCACAGGTGGCGCATAGTTTCGTCGGTAAATTAGATTTTTTGCGCATTTTGGCCATCAGAAATCAAATCCCAATTGTGCCTGATCAACGGGCTTCTTTGGTGTGGCCCTGCGCTTGCGGGTTGGCGTTTTGCGGCTTGCGTGCTTTTCGATGACTTTTGCGGTTTCGGCCCTGTTTGTACGATCTTTGCGAACCGCCCAAATACGATCACGGGCGGCACGTGCACTGGCTTCGAAATCAACCACGCGGGTGGGATAGGTTTTTCCAAGGGGGTTTTTCCCATCGTCCCATTTCCAAGGTTCATGCAAAAAGACATCTGGCACATCCCGCAGTTCTGGGCACCACCGACGCACAAACGCGCCGTTTGGATCATGTTCGACTGCCTGCTTCATCGGGTTATAAATACGAATGCTATTCATCCCTGTGATCCCCGATTGCATTTGAACCTGCGACCAATGAATGCCCGGTTCATAATCTGTAAACAGGCGCCCCAAACGTGTCCCCGCCGAACGCCAATCCAGCCACAGGTGATAAGAGGCGACAGACATCACCATCGCCCGCATGCGGAAATTTAACCATCCCGTCGCCTGAAGCGACCGCATGCAAGCATCGAGAAACGGCAGACCTGTTTCCCCCTTTTCCCACGCAGACAAGAACGCTTCGTTTCCTTCACGGGGACGCAGATTGTTATAGGCGCGATGCATGGCAACCTGATCCAAATCGGGTTGATCCTCAAGTTTTTGGATAAAATGATCGCGCCACGCAAGGCGCGATTGAAACGAGGCATATCCTTTTTTTGCTGGTGTTGAAAAACTTTTCGAACGCAATGCGGACAATTGCGCCACCTCTCGAATGCTCATCACTCCCTGCGCCAAATGCGGCGATATCCGCGAACACGCATGGGGCGCGGTGACGGGCGAGGACATTGCCCAGCGATAGGTTTTGATGCCGTTTCCCCAAAATTTATCCAATGACGACAGGGCCGCTCCGCGCCCACCGTGCTGGCGCAATGGGCAGCGATCAGGTTCGCCAGAAATATCCGCCCAATCAGGAATATGTCCTGCGTCAATGTCGATGGATTTCAGCGCCTGTGGGGGTTTCAGCCGCACTCCATCGACAAACCGATCCCGCGCACGTGCCCAGTGATCGCGAGTATACAAACGACGCACAACACCAGACTGGGGAAGTTCGGTAAAATCAATTGTGTTTTCACGGCACCATGCCTGAACCCGCAGATCGCGCTGAAACGTCCAGGCCGTTCCCGTTTCCTCATGCGCGACCAGATGTTTAATGTCAAAAGTGTCTGTCAGTTCGCTCAGCACTTTACGCACTGCACCCGTGCGCACGACCAAGGGCATGCCCAATGCACCAAGCTGCGCACGAAGATCAAAAAGACACTCTTTAGTAAATTCCCATTGACGACCGCTATAATCTGATTGCATCCATAACGCAGGCTCAACCACGTAAAGTGGGAGTATTGGATATCCAAGCTGCGCCGCATGGCAAAGCGCTGGTTGATCCTCAATGCGCAAGTCGCGTTTGAACCAAAGAATTGTTATCTGTTCTTTATGTGCCGACACTGACGCCTAGTTCCTACATTTTGCACATTGCAACCGTCAATTTCCGAGCTAGGGTCTAAGTTTAAAAAGACAAGTTCGAAGGACCAGGACGTATGGCAAAAGACATCGATCAAACGATCTACCTAAAAGATTACACACCGCCTGCGTATTTGATCGATAAGACCGAGCTGACTTTTCATTTGGACCCAACCAAGACACGGGTCATTTCGCGCATTGCGTTTCGTCCCAACCCCGATGCGAAAACAAATCAGTTCATTTTGGACGGCGCAGAGATGAAGTTGATCTGGGCCAAAATTAACGGCGCCCCAGTATCACCCAATATCTCAGAAACACATTTGGACTGTGTTGTTCCCAATGCCCCCTTCATCTGGGAAGCAGAGGTCGAAATCAATCCCAGCGCAAACACCGCGCTTGAAGGGTTATATATGTCCAATGGCATGTACTGTACCCAGTGCGAGGCCGAGGGGTTTCGCAAAATCACCTATTATCCTGACCGCCCCGATGTTTTGGCAAAATTTGATGTGCGCATTCACGGCGGTCATGCCGTCCTTTTGTCAAATGGCAATTTGATCTCATCGGAAACAGGCAGTGCCGAATGGCACGATCCATGGCCCAAACCCGCCTATCTTTTCGCGCTGGTGGCGGGCGAGTTGTTCAATCACCAAGATCACTTCACCACACTATCGGATCGTGATGTGGAACTTAACATTTGGGTGCGGGATGGGGATCAGGACAAATGTGAATTCGGCATGCAAGCGCTAAAGGCGTCAATGGACTGGGATGAACGTGTCTATGGACGCGAATATGACTTGGACGTATTCAACATTGTTGCCGTTGATGATTTCAATATGGGGGCGATGGAAAACAAGGGACTGAATATTTTCAACAGCACCTACATCTTGGCCAACAATGACATCACAACGGACACAAATTTCGAATTGATCGAAGCGGTCATCGCGCACGAATATTTCCACAACTGGACAGGTAATCGCGTTACCTGTCGCGATTGGTTTCAACTGTGCCTGAAAGAGGGGCTGACGGTGTTTCGGGATTCGCAATTCACCGCCGATATGCGCAGCGCGCCTGTAAAACGCATTGGGGATGCGTTTCTGATGCGATCACGACAGTTCCGCGAAGATGCGGGGCCCCTTGCCCATCCTGTGCGACCCGAAAGTTTTGTCGAGATCAACAATTTTTACACCCTGACCATCTATGAAAAGGGCGCTGAATTAATCCGCATGTTAAAAACGCTGGTGGGCGACGCCGCCTATTACAAATCGGTTGAGCGTTATTTTGATCAACACGACGGGCAGGCAGCAACCATCGAAGATTGGCTTGCCGCGTTTGAGGACACAACAGGCCGCGATCTAAGTCAGTTTAAACTGTGGTATCAACAGGCGGGCACACCGCAGGTTAAGGTTAGCGAAACCTATGAAAACGGGTGCTTTGAATTAACGTTTGAACAGTCCACGGCCCCCACACCAGGGCAACCAGAAAAACCGAACTTTGTCATTCCGCTTGCAGTTGGTTTGTTGGATCAATCGGGGGCGGAAATTCAACCAACGCAAATTTTTGAATTGACCGAAAAATCACAAACTCTGCGCTTTGATGGATTGGCGGAGCGACCAATCCCATCGATATTGCGCGAATTTTCCGCACCTGTTGTCATCGACCATGCCGTTGATCGGGATCGGTTATCGTTTTTAATGTCAAATGACACAGATCCCTATTCCAAATGGGATGCGGCGCAAACCTTGATGATGGACGTTACATTGTCGATGCTGACCGATGGCGCCACCGTTGACGAACGCCTGTTGTCGGGTCTGCGTGATGTGGCGATCAACGCGGAACTTGATCCCGCGTTTCGTGCACTGACCCTGACGCAACCTGCGCGATCGGATGTCATGCAGCGGCTATATAATGCGGGGAATACACCCGACCCCTTTGCAATTCATGCGGCACAAGAAACCATCTCGCATTCTTTGGCCGAGGCGTTGCAAAATGATTTGGGCACAATTTACGTTGAAAATCAGGTACGCGCCCCCTTTGCGCCCACCGCGCAACAGGCAGGCCAGCGGGCATTGGCCAATATGATTTTGGGCCTGATCACCCGATTGGACGGTGGGACAGAGGCGCGTAAACAATTCGAAACAGCCGATAACATGACCAGCACACTGGGCGCATTGGGGGCACTTTTGTCCTGCGAATACGGCGTGAACGCATCACAGCAGTTTTATGAAACTTGGAAACACGAACGGTTGGTCATCGATAAATGGTTCAGCATTCAAATGACACATGCAAAACCAGAGGAGGCGCTGGATGTTGTTGATCGGCTATCTGCGCATCCTGATTTCTCGATCAAAAATCCAAACCGGTTCCGATCTGTTTTTGGCCCCTTTGCGGGGCATGCGGGATTTCATGCAACAGACGGACGGGGGTATAACACATTGGCCGACTGGTTGATCAAATTGGACAAGATCAACCCGCAACCCACCGCGCGATCCTGTTCTGCATTCGACAGTTGGCGCATCTTTGCGCCTGAGCGTCAAACGCAGATGCAAACCGCGATGCAACGGATCTTGGATCAAGAGGACCTAAGCCGCGACACACGCGAAATGTTGACCCGTATTTTGGGAGAGGATGGGTGAATCACCCACGGTGCGGATTGATCACATTTTGACGACAATCCGCGCTGTATTAGGGCAGCGTTTTTTCAAAATATACCAAGGGATATAAAATCAACCCCCATGCCCCGAAGATGACGGGCAATAAACCGAAATATGCACGCAGCCTGCCTTTTTTGCGCCTTAAATGGGCATCAGTACTCTATGAAAAGATAAGGAGTATCAGATGGCCATGAGTTACGGGTTTCTAAATCGACTGCGCACTGCCTTACGCGCCAAGCCAGAGGATGGGTTAACAAACATCCTTGCCGATTTAGCAGTGGGCCATCCTGATGATCGTTTAGAAACACTGGATCCGTTGCGCGCAAAACTGGGTAAACCCGTCAACATGGACGGCGAAGAACAGTTGGAATACGGATGGTATTTGAACCGCGGTCAGAAATTGGTGCGTCAAGAGGATTGGGATAAGCTCGGCCAAGAAATCAGACAGTTTGACGAAATGCGTGCAACAACCTCCGGCGGCTCACCCATATCTGAAATTCTGACACTTGGTGCGCGCTACGATGTTACTCGCCCGCTTGAGGTTAAATTGCGCTTTCGTGAACCAGAACCCTCAACCGAGGGGATTGCCGAATTTCACGAAGTGATGCGCGAACATCCAAACGATCATGGCGTTGCGGCCATCTTGGCCTATACCCACATTGATGCGGGATGGGCGTGGTACAACGCCATGCCGCATCCAAACCTCGCAGGCTACCTAAAGATTTTTCAAGAACACTTCGCCCTTGCCCAAGAGGTCTTGAACAACTTTAATGCCCGCGAACTGTCCTCCCCCATTCTGGCCGCCGCGCAATGCGCAACGCTGTCAGGGTTGAAAAACGCGGATCTGCGGGTGATCGACGATTACAATGAATTGATTGATCTGGACCCAACAACACCCCTGCACTTCCGCAATTTTGGCCGCCATTTGTTGCCGCAATTCTTGGGTGATTATGCGACATTAGGAAGAGAGGCCGCGCGGATGCGTGATGAAATGCACGACATCTGGGGCAGCGGCGCCTATGCATGGATGTATATGGATGCATTGGCCGAAGATCAAAATGCGTTTCAGATGTTGGACACAGATGCATTCCTACATGCGATCCTAGAAATTTTTGAACGCCGTCCCGATCAGCATACCGCGAATGAAATCGCCGCGTTTTTGGCTGTGACGTTGGGGGATTATTCAGGCCGCCAAGAAAGCAAATCAATTCGTAAGAAACGCCAAAAATTGAACGAGGCCGCAGAATATGTGTCAGAGGAATTTTTGCGCGAAATTGATCCGATGCCATGGTATCGCGCGATAACAGGACTTGCCCCACATCTTGGGATTGAAGACCCGGAGGTTCAACAAAAAATGGGCGAAGAAACCGCCCTGCGCATGTTGTGCCGTATTGTTCCCAATCTTGCCAATGCTGCAAACATGTAGGCGGGACGACAAAGACGATTGAATCCCTAGCCTGCATTCGCTACACCGCGTTTAACACATGATATGCAGGTGATAGAGATGTTGGATCAAACGTTTGAAACCCCAAAACCCAAGGTGATTGCAGGCGCAAAACACGATTGGGAACTTGTGATTGGGATGGAGGTGCACGCTCAGGTCGCCTCAAACGCGAAACTGTTTTCGGGTGCCTCGACACAATTTGGGAATGAACCCAACTCGAACGTTGCCTTTGTTGACGCGGCCATGCCCGGCATGTTGCCCGTGATCAATGAATTTTGCGTGGAACAGGCGGTGCGCACGGGTCTGGGGTTAAAGGCGGACATCAACCTATGGTCCGCCTTTGATCGTAAAAACTATTTCTATCCTGACCTGCCACAGGGTTATCAAATATCGCAACTTTATCACCCGATTGTGGGCGAAGGCGAAGTCATCGTTGACATGGGCCCAGGTGTTGCGCGTCGTGTGCGTATTGAACGCATCCACATGGAGCAGGATGCAGGCAAGTCCATTCACGATATGGATCCAAACATGTCCTTTGTTGACCTAAACCGTACAGGCGTCTGCCTAATGGAGATTGTCAGCCGCCCTGACATCCGTGGCCCAGAAGAGGCCGCCGCCTATATCGCGAAATTGCGTCAGATCATGCGGTATTTGGGAACCTGTGACGGCAACATGCAAAACGGGAACCTGCGCGCGGATGTGAACGTGTCAATTTGTTTGCCGGGCGCTTATGAAAAATTCATGGAAACTGGTGATTTTGGGCATCTGGGCACACGCTGCGAAATCAAAAACATGAACTCAATGCGCTTTATCCAACAAGCGATTGAGGTGGAAGCCCGCCGCCAAATCCAAATCGTTGAAGCAGGCGGAACAGTGGATCAGGAAACACGCCTCTATGATCCAGACAAAGGCGAAACACGATCCATGCGTTCTAAGGAAGAGGCGCATGATTACCGCTATTTTCCCGATCCTGATTTGCTTCCGCTGGAAATTGAACAGGATTGGGTCGACAATATTGCGGCGAACCTACCCGAATTGCCAGATGAGAAAAAGGCGCGCTTTGTGGGTGACTTTGGCCTGTCAGAATATGATGCATCGGTCCTGACAGCCGAAGTTGAATCCGCGGATTTCTTCGAAGCGGTTGCAAAGGACCGTGATGGGAAATTGGCGGCAAACTGGGTGATTAACGAATTGTTTGGTCGTTTGAAAAAGGATGACCATGACATCACTGATAGCCCCGTCAGCCCCGAACAATTGGGCGGTATCATTGAATTGATCACCAAGGGCGACATCAGCGGCAAAATCGCCAAAGACCTGTTTGAAATTGTCTATACCGAGGGTGGAAACCCTGCCGAAATCGTCGAAGCGCGGGGCATGAAACAAGTCACCGACACAGTCGCGATTGAGGCCGCGGTTGATCAAATCATCGCCGACAACCCTGCACAGGTTGAAAAAGCCAAGGCCAATCCGAAATTGGTCGGTTGGTTCGTCGGTCAGGTGATGAAAGCTACAGGCGGCAAGGCAAACCCAAAAGCCGTGAACGAAACCGTTTCCGCAAAACTGGGGATATAGTGACAGGCGGAGTTCCCTCCGCCTCTTTCACATTTTCTATTTGGGAATAGATAGATCCAAGGCCAAGGCGTGGATTTCACCCATCAACTGTTTCCCAATCGCCGTATGCACAGCACGATGCTGCGCGATCCGCGATTGACCGGCCAAGGCAGAAGACACCATTTTCACGCGAAAATGGCTTTCACCACCCTCTTGAAACCCTGCGTGACCGCGATGCATTTCGCTTTCGTCTACTACATCCAGAAGTTCGGGATCAAATGCATCGTTTAATCGTGTGGTAATTTGTTCTGCGCGTGTCATTTTTTGTTTGTGCCTCTTCCATATTTCTGTGTCGCGGGTATGATGGCATGCCCGAGTCGAAAGGTATAGTCATGAGCAAGTCTGATCCATTCGGTTTTGACATTTCGGTGTCTGCCTCGAAAAAGAAAAATCCACGCGGTCGCCGCGGTTTATCTGGTGAATCCGAAACCTCCGTGCGCCAATGCGAACACGATGGCTGCACCGAGGCGGGAAAGTTCCGCGCGCCGAAATCACCAGACGTGCTGGACGAATTCCTATGGTTTTGTAAGGACCACGTGCGCGAATATAATGCGCAATGGAATTTCTTTACCAACCAGACCGAGGCGGAAATGAACGCTCAAATGTCCAAGGATAAGGTTTGGGAACGCGAAACCAAATCCTTCCGCGATCCCGAGGCCCGCGCTTGGGCACGCTTGGGGATTGAGGACCCGCATCAAGTGTTGGGTGACAATGCCACGAAAAATCCTGGACGTGCGGGAACATCCGCAGGACATACCCGCCGCCTGCCCCCAACAGAACGACGTGCCATCGAAATTTTGGACGCCAAAGACAGCTGGAGCAAAGCCGACGTACGCAAAGCCTATAAGGCCCTGATCAAAGTGCTACACCCCGACATGAACGGCGGCGACCGCAGCCAAGAAGAACAGCTTCAAGAAGTCGTCTGGGCCTGGGATCAGATCAAAGACAGTCGTAATTTTAAATAGACCATGGGCACATCAGCAGATGTGAACTTTCTTTGATAAAATCCACAATCTAAACTTCAATTGGAGCTGAATTATTTTTGTTCAATTTCAATCAGTTAGACGTTGACAAGAAAACTATCCGGGCTTCTGCTATCCTTATTATTTAAGTAAGGACTTTGCCATGAAATACATATATGCAGCCTTGGCTGGTATTGCCTTCACAACCCCCAGTTTTGCCCAAAACATCACCGCTGAAGCGGGTCTGTGGACGCTGGGTTTATACGCCGCGCCCATCTATGAGGTGAATGAAAATATCGACGTCCTCGTCCCACTCTATTTCGGATCGCAAAACTATAAGTCGACCGAAGGTGGCACGACCATTGATGGGAAAGTGACATCTGAATCCGTGGGTGTCATGCTTGTTTATTACCCCTCTGGTAGCGGGTTTCGCATCAGCGGCGGTTTAACCGCAGGGGGCTACAATTTTGATGCATCCACCGCCAGTCTAGAGTTTGACGGAACAACCTACACCAGCGGTTTTGACCTGAACATCAAGCAGGACAATAACATCGTTCCTGTCATCGCGCTTGGCTAAACGCGCTCCGTCGGACAATCAGGATGGCAGATTTTGGCAGAGGCGGGTGCCCGTTTCACCCACCTAACTGCGACTTTGTCAGGGCGAAATGCGTTGGCAGCCGCCGACAAGACCGCATTTGAAACCGATTTCGATGAATTCAATGATGAGCTGTCAAAAAAATAAATGCATTCCCTTCATCACAATCGGCGCAAGCTTTTCGTTCTAGGGTTTAGGCGGCCTTAAAAACCAGGCTGACGCCATTGATGCAATGGCGTTTGCCCGTTGGTTGGGGGCCGTCATCGAATACATGTCCCAAATGTGATCCGCAGCGGCGGCAGTGGCATTCTGTTCGGACCATGAAAAATTTGCGATCCTCTTTTGTGGCAACGGCATTTTTCTGCGCCTGCCAAAAACTGGGCCAGCCAGTGCCAGAATTGTATTTGTGTTCAGATGAATAAAGCGGCAAATCGCATCCCCGACAGTGATACATGCCGTCGGCGTAATTTTTGTCCAAAGGTGAGGTAAAGGCGCGTTCTGTCCCCTCCCTGCGCATGACGTGATATTCCATCTCGCTTAACATCGCGCGCCATTCCTGATCGCTGCGCGTGATTTCAAACACCTCTTCCCCTGCATCTGATGCGGCACGTAATGCCTGTGTCAGGGCCAATGTGGATAATGCGCCAAAAATAACAGTGCGACGTTTCATATGCCTCTCCTTTACGCTTCAAACAAAATGTGGCGCATCCTGAGAAAGTTGCAAGTCACCCTTCTGCACAATTGCGTGAGTGCGAAAACATGCAATAGGAACGCGGGAACGTAAAAAATATCGCACTTACCCTTGCCTCTGTCGTACGAATGTTACATCACGTTCAGGCAATGATGCCGCTAGACAAAGGACACAGAGGATGAGCAGCGAACAGTTGGATCAAAACGCCAAGCCCACCGAAACGATTTCTGTTCGTGAGGTATTCGGAATTGATACGGATATGGAGGTCAAAGCGTTTGGTGAACGCTCTTCTCGTGTGCCCGAGGTGGATAGCACCTATAAATTCGACCCAGACACAACAATGGCGATTTTGGCAGGCTTTTCGCACAATCGCCGCGTCATGGTTCAGGGCTATCATGGGACAGGTAAGTCAACCCACATCGAACAGGTTGCAGCCCGTTTGAATTGGCCCGCTGTGCGCGTGAACTTGGACAGTCACATCAGCCGGATTGACCTGATCGGCAAGGACGCCATCAAACTGAAAGACGGCAAACAGGTTACAGAATTCCACGAAGGGATCCTGCCATGGGCGCTGCGTAACCCAGTGGCGATTGTCTTTGATGAATATGATGCGGGTCGTGCGGACGTTATGTTTGTGATCCAACGTGTGTTGGAACATGATGGGAAATTGACCCTGCTTGATCAAAACGAAATCATCACACCCCACCCCCATTTCCGCCTGTTCGCCACCGCGAACACAGTGGGTTTGGGCGACACAACAGGCCTGTATCACGGGACACAGCAAATCAACCAGGCACAGATGGACCGTTGGTCATTGGTTTCAACGCTGAACTATTTGTCGATTGATGCGGAAACTGCCATCGTGTTGTCAAAGGCACCGCATTACAACACTGAGGCCGGCCGCAAAACCGTTAAGCAGATGGTTACGGTTGCTGACCTGACCCGCACGGCGTTCATGAACGGTGATCTATCTACCGTGATGAGCCCGCGTACCGTTATCAACTGGGCGCAGAATTCGGAAATTTTCCGTGATGTTGGCTATGCCTTCCGCCTAACGTTCATGAACAAATGTGATGAGCTGGAGCGCCAAACAGTTGCTGAGTTCTTCCAGCGTTGTTTTGATGAGGAATTGCCAGAGAGCGCCGCAAGTGTTTCACTAGGCTAAGCCCGTCAGGCGATTTAGAGGTCGACATGTCCAAACCTGGTGATAACCCCGCAGATCCGTTTAAAAAGGCACTGGCCGAAGCGACCAAGGTCATGGCCAACGATGCGGATCTGACGGTGACCTACACGGTTGATCCCTCTGGTCTGTCAGGCGACACTATGCGCCTGCCGCAGGTCAGCCGCCGCATGACGCGGGACGAGGTGTTGGTGGCACGTGGCACGGCCGATGCGCTGGCGCTCCATCACCGCTACCATGACGCGGGAACACACGCCCGCTATGCACCAGATGGTGCCATGGCGCGTGAACTTTATGAGGCGATGGAAACCGCGCGGTGCGAGGCGTTGGGCGCACGTGACATGCCGGGCACCGCGGGCAATATTGACGCGAAAATCGGGGCCGAGGCCACGCGACTGAACTATGGCACCATCAGTGATCGTGCCGATGCCCCCCTTTCCACGGCGGCAGGTTATTTGATCCGACACTTGGCCACAGGGCGTGACATGCCCCAAGCGGCTGCAAACGTCATGGACCTGTGGCGTGGATTTATCGAGGAACAGGCATCTGGCACCCTTGATAACCTAGAAACCGCACTTTCAGATCAGGGGCAGTTTGCGAAATTCGCCCGCCAAATTATCAGCGATCTGGGGTATGGCGATCAGTTGGGTAATGACCCTGATATGCCAGACGAGGATCAAGAAGACCAGGCGCAAGAGGATCAGGACGAGGATCAAGATCCCGACAGCACGGGGGATGACGACAGCCAAGAGGATGAGGCAGAGGCCAATCCAGAGCAGTCCCAAGAACAACAACAGGACGCCGCAGAAGCACAGATCAGCCAAGATGACAGTGCAGATGACGACATGTCCGACGAAATGGAGATGCCAGAGGGGGATGCACCCCTTGATCCGCCCCCGCCGCAACCCATTTCGGATGCTGATCCAAACTATGCCGTTTATAACACAGACTATGACGAAGAAATTCATGCCGAAGAATTGGCAGAACCCATCGAATTGGAACGTCTGCGCGCCTATTTGGATCAACAACTTGAACCGCTAAAGGGGGCTGTTAGCCGTCTGGCCAACAAACTGCAGCGGCGTTTGCAGGCGCAGCAAAACCGCAGTTGGTTGTTCGATTTGGAAGAGGGTATTTTGGACGCGGGCCGTTTGGCGCGGGTTGTTGCAAACCCAACAACGCCGCTTAGCTTCAAAATGGAGCAGGACACGGAATTCCGCGACACGGTTGTAACCTTGTTGTTGGATAATTCGGGGTCCATGCGGGGACGCCCCATTTCAATTGCTGCGATTTGCGCAGATGTTTTGGCCCGCACGCTTGAGCGGTGCAATGTAAAGGTTGAAATCCTTGGCTTTACCACCCGCGCGTGGAAAGGCGGCCAAGCGCGTGAAAAATGGTTGCAAGAGGGACGCCCACAACAACCCGGTCGTCTGAATGATTTGCGCCACATCATCTATAAGGGCGCGGATGCCCCATGGCGTCGGGCCCGTCCAAATTTGGGTCTGATGATGAAAGAAGGGCTGCTGAAAGAAAACATTGATGGCGAGGCGCTGGAATGGGCCCATCGCCGCATGATTGCACGTCCTGAGGCGCGGAAAATCCTAATGGTGATTTCAGATGGCGCCCCAGTTGATGACAGCACTTTGTCGGTCAACCCTGCAAATTATTTGGAAAAACACCTGCGCGATGTGATCGCCATGGTCGAAAAACGCAAAGCCGTTGAATTGTTGGCCATCGGTATTGGACACGATGTGACCCGTTATTACGAACGCGCGGTCACAATCACAGATGTCGAACAATTGGCAGGCGCAATGACAGAACAGTTGGCAGCACTCTTTGATCAAGATCCAAGAGCACGCGCCCGTGTCATGGGAATTAAGCGCGCGGGTTAGAAAATGAGTAAAGCAGTGTTTCAAAGTTTCGAAGCCTCCTCAGAACCTGACAAGGGGCCCGAACGGCTGATCATGCTGCGTGACCAGATGCGCAAATCTGGTATTGATGCGTTCCTTATTCCGCGTGCCGATGTGCATCAAGGCGAATATGTGGCCCCTGCTGATGAACGCCTGGCATGGCTTACGGGGTTTACAGGATCGGCTGGTTTTTGTGCCGTTACACAGGGTGCCGCGGGGGTCTTCGTTGATGGCCGCTACCGCGTCCAAGTCAAGGAACAAACACGCGTCCCCTTTACCCCCGTTGATTGGCCCGAAGTGCAATTGGGGGATTGGTTAAAGGACAAGTTACCCTCTGGCATCGTTGGTTTTGATCCATGGTTGCACAGCGCCCGTGAAATCAAATCATTGGAACAGGATCTTCGCGGCACAGGCATCACCGTGCAGGCCGTGGACAATTTGATTGATCCCATTTGGCAGGATAGGCCCACACCGCCCATGGGTTTGGCGCGGGTTTTTGAAGACCATCTTTCGGGCGAAACACATACGGCAAAACGAACCCGTTTGGCAGCAGAGTTAAAATCCGCAGGGCACGCCGCCGCGTTCATATCCTTACCCGACAGTATTTGTTGGTTGTTGAATATCCGTGGTCAGGATGTGGCACATAATCCTGTAGTTCATGGTTTTGCAGTATTGCATGATGATGCACGTGTTGATCTGTTTATGCATGCCCAAAAGGCCCAAAATATTCATGCACATTTAGGCAACGAAGTAACTCTGCGAAATCCAGATGACTTATCCGATTATATTTCATCATTTCTAGGGGCCATGCGCCTAGATGCAGGTAGTGTTCCCTATGCAATTTCGCATGCATTGTCCGATAACGCGATCTTATCAACCGATCCCGTTAGCCTTCCAAAGGCATGCAAAAACGCAACCGAATTGAACAGCGCCCGCGAAAGCCATTTGCGCGACGCGGCGGCCATGTGTCGGTTTTTAGCATGGCTTGACGAAAAACCGCATGGCACGTTGACAGAGATTGACGCGGCCACGCGGCTTGAGGAAATTCGCCGGCAAGACCCGCTTATGGATGAGATTAGTTTTGATACGATTTCTGCCGCAGGCCCCCATGCAGCTCTGCCCCATTATCGCGTGACAACCGATAGTAATCGAACATTAAACGCAGGCGAAGTTTATTTGGTGGATAGCGGCGCCCAGTATCAGGACGGCACAACCGACATTACGCGGACCCTTGCAATTGGGGATCAATCAGACGCGGTCAAGCGTGCCTTTACACGCGTTTTAAAGGGGATGATTGCAATTTCGCGCCTACGCTTTCCCCATGGTATTTCGGGACGCGACATTGATGCCTTTGCCCGTGCGGCCCTATGGTCCGCAGGTCAGGATTATCAGCACGGCACAGGCCACGGTGTGGGGCACGTTCTGTCGGTGCATGAGGGTCCACAAAACCTATCACGCCGCTCCACCCTTCCCTTCGAACCTGGCATGATCCTATCAAATGAACCCGGGTTTTACCGCGAGGAGCATTTTGGCATCCGCACCGAAAACCTATTGATTGTTGTCCCTGCCCCTGATCTGCCAGATGGCAATTTGACCAATCTGCTTGAGTTTGAAACGCTGACCTTTGTGCCCATTGATCGCCGTATGATCCTGCGCGATATGCTGAACAGTGACGAGATTGAATGGCTCAATTCCTATCACCAAACATGCCGCGACAAAATTCATCCTCGCCTAACTGCGGCGGAACAGGTATGGTTGCGGGATGCGACCCAACCGCTGTGACATAATATCGTTACAGTGACATAGTTTGGGTTCGCCAATGATGAAGAGAGGAACCGCTATGTCAGACCATATCACAACACGCCCCGCCACAGGCACATGGAGCGTTCGCGCAGGCGGTGCCGTTATTGGCGAAAGCAAAAATGCCATCGAATTGATCGAAGGCGATTTGCCCCCCGTGATCTATTTCCCAAAATCTGACTTGGCGATGGCCTTCCTTGATCAGACAGATCAAACAAGCATTTGTCCCTACAAAGGAAGTGCGACCTATTATTCCATCGTCACCAAGTCCCAAACCCTTGCCAATATGGGGTGGACTTATGAAACGCCAATTGCTGGGATGGAAGCGATCGCAGGACATATCGCGTTTTACACACAGTACCAAGTGGCGGTTGAACAGATTTAATCAACTGTGCTCTTCCTCGGCGGCATCAGACAGCGCCTTGTTATAGGCGCGCAATAATCAACCTCGTGCAGGCGCTCCACGATTTGCGAAGGCGCGGTTTCCCCACCAACCTTAACCACGGGACGATAGGCCGCGTGCGTACGTTCAAGCACGATCATTGCGGTGTTTAATGTGCCTGCCGCACTGACATAAAGCCCCTTTTCCACCAAATCCCAATCGGCTTGGGTCGCCTCATCAATCGGGCGCATGATTGCATCCGTACGCACCAGTTCAAGCAGATACCCTTGCGGACCAATGGCGACATGAATGTTGAGCCTTTCCAACTGAGTTAGAAAGAACGAGCGATCCGCATAGCGTGAGGACAGCGCGGTTGCCAATGACACTGAGACCAAAACGGCCAGTCCCGTTTGCCAATCCCCCGTCATTTCAAACACGATCAATGTGGTGGAAATCGGCGCACCAAAAAAAGCTTCGGCAACCTCTGCCATGCCTGCAAGCGCATAAAGGGAAACTGGCCCTGACATTGACGGCACAAAAGATGTCGCAATGATCCCATAGGACAATCCCAACAGCGCCCCAACCATTAGTGATGGGGAAAATACACCATCCCCCATGCGACCGCCCATCGTGATCGACACGGCAACAACCTTGATCATGCAAAACAATATCGCCTGCGACAGAATCAAATTACCGCACAGGGCTGCAAAGGTGGTTTCGTATCCCACCCCTATGATCACGGGAAAATGTGTCGCGATCAGGCCCAGTAACACACCCGTAACCGCTGGAGGTAACCAGCGCGGCAATGTCAGGTGATCCTGGATACCCGATGCGACCGTATCCGCCAAAAAGATAGATCGCATCACGATGACAGCCACAACACCTGACACCAACCCCAGCCCCATAAAGGCGGGCAGTTCGACGTAAAATTGCAAATCAGGGGCAAGCGGTAGGTTAAATTCAACCTGATCCCAAAAAGCGATTTGATGCACCACCGCCCCCGCAACAGAGGCGATAACAATCGGCGCAAAGGCATGCAGCGCAAAATGGCGCAAGATCACCTCAAGCGCGAAAAGAGCGCCTACGATGGGGGCATTGAAACTGGCCGCATGCGGCACCTGTGGCGCATCTAAACAAATCGCGCCCCGTGATCCCACGCGCGTTCACCCATTCACAAACCTTGCTTGAAATCATTGCCGCGATGTGCACCGAAGGTCCCTCGCGTCATGTAGACCCACCTGTGGACAGGGTGATCAAACTTGCCGCGGCCGAGGCCAAGCCCTCTTTCCCTTCAACACGGCCATCATGCAGGGCGGCTCCTTCAATCACATCAGCGACGGACGACACGCGGCCATCATCGGTTAAATAACGAAATATTAACCCCGTCGCGACGCCACCAATCATTGGGATTAGAACAACCCAATACCAATCCAAGTTTTCGGCAAAACTGTGCAAACGGTTCACATCGGGCGTGCCATAGGCCCAGGTTTGGATCCAGGCAATCCCCATCCCAAACAACACGACGGCAACGCAACCGGGAATGCCAATCACAAGGGTCAGCCCCCAAAAACCAACGTGCTAGAACATCCGCAAGGATCGCAGGCGAAGACGCGCGAACACACCATCCAAAAACTCACCCAACGCAGACATTTGACTGCTGCCTTTTCATTTTCGTGCCAGAGCACTAGTGTTCTTTAAATGCTATGAAATATCAGAGGGATGCAATGATCAAGCAAAATGCGACCCAAGCCTTGCGCCAACTGTTGGGGGATCGTTTCACAACGTCAGAATCTGATCGTGAAATCCATGGCCGTTCGGAAAGCCATTTTGATCTGATGTCACCTGCTGCGGTGGCCTATCCCACAACAACAGATGAAGTTCAGCGCATTGTTGAAATCTGTGCCCGCTCTGACGTTCCGATGGTCGGTTGGGGCACGGGCACCTCGCTTGAGGCGCAGACAGGGGCGGATGACAGCAGCCTAACAATCGATTTTTCTCAGATGAATAAGATACGGCATATTGACCCCGAAAATATGCTGATCACAGTGGACCCCGGCATCACACGAAAAGAAGTGAATGAGGCGCTGCGCGATACGGGCCTGTTTTTTAGTGTTGATCCGGGTGCAAACGCATCCATCGGCGGCATGGCCGCAACACGGGCTAGCGGAACAACCACCGTTCGCTATGGCACCATGCGCGATGCAGTCAAAGCGTTAGAGGTGGTTTTGGCCGATGGGCGTATCATCAAAACAGGAACATATGCGAAAAAAACATCCGCGGGCTATGATTTAACGGCGCTGATGGTCGGATCAGAGGGTACGCTGGGCCTGATCACTGAACTGACCCTAAAATTACATCCCATCCCCGAGGCGATCAGCGCGGGGATCGTCGCCTTTGAAAGCTTTGGGGGCGCTGTGCAAAGCGTGATTGAAATGATCCAAGTAGCCCTGCCCATGGCACGCATGGAATTTGTGGATACGGCAACGGTTCAGGCATTCAACGCCTATGCAGATCGCAACATGCCCGCCATGCCCCATCTGCTGTTCGAATTGCACGGAAGCGAGGATAGCGTAAAACAAGATGCCGAAACATTCGGCGCAATTTGCCGCGAAAACGGGGGTCAGGATTTTGAATGGTCCGAACGGACCGAAGATCGCACAGCGCTTTGGTCCCTGCGCCACAACGGATACTACGCGATTTTGGCAGCACGCAAAGGCGCGCGCGCGGTTGTCACCGATATCTGTGTGCCTATATCACATTTGGCAGATGCGGTCGAAGAAACCCGCGCGGACATTGCCGCGTCGGGCCTGATGGGGCCGATTTTGGGACATGTTGGGGATGGAAATTTCCATTCTGTCTTATTGCTTGATCCTGAAAATAAAGTGGAACATGAAACGGCGCTTGCCCTATCTGATCGCATGGCACAGCGTGCGCTTGCCTATGGCGGCACCTGCACGGGCGAACATGGCGTGGGTATAGGCAAGAAAAAGTTTATGGAGGCCGAACACGGTCCCGCATGGGATGTGATGGGCGCGATCAAACAGGCGCTGGACCCCCATAACCTGATGAACCCTGGCAAATTGGTACGTGATTAACGCTTAACGGCCCTCAATCAAGGTCCGCGCGGCTGCGCGTGCCTCGGTCGTGATCGTGTCGCCCGAAATCATGCGGGCGATTTCATAGACGCGCGCCGTGTCAGACAGCAGGTCAACACGTGATAATGTCATATCCGCGCTTTGTTGTTTCGCCACTTGGAAATGACGATCCCCAAGGGCCGCGACCTGTGGGGAATGTGTAACAACCAAAACCTGCGCATCCTGCGCCAAACGCGACAAACGCCGCCCCACCGCATCCGCCGTGGCGCCCCCGACCCCGCGATCAATTTCATCAAAGATCATAGTGTTTTGCGCACCATCACGGGACAAGCATACCTTTAGCGCCAAAAGAAAGCGGCTTAGTTCCCCACCAGATGCAATTTTTGCCAATGGCCCTGCAGGTGCGCCGGGGTTGGTTGCAACAACAAAATTCACCTGATCCACACCCGTTGCCGATGGATCGGCATCCCCAACCTGCGTTGTGAAGACAGCGCGTTCCATTTTCAACGGTGCCAATTCGGCACCCATCGCCAAATCCAACGCCTGTGCCGCTGATTTACGGGCGCGGCTTAGGACACCAGCGGCCTCGTCATAGGCAGCCTGCGCCGCTGAAACGGCGGCATTCAATTCCTTAAGTCCCCCTGCCCCCATATCCAAGAGATCCAGTTTGGCGCTTAAATCCTGCGCTAATGTGGGGAGTTCATCGGGCGCGACAGTGTGCTTGCGTGCTAAGGCGCGGATCGCGAACAGGCGTTCCTCGGCCAATTCCAAATCATGTGGGTTGAATTCCAAGGCGTCCAAACATGCCTCTACCCCTTGGGCCGCATCATCGAGTTCTACCATCGCCCGCGACAGTGCGGCCAACGGCTCTTCCAAACGTCCCTCGGCGGCATCAGCGGCACCATCAAGCCACCGCATCGCATCGCTCATCATGCCCTCGGCCCCGTCACGGCCCAAGGCCTGCGCCGCATGGGCGATTTCTGTACGAATTTTTTCAGCCCCCTGCATCAATCGGCGACGGCTGTCCAACTCGGCCTCTTCACCTACCTTAGGTGCCAGTTTTTGCAATTCATCGACGGCGTGGCGCAAAAACTCTTCTTCTGCTCGCAGCTCTTCTTGGGCGGCTTCTGCTGTGCGCAAATCTTTTTCTGCGGCACGCAGTGCGCGGTAGGCGGCGGATACAGTGTTCAGCATGTCATCATGCCCACCAAAGGTATCCAATAAATCGCGGTGCCGCTTTGGATCCAATAACCCGCGGTCATCGTGCTGACCGTGCAGCTCGACCAAATGTTCGGACACGGCGCGCAAGACTTCACCTGAAACACGTCTGTCATTGATCCATGCGGTTTTCCGACCATCTCGGCTGTTGACCCGCCGTAAAATCAAGTCATCCTCAATGGGAATGCCCGCCTCTTGCAAGACAGCGCGTGCGGGATGGGATGGGCCGAGATCGAACCAAGCGCTAACCTCGCCCTGATCTTGACCACTGCGCACCAAATCCGCGCGACCCCGCCAGCCCAAAACAAACCCGAGACTGTCAAGCAGAATGGATTTACCAGCGCCTGTTTCACCCGTTAGAACATTTAGACCTGAGGAAAATTCAAGCGATAGATGATCAATGATCAACATATCGCGAATGTCCAAACCACGCAGCATGTCGCGATCCGCCCCTTACAACCACTGACCTTTTAGCACTTGGCGATGTACTTTTTGCAGCCATCCTGTGCCAATCAAACGTGGCTTAAGTCCTTGATCCGTCAATAATTTATAACTGCTGTCGTACCATTCGGTTGATTGGAAGTTATGGCCCAAAATGGCCCCCGCTGTTTGCGCCTGATCTGTTAGACCAAGGGACAAATACGCCTCAACCAAACGATGTAGCGCCTCAGCCGTATGTGTGGTGGTTTGGAAGGTTTCAACAACATTACGGAAACGGTTGATAGCGGCAGCATGGTTTTTGCGCCCAAGGTAGTAACGTCCAACCTCCATCTCTTTGCCAGCAAGGTGATCAAAGACAAGGTCGAATTTCAAATTGGCAGAGCGTGCATATTCACTGTCAGGATATTGTTCAATGACAATGCGAAATGCTTGTAATGCCTGACGTGATATTTTTTGATCGCGCCCAACATCGGCGATTTGGTCATAATAGGACAATCCAATCAAGAATTGCGCATATGCCGCGTCCTCTTCGGCAGGATAGAAATCTATGAACCTTTGCGCCGCCGCTCGGGTTTCATCGTAAGCGCGGTTTTCATGATGGGCGTAGGCCTGCATCATCATGGCTCGTTGGGCCCATTCCGAATAGGGATAAAGGCGTTCCACCTCGGAAAAGAAAAAGGCCGCATCGGCAAACCGTCCACGGTCCACTTCGTATTCGCCACGCTCATAAATTTGATCGGCGCCAAAACCTTCGACGTCAACGAATGTTGCGGTTTTCGAACCAGAGCAACCCGCAACAGCAAAAAGCGTCACGAAAGCGGCAATTCGAAATGCGTGTAAGCGGCCTGTTGTCATCTATTTCCACTTTATCTTTTTGGTCAGCTTAACCGACGATTATGAGATGATCTAGCATAGAAAAATGTAACGCAAAATGGTTGTTACAGATTGCGTACAAAAAACCGCCGAAGGGAGTGAATTAAAGTGGGTTATCGCCTAGGCGACGGCGCAAACTTCGTCCAAATGTGCACCCGCCCCAGGAAGCAAGGCCGCGGTATCATGATCACATGTCACAACTTCGAAACACTTGGGGTTTAAAAACATCGCGCGTAGCAATGAATTGGTTAATGCATGGCCCGCGCGATGCCCGACATAACGTCCAATAATCGGTGCGCCCGCCAATGCCATATCACCAAGTGCGTCCAGCATTTTGTGACGCACGGCCTCATCTGCGTGGCGCAGGCCTCCGGGTGACAAAATCCGATCCCCGTCCACAACAACCGCGTTTTCCAATGTTCCGCCAAGCGCAAGACCAGCGGCGCGCATTGTTTCAACGTCACTGTTGCGGCAGAACGTGCGGCTGTCACACAGCTCTCGCACGAAAGACCCGTTTGAAAGGTTCAAGGATTTCGACTGTTTTCCAATCGCCTGATCCGCAAAATCAATGGCAAATTGCATTTCTGGCGCATCGGAGGGTTCAAAACGTGCCCACCCCTGATCGGTTTTAAATTCAACAGGTGCCAAAATACGAATTGCACGCACAGGTGTGTCCAATGAAACAACCCCCGCCCCAAGGATCGCACGCACAAATGGAACCGCGCTGCCATCTAGGATTGGGAATTCTGGGCCATCGACCTCGATCAACGCGTTGTGCACGCCACAGCCTGCAAGTGCCGCCATAACGTGTTCAACTGTGGACACCGCGGCTCCTAAACCATTCACGAGTTTTGTGCACAATTGGGTTTGATCGACGTTATCCCAACGCGCCGCGATCAACGGATCACCGATGGTGATGTCGGTTCGCTTAATCCAAATACCATGATCCGCCGCTGCAGGGTGAATGCGCATCGTCACTGGCGCACCAGAATGAAGCCCGATGTCCGAAAACGTCAATGATGCCGATAGTGTCGTTTGCACTGTAATCCCTTAAACGTGACGGGAGCGTCCCCTAGTTTGTGGGTAATGTTCAGGACTCTAAAATACAATTCAAACTTTGTGACTCTGTGTAACAAAGCCATTTGGCATAGGCGGATTTCCGCCATAAACAAAAAAACCACCGCCTAAGCAATGGTTTTTAAATATTTTTTTGATGCGCAGCTTAGTTTGCCTGACGACGCAAGAATGCAGGAATTTCAATTTTCTCCTGTTCCTGTGAACGCTCGCCTGCCTCGGCAACGGGCGCTGGCGCGCTCATTGCGGGCTGTGAACGAACCGCTGGCTGTGCCTTGGGCGCAGATTCTGAGCCACCTGACATACGGTTAATCAGGGATCCGATGCCGAAACGCGGACGCTCTGACTCGGCAGGTTCTTCTTCAACCTGCTCGGGCGTGTGTGCAACACCCGTGTTCTGAACCGCTGTGCGCAAACGGGCCATCGCATCCTCAGATGGTGTGCCTGGTGTTGGCGCTTTGGAGGCAACGAATGCCTCGGTTATGTCTTCTGCGACTGCTGGCTGATAGGCGGGTTCAGGTTCGTCTGCCACAGTGGGCTGGAACTCTGAGGCGGGCGCAAACATCGGCTTGGCCTCTTCCGCTCCTGCTGCAGGGCTTGCATCAAACAGGCCCGGTTCTTCTGCTGCAACGGCTGGCTCTGTTTCTGCAACTTCCTCGACAACTGAGGCCGCAGGTGTAAATGCCGGTGCAGCGCGGGTTGGAACAGGTATATCCCCCGCGTTTTCACTTACGTCGATGCCTGTTGCAACAACAGAGACGCGCATAACACCACTGATATCTGGATCAAGCGTTGAACCAACGATGATATTTGCATCTGGATCCACCTCTTCACGGATACGGTTTGCCGCCTCATCCAATTCAAATAGAGTCAGATCATAACCACCTGTGATGTTGATCAAAACGCCACGTGCGCCACGCAGGCTGATTTCGTCCAACAATGGGTTGGCAATGGCTTTTTCGGCGGCTTGCTTGGCGCGATCTTCGCCCTCCGCCTCGCCCGTGCCCATCATTGCCTTGCCCATTTCGTCCATCACGGCGCGGACATCGGCGAAATCAAGGTTGATCAAACCAGGACGCACCATAAGGTCCGTGACACCTTTCACGCCTTGGTACAGAACATCGTCTGCCATGCTGAAAGCTTCGGTAAAGGTGGTTTTTTCATTCGCAAGGCGGAACAGGTTTTGATTTGGAATGATGATCAATGTGTCGACCATTTTCTGCAACGCTTCAACACCCGCTTCGGCCTGACGCATGCGCTTAGCACCTTCAAACTGAAACGGTTTGGTGACAACACCAACCGTTAGGACACCCATTTCACGCGCGGCTTGTGCGATGATCGGCGCGGCACCTGTGCCAGTGCCCCCGCCCATACCAGCAGTGATAAAGCACATATGCGCCCCAGCCAGATGATCCACGATTTGTTCAATGCTTTCTTCGGCTGCGGCCGCGCCCACTTCTGCGCGTGCGCCTGCGCCCAATCCTTCGGTAACCTTGACGCCCAATTGGATGCGCGATGCTGATTGATTTTGTTGCAGCGCCTGCGCATCGGTATTCGCGACAACGAATTCAACGCCTTCCAGCTGCTTTTCAATCATGTTGTTCACAGCATTGCCGCCAGCACCGCCAACGCCAAACACCGTGATGCGTGGTCTTAATTCATTTTCTTCGGGTACCGATAGATTCAATGCCATGTCACTTGTCCGCCTGATGTCCCAGTTTTCTGGGTTAATTTCGCCTATATTATCATAAGCCTACCTCTGATCTAAGCGGAGGTCACGCAAAAAACGCAAGTTATACGCAAAATATAGTAAAAAACAGCGGAAATTCGCCCTATCTGGCCATGTTCACAAGAATTTGTGGTTACCAATTCTCTTTGAACCAACGGAGCGCTTTGCGAATAGAGCGTGCGCCCAATTTGTGCGCGGGCACTTCGAAATCCCACCATTCATCTTGGGGGTGCGCTGCAAACAGGGAAACGCCGACCAATGCCGAACAACTGGGCCCTGAGTAGGCTTGTGGCAATCGATGAATACGCAAGGGGCGGCCAAGGCGCACCTGCTGCCCCAAAATGCGGCTGGCCAAGGTGTCCATACCCGGCACTTGGCTGGCGCCACCTGTCAACACGATTTGCTGACTGGGCAAATGTTCAAACCCAGCTGCATCCAGATGTGCACGCACCTCTTCTAAAATCTCTTCCACCCGCGGGCGCATAATTCCGATCAATTCGGTGCGGCTAATGGTGCGGCGATCATGTTCCCAATCGCCCGTATCCCCACCAATTTCGATCATATCGCGATCATCCATGCCCGTGGCCATCAATCCCCCACTGCGCGTTTTAATACGCTCGGCCGTGGCGATAGGCACCTGAAGGCCCATCGAAATATCGCGCGTCACGTGATCCCCGCCCAGACGCACTGTATCGGCGTAAATCATGTGTTTTTTCATGAAAATAGATAGGGAGGTGGTGCCGCCGCCCATGTCAATGCAGGCTGATCCCAACTCTTGCTCATCCTCAACCAAAGAGGCCATGCCAGATGCATATGCAGAGGAGGCGATCCCCGCCAATTCCAAATCACAGCGTTTGATACAATAGGCCAGATCAAGGATTGATTTTTCACTGACCGTTAACATGTGCATATCGGTCGAAAGCTCTTTGCCGATTTGTCCGCGCGGATCGGACAGTCCTGAACGATGATCCAATGCGAAATTCACAGGTTGCGCATGCAACACCTCGCGCCCGTCGCCATAGGCGGGCACATCGCAGGCCGATAAAACTTCGGCAATGTGTTGTTCGGTTACAAATTGATCCTCGACCGTGATTTGTCCCGCCAAGCCATATGACCTCGGCGCGCCCCCTGAAAAGGATGCAATCACATGATCCACGCGCACGCCTGCCAATTTTTGCGCAGATTGCAATGCGGTGCGAATGGCGCGTTCCGCCTCAGGCATGGATACCACTTCGCCAAATTCCATGCCGCGCGACCGTGTTGTGGCCGATCCGATAACGCGGAATCCTGATTGCCCTGCCATTGGCCCGACGGTTTCCGCATCAATGTTGCGATCCACCCCATCAAAGCGCAGGATCAGACACCCAATCTTGGTGCTGCCCACATCCAAAACAGCGATCACGCCGCGCTGAAGTGCGGCTTTGCGCATGGATCGCATTGCACGTTGAGCATCGTAAAAATCGGTCATTGATCGGCTCCACTACTCTTTATTTGCCGCAAAAGCATGCTGGATGTACCATCGGCAAGGCGCAGCGTTGGACGTTCGCTTAAACGCATGTCCACAACACTGATCGCGCGATCCAGCAACTCTTGGGTATCATTAAAAATCAAAACTTTTTCTAAGGCCTGCACGGCACCTTCGGCGGGCAACAGGATGCGTTGGTTGCGATCCAAGGCCAGGTCCCAGCGCCTCTCGCCAACATAAATCAAACCGCGCAACCGATCCACAAGGGGCGTCGCACTGGTCAATAACGCGCGTGCCTCGGCGATATTTTTATCCGCCCCTTCACCTGCAACCAATGGCAAATCGGGATAATCCATGCGGGCTGTAATCGAGCGCACATAATGACCCGTTTCATCCAGCAATTCCAAACCATCCCGTTTGCGCCAGACAAAGGCAGGTTTGCGTTCGCTGACATCAATGAACAAAATGCCGTCCCGCACCTGAAGCGATGCATCCGCGACAGGGTCCAGTTCGACCAAAATTTTACGCATCTCTTGGACATCAAGGGAAAAGGAACTGATCGGGAAATTAACGGGCAGAACTTCGCGAATATCCTCTTCCAGTGTTGAACCAGCCCCCAAAATCTGTACGGCACTGACCATGAATTCGGGGCGTTCAATAATGCTGCGATGCACATCATCCGCAAAAGCGCGCAAATTTTCGCGGTGCTCTTCATCTGCGAAATATAGACCCACGGCAAGCGACAAAACAAACCCAGGAATTCCGTAAAATACCAACCGACGTAACAGCGGCGTCAGCATGAACCGCATCAGCCGATAGGATAGCCGCGATGGTGCAGGGTCATGCACGTTGGTATATCGTGTGCCTATCGGTCGCATGAGGCATCCTTTATCATCCAATCACACAAATCTGCAAATCCGATCCCCATTTTTTGCGCCTGCTCTGGCACCAAGGATGTGGGCGTCATTCCGGGTTGTGTGTTTGTTTCCAACAGGAACAAACCATCGCGCCCGCACGTCTCATCCCAACGGAAATCCGTGCGACTGACGCCTTTGCACCCCAAAACCTGATGGGCGCGCAGGGCAAAATCCATGCAGGCCTGTGTGATATCGTCGGGAATATTGGCAGGAACCACGTGATAGGATCCGCCATCGGCATATTTGGCATCATAATCATACCAACCATCGGTGAAAATTTCGGTCACGCCCAAGGCGCGATCCCCCATCACCGTGGTGGTCAATTCACGCCCTGCCAAATAGGCCTCGACCATGACAGTGTCGGGCATATCATCCGACAAATGGGGGGGCGAATTGGCATCTTCGTTTACAATGTAAATCCCGACCGAGGATCCCTCATTATTGGGCTTAACCACATAGGGCGGGGTCATGACATGTGCGCGCTGCACCTGATCACGATCGGCAATCACACTCTGCGCAATGGGTAGGCCCGCGGTTGCGAACACCTCTTTGCTGCGCTGTTTGTCCATAGCAAGGGCCGAGGCCAAGACACCAGAATGCGTATAGGGAATGCGCAACCATTCAAGGATACCCTGAACACAGCCATCTTCGCCCCAGCGCCCATGCAGCGCATTAAACACAACATCAGGTGCAAATTGCGTCAGATCAGCAGCCAGTGTTGGCGCGGCGTCCAACTCTGTCACATTATATCCTGCTTCACGCAAAGCCGCGGCGCATTCACGCCCACTGACAAGAGACACCTCGCGCTCGGCCGAAGGGCCACCCATCAAAACCACGACTTTGGGATCTGTCCTGCTCGACATACCCGAATTCGCCTCATGTCATTGGCCATTTTGGCCTTATAATTGGTGTCGCAACTTGGGTTGCGTTATTTCGGGGCTGGTTCACCAACCCGCATGATTTCCCATACTAACTCTATTCCTGCGTTTTGGAAAACCCTTTTTCGGACTAATTCACCTAATCCTTCTAGGTCAGCGGCGCTGGCACCGCCCGTGTTGATCATAAAATTGGAATGCTTCTCGCTCATCTGCGCCCCGCCAAGGGTTGCACCGCGCAGGCCAGCATCATCAATCACCTTCCACGCTTTCAGATCATGCGTATCATCCGCACGCCCTGTGCTGGAGAATCCTGCGGGGTTGCGAAATGTGCTGCCCGCGCTGCGTTCCTTGGTTGGTTGGGTTTCGTCGCGTTTGCGCAGTTGTGCGTCCATTTTGGCGTGCAGTGCCTCTACCTCACCAGCGGGGGCGCGAAACACTGCCTCGGTAATGACGGCACCGTCTGGAATGTCAGTTTGACGATATTCAAAGGTAATCTGTTCACGGGTCAGCGTGATGACTTCACCCTGACGGGTGACAAGTGCCGCCTGAACAAAGTGATCGGCCACATAGGATCCATAACACCCCGCATTCATCCGCACGGCCCCGCCGATGGATCCAGGGATTGTGCGCAGGAATGTCAGATCGCGCCCCTGATCCGCCGCACGCCGCGCCACATGGGCATCAAGCGCCGCCGCACCCGCGACGATTAAATCGTCCTGAACCGTGATCTGATTAAATCCCCGCCCCAAACGGATCACGACACCGCGCAAACCCCCGTCGCGCACGATTAAATTACTGCCCACACCCATAGGGAAAACAGGGATATCCGCAGGAAGCGCGCGTAAAAAATCGGCCAGATCATCCGTGTCCGCAGGTTGAAAGAAATACTCTGCAGGACCGCCGACACGCAACCATGTCAAATCCGCCAACGAACGGTTTTCGGACACTGCGCCGCGTGGTTGTGGGATGCTGTTCATGGCCTGCTCCTGTCGTTGCATGTGATATGCAATATTCATCGAAGCACCGCAATAAAAACCCGCGTAAGCCAACACATAGGGATCAGACCCCAGCCAATCGACAGATTGGCTAAGGTCTTGAAACGACCTTTATTTCCCCAACCGTTCTGGCAATGCGTTGGCCCATGCGGAAATTGTACCTGCGCCAAGACAGACGACGATGTCACCCGATTGCGCATGGGTGCGCACCAGTTGTTCCAAGTCGTCTTCATTCAGAAGCGCGCTGGCGTGACGGTGGCCGTGTCGGATCAGCCCTGCGACCAGATTATCACGACTTGCCCCCTCAATCGGGTCTTCGCCAGCAGCGAACACTTCGGCAATGGCGACCACGTCAGCTTCATTAAAACAGGTGCAAAAATCTTCGAACAGGGTATGCAGGCGCGTGTAGCGGTGGGGTTGGTGAACAGCAATCACACGGCCATCGGATGCCTGACGCGCGGCCTTAAGCACCGCGGCGATTTCCACGGGGTGGTGACCGTAATCATCAATGATGGTGACGCCATCCACCTCACCCACTTTGGTAAAGCGGCGATTGACCCCTTTGAAGTTTTCAAGGGCGGATTTAATCTCGGCCTCTTTCACGCCCAAATGCCGCGCAACCGCAATCGCAGACAGAACGTTTGACACATTGTGATCACCTGTCATGGGCAGGCACAGGCCACGAAGTGCCGTTTCATCTTCTTGAAATTCGACATCAAAATGGGCCGAACCGCCCGAATAGGTCAGGTTGAAGGCGCGCACATCGGCCTGTGCATTAAACCCATAGGTTACAACCCGACGATCCGAAATACGGCCCACCAATGATTGTACCTCTGGGTGATCGGTGCAGCAGATAGCCAAACCATAAAAAGGGATGTTTGACACAAAATCATAAAACGCCTGACGCAGGTTTTCGAAGCTGCCCCAATGTTCCATATGTTCGGGATCAATGTTTGTGACAATCGCAATTGTAGCAGGCAGGCGATTGAATGTGCCATCGCTTTCATCGGCCTCAACCACCATCCATTCGCCCTGCCCCATGCGCGCGTTGGATCCATAGGCGTGAATGATCCCACCATTGATCACCGTTGGATCAATACCTCCCCCATCCAATAGGGTTGCGACCATGGTTGTGGTGGTGGTTTTGCCATGCGTTCCCGCAACCGCAACATTGGATTTCATGCGCATCAGTTCGGCCAACATTTCCGCACGGCGCACAACGGGCAACCCCATCAAACGCGCCTGATCCAATTCGGCGTTGCCTGTTTTGATCGCCGATGAAATCACCACCACCTCGGCATGCTCTAGGTTTTCTGCGCGCTGGCCGATGAAAATCGTGGCTCCCAAATCGGCCAAGCGTTGGGTGATCTTGCTTTCCTTTAAATCTGAGCCTTGCACGCGGTAGCCAAGGTTTAACAAAACTTCGGCAATGCCCGACATCCCAATGCCACCAATCCCAACGAAATGAATGGGTCCAACATCAGTGGGGAGCTTGGTTGCGGCTGCGTTCATTTAGCTGTCTTTCTTTATCACTGTTTGGATCAAATCCATCAGGCGCTGTGTGGCGTCAGGCACAGATGTGTTTAAAGCGGCACTTGCCATTTGGCTGGCCCGCGCGGGATCGTTGAAAATAGCCTCAAGCCGCGTTGTTAAATCCTCAACCTGAAAATCAGCTTCGCGGATCAATTCGGCGGCCCCTGCGGTCACCAATCCCATGGCATTTGCGCTTTGCTCATCCCGAATGGCCATGGCCAACGGCACAAGAAGTGATGGGCGTCCAATTACCGAAATATCCGCAACGGTTGAGGCCCCCGCGCGTGAGATGACCAATTGCGCCTCGCTAATCCGCGTGGGGATATCATCGAAAAACGGACGCACATCTGCGGGGATGTTTTGTTCGGCGTAATAGGCCTCGACCCGTTCTTGGTCTTCTGGGCGGGCCTGATGGGATACGCGGATTTGGGACAACATCGCCATGGGCAGGCCCGCAATCGCGGGTGGCACCACATCTGATAGAATACGCGCCCCCTGTGATCCGCCCAGAACAAGGATGGACATCGGATAATCCCCAGGTGGGATATACCCCGCGCCCGCGCGTTCGGCGATGGCTGCACGTACGGGATTGCCCACATGATGGCCTGTAATCTTGTCCGACATTTCGGTGGGCCATGTGCCACAGGCCACCGCATTCATGACGGGTGCAAACAATTGGTTCACACGGCCCAAAACTCCGTTTTGTTCATGTACCATGCGCGGAATACGCAAATTCGTTGCCGCCGTTAGCGCGGGGATCGAAGGATATCCGCCAAAGCCGATCACAATTGTGGGACGATCCACGATCATTTGCGCAAGCGCCATCAAACTGCCGCCTGCAATCTGAAACGGAACTAAGGCCTTGGCCATGATACCGCCACGGGCAAAGGTGCCTGATTTTAAAACTTGAACCTGAACCGCATCGGGAAATCCGCCTACATAGCGTGCGCCGCGCGGATCCGTGGTGAGTTTAACCCGCCAACCTGCCTCTAACAATGCCTCGGCCAGGGCCTGTGCCGGGAACATATGTCCGCCTGTGCCACCTGCTGCTAAAATCGCCAAAGGCGCTTTGGTCATTATCGATATCCGTTAATTACATCTGCTATGTTCTTTTGAGGGCGCGCGCGTGTAAATGCAAGCAACATTCCAAGCGCGATGCCCCCCGCAATCAGCGAAGATCCGCCGTAACTGATAAAGGGCAATGTCATTCCCTTCGCAGGGAGCAGACGCACCGCAACCCCTATGTTGATCACCGCCTGTACACCAAAGGAACAGGCCAAACCCGCACCTGCCAGTCGGATGAACGTATCGCGTTCCCGCATCAGGCGTGACAGGGACACCAAAACAATGCTAGCATAAATTGCGATAATGATTGCCACCAAAACAAAGCCATATTCCTCGGCTGCGACAGCAATGATGAAATCCGTATGCGCATCAGGCAGGGACCATTTCACCTGCCCCTCACCAACACCAACGCCGAAAAACCCACCCTCTTGGATCGCGTTTGTGGCATATCCTAATTGTGTGCGCGGATCGACATCAGGGGACAAAAACCCATCAATGCGGCGGGCAAAGTGTTCAGAATACTGATAGGCGAGCGTGCCGCCAAAAACGACCAGCCCCGCCATGCCCATCAACAAAAGGATCGGCGCACCCGCCACGAAATACATCACACCCCAGGCAAACAACACCAAACACGCTTGACCAAAATCGGGCTGCAGGGCCAGCATCACAGCGATGCACATCGCCAAGATAAACGAATACATGCGCCCAGGGGGACCATTGATTTCCTGGGCGGCGGCCAACATCCATGCGCTGACCACCACAAACCCGGGTTTTAAGAATTCAGAAGGCTGAAGCGAGGCAAAGCCCAGCGCATACCAACGCACCGCCCCTTTGCCAAAATCAGTGCCAAAGACAGGCAGCAGGGCGACCGCGATAAAGGCCGCGACAAACCCAAGCACCGCCAAACGGCGCACCAATATGGGCGACATCATGGATGTGACAAACATTGCAATAAGGGCCATGCCCCCAAACACCGCCTGTCGCTGCACATAGTGGAACGGTGCAAATCCGTTTTTCTCTGCCAAGGGAGGCGAGGCTGCAAGACCCAGCAAAATGCCGATTGAAAACAATAACATAACGGACATCAATGTCCATTTATCAACGGTGCGCCACCATTTGGGAAGAATGGGTTCCCCCTTGGATACGGGGACGGAACCATAGACCATCTCAGTCATGGGTTTTGCCTTTTACTGCCTCTGACATGTCCCATTTTTGGGATCGTTATCATATTGATACCGAATTTTGCCCCCTCTGGCCAGATAAAATGCATCCCTCTTGCCAATTGGGTTGAAAACCGCCACGAGGGGGACATGCGATTTGAAACCATCATAATTGGCGCGGGGGCGGCGGGCATGATGTGCGCGGCCCATGTACGGGATGCGCTGGTCATCGATCACGCAAAGGCCGCGGGTGAAAAAATCCGCATTTCAGGCGGCGGGCGGTGTAATTTCACGAATATCTACGCCAGCGCTGAAAATTTCTTGTCCGAAAACACCCATTTCGCGAAATCCGCATTGGCGCGCTATACCCAATGGAATTTCATTGATTTGGTGCAGCGCTACGATATCCCCTATCACGAAAAAACCTTGGGTCAGTTGTTTTGCGATACCTCGGCCAAGGATATCATCGCCATGCTGCGCGATTTGATGGAAGGCGCGGGGGCAGAGCTTTGGTTGAAAACCTCTGTGACGGCGGTGCGCCATGAAAACGGCATCTTTACCTTGGACATCGTCAAGGGGGAGCGCGCCGAAACCCTAACCTGCAAAAATCTAGTCCTTGCCACGGGCGGCAAATCCATTCCGAAAATGGGGGCCACGGGCTTTGCCTATGACATTGCAACACAATTCGGGATGCGAGTCACCGAAACGCGCCCCGCACTTGTGCCGTTTACGTTTTCCGATGGACGGTTTGCGGAAATTTCGGGCGTCTCGCTCCCCGTTCGGGCGCAGGCGGGCGAAGGCGTATTTGACGAGGCGATGTTGTTCACGCACCGCGGCCTGTCAGGTCCAGCCATCCTGCAAATCAGCAGCTATTGGGCCGAAGGGGCCGACATCACCCTAAACCTAACCCCCGATGGCACCACCATGACCGCCCTGCGCGATCAACGCCAAATCAGCGGTCGGCGCAATTTCAAAACCGAACTGGCCACCCACCTGCCCGCGCGGCTGGTCGATCATTTGGCGCGGGACTTAGATTTAACGGGCAATCTGGCCGATTGGTCCGATGCACGGCTGAGCGCCCTGTTTGATAAATTGCAAAACTGGTCCCTCCGCCCCAGCGGGTCCGAGGGGTACCGCACGGCCGAGGTTACATTGGGCGGCATCGCAACCCAAGACGTGTCGTCAAAATCCATGATGTCCAAACGGGTTCAGGGATTGTACATCGTGGGTGAGGCGATGGATGTCACAGGCTGGCTGGGCGGCTATAACTTCCAATGGGCCTGGAGCAGCGGCATGGCCGCCGCCCGTGATATTATGGCGGATTAACGAAGCACCAAACGCACAATTTTGCCCAGCCAATCGTCAGATTGGCAAGCGCCGACCTCCCCCGTCAAACCGTAGGTTTCCCTTCGGCAAAACGGGAGGCGCTTTCCGCATCCCTTCGCCATATTTCAGCGATGAACTCGCCATAAGGAACACCAATAATTTGGGTATTCCCCTGACCCGACAAGATGGATTGTTTGGTTTGATCCGCCATGACGCCTAACCCTGTTGTTCAGAGTCTGTCGTGTCCCGCATGTCCTGTCGCGCGTTTGGTGTTTGCGCCACCTGTTTGCTACCGCGTGTATTTACCATGGTTTGATGTGCGCCTGTTTTGGGCGCTGCAGATTTTCGGTGCCACGTCACCCAGACACCGACCGCCGCGATGAACAGACCCAGAATTCCAATCCAGTTATCCGCAAAATAATCCATAAAAATTCCCTTAACA
The DNA here is from genome assembly GCA_000472185.1 of Rhodobacteraceae bacterium HIMB11. Taxonomy (GTDB): domain Bacteria; phylum Pseudomonadota; class Alphaproteobacteria; order Rhodobacterales; family Rhodobacteraceae; genus HIMB11. The sequence goes on along the minus strand of AVDB01000004.1, from coordinate 31,471 downwards.
TCCATTAAAGGCGGCGCGCGCTGCGCACCGACGTGAAACCGACACCTTACAGATGTGCTACTGACGTTAGGATTTGGGAAAATCAAGGGGAAATGGCGTGGGTGATTTCGATGAAATCCTGACCCCTGAGTTCGAAATTGTCGTATTGATCAAAGCTTGCCGCCGCAGGGGCAAGCAGCACTGTGTCCCCTGTTTCTGCGTCCCGTGCCGCCGCCTGAACAGCCGCCTGCATGGTTGTGCAAACCTCGGCTGTCACGCCGATTTGGCGGGCGAATTCTGCGGCCTCTCGTCCGATGACATAGGCCTTTTTCACGGATGTTTTGGCGATGTCCTGAAGCGCGTCAACGCCCCCCTCTTTCATCAGGCCGCCGCAGATCCAGCGAACGTTTTTGAAGGCGCCCAAGGCCTTGGCTGCGGCATCAATATTGGTGGCCTTGCTGTCGTTGATATAGCGCACCCCATTTATCTCACGCACAAATTGCGAACGATGCGCCAGACCTGCAAAGGATTTAAACCCCTCTTCAATCACGCGGGGGGCAAGGCCAAGAGTGCGCAATGCCCCATATGCCGCGCAGGCGTTTTGGTGGTTATGTGCACCGGGCAAACCCGCAATATTGCGCAGATCGATTGAGGCGACTTGGCGCGTTTTACGGTATTCCGACAAAAACCCTTTTCGCGCAAAAACATACCATCCAGGGCCGTCCAGTTTTTGTCCCGCACTGATGCGTATGACCCGATCATCCACGCGCGCTTGGGACAATTGATTGGCCAAAAACTGCCCCTCAACCTCATCCACACCAATGACGGCGCGGTCTGGTCCCCCCTCAATAAAAAGGCGCCGTTTGGCCGCCACATAGCCCCCCATCCCTCCATGCCGATCCAAGTGATCCGCAGAGATATTCGTCCACACCGCCACGTCCGGCGTCAGGGATCGCGCCAGCTCGGTTTGGTAGCTGGAAAGCTCTAAAACAATGACCTCGCCATCATGCGCGGGATCAAGGTCAAAGACGCCAAGCCCGATGTTTCCCGCCAGTTGGGTTGGACGGCCAGAGGCCTTTAAAACATGGTGGATCAGGGCGGATGTGGTGGATTTTCCGTTTGATCCTGTGACCGTGACAACTTTGGGTTCCTGATCAAATTCAAGCCACCCCGACTGCGCAAAGGATTGGAAAAACAAGCCAATGTCATTGTCCAAAATCACACCCGCCTGCAGTGCGGCGGCGATGATGGGATGTGGTTTGGGATAAAGATGTGGGATACCAGGTGAGGTGATCAGGCAATCAATCGTGGCCCAATCTGCGCGGTGCAGGTCCTGAACCTCTAGGTCCTCTTCCTCGGCACTTGCGCGCGCCTGTTCGTTGTCGTCCCAAACAACAACATCCACACCACCCGCCGCCAAGGCCCGCGCCACGGCAAGCCCCGAACGCCCCAGCCCAAGGACCGCGTATCGTTGACCTGTTAAACCACCTATTGCGATCACGTCAGGCTCCTTATCTGACCTTTAGCGTGGCCATACCGATCATCGCCAAAATCAGCGCGATGATCCAGAAACGGATCACGATTTGGGGTTCGGCCCATCCCTTTTTTTCGAAATGGTGATGGATCGGTGCCATTAGGAAAACACGCTTTCCTGTGCGTTTGAAATAGAGCACTTGGATAATGACAGAAAGCGCCTCTACCACGAACAAACCGCCAATGATGGCCCAGACGATTTCGTGTTTGGTGGCAACCGCAATCGCGCCCAATGCCCCACCAAGCGCCAGCGATCCAGTATCCCCCATGAACACCGCCGCGGGGGGTGCATTATACCACAAAAACCCAAGGCCGCCGCCAATCAGTGCAGAACAGAAAATCAGGATTTCACCCGTGCCAGGAACATAGTGAACATCCAAATATTGAGTGAAATCCACACGCCCCACGGCATAGGCGATAACACCCAATGCACCCGCTGCAATCATGGATGGCATAATTGCCAATCCGTCCAAACCATCCGTTAAATTCACCGCATTGGCAGACCCGACAATCACCACCATCGCAAAGGGAATATATAGGAACCCAAGATTGATCAGCGTATCCTTAAACACAGGCAGGGCCAGTTGATTTTGCAAATCTGTCGGGTGCGCCCATGCGCAAGCCCAAGCGGCAAGCGCCGCAATCAAAAAACCCAATCCAAGGCGCACTTTCCCCGAAACGCCCGCGGTATTTTGTTTACTGACCTTTGCATAATCATCTGCAAATCCGATCAACCCAAAGGATACAGTGACCAGCAAAACAACCCAGACGAACACATTATCCAAACGTGCCCACAGCAATGTTGCTGTCATCAATGCAGATAGGATCAGCAGACCGCCCATTGTTGGTGTCCCCGCTTTGATAAAATGGCCCTCGGGACCATCGTCGCGGATGGGTTGACCCTTGCCCTGTTTGCGGAGCAAAACGTTAATCAGTGGTCGACCAAAGATAAACCCAAAAAACAGCGCAGTGAAAAAGGCACCCCCCGCACGGAACGTGATGTAGCGAAAGAGGTTAAAGAAATCACCGCCATCAGAAAGCGCCGTGAGAAGATAGAGCATCGTTAGGGTCCTTTGTTGTCCATGGGCGGATGACCTAATTCTTGGAGTGCGTCAACAACTTTGCGCATATTCGTGCTGAGCGATGCCTTTAACAACACGGCATCGCCCGCCTGAACCAAATGCGCGGCATGCGCGGCCATGGCGGCACTGTCCTCAAAATGCTGCCCGCGTTTTCCGTTGGGCAACACATCGTGCAGTGATTGCATCAACGGACCCACAGTGTGAATGATGTCAATGGCATGTGTGCAGGGCCATTTCGCGACCTCACGGTGAAAGTCGTGTTCCTTTTCGCCCAACTCTTTCATATCGCCCAAAAAGGCGATTTTTCTGGAGGTGTCGGCCTCTGCCAGTACTTGCATCGCGGCGCGCAGCGAGGTTGGGTTTGCGTTATAGGCATCATCGATCAGATCAAGCGTGCCGCCGTCGATGTTCAGTGTTTGACGCGCCCCGCGCCCGCCCACAGGATTCCACGCGGCCAAACCTGTTGCCGCAGTTCTGCGATCTGCCCCCAAATACCCAACGGCCAGTAATGCACCCAGCGCATTCATCGCAAAATGGCGTCCCGCAGAGGCAATCGTCACGGGATATGTTGTGCCCTCTACCTGCAACACGACATGCGTTTCTGCGCCCTTAACCTGGACATCCGAAAGCGAAGCGTCATCTGCCGCTGCCCCAAACCAACGAGTCGTTACATCCTTTGTGTAAGTTTCAATTACCTTGGTACAGGGGGTATCCGCATTCATGATCGCAACGCCATTTGGCACCAAACCATCAATGATTGAGGCCTTTTCCTGCGCGATGCCGGTGATGTCATCAAAGGCCTCTAAATGCACCTCTGCCACGGTGGTGACCATTGTAGCATCGGGAGCCGCCATTTTGGCAAGGGGCGCAATTTCACCGGGATGGTTCATTCCGATTTCAATCACGGCGAATTCCGTGTCCGCTGGCATCCGCGCAAGTGTAAGGGGAACGCCCCAGTGGTTGTTGTAACTGGCGACCGAAGCATGGGTTTTCCCGCATGCGCCCAGCATGTGGCGCAGCATCTCTTTCGTGGATGTTTTTCCAACCGATCCCGTCACCGCGATCACTTTGGCCTTTGTGCGCGCCCGCGCGGCGTGACCCAAATCCTCAAGCGCTGCTTGAACATCTGGTACGATCAACAGGGGTGCGGTATCATCCACCCCATCGGGAACGCGCGACACCAATGCGGCACCCGCACCAGCGGCCAAGGCATTCGCGACAAAATCGTGACCATCCCGCGCAGCCTTTAGCGCAACAAATAAATCACCTGTTTGCAGGGTTCGTGTGTCGATGGACACGCCCGTGACGGCCCAATCCCCCACTGCCTGTCCACCTGTGGCCAAGGCCGCCTGCTCAGCGCTCCATAGTGTCATGACATCATCCCATCCAAAGTCTGTACTGCGACAGAGGCCTGCTCAACATCATCGAATGGCAGAACATCATCCCCGATAATCTGGCCCGTTTCATGCCCCTTGCCCGTGATGATCAAACCATCCCCTGCACCCAGCATATCAACGGCACGCAAGATCGCCTCGGCCCGATCACCGATTTCAAGGATATGTTGCGCACCCTTTGCCCCCGCCATGACCATTTGACGGATTGTTGCGGGATCTTCACTGCGCGGATTGTCGTCGCTGACAATCACAAAATCGGCGTTTGCCACCGCCTTAGCCGCCATGAGGGGGCGTTTCGTGGCATCACGATCGCCACCCGCTCCGATAATCGCAATCATGCGTCCCATCACATGTGGGCGAAACGCTTGTAGTGCTGTTTTAACGGCATCTGGGGTATGGGCATAATCCACATAAACCGACGCCCCATTTTCACGCGCCGCGGCAAATTGCATGCGCCCACGCACTGTTTCCAGATGTTCCAGCGTGTCAAAGACATGTGCGGGGTCTTCGCCCGCCGCAATCACCAAAAGTGCGGCCATCAAAACATTGCCCGCCTGAAACCCACCGATGAGATTCAAGCGTTTTTGATAGGTTTTTCCCTGATAGGCGAAACGCACATCCTGACCCAATCCGTCAAAACGCGCCCCCTCGATCCGCAGGTCGGCGCGGGCGTCACGGCCTATCCGGATCGTAAATGTGCCCCGTGCAATCAGCTGATCGGCAAATGTGTCCAATGCAGGGTCATCAATGTTGATGACAGCGTATCCCTCATCGGGCAGCACGCGATCAAACAGCCCCGCCTTGGCCTGAAAATAGGCATCGAATGTTTTGTGATAATCCAAGTGGTCTTGGGTAAAATTCGCAAATCCCGCCGCCTTGATGCGGACACCATCCAAGCGCCGTTGATCCAACCCGTGCGAGGATGCCTCCATCGCGGCATGGGTGATGCCTGCGGATTTCGCCTCGGCCAACACGCGATGCAGGGTTAGGGTATCGGGTGTTGTGTGCCGCAAGGGCGTGGTAAAGGCGCCTTCGACACCTGTTGTGCCGATGTTAACCGCCTGTTTTTCCAATTCGGTCCAAATTTGGCGACAAAAGCTGCTGATAGAGGTTTTGCCATTGGTCCCTGTCACAGCGACCATGGTTTTCGGCTGTCCTCCGTAAAACAGCGCAGCCGCACGTGCAAAAGATGCGCGCACATCATGGGCAATGACAATTTTCGCAGGATCAATCCCCGAAATCTCGGCCATTCCCGCCGCATCTGTGAGCACCGCAACCGCACCTGCATCGATCGCGGCCTGCGCAAATCGGGCGCCATGCACGGCATTGCCCGGCAGTGCCGCAAACAAATCTCCTGCTTTGACGTAACGATTGTCCAGCGCAAGGCCGGTAATTTCAATCTGACCTTGTGCATCAAGGGCCAACCCAAGGCTTTGCAGTGTTACCGTGTGTTTGGCCATATGATTTGAAATCCCCTGTCGCGGCTAGTCCCAAGACACTTGCGTTATATCACCTAAATCACCGGCTTCAATCTCTGGTCGAAGGCCCATTAGCGGCGCAATCCGACGGATGATTTCGGCGGCAACGGGAACGGCCGTCCACCCGGCTGTGCGCCGTGCTTCGCTGCCTGCTGTATCCTCTGGTTCATCCAAGGTGACGACCAAGACGTATTTGGGATCATGTGCCGGGAAGATTGAGGCAAAGGTGGCAATCACCTTATCCTTCTCATAGCGCCCTTGAGCACTGGGTTTATCTGCGGTCCCCGTTTTACCCGCAACGGCATACCCCGTAACTTCGCCCATGGATGCGGTGCCATCGGTCACGACACCGCGCAACATTTTTACCGAGTTTGCCGCCGAAGCTGCCGACATCACACGCACAGGTTCGGCCCCCGCCCCGCCCTTTAGCAGACTGGGTTGAATCCGCAGACCGCCATTGGCAATCGCCGCATAGCCAACCGCCAGATGCATGGGTGTTGCCGACAAGCCGTGGCCATAAGAAATTGTCATGGCAGAGAGTTCTGACCACTTTTTGGGCAAGAGCGGTTTGCCCCCGCTTGCCTCGATCATTTCAAATTTGATCGGGTCGGTCATGCCCAAATTGGTCAAAAACTTTTGCTGTTCTTCCGCACCAATCATCTGCGCAATACGTGCCGTGCCGATGTTAGATGATTTTGTGATCACCTCCCAAACCGGTAATTTGGCGCCATAATCGTGATAATCGCGGATTTTGAATTTGCCCCAACGAATTGGGCCTTGGGTATTCATGACCGTCGTTGGGTTCAAAAGCCCCATATCCATGGCCTGCGCTACCGCAAAAATTTTAAAGGTTGAGCCCAGCTCATAAACCCCCTGAACCGCGCGATTAAACAGGGGGCTATCGGCCGCCTGTCCCTGAACAGGGGGACGCGGACGATGGTTTGGATCAAAATCAGGCAGTGATGCAATTGAAACAACTTCGCCCGTGTGTACATCGATCAATATTGCCGCCGCACCCCGTGCACTCAGCAATTTCATCCCACCATAAAGCACCTGTTCAACCGCGGACTGCACCGACAAATCCAAAGAGAGTTCAAGGGGTTGTCCAGACATTTTTGGATCACGCAGGCGGGTATCAAAGGTTTTTTCAACCCCTGCCACGCCCACCAATTCGGCGGCCTGAACCCCCTCTTTCCCAAAACTGGCCCCACCCAAAACATGCGCGGCAAGTTTGCCATTGGGGTAGAGGCGCATTTCGCGCGGGCCAAACCGCAATCCCGGATCACCGATATCATAAACAGCCTGCATTTGTTCAGGGCTGATCTTTTTCTTGATCCATAGGAACTTGCGATCCCCTGTGAAATCTTTGACCAGTTTTTCGGATTTCAAATCTGGGAAGATAATTGCAAGCTCTTGGGCCGTTTGTTGCGGATCAATCAGATGCGCGGTTTCAACATAAAGCGAATGGGTTTCCAAATTGGTCGCCAAGATCCGCCCCTTGCGATCCACAATGTCGGCGCGTTGCGCGATAATGGATGCGCCCGCATTTTGGGCGCGTGGTTCAACCGGTTCGCTTGACGAAAGCGTGCCAACACGGATCGCAATAACGCTGTACAAGCAAATGAACACAATCCCCAAAACCAACAAACGCCCTTGGGCGCGTTGGCGCACGGCCTCTTTTTCGGCCTCATGCCGCGCACGGATATTTTCCCGTTCGATCACATCCGTATTTTCCCCGCGTTCGCGGGCAGGTAAGATACGGCTAAGCGGACGAAGCGGTGTGCGCAGTGACGGATATGTCATTGATCCGCCTCACGGTTTGCGACCTCGACCAAATCAAACAGCTCTCCCAATGGGAAGGCATTGTCATAAGGAAATTCAATCGTATCAATCGCCCCAAAATTTTCCGCCTGAAGGGGTGTCAAATGCAAGCGATTGTAATTCAGGTTCACCAAATCCGTTAACCGATCAGGACGGTTTAAATAGGCCCATTCTGCACGCAGAACGGACAATCGCGCACGCGCCGCGCCAATATCACGCTGTAACTCTTCGGTCTGGGTCAGGGCGTTTTGCGTTTTGATGTTTTCCTGATAGGCCCAATAGGCAAGGCCAACCACAGTACAAACAATTAAAATACTTAATAACGTGCGCATTACCGCTTCCTCGTTAACACTGGCATACCCAAATCTTTTTCAACAATACTGTCGCCCGCGGGTGCATCAGTGCGCTGTGCAATTCGCAATTTCGCCGAACGCGCCCGTGGATTTTGCGCCAACTCATCCTCGGATGGGGCGATGGCCTTTTTGCTGCGCAATTCGAACTGCGCAGGGGCCTGTTCGATATCTGGCGCATAGCGATTGGCACGTGCATTTGATCCGGACCGCATCTGTAAAAACCGCTTTACCATGCGATCTTCGACGGAATGAAAGGTGACAACCGCCAACTGCCCACCTGGCTTCAATGCACGTTCTGCCGCCATCAAACCCCGATAGAGTTCGCCATATTCATCATTCACCGCGATGCGCAGCGCCTGAAAACTGCGGGTCGCCGCGTGGCTTTGACCAGGTTTGGTGCGTGGCAGAACATTTTCAATCAGGTCAGCCAGATCCAATGTTGTGTCAAACGGGGTTGCCTCGCGCCGTTTGACGATGGCACGTGCGATGCGACGGCTGGCGCGCTCTTCCCCATAGAGAAATAGAATATTGGCCAGCTCGGCTTCATCGGCTGTGTTCACAATATCTGCGGCACTTGGGCCAGATTGGCTCATCCGCATATCAAGCGGGCCGTCTTTGATAAAGGAAAACCCACGGTCCGCCTGATCCAACTGCATGGACGACACACCCAAGTCCAAAACAACCCCATCGAGGTCAGATGCATATTCATCAAGTTTGGAAAACACACCTTCGACCAGATGCAACCGATCGCCATAATCCGCCGCCCAACTTTGGGCCATGTCAAACACCATCGGATCGCGATCAACGCCATAGACCCGATCCGCGCCTGCTTCCAACAAGGCACGCGAATATCCGCCCGCACCGAAGGTACCATCCAACCACGCCCCCGAAATTGGTGCGCAGTGGTCCAAAATTGGGCGCAATAAGACAGGAATATGTGGAGAGTTCGAGGCGGCCTGAGATGCGTCAGTTACCGACATCAAGCACCCCCATCACCATCAAGGAATGTCAGTGGATCAAAATCATCTGGCTGATCATGCAGCCATGCATCGGTTTTTTCTTGATCCGCCTCGTATGTCTCGGGGTTCCAAATTTGGAACGTATCACCCGCGGCGATAAAATATGCTTTTTTATCTATGCCGATCTTTTGGCGCAGCTTTGCTGGCAAAACCAAACGCCCTGTTTCATCTATGGATGTCGGGAAAGATTGACCATGGAACAAACGCTCAAGGGTTTTTCGCCCAACTGAACCGCGCGGCAATGCATCAATTTTGGCATCCACCTCTTCGATCGCTTCAATCGTGTAGCATTCTAAGAATTCACGCCGCGTGTCGCCGTAAACGATGACCAGTTCAGGGGCCAACCCCTCGGTCCAATTTGGATCACAGGCCTGTACGACACGACGAAACAGGGCTGGGATGGACACCCGCCCTTTACTGTCTACTTTTTGCAGACCTTCGCCTCTAAACCGTCGCGCCACGTTCCTGGTCACCTCTTTTTCCGCCCCCGATTGATGTCGACCCTTGGAACGAAAAAGCGGATTGAGCTGCTGCCACTGCCCAATCCGCTATCATCGTCCCCTATTACGGGGCCATCCGACTGCGCGCGCATCTGGGGGGGGGTGCTGCTCGCTCACGCGCCGGAGTTCTAATTGGATGAAAGCGGGGCCTGTATGAAACCTGACTTTGGGATTTCGGGTCTTAGCGCCCTATTAATTCCCGTCTTCATCTGACATGTTGATGACACGCGAAACTACACATTGCAAGAAAAATTTGGGAATTTATGGTAAAAAATGGCAATTTATATTAGAAATAGCGATTTCAGAATTTTTGAATTCCATATATTGTTATTAATGTATTTTTTTAACTATATGTAGATTCAATATCTTCCCACAAATTCCCAATGATGCGTGCAATCTCACAAAAATACTTGCGAAATTACGCAAAGCATCAATATTTTTGCCAGATATCTGTCAAAAAAAACACCAAGCTCGAGTATTTACCATGAATTCCCAAATTGTAGCCATCGCGTTGGGAACCCTGCAAAATACGCATAGCCGCAATGCAGCATTGGATGTTGTTCGATTGCCCAAGCGCTCTTAAATAAGGCGCATCAGACTCGGGCGCACAGACATCAGCGCCATACGAAAAGGACATAACAATGGCATACGCAACTCAGACACAGTCTTTATCTGGCAATGTGTTCGCAGCGGTTTCTGCGTTTTTTGCAGAACTGTCCGAAGCAACAGAGCGTCGTCGCGTTTATAAAAAAACTTATGCAGAGTTGGCAACACTATCAGCGCGCGAATTATCCGATATTGGCCTATCCAAAGCCAACATTGGCGCAATCGCATACGAGGCGGCATATAAATAAGGGCGTTTTTGATCGCACCTCCCAGCGATCAAACCCGTTTGATTGGTCCAAACTCCTCCCAGTTGGACCAATCAAGTTTTCAGGCGAAAGCCGAAAGAAAGCCGCGATACTCCTCCCATAATTGCGGCTTTGATCAAATAACGACGCGTCCTCCCCGCGTCGTTATTTTTTTGCCAAGGCTTTAATGCAAAACCCGACGACGCCCTGCAGCCCCACCGCGGCGCACAGGTGCGCAAATCGCAAGATCAACGGTTTCCCCAATCATACGCGTGAATTCAGCGGCCGCTTGCGATTTATCGGGGGTAGGTTGCATCCATCGCATGGCCGAATGCGCCGCCTGCCGTGCGCTCGCGACATCAGCCTGCGAAAGGATCCAGTGAAAATATCCAGCCCGCGCCGCGGTAGTGGCGGCAGAACCTTGGTGGTCAAGGGATTGAAGATCGTTAAAGATATGACGCAATGTCATTGTTTGCCTTTCTCCATCACACCCCGTGATGGTGGTTAAAGTTACATTTAACCAAGGCTGGTTTCCGGACTCGGGGCGGATGGCACGTGCCACACAAACAAACCTTCCCAAATCGCTTCAGTGGTTTTGTTTGCTTCCACCCTCACCGTTGCGGGGGCAGTGTCGGATTTTCACCGACTTCCCAATTATCCTGCACTGCAGGCACCTTAGTAGAATGAGCGTGCTTTATTTCGCAACGTCCGTAAAGACAAAAGTCGGCATATTGTACACCGAATGCGCAAAACTACACGATATTGCCAACACGACACCGTTAACGCGCCACTGCCAGCCATTGTAGGTGTCAAAACGGAATGTCGTCAGCAGCTGTGACAAATTTGGCAACCACTTTTTTAACGCCGGCCTTGTCAAATGCGATTTCCAATTTGTCGCCTTCGGTTCCGATCACGGCGCCATAGCCAAATTTTTGGTGAAAAACACGCACGCCTAAATCATAGGCAGGGATCGCTGTCGCATCGATTGTCATATGGCGCGCTTCTTTGGCTTGGCTTAACCCGCGCTGACCGGCGCGTTCTTGCATGCGTCGCCAGCCAGGGGAATTATACCCATCTGCATTGGCTGCGGCCTCATGCAGGGACGAGGGTGCCGCTGCCGCACCATATCCACCGCCGTATAACCCCGGTGGCGTCAACACCTCGACATGGTCATCAGGTAATTCATCAATAAAGCGCGATGGCATCGATGATTGCCATTGGCCAAACACGCGCCGATTTCCAGCGAATGAAATGGTGCAAATCCGTTCCGCGCGGGTGATCCCAACATAGGCCAATCGTCGCTCTTCCTCTAACCCCTTAAGGCCAGATTCATCCATCGACCGCTGCGATGGAAACAACCCATCTTCCCACCCAGGGAGGAAGACCACAGGGAATTCTAAACCTTTGGCCGCGTGCAAGGTCATGATTGACACCTTTTCTTCGCCATCTTGGCTGTCATTATCCATGACCAAGGAGACATGTTCTAAAAACCCTTGTAGGTTTTCAAATTGCTCCAACGCTTTCACCAGTTCTTTTAGGTTTTCAAGGCGGCCTGCAGCTTCTGGTGTTTTGTCGTTCTGCCACATCGTGGTATACCCGCTTTCGTCCAGAATGATTTTGGCCAATTCCATATGTGTGATCGCCTGATCGCCTGCCATGCGCCCCCAACGATCAATGCCATCAATCAACACGCGCAGTTCCGCGGCACCCTTGCCGCCCAACACTTTATCCGCCAATGCGATCCGCGCACCGTCAACCAAGGACACGCCATTTTCACGCGCAACGTTTTGGATTTTCTGCTGCGCCTTATCGCCCAACCCGCGTTTGGGCGTATTGACGATCCGTTCAAATGCCAAATCATCTTTTGGGCTTAGAACCACGCGGAAATAGGCCATGGCATCGCGGATTTCCATGCGTTCATAAAACCGTGGTCCGCCGATGACACGATAGGGCAATCCTATCGTTAAAAAGCGATCTTCAAATGCGCGCATTTGATGGGATGCGCGTACCAAAATCGCCATATCCTCAAGCCCGAAGGGAGCATTGCCGCGCGTGCCCCGCTGCATCGCCTCGACCTCTTCGCCGATCCAACGCGCCTCTTCCTCGCCGTCCCAATGGCCGATCAGGCGGACGCGATCGCCACTGTCCAGATCGGTCCATAATTCTTTGCCCAACCGCCCGGCGTTGCCAGAAATCACACCACTGGCAGCGGCCAAGATATGAGGGGTCGAGCGGTAATTTTGCTCTAACCGCACCACCATGGCGCCGGGAAAATCCTTTTCAAAGCGTAAAATATTGCCAACCTCGGCACCGCGCCAGCCATAGATGGATTGATCATCGTCCCCCACACAGCAAATGTTTTTATGCGCCCCGGCCAAAAGGCGCAACCACAAATACTGGGCAACGTTGGTGTCCTGATATTCGTCCACCAAGATGAATTTGAACCAGCGCTGATACTGCTCCAACACATCATCATGGGTCTGAAAAATGGTCACCATATGCAGCAACAGATCGCCAAAATCAACCGCGTTTAATTCCCGCAAACGCGTTTGATATTGCGCATAAATTTCTGTGCCGCGGTTGTTGAATGCACCGGCCTCGGCACTTGGAACCTTTTCGGGGGTCCAGGCCCGGTTTTTCCAATGGTCGATGATCCCGCCCATCTGTCGTGCAGGCCAACGTTTTTCATCGATGTTATTGGCAAGGATCAATTGTTTGATCAGGCGGTTTTGATCATCCGTGTCCAGAATTGTGAAATTGCTTTTCAATCCCACCAATTCCGCATGACGGCGCAAGAGTTTCACACAAATCGAATGGAAGGTGCCGAGCCATGGCATGCCTTCGATCTGCATCCCCAACAGCGCCCCAACACGGTTTTTCATTTCCCGCGCGGCCTTATTGGTAAATGTCACCGACAAAATTTCATTCGGACGCGCACGCCCTGTGTTCAACAGGTGCACAATGCGCGATGTCAATGCCTTGGTTTTTCCCGTTCCCGCGCCCGCCAACATCAGAACAGGGCCATCCAACGCCTCAACCGCTTCGCGTTGCGCGGGGTTTAGATCATCCAAATAGGGTGCGCCCCGCGCGGCCATCGCACGCGCCGAGAGTGAGGCCCCTTCAAAGGCATCGATTTCATCAAAACTGCTCATGCCCTTAAATTAGCCCGAAGTTTCGAAATTGAAAAGAGGATGTTCGACAAATGTTCTGGTTAATTTTTTATGAGAATTCACATCGCTTTCCCACTGTATGAACAATAGGTTCCAGTACATGATAACACGTCGTTCATTTCTGATGCAGTCAATCGGGGTCTTTGGCATGACCATTCCACAGTTAACGCGCGCGCAGTCCCCAACGCTTTGGATTCCGCCCGAAGAACATCCGCATGAGGCCACATTTATGCAGTGGCCTGTCGATCCTGCGGTCTATACTGATCGTTATCATTTGAAACAGGTCCAAAAAACCATTGCGACGATTGCGAATACAATCAGCGCGTTTGAACCTGTGATCATGTTGGCCGATGCGGCGTTCAATACGTCTGCACGTAAACTTCTGTCGGATCAGGTGGAGTTGTGGAACATCCCCACAAACGATTTATGGTGCCGCGACAGCGGTCCGATCATTGCCTTTGATGATACAGGCCAGCGTGTTCTGTCGCACATTCAATTCAATGGATGGGGCAATAAACAACCCCACAATCATGACGCACAGATTGCGAAACGGGTAGCAGCGGCGCTTAATTTCAACGTGATCTCATCAGGTTTGGTGGGGGAAGCAGGCGGGATTGAAACCAATGGCTCGGGCACATTAATCGCGCATGAAAGTTCATGGATCAATGACAATCGCAACCCAACCCTGAGCAAAGATCAGATTTCCAAAAGCTTGCTTACCGCATATCGTGCGGATCAAATCATTTGGTCACAGGGTGTGGTGGGTTTGGACATTACCGATTACCACATTGACAGCTTGGCCCGTTTTGTGGGCTCTGAACATGTGGTGGCCAACCTGCCAGCGCAGCTGGGCAGATATGATCCATTTCACAACGCAGCCATTGAAACAATCGCAACCCTGCGGGATCGTGGTGTAAATGTGGATGTGATTGAAGAGCCCGCAAAACCACGTGTGCGCGATTTGGATTTTGTGGCATCCTATGTGAACCACTATATCTGTAATGGCGCGATCATAATGGCCGAATTTGGCGATAAGGACAGCGATCATCACGCGGCCGCATACATGGGCGCAGCCTATCCAGATCATGAAGTGATTCAGATCAATGTTGACGCCTTGGGCGAGCTGGACGGGGGCATTCACTGCGCTACGCAACAGCTACCCGCGCAAGGAAATTAGCAAAAGATCGCTAACATTTTTCAAAACTTGCATGGATTGGCCGTTTTCCGTACTTTATGCTTTTGCCCTGAAAATTATTGACAGTTCTGATTGACAACGCACCTTTCTGCATTGCAGCATCCGAAAAATTTCGATTGGCCCTGCCAATTTTGACGAAAAATAACGACCAATCTTGGGAGAGATCATGGCTGATTTCAAAAAAATCCTGATCGCCAATCGCGGTGAAATCGCAATCCGCATTATGCGTGCTGCAAACGAAATGGGCAAAAAAACCGTTGCCGTTTTTGCAGAGGAAGACAAACTGGGACTGCATCGGTTTAAAGCCGACGAAGCCTATCGCATTGGCGAAGGCTTGGGCCCTGTTGCGGCCTATCTCTCGATTGATGAAATCATTCGCGTGGCGCGTGAATGCGGCGCGGATGCGATCCACCCAGGTTACGGCCTTCTGTCAGAAAATCCCGCATTTGTGGATGCATGCGATAAAAATGGGATCACTTTTATCGGACCCAAGGCCGAAACCATGCGTGCACTGGGCGACAAAGCCTCGGCCAGAAAAGTGGCCATTGCGGCAAATGTTCCCGTCATCCCAGCGACAGAAGTATTGGGCGATGATATGGACGCAATTGCCAAGGAGGCCGCAGAAATCGGTTATCCCCTGATGTTAAAGGCATCATGGGGCGGTGGTGGCCGCGGCATGCGCCCCATCAATGGGCCAGATGAGTTAGAGGAAAAAATCCTAGAAGGTCGGCGCGAAGCCGAAGCGGCATTTGGCAATGGCGAAGGGTATTTGGAAAAAATGATCACCCGTGCCCGCCATGTCGAGGTGCAGATTTTGGGCGACAAACATGGTGAAATTTATCATCTGTGGGAACGCGATTGTTCGGTACAGCGGCGCAATCAAAAAGTCGTCGAACGCGCCCCTGCCCCCTATCTAAGCGATGCGCAGCGACAAGAGCTGTGCGAATTGGGCCGCCGCATTTGTGCGCATGTGAATTACGAATGTGCGGGGACCGTTGAATTCCTCATGGATATGGAAACGGGCAAGTTTTATTTTATCGAGGTGAACCCTCGTGTTCAGGTGGAACACACTGTGACCGAAGAGGTCACTGGCATTGATATCGTCCAATCCCAAATCCTGATCGCCGAAGGAAAAACCATCGCCGAGGCGACAGGCAAAGCCAGCCAGGAGGATGTGACCCTAAATGGACACGCCCTGCAAACGCGGATCACAACCGAGGATCCACAAAACAATTTCATCCCCGACTATGGCCGCATCACCGCGTTCCGCTCTGCCACAGGTATGGGCATTCGTTTGGATGGCGGCACGGCCTATTCAGGTGGTGTGATCACAAGGTATTACGATTCATTGTTGGTCAAAGTCACCGCTTGGGCCCCGACCCCACAAAAGGCGATCAACCGCATGGATCGGGCATTGCGTGAATTCCGTATTCGCGGTGTCTCCACCAACATTGCCTTTGTTGAAAATCTGTTGAAGCATCCGACATTTCTGTCCGATCAGTACACAACGAAATTTATTGACGAAACGCCCGATCTGTTTTCGTTTGAGAAACGCCGCGACCGCGGGACCAAGGTTCTGACGTATATCGCGGATATCACCGTCAACGGACATCCCGAGACCGAGGGGCGCCCTGCCCCTGCCGCCGATCTAAAAACGCCAAAGCCACCCAGCCATGGTACCGATCTGGCCTATGGCACACGGAATTTATTGGAACAAAAAGGACCTGCCGCGGTTGCGGAATGGATGTTGAAACAACAACAGGTTCTAATCACCGACACCACCATGCGCGATGGGCACCAATCCCTGCTTGCGACACGTTTGCGGTCAATTGACATGATCAAGGTCGCGCCCAGTTATGCGGCGAACCTGCCGCAACTGTTTTCCATTGAATGCTGGGGGGGCGCGACGTTTGATGTGGCCTACCGCTTTTTGCAGGAATGTCCGTGGCAGCGTTTGCGCGATTTGCGCAGTGCCATGCCGAACCTGATGACACAGATGTTGCTGCGCGCCTCAAACGGGGTTGGATACACAAACTATCCCGACAATGTGGTGCAATCCTTTGTGGCAGAGGCGGCCAAAGGCATTGATGTGTTCCGCGTCTTTGACAGTTTGAATTGGGTCGAAAATATGCGTGTCGCAATGGACGCGGTGGTTGAGGCAAACAAAATCTGCGAAGGTACCATTTGTTACACAGGCGATATTCTAAACCCAGATCGCGCGAAATATAACCTGAAGTATTATGTCGATATGGGCAAACAATTGCGCGAAGCAGGCGCTCATGTTTTGGGCCTAAAGGATATGGCAGGCCTGCTAAAACCCGCAGCTGCACGTCAATTGGTAAAAGCGCTTAAGGAAGAGGTGGGATTGCCCATCCATTTCCACACACATGATACATCTGGCGTTGCAGGCGCGACAATTTTGGCAGCCGCAGATGCGGGTGTTGATGCGGTGGACGCTGCAATGGATGCGTTTTCGGGCGGCACATCACAACCCTGTTTGGGATCGATCGTTGAAGCCTTGCACAACACAGACCGTGATACAGGTTTAGACATTGAACGCATTCGGGAAATCAGTGCTTATTGGGAACAGGTGCGTGCGCAATACACCGCCTTTGAAAGCGGATTGGCCGCACCCGCATCCGAAGTATACCTACACGAAATGCCAGGTGGCCAATTCACAAACCTAAAGGCGCAGGCGCGTTCATTAGGATTGGAAGAGCGTTGGGGGGATGTTGCAAAAACCTACGCCGATGTGAACCAAATGTTTGGCGATATCGTCAAGGTTACGCCATCGTCCAAAGTGGTAGGGGATATGGCCCTAATGATGGTATCCCAAGGCATCACACGCGATCAGGTAGAAGATCCAGAAACAGATGTCGCCTTTCCTGACAGTGTGATTGACATGATGCGCGGCAACCTTGGCCAACCCCCAGGTGGTTTCCCAACAGGGATTGTGAATAAAGTGCTAAAGGGCGAAGCGCCAAACACCGAGCGACCAGGCAAACATCTGGCCCCCGTTGATCTAGAGGCGAAACGCCAAGAGGTGTCAGATCAGTTGGACGGCACCCGAATCGATGATGAAGATTTGAACGGGTATTTGATGTATCCAAAGGTCTTCACCGATTATATGCAGCGCCATAAAACCTATGGACCTGTACGGACTTTGCCGACCAAAACATTCTTTTATGGAATGGAACCTGGTGAAGAAATCACAGCCGAAATTGACCCCGGCAAGACTCTAGAAATCCGCCTACAAGCAGTTGGGGAAACCACCGATGATGGTGAGGTAAAGGTGTTCTTTGAACTAAACGGTCAACCGCGTGTGATCCGTGTGCCAAACCGCATCGTCAAAGCGTCGACAGCCGCAAAACCCAAGGCCGAATTGGGCAATACAAATCACATCGGTGCACCGATGCCAGGTGTCGTTGCATCTGTTGCGGTTCAGGCGGGACAAGAGGTGCGCGAAGGTGATCTATTGCTGACGATTGAAGCGATGAAAATGGAAACAGGCATTCACGCAGAACGTGACGCCGTCATCAAACAAACCCATGTCAGCGCAGGTGCGCAAATCGATGCCAAAGATCTGTTGATCGAGTTGGAATAAAATTTACGAAAATGGCGCGGAAATTTCGAATTCCGTGCCATTTTCCTCTTGCACAGATCAGAAACTGTTTCTAAAAGCACCCTACCCAAGGACGCGGGCGTAGCTCAGGGGTAGAGCGTTACCTTGCCAAGGTAAATGTCGTGAGTTCGAATCTCATCGCCCGCTCCAATTTTCTCGAAATTTGGTTGCATCTAGACGCGGTACTAAAATGTGCTTCGTGCTCCTCTTATGCGCGGCGAAAAATCTTTTTGACACGCACTCAACTTCGCAATATTGCTGGGACATGGGTTGGCGATGGCGTCGTCACTAATGTCAATTAGAAAACCCATTAACCCATCCTGAACGCCGGGATCTTGCTTTGCCGTAATGTGGTGAGGAAGGTCGCGACCTCATCTTTTACAGCAAGTTTGATGTAAAGGAGTG
The DNA here is from genome assembly GCA_000472185.1 of Rhodobacteraceae bacterium HIMB11. Lineage (GTDB taxonomy): Bacteria > Pseudomonadota > Alphaproteobacteria > Rhodobacterales > Rhodobacteraceae > HIMB11. The sequence continues at coordinate 13,069 of AVDB01000004.1, read as the reverse complement.
TTTGATGGATCGTCCACAACAGTACCGTTTTCACCAAGGGGAAAAACAGCTCCCCTTTTCTTCTGATGAATATGATGCCCGCCTTGCGGGTTTGCGTGCGATTATGCGTGACCAGGGCGTTGATGCCTGTGTGTTCACATCAATGCATAACATCGCCTATTATTCGGGTTTTTTATATTGCAGCTTTGGCCGCCCCTATGGATTGGTTGTCACGCCGACAGATAGTGTCACAATCAGTGCGGGCATCGATGCCGCGCAACCCTGGCGGCGATGTCATGGGGACAACATCACCTATACCGATTGGCAGCGCAACAATTACTGGCGCGCGATCAAAACTGTAACGGGTGCAGGAAAAACAATCGGGTATGAGGCGGATCATTTATCCCTTGCCCAAAAAAGCCTGCTAGATGAATTTCTCTCACCCAAGCACTCGGTTAATATCGCGGGCGAAACAATGCGCCAGCGCATGCATAAATCCCCTGCTGAATTGGACCTGATCCGCCATGGTGCGGCGGTTGCAGATGTCGGGGGATATGCCATTCGCGAGGCAATATGCGAAGGAACCCGCGAAATTGATGTGGCCATGGCGGGACGCAATGCGATGGAATTGGAAATTGCCAAACGCTTTCCCGATGCGGAATATCGCGACACATGGGTGTGGTTCCAGTCTGGCATTAATACCGATGGTGCCCATAATCCTGTCACATCGCGCAAATTGCAGCGGGGCGATATCCTGTCACTCAATACCTTTCCGATGATTTCAGGATACTATACCGCATTGGAACGCACATTGTTTGTGGGCGAAGTTGACGATGCATCCTTGGCCATATGGAACGCAAATGTCGCCGCCCATGAATATGGGATCAGCCTGTTGAAACCGGGCGTGTCCTGCGCCGAAGTCACCCACCAAATCAACGCCTTTTTCGAAGATCGCGGATTATTACAATATCGCACCTTTGGGTACGGACATTCGTTTGGGGTGCTAAGCCATTATTATGGCCGCGAGGCAGGATTGGAACTGCGCGAAGATATTGATACCGTCTTAGAACCAGGCATGGTCATTTCAATGGAACCCATGCTGACCATTCCCGAGGGCCAAGCAGGTGCAGGGGGATATCGCGAACACGATATTCTGATCATCACAGAAGATGGCAACGAAAACATCACGGGCTACCCCTATGGCCCCGACTATAACATCGTTGGCTAACGGTTGTTCTTTTTACGCCATTCCTGAAACGCATCCAGATTTTCTGGGTGCGTTGCGGGATATAACCCGATGATGGATTGACCCGCGCGGACCTGTTCGATTGCGAAATCTTCATAGGCGGTCATTTCGGTTGCCTCTGCGGCGACCTCTTCGGCAATCTCTGCGGGAATAACAATGACGCTATCTGCATCACCCACCATAATATCCCCAGGAAACACCGCAACATTCCCGCATCCAATCGGACCGTTGATTTCAATCGCCTCATTGTTGGTCAGGTTCGTCGGGCTTGAGGGGCGATTGTGATAGGCGGGGATGTCCAATTCGCCAATGTTCATCGCATCACGAAATCCACCGTCTGTCACCACACCTGCCCCACCGCGCACCATCAGCCGCGTGATCAAAATATCGCCCGCAGACGCCATTGAGGGATCACGCCGACTGTCCATAACCAACACATGTCCCGCAGGACAGGTTTCAATTGCATGGCGCTGTGGGTGTTTAGGATCGCGAAAAACCACCAATTGGTTGCGATCTTCACGTGCGGGGATGTAACGCAGGGTGAATGCGGGCCCAACCATATTGTGCGCTTTGGGTTTCACGGGACGCACATCTTGGATCACTTGATTGCGCAGCCCCCGTTTAAAGAGGGCTGTGGCTAATGTCGCCACCGAGACCTGTTCAAGTTGCGCTTTGGTTTCAGGCTTTAGATCTGTATCGCTCATTTGATCCCCCTATGAAATCAGTCTGTTCTTATTCATGAAATGTTTCAATGCCGCCTTTTGATCATCGCGTAGCGGCCAGGCCGCAGGTGGACGCGCGCCGCCGCAATCATTGCCCAGCATGGCAAGCGCGGCTTTCACACCAGAGACATTGGCACCCCCTTGTTCGGCGGCGCGGATATCCTCAAACACTTGCATTGTTTCAATCAATCTAAGCGCATGATCAAAATCACCCGCCTCTAGCGCGCGATTGATCGCAACCGAATGTTCGGGCCAGACATTGATCAACCCTGAGGTAAAGCCACGGGCCCCAACCGCATAAAAACTGGGTGCCCAAACCTCGGCCAAACCACCGACCCATGTGATGTGATCAGGGGCCAACGCGATGGCACGTTTCAAGACCATCGGATTGGGGGTGGCCCATTTAACACCGACCACACCCTCGATTGAACACATCTGTGATATGGCATCCACCCCAATCCCATCGTTGCGCAAATAAAGGATTAGGGGGACATCCCCCGCGGCGTCACGAATAGCGCGAATATAATCACAGGCCCCGCGTGGCGCGACAAAAGGATCAGGGGGTTGGTGGATCATCAGCGCATCTGCACCTGCCGCAACAGATGCATGTGTCAGCGCAATCGCATCAGGCAAGGCACGTCCAATGCCCGCGACAACGGGAACGCGCCCGTCAACCAATTTACAAACCGACTGCACCATGGTGACTGCCTCGGCAGTGGACAGGCCGTAAAATTCGCCCGTATTGCCATTCACGGTCAGGATATCAACACCTGCCGCAATGGCGCGATCAATGACGGGGACCAAACGCGGCGGGTCAATCGCACCGCTTTCATCAAAAGGGGTGACCAAAATTCCCGACACCCCGCATAGCGCCTGCCCCAGCGCCATTAGTTGATCTCAGGCTCTGGAACTGGGGCCCCAAAATCCGTACGTAGGAAATCGAAATCGCATCCCTTATCCGCCTGTTCGATATGCTGCGTGTACATCTGCCCCCAGCCGCGTTCATATCGCGGGGGCGGTGCCCCCCATTTTTCACGACGCGCGGCCATGTCCGCATCCGAAATATCCACGTTCAATATGCGATTTGGCACATCCACCTCAATCATATCCCCCGTTTCAATCAGGGCCAATGGACCGCCGATATAGGCCTCGGGCGCGACATGCAGGATGCAGGCCCCGTATGATGTGCCCGACATGCGCGCATCCGACAGGCGCACCATATCGCGATGCCCCTGCTTTAACAGCGCCTTTGGCATGGGGATCATGCCCCATTCTGGCATACCCGGCCCACCAATTGGCCCTGCATTGCGCAGGATCAGAACATGATCAGGGGTCATTGGATAATCTTCGTCATTGATGATTTTTTTCATCTCATCATAGCTGTCCGCAACAATTGCGGGTCCACGATGTTTTTGAAACTTGGGATCCATTGCCGCGGGTTTGATGACAGCCCCATCAGGTGCCAAGTTCCCCTTCAACACGGCCAAGGATCCTTCGTGATAGACGGGGTTGGATAAAGGGCGAATGACGTCATCGTTGTAATTCACAGCCCCCTCTAGGCATTCGCCCAAGGTTTTACCCGTCACTGTTTTAACGCTTAGGTCCAATTTATCGCCCAGCTCAACCATCAGGGCGCGCAGCCCCCCTGCGTAATAGAAATCCTCCATCAGGTATTCAGAACCCGAGGGGCGGATATTTGCAATCACGGGGGTTGTGCGACCGATATCGTCCAAATCATCCAAGGTCAGGTCCACACCCGCACGGCGCGCCATCGCAATCAAGTGAATAATTGCATTTGTGGAACAGCCTGTGGCCATCGCAACGGTAACCGCGTTGCGCGTGCTGGCGGGCGTCATGATTTGATCAGGCGTTAAATCTTCCCACACCATATCAACGATGCGCCGACCGCAGGCCGCCGACATCCGTTTATGGCCCGCATCCGGGGCCGGAATTGTGGATGCACCGGGCAAGGTCAGGCCCCAACCATCTGCAATACTCATCATGGTGGACGCGGTACCCATGGTCATACAGGTGCCATAACTGCGCGCAATGCCACCCTGAACACCGTCCCATTGTTCTTTGTTGATATTGCCCGCGCGCCGTTCGTCCCAATATTTCCACGTATCCGTCCCAGAGCCCAACTTTTCACCCGCGTAATTACCACGCAACATGGCCCCTGCCGGTAGATAGATGAATGGAATACCCATGCTGACAGCGCCCATGACAAGCGCGGGCGTGGATTTATCACAGCCCCCCATCAAAACAGCACCATCAATGGGGTGCGAACGCAATGTCTCTTCCACCTCAATCGCGCCCATGTTGCGATAGAGCATCGAGGTGGGTTTCAAAAATTGCTCAGCAAAGGAATGGACGGGCATTTCAACGGGCATACCACCAGCCTGATAAACACCCTTTTTCACATACTCAGCACGATCGCGCAGATGGTGGTGGCAGGGTGATAGATCAGACCAGGTGTTGATAATGGCGATGATTGGCTTTCCCTCCCAATCGGCACCATCCAATCCCATCTGCATCGCCCGTGATCTATGACCGAATGAGCGCAAATCATCTGGTGCAAACCAACGGGCTGAGCGTAAATCCTCTGGTTTTTTCATGTTTGACCACCCCTGCTTTTTATCATTTGACTGAAGTTGAACATGTAAATCAAAACGAAATCAACTCTATAAAAAAACGCAGGCCATGTGGCCCGCGTTTGTAAATTGGTTTTCCCATTGCGCATCAGCGCAAATTCCATGCGTCACCCCCGCATCTTGGCACCGCTTGAGTCATAGATTGGTGCGCCCTGCACCGTCGCACCATAGCGTTCGCCCAAAATTTCAACATCAAGCGTCGTACCCGCCGCGGCGTGTTCGGTTGCGACATAGGCCATCGCCATGGAACATTGCGCGTGATGGGCATAGCCACCTGATGTGATGTAGCCGACGGCCGTGTCGCCGACCAAAACCGCTTCATCCGAGGTGACATCAATGGGCGTATCAATGACCAAGGTGACCAATTTCCGCTTTGGTCCTGCCTCTTTCGCGGCAAGGGTCGCGGATTTGCCTGTGAACTCTTTGCTCCAATTGATGAACGCATCCATGCCACTTTCGACAGCATCAAAATCGGGGCGGAATTCCAACCCCCATGCGCCCCATCCTTTTTCAAGGCGTAGGGACATCAACGCGCGTGCGCCGTACCATTTGTATCCCAAATCGGCACCCGCCTCTTCAATCGCCTCGGAGAGGCGCAATAGGTATTGGGGACGGCAATAAATTTCGTATCCCAATTCACCCGAGAAACTGATGCGGTTCAAAACGACGGGCACACCGCCGACGAAAGTTTCGCGGCAATCGCGGAATTTCATCCCCTCGGCTGACACATCATCACGGGTAATGCGGGACAGCAATTCACGCGATTTTGGACCAGACAGGGCAATGCCATGCCATTCAGCCGTTTGGTTTTCATGCGTCACACCATCGGGCAAGGTTTTTGCGAAAAAACGGCTGTGCGCATCCTGCATCACACCTGAACCAAACAGCATGAAATGATCCTCCGCCAAACAGGCCACCGTAAGATCCCCATAAAGACGACCCTTTTCCGTAATCATCGGGGTCAGGGCGATGCGGCCGGGTTTCGGAATGAACCCTGCCATGGTTTTGTTCAACCACTCCCGCGCGCCTGCGCCTTTGATCACGTGTTTTGCAAAGTTTGCAACCTCGATCCCGCCAACGCAACTGCGTACGGCGGCGCATTCGGCGGCGACGTAATCGTGGGACCGATTGCGTTCAAATGTCGGATCCTCCCACGCATCTGAGGGGTCATTTGCGAACCAAAGCGCGTTTTCCAATCCAAAGGATTGCCCCATCCGCGCGCCCTTCATCACCAGACGGTCATAAAGCGCGGTTGTTTGCTGCACACGCCCCTTTGGCAAGGTTTCATTGGGGAAGGTCATCACAAAACGACGTTCATAGTTTTCCGTGGATTTGACCGTGCCCCAATCGGGTGTCGCCCAATCGCCAAAGCGGGCGACATCCATCGCCCAAACATCGATTGACGGTTCCCCATCAATCATCCATTCCGCCATGGTCAGACCAACGCCACCGCCCTGACAGAAGCCCGCCATCACACCGACCGCGCACCAATAATTGGTCATGCCAGGAACAGGGCCAATCATGGGATTGCCATCGGGGCCAAAGGTGAATGGGCCGTTGATTGCGTCCTTAATCCCCGCCTCTGCCAGTGCAGGAATACGTTCAAAGGCCAATTCCAATCGATCCGCGATATTGTCCAAATTCGGTTGTAACAATTCGTGCCCGAAATCCCACGGCGTGCCGCCCACCTTCCATGGTGTGCCCACAGGTTCGTAGGTGCCCAGCAACATGCCCTCGCGTTCCTGACGGAAATAAATGTTCGCCTCATAATCAATGCCACAGGGTAGACGAGAGCCGAAATTTGCAACCTCATCAATTTTTTCGGTCAACAAATAATGGTGTTCCATCGGCTGGACAGGCACGTTTAGGCCACCCATTTTGCCAACCTCACGCGCCCATAGCCCACCGCAGTTCACAATGATTTCTGCGTTCACAACGCCGCGTGGCGTGGTGACATCCCAACTGCCATCTGCGCGTTGCGTGGTTGCAGTGACGGGTGTGTGCGTAAAATATTGCGCCCCATGAACACGCGCAGATTTTGCAAACGCATATGTGGCGCCTGATGGGTCTAAATCCCCATCCTGATCGTCCCAAAGGGCCGCGTAATAATGTTTTGGATCAATCAGGGGATGACGTTCGGCCACTTCAGCAGGGCTGATGAATTCCTGATGCAATCCCATGTAACGCGCCTTGGACCGTTCGCGTTTTAGGTAGTCGTACCATTCCTTGTTCGAGGCCAAATAAAAACCGCCCGTCATATGCAAACCGACGGAATGGCCCGATGTCTCCTCGATCTCTTTGTACAGATCGATTGTGTAGCCTTGTAGTCGACTGATATTTGGATCCGAACTGATCGTGTGGATTTGCCCCGCTGCGTGCCAGCTGGATCCAGATGTCAGCTCATCCCGTTCTAACAGGATCACATCCTTCCATCCGAATTTTGCCAAGTGGAATAAAATGGAACACCCAACAACACCGCCGCCGATGACGACGACTTTTGCGTGGCTGGGTAAGGCTTTGGCGCCTATTGTTTCGTCTTTTTGAATGGTTGGCATTTGTCACTCTCCCTCATCAATACCACGCATCGGGCAATTCCGATTTGCGCCGCGCGACATAGTCTGTCAGCGCCTCTTTCTTGGCCGCGTCCAATGCGGGTGGTTCATATTGCTTTAACATTTCGTTCCAGCGTTCAAAGGCACGTTTGCGCATATCCTTTGAACCGCCTTCTTCCCAGCTTTCGACATTTTCACTGTCGCTTAGCTTGGGTTCATAAAACGCCGTTTGATAATTGCGCATGGTATGATCACTGCCCAGGAAATGCCCCCCAGGCGCCACCTGTTCATAGGCATCGCGTGCAAAGGCATCTGGGCCTAAATCCAACCCCTGACCCAAGAATTTTTGATAGCTACCCAACCGATCTGCATCCATGATCAGTTTTTCAAATCCTGTTGACAGGCCACCTTCTAACCACCCCGCTGCATGTAGGGTATAGTTTGATCCCGCCAACATTGTTGAATGCATACTATCCGCACTTTCATAGGCGGCTTGGGCATCTTCGATTTTTGATGCAGTCAAGGATCCGCCACAGCGCAGGGGTAACCCCAAACGCCGCGCCATTTGTCCGATGACATAGTTGGACAGCACCGGTTCGGGCATTCCGAATGTGGGCGCACCTGATTTCAAACTCATCGACGATAGGAAATTGCCCATCACAAATGGCGCACCGGGACGCACCAATTGCGCAAAGGCACAGCACATCATGGACTCGGCCACCGCCTGCGCGACCGAGGCTGCAGTGCTGACAGGCCCCATGGCCCCCGTTAGGATAAAGGGCGTCACAACCATCGCCTGTCCGCGCGAGGAATAGACTTGGATCGCCTCACTCACCACGCGGTCCACCAGAAGGGGAGAGTTGGTGTTCACGTTGGCCATGATGCACACATGGTCCTCCATCACATCTGCACCAAACATGATTTCCACCATATCCACACTGTCTTGCGCACGGCTTTTTTCGGTGATGGCCCCCAAATGAGGTTTGTCCGACAGGGTCATTTGCGCATAAACCATGTCCAAATGACGTTTCGAAACAGGAATGTCCGTGGGTTCACAAATGACCAACCCGCCATGGTGCAGATTTGGATGCATATAAACCAATTTCAGTAATTTTTCATAATCGTCAAAGGCCGCGTATCTGCGCCCCTTTTCCAGATCACGCACAAAGGGCGCACCATAGATTGGGGCGAACACCTGATGGTTGCCCCCAATCGTTACATTGCGCGCAGGATTGCGCGAGATTTGCGTGAACTGCGAGGGCGATTTGGCGACCAATTCGCGGATCCACTTTGCATCCGCGCGAATTAAATCCCCGTGTTCGCCTGTTGGCGTAACCCCCGCCGCGCGCCAAATGTCCAAGGCAACGGGATCATCGCGAAAGGCGACGCCAATGTTTTCGATCAACCAATCAACCTGTTGATCCAATTGTTGCAACTGCGCCTCATCCAAAACATCGAAATGGGGAACACTGCGTTGGATATAGGGGGACGGGATCGCGCCGCCCACGGTTTCCGATGATCTGCGATCTTTGCGACTGCGTCTTGCCATAATGCGCGCTCCGAAAATTCAGTTCTCGCTATCTAAGCACAGAAAACCACTTTGTGACCCTTGAAAAAATCCATGTTTTGGATAGACACAAACTATGCAAAATTTTTGGAAAAAATTTCAATCCCCCCGCAACCTGATCATATTTGAATCGGCGGCCCGATTGGGATCATTCACCCGTGCAGCAGAGGAATTGGCGATTCAGCAGCCATCCGTTAGTGCCGCCATCCGTCAGCTTGAGGACACGCTTGGCACCGTTTTGTTTGTACGCGCCCACCGTAATGTAACACTAACAGCCGCTGGAGCGCGTTTATTTGCAGGGGTTTCGCGATCTTTATCAGGGTTAGAGGCCGCCATTACAGCCACGCAAGAGTTGGGTCGTAATTTACACGTTACCCTATCCACATCATCGGCGTTTTCCTATTATTGGATGATGCCGCGCCTAAGCGCGTTTCACACCATCCATCCCCAGATCGACTTACGCCTACAAACCAGTGATCGTGACGTTGATTTGAACGTCGAAAATATATCACTTGGCATACGTGTAGGAAATGGCAACTGGGCAGGGCATGAGGCTGCAAAAATCGCGGATGAAATCATATACCCCGTCGCTCACCCTCGTGTGATGCAATCAGCGCGCAATCTGCGCTCTATCCCAAATTTGATGAACGAACGCCTGATCCACCTTGAGGAACCCATCCGCGAACGCCCCACATGGAGCGATTGGTTCGCCCATCACGATATCCCAAATCGCGACATTCATGCGGGTTTGCGCCTGAATGACTATGCGCTGGTGCTTCAAGCGGCGGTGTCAGGCGAAGGCTTTGCTTTTGGTTGGGATCACATTGTGCGCAATTTGTTAGAGCGTGGATTACTCCTTGCCCGCAAAGATTGGGCTTGGAATACAGGGCGCGGCGTTTATTTGGTTTGGGCACGGGACAAACCCCTAAGCGCCCAAGCCATTGACGTGCGCGATTGGATCATTGGCGTGTCTGATTTCCCAAATGATCAGGGCCGATCATCCTCAATATAATAGCTCACGTTATCTTCAAAACTGTCATCGGCACTGAGCCCAAGACGAAGCGCCTTTTGCGCATTCAGATCATAACGCCAACCATTCACAATCGCTTGGATGGCGGCATCCTCTTGCCATTTAATCAGTTTCGCGGGTTCGGGGCCTGCGACCCTTGTCATCGCATCAACCAATTGCTGAATGCTCCAGGCCCGCCCAGGCATCATCATACAACGATTTTGCCCCAAATCCTCAGCCGCAACTTCGGTGCCAAGGATTAGATTTTCCACACATTTTCTGGGCGACAGATAGGGATGCATAAAGTCGGGGCCGACCGGGCAAATCGCCTCTTCCCCGTTCAGGGGCTCACGAATGATTGACGACATGAACGAGGATGCCGCGCGATTGGGTTTACCCGGACGCACCGATATGGTGGGCAAACGGAAACCGCGGCCATCAAAATATCCTTTCCGTGAAAAATCATTCAGCAACAATTCACCAATCGCCTTTTGCGTTCCGTAGGATGTTTGCGGATTAAGAAAGGTGTGATCCTCAATCGGGTCAGGCACCTCTCCGCCATAAACAGCGACAGAGGATGAAAACACGATCACGGGTTTTGTGCCCAAGGCACGCACGGCCTCGAACACGTGATAACTGCCGAAAAGATTGATGTTCATACCCGCATCAAAATCTTCTTCTGCATGTGCGGAAACAATCGCGGCCAGCAGATAAATCACATCATAGCGCCCCGCAATCAGTTCATCGACGGATGCGCGATCTGAAATATCAACACGAACCACATCCACAGGGAAACCAGCCGTGATTGGCGCAGGGTTCACCACGTCAGCCAAGGTCATATGCGCAATTTCAGCACCCCGCAGATGACCGCGGTGCGCCAATTTACGCGCCAATTTCTGCCCAATGACGCCGCCGCCCCCAATGATCAAAACTTTCATATCAAGCTCCTTTATAAGATTACCTGATGTTCCTGTTGTCCTTTGACGCCCAACTCCATCACGAATGTCTGTCCCGCCATTGGATCTTCGCTCATCCGATCGGGCGTATAGGCCTGCGCCGCGGTTGTTGCGAATAATGTCGTACCATCCATTCCACCAAACGCGGGGCATGTAATACAATTTGCGGGCATCTTGATCTGATCAACCAATTTGCCATCCGCGTCGTGACAGGTGATTTTTGCGTGCCCATAATGGGCAATCCAAATACGCCCTTCGGCATCAACAACGGCCCCATCGGGGCGAAAATCGCTTTCTGGCAGGGTGATGAACACTTCTGGATCACCCAATGGCCAACCGTCCTTGGGATCTAAGCGTTGTCTTAAAATTTCACCGTTTGGCGTATCCGTTAAATATGCGAAATCGCGATTTGGTGAAAAGCACTGCGCGTTCGGGATTGTCCATGGCGTGTAAAGTGTGCGCAGCTCTCCACGATAATACCGATAGATTGCGCCTGCATCCTTTTCCAACTTTTTGCCCATGGTTCCAATCCAAAATCCACCCCATGGATCCGCGCGCCCATCATTACTGCGCGTGATCGGATCATCCGCCTCTAAATCCACAATCTTTTCGCTTTCCCGAGACTTCAGATTGAAGAGCAGCAGGCTGGTTTCATGGGCGATCATTAATTGATCATCGTTCACCCATCCCGCCGCAGTGACATGGGCATCAAAGTCCCAGCGGATGCGTGTCTCCTCTTCCTGAGAGAAGAGTGCGTTATTGTTGATATCAAACCAAAAGAATTGATTGCGCGTTGGATGCCACAATGCACCCTCACCCAATGAACACACACCTGAATCAAAAACATTTACCTGTGTCATCTTGCTTTTCCCTCTTGGCTCTACGGCGCTTGATTTACCCTATGAATGGTATAGATTTTTTGCAACAAATAGTAGACGGGGACTAAATTTCATGGCCAAAACGATCATCATTACAGGCGCAGGACGCGGTGTTGGCAAATCCTGTGCAGAGCGTTTTTTGAAAGAGGGATGGTCCGTTGGCCTGATTGGTCGAAACCCCGATCCATTGTCCGATATGGAAAAAAAGCATGAAAATGCAATGGCACTGCCCTGTGATGTTGCAGATGCAGATGCGGTTGATGCGTCGTTTAACGCGTTTGTTGAACGTTTTGGACGGTTGGACGCCCTGTTTAACAACGCGGGCATCACCCTGCCAGGCAAACCTATTGACGAAGTCGATGTTGATGATTGGCGATCCTTGATCGATATCAATCTGACGGGGTCGTTTATCTGCGCACGAAAGGCATTTGGCCTGATGCGTCATCAGGAACCGCAAGGCGGCCGCATCATCAACAACGGATCTGTGTCTGCCTATGTGCCCCGTGTGGGCTCTGTGGCCTACACCGCCTCAAAACATGCGATAACGGGGTTAACCCGCACGATTTCATTGGATGGCCGCGCATTCAATATCGCATGTGGTCAAATTGACATTGGAAACGCCCTAACCGACATGGCCTATTCCATGACCCAAGGAATGCCACAACCTGATGGGTCGGTCCGCGCCGAGGCGGTGATGGATGTAGACCATGTCGCCTCTTCCGTGTTGCATATGGCAGAGCTGCCTTTGGACGCAAACGTCCAGTTCATGACGGTCATGGCGACAACTATGCCCTACATCGGTCGTGGATAGGAACCAATGCTATCTGGCTCCCATCAATGGGAGCCCCGCCATGCCAGCGCCGCGCCACAGGACAAACGTCAATATTGGTCCGTCCGTCATGGTCAGCGCATGGGGTTGGTTGCTATGATGCATGCGGGTATCGCCCGTCTTTAATAGGGCCGCTTCTGCGCCCTCGCTTTCGAAATAGCCTGAACCACTGACAACGGCATATATTTCTTCTGCTTCATGCCGGTGCCATGGATAATATAGGCCCCGCCCCCAATATCCTATGTAAGCGCGGCCTTGATCTGTCTGAAAATGGCCATTGGGTCCATAAAGCTCAAGATACCCATAGTCTTGCAAGAACCCAAACCCCACCTCATCTTCTCTGTAGGTTTGTTTCCAATCTCCAATATCCGCGACCTGTTGGGTCGCGGTATGAAGGGGGTGCTCATCTGACCACATCTTGATCTGCCGAATTGCTGGGACTGGTTGTACCGGCCTTTCAACGTACAAAAGATCCGAAGGCCATGGCGCGAACTGCTTTAATGCGTCCGTGCTTGAGTAAACTTCATGCGCGGCATGCAGCAATTCTTGGAAAAGGTACTGTTTCATTCCACCCTCTACGTTTTCACGCTAAATGCATTGGAAACAAAATATTTCAAACAGAATTTGCGACACAGAATATATCTGTACCGACTGATTTTGTACTATTTTCCATTTCAGGT